>JBDOIF010000025.1:0-33119 GCA_041082215.1 Anaerolineae bacterium
ACCCGCGGCCGTCCCGTCCCCGCCACCCATCCCACAATCCCTACCTCCCCAACCTTCAGCCGGTGCCCACGCGCCAGCATCCGCTGACCACCCTCCGACGACGCCGCCCGCAGCACCGCGTACTCTTTCCCCTCATCCAGCAGAAACGCACCTGTATGGTAGAACCCAAACCGCTCCGAAATCAGCCGGACCACCCGGTCCAGCAGTTTCCCCACATCCCGGATTGCCGCCGCCTCCCGCGCCACCTCCGCCGACGCCGCCAACTGAAGGGCACGCCGCTCCAGCGCCGTATTGGCCTCCCTCAGTCGGGCGACCGCCTCTTCCAGCTCCCCTGTCCGCTCCGCCACCTTCCGCTCCAGCTCGACAGTCAGCTCCCGCAGGGGGTTCAGGAGCTGTCGGCTGACGATGCCATACCCCAGGACAAGGACACTGACCGTGGTGGAGAAGGACATCACGGGGAAGGGGACGCGGAGCAGGCCGCCGATAACGAAGCCCATCAGGAAGATGAACACGCTGGCCGCCATAAACGGCTCGCCGGTCCGGCGGCGTTCCCGCCAGAAGAGGATCAGCGCCCAGAAGGAGTAGAGGGCCGGCAGAACCCCCGCCACGAATCCCCAGAAGGTGAGGTCGTGAGTGGTCACGCCGTTGGGTTCTATGCGGGGGCTGTAGATCAACTGATGGCGGAAGAGGAAAGGGGTGAGCGCCAGGACCAGGAGGATGCCCATGCCTGCCGCGGTGTCCACCCCCCAGACAGGCCGCCCGACGTAGCGGACGGTGAACATCAGCAGGAGGGGGCCGGTGAGCGCAAAGGCCAGGGTGGCCAGCTCCAGCAGGAGGGAAGGGTTGCCCACCGACGTCCACAGCGAGATGCGAAGCAGGAGGGCGAAGATCGCCCACGCCGCCTCCGCCGAGACGAAGACGGCGAAACGGCGGTTGACCGAGTGGTAGACCCCGGCTGCCAGCACCATCATCGCCAGCGCCGTGGCGACCACCGTAGAGACCCCATAAGCAGCTAAATCCAGCCAGAACACCCACGGCATCGCTTACTCCTCCTCACGTCCGGATGCCCCGTCCCCGCCTTCCGGCCCCGTCACCTCGACCGCTGCCCAGCGGGCGCCCAGCGCCCGCCCCAGCTCCCGCACCGTCGTCCTGAGGACGGTATCGGGGTCCAGAGAGGCCCGCACCCGGCTGGCGATCTCCCCCACCGCCTGCTCGCGGGCGGCGCGCCGCTGGGCCTCTTCCCGGAGGCGGATGTTTTCCAGCGCCAGGGCCATTCGCTCCGCCACCCCCAGAGCCATCTCGACCTCCTCCGGCCGCCACTCCCCGGCCTCTGCCGGACGGTGGAACCCCAGCATGCCGATAGCTACACCCCGCAGCCGGACCGGTACGGCCAGGGCATACCTCGCTTCCCCCCCTTCTCCCCACAGGGCGGTCGCCGCTCCCCCCCGGCTACGGGCTTCGGCGAAGAGGGCTTCCCAGGCCCCATCGGGGGCCGCCACGGGGCCGGCCTGGTACCGCTGCAGCTCCGGACGGGCCTCGACCAGCTCCCGCCAGGTCTTCTCCGCCATCACCTGATAGACGCGGCTGACCTCGTCCAGGCTGGACTGGACCTGGATAAAGAGCCGGGCATTCTCCAGACCCACCGCCAACTGGTCGGCCAGGGTCTGCAGCACCGCCACGTCCTCTTCGCTGAACGCTTCCGGCTCCTGCGACTGCACGTCCAGCACCCCGATCACCTCTCCCCGCACCTTCAGCGGCAACGCCATTTCGGAGCGGGTATCCGGCAGGTCCGGATTGGCGAAATGGACCGCATCCTCTCCGACATCGAGGGCAACGCGGGGCTCCCCCGTCCTGGCCACCCTTCCGACGATCCCCTCCTCTCCCACCCGCAGCCGGTGGCCGCGGGCCAGCAGCCGCTGCCCGCCTTCAGAGGAGGCGGCCCGGAGCACCGCGTACTCCCTCGCCTCGTCCAGCAGGAAGATGCCGACATGATAGAAGCCGAACCGCTCCGAGACCAGATGGACGGTGTCCTGGAGAAGCTGGGCCACGTCGCGGATGGCGGAGACGGAGCGGGCGACCTCAGCGGCGGTCTGAAGGTACGTGACATGCCGTTGTAGCCTCCCCGCCGCCTCCTCCAGTTCCCGCGTCCGCTCTGCCACCTGTTCCTCCAGCCGCTCCGTCAATTCCCGCAGCGGATTGAAGAGCTGGCGGTTCACCACATCGTACCCCAGGAGGCCGATGACCAGGGTTATCGCCAGGCTGAGGGTGGGGAAGGGGAGCTGGACGAAGCTGAAGACCACGCTGGAAGCCACCAGGAGGGTAAAGGCAAGCGGCAGGTAGAACCTTTCCACCTTCCTTCTCTCGGTCCAGAGAAGGAGCAGGACCAGCGCTGCGCTGACGAACAGCGGTACGGAGGTCAACCAGCCGAATCGAGTCCGATCCCAGATGACCGTGCCGCCGGGGCCGATCCGCACGTTGAACAGGACTTGGCCCTGGAAGAGGGGCACTCCGAAGGCCAGGACCAGTATCAGGCTGGTGACAGACACCCAGTAGGGCCAGTCCCGCTCCGGCCGGAGGTAGACGCCGGTGAAGAGGAGCAACAGCGGCGCCAGGAGCATGAAGCCCATAGTGGAGAGCTCCATCCAGAACTGCTGGGTACCGGTGTTCAGCCAGAGGGCGATCCGGAGGATGACGGAGGAGCCCGCCCACAGCACCACACTGCCCATAACCAGGGCGAAGCTCAGGTTGACAACCCGGCGGATGCCCATCCCCAGGACGACCATCATCAGCGACACGGCGGCAATGGTCGTCAGGCCGTAGGCCCCGATGTCAATCCATAAAGTGGTGGTCGGCATCTCAACCTCCTCGTACCCGATCCCCGCCCGGCCCCAGCTCGACGTAGACGCCTGTCGCCCGCAACATGCGGGCCAGCTCTTCGGTCGAGCCGCGCAGCACCCCCTCCAGGTCCACTGCCCGCGCGATGCGGTCGCCGATGACCCGCACCGCGGCCTCCTGCTCGGCCCGCCGCCGCGCCAGCTCCAGCAGCCGCACCCGGTCCATAGCGACCGAAGCCTGATCGCTCAGCACTTCGTAGAGCCGGACGGCGGACTCGGGGAAGCCGCCGGGCGTCACCCGATAGGCCGCGACAAAGCCCAGCAACCGGTCACCGATCCGGAGAGGGATGTTCGCAACCGCCTCAACCCCTGCCCTTCGGAAGAAATCCCGCTCCTCTTCCGGGAGCGCGCCGGGTGCGGAGATGTCCGTCACCACCAGCATGTTCCGTATCCGTTCCATTCGCATATGGGCGGCGGAGACGGGCAGGCGGGTGCCCGGCCGGATAGGGGATTCCTGATCTCGTCGCCACGAGGCGACGAAGTGGAAAACCTCCGGTTCCCGGCTCCCGTACGGCTCGGTAAGGGCCACGATGCAGCCGTCCACGTCGGTCTCTTTCACCAGATCAACGATGACGTTGACCACCTCTTCCACCGCCATCGCCGTGGCCAGCCGACGGCTGGCCCGGTAGATGGGGCTGGTGGCCTCCAGCAGCAGCGCCTCGTCGGAGATACGCCAGGCGTTTTCCAGAGCTACGGCGATCTGGTCGGCCATGCTCTGCAAAGCCCGCACATCGTCTTCGTCGAAGGCGGCCTCCTCGGTGGATTGCACATCCAGCACCCCCAACAGCCGCGTACCGACCATCAGTGGGAGGGTCATTTCGGAGCGGGTGTAAGGGAGCAGGGGGTTGGCAAAGTGGACCGCGTCCGCTCCCACGTCCAGCGCGATGCGGGGCCGGCGGTGAAGGGCGGTCCAGCCAACCATACTGGTCTCTCCCACCGGCAGCCGGTGGCCCCGGGCCTTCATCATAGCCCCGGCCTCGCCCGTCGCTTCCCGCAATACGGCCCACCGACCGGATTCGTCCATCAGGAAGATGCCGGCGTGATAGAAGCCGAACCGCTCGCGGATCAGGTCCACCGTCCGGCGCAGCAACTGGTCCACGTCGAAGATGGAGGTGATCGCCCGACCGACCTCGGCGCTCGCCTCCAGTTGCATCGCCCGCCGCTGGAGGGCGTAGTTGGCTTCCTGGAGCGCGCGCGTCCGCTCCTGCACCCGCTCCTCCAGCTCGCTGTAGAGGGCCTGGAGGCTCGAGGCCATCCGGTTGAAAGCGACGGCCAGCTTGCCGAACTCGTCCGCCTGCTCCACCCGAACCCGCTCACCCAGGTGGCCAGCGGCCAGGCGGGAGGTGGCATGGGTGATCTGCTCCAGCGGCCAGGCGATGCTCCGCAGGGTGGCAACGGTTGTGATCACCATCGTCGCTGTGATCAGCAGCCCCCAGACAACGGGAACCCTTCGGACCAGCTGACGGGCCTCGCTCAGCCGGGCAAGCTGATCCGCCTCCCGTTCCGCCGTCAGTTCCCTCACACGGGCCATGGAGGAACTCAGCCGTTGGTGATAAAAGGAGACCAGCCCCAACTGGGTATATCGCCGGACCACTCTCCAGTTTCCCGCCTCTGCGTACCGGAGCATCTGGCGCGTCAGGTTCTCCACGGGGCGCGTATAATCGTACAATCGGATGAGCGCCTGCCGAAGCGGGTCCCCCTGAGGGAGAGCCGATGCAGCAGAGATGAGCTCATCCGTCGCCTCCTGCAGCGCCTCCCAGGACCCCTCCACATCCTGCCGAAAGCGGGCCGCGTCCCGTTCCTGCCCCCTTTCGACCATAAGGGCGAGGAGGTTGATCGTCGCCCCTTCCACTTTCAGAGCAGCGTTTTCCTGGAGCTGGAGCTGCTGAAGTGCCACATTGGCTTCCTCCGCCTGTCGGAAAGAGCTGAAGATAAAGAGCGCGGAGGCGGCCAGCATGGTGAGAAGGATCGAGAGGGTCCCGATGAGCCGGTCGCGGACTGTTGTGACCCGGGCGGCGATGATGGGCCGCGATACCTCCTCTTCTTTCTCCTCTTCCTCGGCCTCGCGGATGGGCTGCAGGATCACGACGCCACGGGGAGGAGCCTCCGGAACCTCCGGTGGGGCAACTGGCCCGGCCTCTACCTTCCGCACCGGAACCTCCTCGACTGTCGGCGGCGGGGCCGGTTGCGGACGGCCCTCCTCCGGGGTCGGCGGAGGAGGGGGTTCGGGCTTTCCCTCCGGTTCCGGCGGAGAGAAACCCGAGAACAGCTTTTCCAAAGAGTCCCTCAACTTATCATCGCTCATGGCCCATCCTCTCTTTTCTTCCCCGCCCATCTGGTGGAGCTGCGGTCAGCGATGCCCCTGGCCGGTCGGCCAGGAGTGACTCCTCCCCGGAGAGGGGAGTGGGGAGGGAGCTCAGAGATGCGAGGAACGGACCCAGCTCCTGTGCCAGTGTCCGGTACTCCGCTGCTGCCCGCGTGTGGGGCGCATACTGAGTGACCGGCAACCCGTAGGCCGGACTCTCCCGCAATTTGGTGTCGGTCTGGATCATAGTCTCCAGGAGGGCCTCCCGGAAGTGGCGCCGGAGGTATTCCAGCACCAGCCGGTGGACCTTGTTGCGGCCGTCGTACATCACGACGAGCAGCCGATAAGCCAGGCGGGGGTTGGTCTTGCGACGCACCAGCCGCACCATATCCAGCATCTGGCGGACCGAACGCACGGCGTAGAACTCGCACTGGGTGGGGATCAACAACAGATCGGCCGCTGTGAGGGCGTTGAGCGTCAGCGTGCCGAAGGAGGGGGGGCAATCCAGAAGGATCGCGTCGTAGAGCTGATCGCGCGCCCGATCGAGCGCCTCCTTCAGGCGGAACTCGTACCCCTGTCGCTGGTAGAGCACCTTATCCAGAACGACCAGCTCCCGATTGGACGGCACCAGGTCCAGCCCCTCCACCGGGGTTTCCCGGCTGGCGGCGACCAGGGAACTCTGCCCCAGCAGCACATCCCCAACTGTACGGCGCAACGTTCCCATATCAATGCCCAGCGATGCAGTCAGGTGGGCCTGGGGGTCCATATCCACCAGCAACACCCACCGGCCCTGCTCGGCCAGGCTACCACCCAGCGAAAGGCAGGTCGTGGTCTTTGCCACTCCACCCTTACTGTTCGCGATGGCGATCACTGCGCTCATTCCGCCCCTCCCGTCCTTACCCCTCTCCGCCCGATGGGTTCCAGCGGCAGCGTAAACGTGAAGGTGGAGCCTTTCCCCACCTCGCTCTCCACCCAGATCTCCCCCCCATGCATCTCCACGAACTCCTTGCTCAGGGCCAGCCCCAGGCCGGCCCCGTTGGGCCGACGACCATCCTCCAGCCTCCCCTGCTCGAACCGCTCGAAGATCCGCTCCATATCGGCCGGAGGGATGCCGATACCGGTGTCGCTCACACTGACGCAAACCCGGTCCCCCTCCGCCCAGGCCCGCACCTGAATCTCCCCCCGCTCGGTGAACTTGGCCGCGTTGGCCAGAAGGCGCAGCAGGACCTGGCGGACGCGGATCGGGTCCGCCCAGACAGCCGGGAGGCCCGGCGCGACCTCTTCTCGCAGCACCACGTCCTTATCCCGCACCAGTGCGCTGGCGGTCGCCATCACGCTGTGGATCAGGTCGGCCAGGTCCACCACCCGGAACTCCAGCTCCATCAGCCCCGCTTCGATCTGGGAGATGTCCAGCAGGTCGTTGATCAACCCCAGGAGGTGTCTGCCGTTGTGCCAGATGATCTCCAGGTCAACCCGCTGCTGCTCTGTGAGCGGGCCATCAATTCCCTTCAACATCAACTGAGAGAAGCCGATGATATTGGTGAGGGGGGTCCGCAACTCATGGGACATATTGGCCAGGAACCGCCGCTTGGAGCGGTCCAGCTCCCGCAGCCGTTCCGCCGCTTCCCGCTCTACCGCATAGGCACGGGCGTTCTCCAGGGCGATGGTGATCTGATGGGCGACGTTCTGGAGGACGGAGACGTCATCCTGATCGAAGCCGACCTGGTCGGTGCTCTGCACATCCAGCACACCCAGGGTGCGGTCCCCCAGCCGGAGCGGCAGCGCCACCTCCGAGCGGGTATAGGAGACCGGCGGGCCTACCGTCAGCGGGAGGGACCGGCTTTCCACCACTGCCTCCCCTTCCCGGAAGGCCCGCCCCACCGGTCCGGGCGCGCCAAGGGGGATAGCGGAGCCGTGGAAGGGGTCCGGCTCCCCAACAGAAGCCCGCAGGAGGAGGTGCTCTTCTCCCTCATCGGCCGTATAGACCGCCACATAGGAATACAGGAAACGGTCCCGCACCACCTGGACCACCTGCCTGAGCAGGCGGTCGGGGTCGAGGATGGAGGTGACCGCCTGCCCGACCTCCAGGCTGGCCTGCATCTGGATTGCGCGTCGCTGGATCTGGTAGTTGGCGAGTTGCAGAAGCTCCGTCCGCTCGGCGACCTTCGCCTCCAGGTCGTTGTAGAGCACCTCCAGATCGGCGGCCATCCGGTTAAAGACGGAGGCCAGGATGCCGATCTCGTCGCGGGAGGAGACCCTGACCCTTTGGGAGAGGTCCCCTCCGGCGATGCGGAGGGCCGATTCGGTCAGATGGACCACAGGGCGGGTGATCTGGCGGGTGACGAAAGCAGCGATAACGGCGGTGGCGAGGGCGACGGCCAGGGTGGCGGCGATGACGGCGGTGGCGACAGCATCGTTGCCGGCGAAGGCTTCCTCCTGCGGCTGCTCGACGAAAAGGGCCACCCCCAGGTCCGGCAGCCAGCGGTAGACGCCGATGACCGGCTTCCCCTCGTAGTTCTCGTACAGCCCTTCCGACGAGCTGCCGGACAGGGCGGCCTGCACGGCATCACCACCCAGCCGCTGTCCCTGAGGAAGGGCCATCCCTGCCCGATCCACCAGGTAAGCCTCTCCCTGCCTCCCCAGGCCGGCCGTCTCCTCCAGCAACCGGATCAACCCCTCCGGGGGGACCCGGACGGCCAGGTAGGGGCAGTCGGTGTCGTAGGGGAACGGTCCCACCACGACCAGCCCCCCCTGCCCTTCCAGGTCCAATGTCAGCTCCACCGCCGACGGCTCACCGGGCAGCGAGGGGTTACCGAAACCCATCCTCCTGCCCTCCCACGTCTCGTCGCCTGCCCATTCCACCCGCCCTTCGGAGTCCAGGAGCGCCACATCGGCCAATCCCCAATCGTGCGCTGCCGCCGCCAGGCGGGCGTGGACCTGGTGGGGATCGGGGTTTGCATCCCTCAAAGCCGCCTCTACCTGGGACATGAGGTCAGGCTCCCTCAAAACGGCGATCTGCTCTTCTACCCAGCGCCTGATCTGCGTTTCCTTCAATTCGGCAATTGAGCTCAACTTCTCGGTCACCTCTTGCTGGAGGTTGGCCCGGTTCCGGTTCGTCGCATACCAGCTGACGATGCTGAGCGGCAGGATGGCCAGGATCAGGAAGGCGGTCAGCAGCGTGCGGCCGAGGCCGCCCCGCATCCCTACCTCTGGCACCTCCGGCCCTGCTCCCCGTTCCTCCAGCTCCATACCGCCCTCACATCCCCCTGTGACACACCGGGCGGGTCTCCAAAATATGCCTATGGCCTCAACATGAGCCCATCAGGCAAAGAGACCCGCCCTTCTGTTCTTGAGTCTGGCCGGTCGTCCAGCCTATCTCAGGAAAGCTCCCAGACCGACTCCCCTCGCAGGACGCGGCGGATCTGCTCAGGGAACCGGTCCGGGTCCAACGGCTTACCGATAAACCCATCAAAGCCGGCCTGACGAGCCCGCTCCATATTTTCCTGGCTGGCGTCGGCGGTGACGGCGACGATGAGGGTGTTCTGGAAACGGGGCTCAGACCGAAGCAAACCCAGCGCTTCATACCCATCCCGCTCCGGCAGCATAATGTCCATCAGGATCAGGTCAATGTGGGGAAGGGATTCGGCAAACTCCAGAACCTGCCAGCCGGAGGCCTTCCACTCACATCGCTGGACCCCAAGATAGGCCAGGAGACGGGCGATAAGCAGGAAGTTGTTCAGGTTATCTTCGACCACGAGAACGGTGGCATCCTGTGGATTGATGGCCATGCCTGCTCCGTCTCATCCGTCGGGTTGCTTCCTCTAGCCTTTCCGCGGGCGGAGGAAGCCAGCGATCTGTGCCGGCAGGGTATCCACATCGACCGGCTTCTGGATATACCCGTCACAGCCAGCAGCTAAGGTCCTCTCTCGATCCCCCTTCATCACATTCGCAGTCAGGGCAATGATCGGCACACCTCCCAACCCCGGCAGGCTGCGCAACCGTCCGACCATCTGATACCCATCCACCTCCGGGAGGTTGATATCCAGCAGGATCAGATCGGGCAGGGACTGGCGCGCCATTTCCAGGCCGGTCGGGCCATCGGTAGCCTCGACGACGGTGTACCCCTCCGCTTCCAGGATCCGCCGCACGAGAAGGCGGTTTTCAGGGTTGTCTTCGATGTAAAGAATGGTGGGTTGGTCCATCCATCTACCTCGGTCGGAATTGAGAGTCGCTTCCTATTATAACACAATTTCTACGGTAAGCATCACTGCGTTAACGTTACAGAAAAGTTACAAGAATAACACGGCTGCCGGATCACGGAGCAGGGCCCAAATAGCGCCTCACCCTCTCCTGTCCCTCTGGCCCCAGGACCCACTGGATGAAATCCCGCGCCTCCCCTTCCGGCTCGGAACGGGCTGCCAGGTAGAGGGCGTATCTCAGGGGATAGCCGTCGGCCCCGGGCGGGACCCCCTCGATGGAAAGCGCCCGGACGGTGTCCTTCGGCCAGCTCCAGGAGATGTAGCCGATGGCCCCAGGGGTCGTCGCCACCGCCTTCAGCACCCCCCCGGTATCGGGCGCTACCAGCGCCGTCAACGTCACGTCATACCCCCCCATCACCAGCGACTCAAAGACGGCCCGCACCCCCGCCCCCTCCTCCCGGCTGACCACCTGGATCGGGGTGCCATTGCTCCACTCCCCGATGCGCCCCCGGAAGACCTCCCGCAGTTCGGCCAGGCTCAGCTCCTCCACGGGAACGGCAGGATGGACGACGACTGCCACATCGTCGGCGGCGAAGGGGACCGACCAGAGCTCCTCTCCTCCCTCCCCCAGCCAGGAAAGGACCGCCAGGTGGGCCGAACCGGCCTGCAGCCGCTCGCCGACGACGGCGTCGTTGAACACCTCCACCCGCACGGTCACCCACGGCCGCTCTTCGTGATAGGCCGCCGCCAGCTCTTCTATCAGCGGCCCACAGGTGTCCGTTGCCGCCAGCCGCAGGGTGACCGGCTCGTGGGTGACGGTGAGGGGCTGAGAAGCACAGGCGGTCAGGAGGACGATGGTCAATGATACAATGAACAGTAAGCAATGAAAGGCCGGGACCGGGCCTTTGAAACTCTGTGTCCTCCACACCTCTGGGGTAAACATGTTTCATCGGAAAAGGGCAACGAGCAGACCGGCCATTCCGAAGAGGACGCAGTAGAGAGCAAAAGGGTAGAGGGGACGGCGCTGAAGGTAGCGAAGCAGGAAATGGATGCAGGCCAGTCCGGCGGCGAGGGCGGACAGGAAACCCAGGATCAGCGTCGGGGCCTGGGCCGCCAACCCACCCGTCCCTGCCAGGTCCATGAGCTGTAACAGCCCCGCGCCGAGGATAACAGGGGTGGAGAGGAGGAAGCTGAACCGGGCGGCGGATTCTCGCGTCAACCCCTGGCCCATCCCGGCGGCGATGGTCGCTCCGGAGCGGGAGATACCCGGCAGGATGGCCACGGCCTGGGCCAGGCCGATCAGCAGAGCGTCCACCCACGAAAGGGCCGGCCGCCTCCCTGTCTCACTCCCAGCACCGCTCCGGCCAGCGACCGCCTCCGCCAGGGTGAGGAACGTCGCTGTCACCAGGAGGAAACCCGCCGCAGCGACCGGACGGGCGAACATCCCCTCGAAGAAGTCCTCCAGAAGCCAGCCGACCAGCGCCCCCGGCAGGGTCCCCAGGAGGATCAGCCCCATCAGACGGGCGTCGGGGTCGGCCAGGGAGCGGGCACGGACCGCCCGCCATCCTCCCCTGAGCAGCGCCACCCAATCCCGCCAGAAGTAGCCCACCACCGCCACCGCCGTCCCCCAATGGACCAACGTGTCGAAGGCCAGGCCCGGGGCGGACCAGCCCAACAGCCAGGGGACGAGCACCAGGTGGCCGGAGCTGCTCACGGGAAGGAATTCAGTCGCCCCCTGGAGGAGGCCCAGAAGCAGGGCATGAATCAGGGACATGGGGTAACTCCTTATGTGAAGAGACGAATTGCGGATTACAGATTGCAAGTTGCAAGTTGCACAACGTATGACGCTTGACGCATGACGCTTTATGGAACTCAGCAAATGCGCGGCAGCAGCTCTCCCAGCGGCATGTCCACCACGCGCCGGCCGCCGATGGGGGTGCGGGCCAGCACCATCCCGGGGTGCTCTCCGGTGACGACGCCGATGCGGACCGCCTCTCTCCCCAGTGGGTGGGCCTGCATCGCCGCCAGTGCTTTCTCCGCTTCCTCCGGCGGCACAATGGCGACCAGCTTCCCCTCGTTGGCGACGGTCAGCGGGTCGAACCCCAGCATCTCGCAGGCGGCCGCCACCGCCGGACGGACCGGCACTGCCCTCTCCTCGATCTCGATCCCCACCCCCGAGGACCCGGCCAGTTCGTTCAACGCAGCCGCCAGCCCGCCCCGGGTGGGATCGCGCAGGCAGTGGGTATGGGGGGCAGCCTCCAGCAGCACCTCCACCAGCCCGTTCAGCGGCGCGCTATCCGAAACCAGCCGGGTCTCAAAAGCCAGCCCCTCCCGCTGGCTGAGGACGGCAATGCCGTGGTCGCCGACGGTGCCGCTGAGAAGCACCACGTCCCCTGGCCGCGCCTGATCCGGCCCCACCTCCACCCCGTCCATCACCACGCCGACGCCGGTGGTATTGATGTAGATGCCATCCCCATGCCCCCGCTCCACCACTTTCGTATCTCCGGCTATCACCTGCACCCCGGCCCGCCGGGCCGCCGCCGCCATCGAGCGCACCACCCGCTCCAGCACCTCCATCTCCAGTCCCTCCTCCAGGATAAAGGCAGCGGTGAGCCAGAGGGGCCGCGCTCCGGCCATCGCCACGTCGTTGACGGTGCCGTGGACGGCCAGCGAGCCAATGTCGCCGCCGGGGAAGAAAAGGGGGCGAACGGTGAAGGAATCGGTGGAGATGGCGAGTCTCAGCCCGGTCGCTGGTTGCTGGTTGCTGGTTGCTGGTTGAATGATGGTAGCGTCGGCCATCTGGCGCAGGAACTCGTTGTCCAGCGGGGGGGCGAAGAGTTCCCGGATCAGGTCGTTCATCATCCTGCCGCCAGCGCCGTGGGCCAGGCGAATTACGTTCTCCATAACTACTCCCTCTTGTAACTACCTGCTGCCATCACGAATGACACGAACGCGCGAATTCACACGAATAAAAAACACTCTACAATTTGTGGGATTCGGCCCATTCGTGCCATTTGTGATGAAGTCGGCGTTTCGGGTTGGTCCAGAGTGGGCAGGTAAGTAGATACTCCGTCTTACAGAATATGGATCGCTTATTGCGTGTCACGTGTTACGTGTTGTGTACTGGTAGTACGCCGCGCACGCCCCCTCGGCGCTCACCATACAGGGGCCGACGGGGTTCTGAGGGGTACAGGCGCGGGCAAAGAGGGGGCATTCGGGGGGGCGAAGTACCCCCCGCAGGACCTCTCCACATCGGCAGCCCGGCGGCTCGCGGGCAGGAGCGACCTCCACAGGAAAGGCGCGGGCGGCATCGAAACGGGCATACGCCTCTTGGATCCCCAGACCGCTGGCCGGGATGGTCCCGAAGCCCCGCCACTCAGCGTCAACGACCTCGAAGACCTGCGCCATCACCCCCTGAGCGGCGGGGTTCCCCTCAGGGCGGACGCTGCGGGCATAGGTGTTGGAGATGCCCGGCCGCCCTTCCTCGACCATCTCCACCAGCGCCAGCACCGCCCGCAGGATGTCCAGCGGTTCGAAGCCAGCGATGGAGATAGGGATGGCGTACTCTTCCGGCAGGAAGCGCCACGCCTCCAGGCCGATAACGGTGGTGACGTGGCCCGGGCCGATGATGCCGTCCAGCGCCACTTCTCCGGCATCTAGGATAGCACGGGTAGCAGGCGGAGTCAGTTTGTGGGTGCTGAAGACGTAGAAGTTCTCCAAACCCTCCGCCTCCGCCGCCGTCACCGCCGAGGCCACCATCGGCGCGGTGGTCTCAAACCCCACCCCCAGGAAGATCACCGGCCGCTCCGGGTTCTGTCGGGCGATCTCCAGCGCATCCAGGGGCGAGTAGACCACCCGTACATCCGCCCCTTCGGCCCTGGCCTGGGCCAGATTTGCAGGGGCGCGATGGGCGGCGTCCCTGCTGACCGGCACGCGGATCATATCCCCGAACGTGGTCAGGATGACGCCCGGCACCTGCGCCAGCGCGATAGCCCGCTCCAGATCCGCCGCAGAGGTGACGCAGACCGGGCAGCCCGGCCCGGAACGGAGCTCCACTGTAGACGGCAGGAGGTCAGGGATACCGTAGCGGAGGATGGCATGGGTGTGCCCACCGCAGAACTCCATCAGCCGCACAGGGCGAGTGGAGCGGGCGCGGATGGCGTCGGCCAGTGCGCGGGCCATAGCGGGATCTCGAAATGAAGCAAAGAGATTCACGGGTCAATCTGTGCGCTCATGTATCTGTGGTTCTCCGTCCGCTAAAGGCGCGTGACTTTTCAATTTAACAGCTGGCTGCTCACCCGCCGCGCGGCTCATGCTCAGGGCCTCCCGCCTAAAACCCCAATGGTTAGCTCAACCACCCCCACAAACCGCCGCGATAGCGCGGTCGGGTGAAGCCGCTTGTTAGGCCCGCTCTACCTCCGCTGCCCAAACACGCACCTCTCGCACCAACCTCTCCCCTAGCTCCTCCTTCTCCCGCTCTAAATCGTACCGCACCTGTAAGTTCATCCAAAACCGCTCCGATACCCCAAAATACCGCGCCAGCCGCAGCGCCGTGTCCGCAGTGATCGAACGCTTCCCCTGAACAATCTCGTTGATCCGTCGCGGCGACACTCCTATGTCCTTCGCCAGCCGGTACTGACTGATCCCCATCGGCTTTAGAAACTCCTCTAATAACACCTCTCCAGGATGAATCGGCGGATACTCCCTCTCGCTCATTCCTACCCCCTGTGGTAACCCACTATCTCCACCTCGTAGGCATCCCCCTCTGCCCACTCAAAACACACCCGCCAGCGCTCACTGATCCGTATACTATACTGGCCCGCCCGATCTCCCGATAACTTCTCCAGCCGATTGCCCGGTGGAACCATCAGATCATCCAGCCGCTCCGCTGCATCCAGCATCGCAAGCTTCCGTTGAGCTACCCGCTGCAGCTCAGGAGGAAGACGACGCGAAAACTGACGCAGGAATACCTTCTCCGTCTCTTTGTCCCGGAAGCTCTTGATCATATATACCCATAATAACGCGATGCGATAATATTGTCAAGCGTTATTGCCAACCCCTCACCGCTGCTCCTACAAGCGGGCCTAAAACAATCAACAACGAAAAGAACACCGGTACCCTTCCCCGACCGCACGCTGGCGCACACCCCGCTTCCAATCCTCCCGGAGCGCCATTCGAAGCCCCAGGTCAGGTAGTTGTCGGCAAGCCGGGGGCGGAGAGGGATGGAAAGGGGGTAAATCCTTGCTATACTGACACAAGACAAATAGACGCAGGGGGCCCGAAAATGGGGAAGGGCATGACAGAAAATCATAGATTGCGCCGCCAAAACGGGATCGTGGCCGGTGTCTGTGGAGGGCTGGGGGCCTTCTTTGGCCTTAGCCCATGGTGGTTCCGCCTCCTTTTCCTGATCCTGCTACTGCCAGGCGGCCTGCCCGGCCTTCTGCCCTACCTGGTCCTCTGGATCGTCATCCCTCGAAAATAATGAGGAGACCCCCGCAATCACCGCCTGCCCCAGGGAGATGCCCGCATCGTTGGGAGGCACCAGCCGGTGAGTGCAGACTGTGAAGCCGGACGCCTCCAGGAGTGGCACGACCCTTCCCAGCAGAGTCACGTTCTGGAAGACCCCGCCGGAAAGGGCCACCACCTCCAGCCCTGTCTCCTCCCGCAGCCGTAGACACACATCCCGAACCATCCGCGCCAGGCCGTTGTGGAAGCGGGCAGCGATCACACCCGCCGGAACTCCCGCACGGACATCGGCGACAACAGCGCGGATGACAGGGGCGGGGTTGATGCCGGTTGCGGTTTGCTCGTTGCCCGTTGCTGGTCGCTGATGGCTGGTTGGGTGGGTTGTC
This sequence comes from Anaerolineae bacterium, assembly GCA_041082215.1. Lineage (GTDB taxonomy): Bacteria > Chloroflexota > Anaerolineae > B4-G1 > DUEL01 > JBDOIF01. The sequence goes on from JBDOIF010000025.1 coordinate 15,251, forward strand.
AGCTCGAAGGCGTAGGCACCAGCCTCGTCTTCCTGAACCAGCATCTCCAATTCGATCGCCGCCTGAGCCTCGTAGTTGATCTCCTGCCGCACACCAGCCAGGGCGGCCACGGCATCGAAAAGACGGCCCACGCTGGAGGTGGGCGTAGTGTTCAGCCCCTGCTCCAATTGCCGGATCAGCACCGCCCGTTCAACAGGAGAGGCAGCCGCCACCGGGGGCAGGTCCTCTTCCCACGGCACCCCCGCCGCCCACAGGTAGGCCAGCGCGGTGCGGTAAGGGCGACGGATGGCTGCGTCGCCACCGGGCAGCGGGATGTACTTGAGGTGGGCCGACCGCCAGAAGGAGCGGTAGTCGGCGACCAGGAACTCCCCACCCCAGATCGCCCCGTCGGCCCCATAGCCTGTGCCGTCGAAGGCAACCCCGATGACTGGCTGCTCCCCGCTCAGCCCGTTCTCCGCCATACAGGAAGCGATGTGAGCGTGATGGTGCTGGACAGGATGCAGGACGCAAGAAGCAGGAGGCAGGATGCAGAGGACCTCCTGCCCTCTGCTTTTTGCCTCTCGCACCCTTTGCACGTAACGAGTCGTGAGATAGCCAGGGTGCAGATCACAGGCGATGACCTCCGGCTGCACACGGAACGTGCGGGCCAGTTGCTCCACCATCTGCTCGAAGAAGCGGAGGGTCTCGTAGTTTTCCATATCGCCAATGTGCTGGCTCAGAAAAGCATAGCGCCCCCGGGTCAGGCAGAAGGTGTTCTTCAGTTCTGCCCCCACCGCCAACACCTGCCGCACAGGGAAGGGGAGATGGACGGGATACGGGGCGTAGCCACGGGAACGGCGGATGGGCAGCTCCACGCCGCGAAAGACACGGGTCACGCTGTCGTCACATCGGGCATGGATATCCCGGTCGTGCAACAGGAACGCATCGGCCAGACCCGCCAGCCGTTCCAGCGCCTCGTCGTTGTCGGTGACGATGGGCTCCTCGGAGTAGTTGCCGGAGGTCATCACCAGGGCGAGGGGCCAGGGGCTGGTGGCTCGTTGCTCGTTGCTGGCAGGCTCGAGGAGCAGGTAGTGGAGGGGGGTGTAGGGGAGCATCACGCCCAGATAGCGGTTGCCCGGAGCGACAAGGGGAGAGATGGGACAGTCGGCTCGCCTGCGCAGGAGCACGATGGGCCGCTGGCGGGAGATGAGCAGCTTCTCTTCCGCCTCGCCGACCTCACAATACTGCCGCACCGCTTCGAGATCAAACGACATAATGGCAAAGGGCTTGTCCACCCGCCCCTTCCGCTCCCGCAGCCGGGCCACCGCCTCGCTGCTGGTGGCGTCGCAGGCCAGATGAAAGCCGCCCAGCCCCTTGATCGCCACAACGGCTCCCTCCAGGAGGAGCTGCCGGACCGCCTGGATGGCCGCATCTGGAGAGGCCCCGGACCGGAGTCCTGAAATCCGGAACCCGGAACCGGGGACTTCCAACCAGACCCTGGGTCCGCATACAGGACAGGCGTTAGGCTGGGCGTGGAAGCGACGGTTGGTGGGATCGTCGTATTCGGCCTGGCAGTCAGGACACATCCGGAAGGGAGCCATTGTCGTTCTGGGCCGGTCGTAGGGAATGTCTCTGATAATGGTGAAGCGGGGACCACAGTTGGTGCAGTTGATAAACGGGTAACGGTAACGGCGGTCGTGGGGGTCGAAAAGCTCCCGGAGGCAATCGTCGCAGATAGCAATGTCGGGCGAGATGGGCTGGAACTCGCCGGGACGGGCTTCTGAATGACGAATGACAAAGCCCGGTCCCCCGTCGTGGGACAGGGACGGGAGGTCGGTAACGGTGATAGATTCGATGCGGGCCAGCGGTGGGGCATCGGCCCGGAGCCGCTCGACGAACTCATCCAGAACAGAGATCGGACCCGCGGCCTCGATCTCAACTCCAGAGGAGCTGTTCAACACCCATCCGGAGACTCCCAGCCGGGTAGCCAGGTTATAGACAAAGGGGCGAAACCCCACCCCCTGGACGACACCTGTGATATGGATACGGCGAACCAGCAGCTCTTTTTTCATAAAGGTATCGCTATTTTACCACTGGTCCGCCCCGCTGTCCACTTCCCGGCTTACTCAGGTGTATTTCAGTCTGGGGGCGAGATATCCCTGGCCCGGGCCGGACCTGGGGAAACACGAATAGCGGGAATGGAAACGAATACCGCGAATGGAGCAGGGATCCCTCCCGTTCGCGGTATTCGGGCCATTCGTGGGATTCGTGATCCACCGGCGGGCGAGAGGACCCCTCGCCCCGAAATTGAAATACGCCCGGCTTGCTCCCTGCGCCTCCTACGCTCCGAACTTGGTCAGCCGCCCAGCGTGGGCCAACGCCAGCGCCATCAGGTCCACATGGTGGATATGGCCCAGCCCTCCGGCCATGCACGCCCGCTCGCCGAATGTCTTCACCCCGTCGGGGCGACAATACCTCGACCAGAGAAGGACCGGCAGCTCGTGCCAGGAGTGGGCCTTCCACTTGGCGGGGGTGGAGTGGTCGCCGGTGATCACCACTACATCCGGCCCCAGGGCAAGGATCTGCGGCAACAGCCGGTCAAAATGCTCGATGACCTCCACCTTCCGGTCGAAATCCCCGTCCTCCCCGGCGCTGTCGGTCTTCTTTACATGGAAAAAGAAGTAATCGTACTCTGCCCAATGGGTTTTAAGGGTCTGTACCTCATCCTCGACCGTATCGCCGGTGGGGAGGACCTCCATCCCGGCCAGTTTGGCCACCCCCCGGTACATCGGGTAGGTGGCAATGGCGGCACAACGGAGCTTGTAAATCTCCGGCATCTTGGGCAACCCCGGATCCCTGGCGATGCCGCGCAGGTTACATCCGTTGGCAGGGTGCTCGTCGGCCAGGAGCTGGCGGGCCTCCGCCAGCCACCGGTTGAGGAGGTCAGCGGTGGGGGCTGCCTCTGGCCGTAGCGGCTCTACCGGCAACGGCGGTACGCCCGTCCGCTGCGGGTCCGTCTCCGTCAGGCCGTCCTCCAGCCCCTCGCCGCGCAGCACCAGGACGAAGCGGTAATCCTTCACCGGCTCGACGAAAACTTCCACACCGGGCAGACGGATGGCCCGCAGCTTTTCACACAGCCGGGCGCATACCTCGGTGGGAATACGGCCCGCCCGCCGGTCGGTGATCACCCCACTTTCGGGGTCCAGCGTGCAGAAATTCCCCCGCGCGGCGATGTCCTGAGGTTGCAGGTCGAACCCGATACCCAGCGCCTCCAGCACGCCACGGCCGATCTCGTACCGGAGCGGGTCGTAGCCGAACAGGGCCAGATGGCCGGGGCCACTGCCAGGGGCGATGCCGGGCGCAATCGGGGTGCTCATCCCACAGATGGAGCCAGCCGCCAGGGCATCCATGTTGGGCGTGTGAGCTGCCTCCAGCTCGGTCGGGCCATCAGGGGTCAGCGGCAGCCCTCCCAGACCGTCCAGCACCACCAAGAGAATCTTGCTCTCTGCCTGGACAACCAGTTCGCGCAGCAACTCTAATCGGTCCATGCTTTTCCTCCTCTGAATCCTCCAGGTGCTCCATACTACTTCCATTTTGCCCAGGCGTCAAGGGGGAAAACCACCGGGTGCATTTCAGTTTTTTGGAAAATGTGGTAACTGCCGGCGCTGGAGGTTAATTGCTCTGCCTGGCCCTCACCCCACGGGAGGGGGTAGGGGGAGGGGTGAGGGATCAAACCACCATCAGGTGGGCGAAATTAAGGTGTAACTCGCCACCAAACTGAAATGCACCCAACCACCTGGTCCATTTGCCCCTTCCGCCGGTTTCTGGTATCATCCCCTGGTGCGATGAGGATCGGGATACTTTCAGATACCCACGACAATCTGGCGAACACCCGAAAGGTGGTCGAGTTTTTCGCCCGGGAGGGAATCGCCACCCTCCTCCACTGCGGGGATGTCTGTGGCCCGACCGTCGTGGAGGCGCTGGAGGGCTTCACCGTCTATTTCGCCCAGGGGAACATGGACCGTATGCCAGCCCTGGGCCTGGCGGTGGAGGCGATCCACGGGCCAGGCCGGCTGGCCCGTCTGCATGAGCTGGTGCTGGACGGTTTTCTTGTGGCGTTGATCCACGGCGACGACGAGCCGCTGCTACACCACCTGATCCAGAAGGGCGGGTACGCCTACATTTTCCACGGCCACACCCACCGGCGGGCCGTCCGACAGGCAGGCCCCACCCGTATCATCAACCCCGGTGCGCTGGGGGGAATCCGGTGGGAATCTCGCTCGGCCTGTTCCGTTGACCTGGAGACGGGGGAAGTCCGTCTCATTGAGTTAAAATAACTGCTGGAGGCAAGGGCAATACGATGAAGGACGACCTCTTTCGTTTCTCCACCACCCTGGAGGTGCGCTGGCGCGATCTGGACGCCCTGGGGCACGTCAACAACGCTGTCTATCTCACTTATCTGGAGCAGGCCCGCATCCACTACATGCAGGAAATGGGCCTGGGTTTCCGGAGTCTGGAGGACGTGGGGATGATCCTGGCCGAGGTGAACTGCACCTACCATTCCCCCCTCTCACTGGGAGAACGGGTGACCATCTGGGTGCGCATCAGCGAGCTGCGCAACTCCAGCTTCATCTTCGAGTATCGGCTGGAGGGAGAGGACGGCCGCCTGGCAGCCACCGCCCGCAGCGTGCAGGTCTGCTACGATTACCGGGCCGGCCGGTCGGTGCCGATCCCGGACCCATGGCGGGCGGCCATCACCGCCTACGAACCGGGACTTGGGGGAGGGGTATGACGACGATCCTGTTGATCCGTCATGCGGCTAACGACCTGCTGAGGGAAAAACGGTTGGGGGGGAGGCTGCCGGGAATCCACCTTAACGAGGAGGGACAGGCACAGGCCCTGGCGCTGGCGGAGCGACTGGCGGGAATCGGGCTGACGGCGATCTACTCCAGTCCGATGGAACGGACGCTGGAGACGGCAGAGCCGGTCGCGGCCCGCCTGGGTCTGGAGGTGCGGGTCCATCCTGGGCTGCACGAGGTGGATTGCGGCCGGTGGAGTGGCCAGCCAGTGGAAAAGGTGCGCCGCCGCCGACACTGGCAGGTGATGGCCCTCTACCCTTCCGGCACTCCCTTCCCCGGCGGGGAGAGCGCCTGGGAGGTGCAGAAGCGGATCGTGGCCGCCATCGAGGAGATCCGCGCTGCCCATCCTGAGGAGACCGTGGCTGCCTTTTCCCACGCCGATCCGATACGGGTAGCGGTTGCCTACTACGTGGGCCTCCCCCTCGACCTCTTCCGCCGGTTGAGCGTTGCGCCGGCTTCCCTCACCGTTCTTTCTTTCAAGGGGCCGGTCCCCCAACTGGTGTGCCTGAACGACACCAGCCATCTGCCCCGCCTGGAGGGCGGGAAGGGAGGATAGAGTGTCACCAGAGTTTCTCGGCCTGAGTCGTGTGGACTTCATCACAGTGGGGACGGTCGGCCCGCCGGGCCAGCGCACCTTTTACCTGCAGGCCGGGCAGGGGGACCTGGTGGTCAGTCTGATCATCGAAAAGGAACATGCCGCCGCCCTCTCTCTGGGGGTCCAGCAGCTTCTGGAACAACTGGGGGGCGTCCCTGAAGGCACCCCTATCCCCACCGAGCTGGAACTGCGGGAACCCCTGCGCCCCCTCTTCCGGGTCGGCAGCCTGGGGCTGGGATACGATCCCGACGAGGACGCGCTCGTCCTGGTCGCCCGGGCGCTGGTCCAGGAAGGAGCAGAAGCCCCCGAGGTCCATTTCTGGTGCTCCCGGGCGCAGATGTACGCGCTGGCCGAACACGCTGCCGAGGTTGTGGCAGCGGGCCGGCCCCAATGCCCCCTCTGCGGCGAGCCGCTTGAACCGGGCGAGCGCCACGTCTGCGTGCGGGGCAACGGGCGCAGGCTGCTTTTCCACGCCGACGAATGAGGACCGCAAATACTACAGAAAAAGCATGAAGAGCACAGAGGAAAAAAATTCCATGAGGAGGGAAAAATACATGCGACGCTGTCTCTTTCTTCTGCTGGTATCCGCCATTGTCCTTCTGGTCAGTTGTGCACCGAAGCCTGAAGGCCGCATCGTCTACGGCCTGACCCTGGCCCCGTCGGGGATTGACCCCCACGTCAACGCGTCTTCCGAGCTGGGGATCCCCCTCACCTCGGTCTACGACACGCTGGTCTATCAGGACCCCGCGACCGGGGAGTTCGTCCCCGGCCTGGCCGAGCGGTGGGAGGTCTCCGAAGATGGCCTCATCTACACCTTCTACCTCAAGAAAGGGGTGAAGTTCCACGACGGCACCCCCTTCAACGCCGAGGCGGTCCGCTTCAACCTGGATCGGATCACCAGCCCCGACCTGGCCTCCCAGAAGGCCCGCTTCATGCTCGGCCCCTATGAACGGACCGAGGTGGTGGACAAGTATACGGTCCGCATCGTCCTGAGCGAGCCGTTCGCCCCGCTGCTGGGTTCGCTGAGCCAGGTCTATCTGGGAATGGCCTCCCCGACAGCGGTGGAGGAGTGGGGGGGCGACTACCAGCTCCACCAGGTGGGCACCGGCCCGTTCAGCTTCGTCGAGTACATCCCTGGGGATCATCTCCTGTTGCGATACAACCCGGATTACGCCTGGGGGCCGCCGGTCTACCAGCACAGGACGGCCCAACTGGCCGAGGTGGAGTTCCGCTTCTTCACAGACCCGGCCACCCGCTCTCCCGCCCTGGAGACGGGGGAGGCGGATGTGATGGGGGAGATCCCGCCACAGGACGCCGTCCGACTGACAGAGAGCGCCGACTTCCGCATCGAGGCGGTGGCCCTGCCCGGCGCTTCCTTGATGATGTTTATGAACACCACCCGCCCCCCGCTGGACGACATCCGGGTGCGGCAGGCCCTCCTCTACGCCACCGACCGACAGACAATCGTCTCCACCATCTTCCGGGACACTTCCCCGGCAGCCTATGGCCCGCTGACAGCGGTGACCTTCGGTTATGACCCGGCCGTACAGAGATATTACCCCTATGATCCGGAGAAAGCGGCAGCACTGCTGGCAGAGGCCGGATGGGCTGATTCCGACGGCGACGGGGTCCTCGATCGGGATGGGGAGCCACTGGTGCTGGATATGGTGCTGATGGGATGGGGGTATATGCCGGAGATCGGCCAGCTCCTGGCCGCCCAATGGGCAGGGCTGGGAGTGGCCGTGGAGAGCCGGGTAGTGAGCTACCCGGAGGCGCTGGAGATCGGCGGCAGCGGCAGCCACCATCTGCTCCCTTTCACCCTCTCCGACAGCGACCCCGACATCCTGCGCAAGTTCTTCCACTCCCAGGCCCTCTTCAACTGGTCGCTGGTGGAGGATGCGGAGCTGGATGGCTGGCTGGAGGAGGCAGCCCGCACGTCCGATCCGGCCCGACGGCTTGCCCTCTACAGCCAGGTCCAGCAACGGGTGATGGATCAGGCCCTGGTCATCCCCATCCGCGATTACGTCAACCTGAACGGCATAAACAACCGGGTGCAGGGGCTCCGCTTTGACGCGCGGGGGTGGTTTCCCTGGCTGATTGATGTGACGGTCGGCGGGCAGTGAGTGGATCGGTGACCGGGTGGCTTGGTGAACGGGTGATTGGGGGTCAGGTGACTGGGTGATTGGGGGATTGGGGGATTGGGGGATGGGGATGGGGGTGGGATATGCGGGACGAAGGCTGCTGGGAGCGGTCTTCGTCCTCTGGCTTTCTGCCACGCTGGCTTTCTTTGCCCTGAAGCTGACGCCAGGCGACCCAGCCCAGGCACTGCTGGCTGCCTCAGGGGCGACCGCCGAGGAGGTAGCAGAGCGACGGGCACAGTTGGGGCTGGACGACCCGCTCCTGCTCCAGTACATCCGCTATATCCTCGCCATCGGCCAGGGCGACCTGGGCCGCTCGTGGCTGCACGGCCGGCCGGTGGGCCGGATGATCCTGGAGCAGCTCGGGCCGACGGCCGAGCTGGCCGCTGCGGCGATGGTGGTGGGAGTGGTGCTGGGAACAGCCCTGGGGGTACTGGCCGCTGTCCGTCGGCGGACATGGGTGGATACCCTTGCGACGGCGCTGGCCGTGGTGGGCCTCTCCACTCCCACCTACTGGTCCGGCCTCCTGGCCATCCTCCTCTTCTCCCTCCGCCTCCGCTGGCTGCCCGCTACCGGCGAGGGGGGAGCACGCCACCTGGTGCTGCCGGCACTGGTGCTGGGTTTCTCCCTTTCCGGCTCCATCGCCCGGATGGTGCGGGCGCAGGTAGCAGAGGTGCTGGGCTCCGCCTTCGTGCTGGCCGCACGGGCACGGGGGTTGCCCAACCGACGGGTCCTCTTCGTCCACGTCCTCCGCGCCGCCGCGGGACCGGCCCTGGCAGTCACCGCCCTCCAGTTCGGCTTCCTCCTGGGCGGCGCCGTGGTCACCGAGTCGGTCTTCGCCCGACGGGGCCTGGGGAAGCTGGCAGTGGAGGCCATTCTCTGGCGGGACCTGCCAGTGGTGCGGGGAGTGGTGGTGGTGGGAGCACTGGCCTACGTCCTGGTTAACCTGATGGCGGACCTCCTCCACGCCTGGCTCGATCCCCGGCTGCGGGAGGAGACGGGATGATCGAATGGACCGCCCCTCCCCGTCGCCCCCTCCTGCGGCAGCCAGCAGCCCTGGCCGCGCTGATCTGGCTAACGCTGGCGGGGGGCGCTGCCATCGCGGCCCCCGTGCTGGCCCCCGCCGGCCCCCTGGCCGCGGCTCCGGAGCGCTCCCTCCTCCCGCCAGGTCCGGAAGCGGTGCTGGGGACAGACCTCCTGGGCCGGGACATCCTCACCCGACTCCTCTGGGGAGGGCGGTGGACCCTGCAAATGGGGTTGATAGGAATGGCTGTGGCGGTGGGGCTGGGGCTTCCGCTGGGACTGACAGCGGGGAGCCTGGGGGACCGGGTGGACGTGCTGCTGATGCGGCTGGTGGACGGTCTGCTGGCCTTCCCCGGCCTCCTTCTGGCGATGGCCGCGGTGGCGGTGCTGGGAACGGGGTTGACACCGGTGGCTGTGGCGGTAGGACTGGCCGCAGCCCCACCCTACGCACGGGTGGCCCGATCTGTAGCCCTGGAGGTGCGGGCGCAGCCCTATATCGAGGCTGCGCGGGCCACAGGGGTGCCCCCGTTCCGTATCGCCCTTCGCCACATCCTGCCCAACGCCGCCCCCGCCCTTATCGCCTTCGCCACCACACAACTGGGCTGGGTCCTTCTCAACGGGGCCGCCCTCAACTTCCTGGGGCTGGGTGTGCCGCCAGGCACGCCGGAGTGGGGAGCGATGCTGGCCGAGGGCCGGGCCTACCTGCGGGAAGCTCCCTGGGCAGGAGGGTTTCCCGGCCTGGCCCTTACCCTCACCGTCCTGGCAGCCAACCTCCTGGGGGACGGGCTGCAGGAGGCGTTAGGGGTATAAACTCCAGGAGCTGCGTGCGCGGATTTCATCCCCAAGCAGGCCTGGCGGCCTGCCCCACGTAACGCAGGCTGTCAGCCTGCGGATAAACAGGCCTGGCGGCCTGCGCTACGCGGATAAGTATTACCTGCAGGCCGGAAAACAGTGCGACGCTCCTTCGGGGAGCGTCGCACCGTTGTTCCCTCCGCCGATTATGGGGAGTAGTTGCGCAGGACGAGGGGCAGGTAGATGTAGTAGGTGTGCTCATCATCGTCCAGCCAGGCCGGCAGGCCATCCCCATCGGCATCCCTTGTCCCCTCCTGAGCATCGGGCAGGCCATCCCCGTCGGCGTCCTCGTCCAGATAGTTGGGAATCCCGTCCCCATCCACGTCGTTATCCTCACAGTTGGGAATCGAGTCGTTGTCGGTGTCGGCGGTGCAGTTGGTGGCCAGCTTGTCGTCGCTCCCGCCACTGTAGTACTCGTCGTCGTCCGGGATCCGGTCGTTATCGGAGTCAGCGTCCAGATAGTCCGGGGTATGATCCCCATCGGCATCACCCGCTCCTTCGACGTTGTCGGGGATGCCGTCCCCGTCCGAATCGGTGTCCAGGTAGTTGGGGGTGGAGTCGCCGTCGGCGTCGCCCGTCCCCTCGACGCTGTCGGGGATGCCGTCCCCATCGGCGTCGGTGTCCAGGTAGTTGGGCGTTCCGTCGCCATCGGCATCGCCGGCCCCCTCCACCTCATCGGGGATGCCGTCCCCATCGGCATCGGTATCCTGGAAGTTGGGCGTGCCATCCCCATCGGCGTCGCCAGCCCCCTCCACGTCGTCGGGGATGCCGTCCCCGTCGGCGTCGCCGCCGGGTGGCTGGACAACCACCTCAGCGATCTGATAGCGGCAGAGGGAGTGAGCAGGGTCGGAAAGGATGCCGGTCATCTCGCAGAAGGGAAGCTGATGGTCCGGGTCCACCGGATCGGTGGTGCTGATGCCGTCGTAGCTGAACACCGCCGATCCGATGCGCTCCCCATCAACGGTGACCAGCATTCTGGAGTAGGTGATCACGTTGCCGCTCTGGTCCACCTCGTACTCCCGCAGCTCAAACCAGGTGGTCGTGCCGGTGGACAGGTTTTCGATGTCCGTGTAGTTGATCCCCGGAGGCCCCCAGATTCCCTGTTCAGGGCTGGCGCTGGCCTGGGCGTAGGCGGTGCCCTGGCAGGACCCGTCAGGGCAGGGGACGCGGGAGGTGGCGTAGGTGGTGATGGAGACAGTAAGGTGGGCGCTGCTGGTGACCGTCGTCGTGCCGCTGAGGACCTCGACAGCGCCGAACCAGCGCTGGGAGACACGGGCGTCGCCGGGCGCGGTGCCGAAGTCGTTATCCTGATGGACGGTTGCCTTGTTCAGCGGAGCGGTATCCCGGGAGAAGATGTCGTCGTTGCCGTTGGCATCCAGGAGGTTGCCGGCGATGTAGGGCATGGAGAGCAGGTCGGCGGCGTGGTTGGCCTCGCTGAAGTAGACACGGTTGGCGATGCCGAAGTCCCTGTTATAGGTGATGGTGTTGGTCAGGATGAAGGGGGAGGCCCCCCAGTTGTAGATGCCGGTGAGGGTGTTGCCGGAGATAACGTTATAGGCGATCAGGTTGTCGCCAGTAGCGGGGGTGGTGGAGACAGTGTTGCGGTGGGTGAGCTGGTTGACGATGCCGTAGAGGTCGTTGCCGACGATGGTGTTGCTGATCACCCGGTTGCCCTGGGGCGGGTCGTTGAAGCCGGAGAGCCGGACCCCGTGGTAGTTGTACCGGATGATATTGGCCCGGCCGGTGGCGGCATCGGTGTTGGTGAAACCGATGAAGTTATCGTGGGCTCCGTCCTCGATCTCGATCCCGCCGTCCCCGGCGTCGGGGTAGGCCCCGTTGCCCAGGTCGGCGCCGGCGGGGTTGGTGCCGATATAGTTGCCAAAGATGCGGTTGGCGTAGCAGTTGGGGCCATCGAAGAAGATGCCGGCGCGGGTGTTGCCGCCGATGATATTGGCATCGTCATCGCTCAGGCCGCCGATGAGGTTGTCGTGCCCGCCGAAGCCGGAGCACTGGATGCCGTCGCGGCCGTCGGAGTAGCCGGTGCCGTTGGGGATGGCGGCGGTCCCGGCGGCGTTGGTGCCGATCCGGTTGCCGGCGATCACGTTCCCAAAGGCCCCTCCCTCGATCAGGACGCCGTTGCGCCGGTTGCCTGAGATGGTGTTGCCCCGGATGGTGGCGGTCATCGCTCCGTACAGATAGAGGCCGTCCCGATCGTTGGGCTGGGCAGCGCTTCCATCGGCAGTCACCCCGATCAGGTTGCCCACAATCTGGACACTGGCGGCACTGTTCACCCCGATGCCGCTGTAGGCGTTACCGGAAGCACGGCTGTTGATAACCCTGGTGCCATTGGCGTTCTCGACGTAGACCCCGTAGTAGCCGTTGGAGAGGACGGTGGTATGGCTGATCAGGCAGTCGTTGACAGTGTACGATGCCCCCTGGAGATAGATGCCGTGGCCGGTGAATTGCTGGATGACGAGGTTCTGGATCACGTTGCCGGAGGAGCGGACGCGGATGCCGCTGATCCCGGAAGTGCTGCCGCCATAGGAGAGGGTAACGTCGGGCGTGTCATCGCCGTCCACATCCCCGTTGATGGTGGTGCTGACGCTACCGGATCCCTCAATGGTCAAAACGGAACCGGTAATAACGATGGTCTGACCGGCCAGGGAGGGATCGAATGAGATCGTGTCGGGGCCGGGATTGGCATTGGCGGCAGTGATCGCCTCCCGTAATGAGCAGTGGGTCGCGTTGCAGGTGCCGTCGTTGACGTCGTCGGTGCTGTTGACCGTGTAGCTGCCAGCGCGGGTAGGCGACGCCAGCAAGAGCACAAAGCCCAGGGCCAGGGCCATGGCGATAAAGAAGGGAACAAAAGCCTGTCTCATCCTCTGCATACCAACCTCCTTATAATTCCTGCCACGGAGTACAGAAAACACGGATTCCTACACATCAGCCCGGAGCCAGAAGCCCCGGGCTGATGGCTCAAACCCCTTTACAAAGGTCGAACCATCCTCCGGACTCCCATCCTCTAGTTCCTGTTGGCCAGGATGACGGGGAGGAAGATGCGGTAGGTGTAGGCGGTCGTGCCCCCCTCGTCGTCTGGATCGAGGAAATCGGGGATCCCGTCGCCGTCCGAATCGCAGGTGCCCTCTTCGGCGTCCGGCTTCCCATCGCCATCTGAATCCAGGTCCAGGTAGTTGGGCGTGCCATCGCCGTCGGCATCCCGGTCCCGCTCGTCCACGGCCCCGTCCCCATTGGCGTCGGTGTTCCACTCCACCCGGTCGAGGATTCCATCCCCATCGGAGTCGGAGTCCAGGAAGTTGGGGGTGCCGTCCCCGTCAGCGTCGCCCGCCCCCTCAACCGCATCGGGGATCGTGTCGCCGTCGGAGTCCAGGTCCAGGAAGTTGGGGGTGCCGTCGCCGTCAGCGTCGTCCGCCCCCTCAACCGCATCAGGGATCATGTCGCCGTCGGAGTCCAGGTCCAGGAAGTTGGGGGTGCCGTCCCCGTCGGCGTCGTCCGCCCCCTCAACCGCATCGGGGATCGTGTCGCCGTCGGAGTCGGAGTCCAGGTAGTTGGGGGTGCCATCCCCATCGGCGTCGCCGGTCCCCTCGACAAGGTCCGGGATATTGTCGTTGTCGGAGTCGGAATCCAGATAATCGGGGGTGCCATCCCCGTCGGCGTCGGAGTCATCCGGTACGACGGAGACGGTCTCTTCGTCCTCATCCCCCGCCGTCCTGCCCAGGCCATCCCGCCCGGTCGCGGAGGCGGCATAGGTGGTGCTCTCCTCCGGGACCACGGTCTCATCGCAGGAGAAGCTCTCGCCCGGTTCCAGTTCGGCCAGGATGCAGAGGGTGTAATCGTCGGCCGGGTCGGTCGGGGTGCCATTGTCGAAGGCGATGGAGACGTTGTAGAGAGAGGTGTCGCCGATGTTGGTCGCCACGAAGGTGAGGACCACCGCATCTCCGGCACGGACTTCGCCGACGGAGGGGGTAAGGGAGAGCCGCAGGGCCGGATGGAGGACGTCGGTGGAGACGGCAGCGTCGTCGGTCACTTCAGCCCCCAGCGCGTCGGTGCCGGCGGCGGTGAAGGCGGCGACGAAGGGATCGCCGTTCGTCGGGACAACGGCTGTGGGGCTCAGATGGACAACCCCACCCGCCGGGATCGTCCCCTCCCACAGCCCTCCGTCGGGCAGGGGCAGGGCGACCTGGAGGGGGGTGTTGCCGGTGTTGTGGAGGGTGAGCTGGTAGGCGACCGTATCCCCCTCGTGGGCCATCGCAGGGCCGGTGGCGGAAAGCTCCAGGCCGGGCCGAAGGATCGCCAGGGTGTGGGTGTCTTCTGCGTGGGCCTCACCCCCCAGGTAGGGTTCGGTGCCGGAGGCGGAGGCGGTGCTTTCCACCACGTCGGCAAGCCCCGCCGGGACCCGATAGGTCGCCTCGCAGTTTCGGGTCTCTCCCGGCTCCAGGGTGCCGAGGAGGCAGACCTGCCCACCCAGTTGGGGATCGCTCACTGCGACCCCATCGAGGGGGACGTTGCCGGTGTTGGTGACGGTGTAGAGGAAGGTGAGGTTGTCCCCCTCGTGGGCCATCGCGGGGCCGCTCTTATCCAGGGCCAGTGAGGGCGCGGGGTGGATGTTGCCCAGCCAGGCGTGGCCGATGCCGCCGGAGCCGACGGTGACCGCCTGGGAGATGCCGGTGGTGGCGTACCAGCCCTGCTGGAGGACCTCCTGAACGAAATAGCCGCCGGGCTGGATGTCGGGTGGGTTCCGGTCGGGGTGGGAGCTGAAGACGACGGTGCCGTCCTCGCCGGTGGTCCCTTGCATACCGACGACAATGGAGCCATCCTCCCGGTAGAGCTGGAGCTCCCAACCGCTCAGGGGAGGCTCCCCGGCGTCGGGTGAGCCGTCCCGGTCGCTGTCCTGGAAGACGTGGCCGACGATCACCGGCAGCTTGATCTGGCCGAAATGGAAGGAGCGGCTCTCGTTGGCGCCGAGGGTGAACTCCACATCCAGTGGCGTGGTGGCATACCAGCCGGAGAGAAGGGCCTGTTCGATGCGGTAGGTGCCGGCGCTCAGGCCGGTGAACCGGGCAGTGCCGGAGCCGTCGGTGGTCCGGGTGGCGTGGAGCACCCAGGACAAGCCGACCTGCCGGTACAGTCGGACCGTCCATCCCTCCAGCAGAGGCTCGCCCGCGTCATAGGCCCCGTTCATGTTGTAATCGTCGAAACTGAGGCTGGAGACGCTCCCGGTGCCGGTCCAGCTAGCGATGGCGTAGGCCTGTACAGGGCCGAGAGTCTGCTGCCCAAGGACCAGCTTCTGCTTGTTGGCCTCGGTGCCCACAAAGACAGTGCCCACCGGCAGGAGCATCTGGGCAGTGGCGGTGATGTTGGAGGTGACGTCGGGGGTGTCGTAAGTGAGGGTGAAGGTAGCCTGACCGTTCTCGTCGGTGGTGACGGTGGAGGGGACAGGAGCGCCCAGGTTGGCCTCCAGTGTGACCTCCTGGCCGCTCACCGGTTCGCCGCCCCGGGTCACCGTCACGGTGAAGAGCTGGGTGGCGTTGACCGGATTGACGGCGCTGGCAGGAGTGATGGAGAGCGCGGGCTGGTCAGCAGTGCAGGGGTCCTGGGGGACGGCGTTGATGATCTGCCAGGCGCGGGCGCCGACGGTGGTCGAAGCATCGGGGTCAAAGCCGTCGGAGAAATGCCAGACCGCCGCCTGGCGGGCGGCCATCTCCTGTCCGATGTTGCTCAGCGCATCGGGCCGGTCCGGCCAGGGGGTGTATCCGCTCAGACGGGGTGGGTAGTGGAGGAGGAGCCAGCGGATCTCACAGGCCATCACCTCATCGCTGGTGATGAACGTGTCCCCTGACCTGACATGATGGCGCAGGTCGGTACAGAAGCTGGCGACCAGGGCTCCGCCTGTGATCTGGAACTTCATCGTGCCGCCTGTATAGGTAGCAGTGCTCCCGTCGAGCGTGCCCCGGATCTGGCTGTATGGCCCCAGGCCAGTGAACGTGCCGGTCTCTCCAGCCGCGAGGGCGAGGGGAACCGATACGATCAGCCAGCCGACAACGCCAACCATCAGGAGAGATCGTAACTTTTTCATCCTACCCGAACTCCTTCCCATCAATCCGCCTTTCTTCAAGCCCATTATAACTCACCTTACCACTTTCTGCAAGATTAAAAGCAAAATTAATTCTAACCGTATTCTAACTTTGCTTACCTTCGGGGCAGCCCTGTGACGCCCGTCATTGGCGGGAGGAGGTGTGGAAGGTATACTTAAGGTTAGTTCAGAGAAGAACAGGTTTGGGAGATGACGTACTGGATGCTGCTGGCTCATCTGATCGGGGATTATGCCCTTCAGTGGGACGCGATCGCCCGCTGGAAGGCCCGTTCGGTAGTGGGGGTGCTGGCCCACGGCGGGATCGTCGCCGCTGTCACCCTGGCAGGCGTGGTGTTGGTGGCTCCCTCCTGGTGGCCCTTTGCGTTGCTGATCGGCGCCATCCACACCGGGGTTGACCTCTTCCGGGCCCGCTTCCTGCAGACGACGGATCCTTTCCGGGAGTGGGTATGGTTCCTGGCAGACCAGGCCGCCCATTTAGGGACGATCCTGTTGGTGGTGGCCTGGGCCGGCCAGCTTGCTGGAGGTGGGCAGACCCCGGCGGCGAACAGCCCGGTTGCCCGCCGCTGGCTGGCTGTAGCGATTGGCTACCTCCTTCTGGCCCAGCCAGCCTGGGTTTTCCTCCGGCTGACGGTGCGGGCGCTGGGAGGGGGGCAGGCCGCCCCCCCCCTGGGGGAAGGGGAGAAGTATGGCCCAATGGTGGAGCGGCTCCTGATCGCCAGCGGAGTGCTCCTGGGCCACGTCTATCTGGTTCCCCTGGCGATCCTGCCTCGATACCTGGCCTCTTACCGCACAGGGGAGCAGGGATCATACGCCTGTGCAACGGTAGCCGGCCGCGTGGCCGAAACTGCTCTCAGCATCCTCCTGGCGCTGGCCGTCGGGCTGACCCTCCGCCTGTTCTAAATGTAAGTTGACCGTCGGGACGCGGAAGATGCATCCGTGTTCTCTGTGTCCCTATAGTGAAACCCAAAACAGGGAGCGTATTTCAACTTCGGGGCGAGGGGTCCTCTCGCTCGCCGGTGGATCGCGAATCCCACGAATGGCCCGAATGCCGCGAACAGGAGGGATCCCTGCCCCATTCGCGGTATTCGTTTCCATTCGCGCCATTCGTGTTTCCCCAGGTCCGGCCCGGACCAGGGGCATCTCGCCCCCAGACTGAAACACGCCTCGAAACAGGGGGCGGATTGACGGGAGGGGCAGGGCAGGTTACAATAGGAACGGTCAGAGGAAGCCGATGGATGCCGAGCTTTTTCTTCAATCGCTCCCCCTCTTTCAGGGAGTGAAAGAGGGGGCACTGGCCCGCCTGGCCGCCGAATCCCGCTTCCGCCTCTTCCCGGCCGGCGCTCTCCTCTTCCGCCAGGGGGAGGCGGGCGCGACCTGCCATATCATCGCCCGCGGCCGGGTGCGGGTGTTCGTCGCCACTGAGGACGGACGGGAGCTATCGGTGCGCATCCTCGGGCCAGGGGAGATCGTGGGGGAGATGGCCGTCTTTGAGGACCTGCCCCGCTCGGCCAGCGTGGAGGCGCTGGAGGAGACCGAGGCGCTGGAGCTACACCGGGACGCACTGCTTCGGGCTGTGCGGGAAGACTCCACCCTCGCCCTCCGGCTGCTCCAATCCCTCAGCGCCCGATTACGGCACGCCACTGCCGAGGCGGAGGGGCTGGCTTCCCTTACCGTGGCGGAGCGTTTGATGCGCAGCCTGGAACAACTGGCCCAGTGGGCCGGCCGGTCGGTGGCGGGGGGTGTGCAGATCGCGCTCCCGCTGACTCAGCAGGAACTGGCTTCCCTCATCGGCACAAGCCGGGAGAGCGTCAACCGCGCGCTGGCCCGCCTCCGCCGCCAGGGAAGGGTCCGGCTTGACGAAGGATGGGTGATCCTGCTGACTCCCCCAGCTCCCGCCGCAACCGCGCCACCTCGGTCGCCAGGTCCGGCTCCTCGGGATGGCGACGGGCCTGATGTTTCTTGAAGGCCAGCTCGGCACAGAGCTGGTGTATCTGCCGCACGCGGCGTAGCCCCGCGATCCCTCCGCTCCGCAGCGCCTGCCACCGAGCCCGCCCCCGCCCGCCGGGGGCCGTCATCTGACGGTAGAGGGGTTCCGGCACTTCCCCCCTCAACTCAGTTACCAGGATGCGATGCTGGCGGGCCAGCACCCAGACCACCACACCCGCCATCGCCAGAACGCCGGCCAGGGTCCCCACTACGGTGAGGGGACTCAGCCCCAGCGCGTGCCGCACCGCCGTGTTGTGGAGGCCGTGGACGAGCATCGCCAGAAGAAGCCCGCTCAGGCCGACCGCCCAGCGGGGCCGACCCGTCT
>JBDOIF010000093.1:0-140208 GCA_041082215.1 Anaerolineae bacterium
CTGGTGGTGCTGGCGGTCATCCTGGTCTGGGACGCTGTAGGCTCGATCCGCCGGTATCAGGCGGAGCTGCGGGCTAAAGCAGCCAGCCGGTAGGCCTGGCCCGCACAGGAGCACAAAGCGGTGAGGGATGGGACGGGCCGCCGGGCCGGCCCGTCCCGTCCCTGTGAGGGAGCCCGATGGCAAACACAAACCGGTCGGAGGGAAAGATCCGTCTGGAGGTCATCGCTCATATCCCGACGACCTTTCGCTATTGTATGCACTGCGAGCAGTGGATGGACGCTGCGGTGGGAGCAGCAGCGCGCCAGGAAATGGCAGGAGAATATCCGGCCGACATCCTGGAGGACTTCGGCCGGCTGCTCTCCTGGACGGATGAGTGGACATCCCGGTGGGGGCCAACCCTCCAGGTACGGGTGATTGACCCCCAATCGCCGGAAGGTGTGTGGAAGTGCTTGCGCTACGGCGTCCGTCGCTACCCCGCCTTCATCGTAGAGGGACGACGACGGGCGGTGGGCTGGGACCGGGAGGCTGTGGAACAGGCGCTGGATGAGGCGCGGGCAACACAAAAGTGACTCGCCGGACCTACTGGATGCAGACAGGCCATCGGTTGCGGGAGCTGGGGCGCACCCTGCGGGACATCCTCTACGGGATGACCGTCTACGAATGGGTGCGCGAGTTCGAGAAGGCACGGGGGGAAGTGGAGCGGATCTTCACCGTGATTGTCTTCGGCGAGCTCCTTGGAATCCCCATTCTGCCCCCTTACTATGCGCTGCGCCTCCTGCCCTACGCCGTCCCCCGGCTGGAGGTCTGGCGACGTAGCCTCCTTCGAGAGCAAGACTGGACGGACCTGTTCGATCAGGAAATCGGCTAGAGAGTTGAGTTTCTTCAAATCATGGAGGGAAGATGGCTGAAAAGAAAGAAAAAGACGAAAAGAAAAAGGGAGGATTCCTCGATGCCGCCAAGAGCATCCTCTACGGGATGGCAGGGCACGATATGGCCCGCTTCGCCCTGAAGACACGGGGTAGTATGGAGCATCTCTTCATCCTGATCACAATGGGAGACCTGCTGGGGATCCCCATCCTGCCTCCATACTACTCCCTGCGCCTGTTGCCCTACGTCGTTCCCCAGATCAGCACCTGGAAGCGGCGCATGCTTCGGGAGCGGGACCTGACGGATGCGCTGGCGTAAACCAGCAACCAGCAACCAGCAACCAGGAGGTCGAATTGTCCCTAGCACGCGTTTTCCAAGAGCACCCAGAACGTCGCTACATCATGTTTGGCGGCAAGGGAGGGTTGGGGAAGACCACCTTCTCCGCGGCCACCGCCTACTGGCTGGCCAGGCAGGGGCATAAGGTCCTGGTCTTCTCCGTGGACCCCCAGGCGTCCCTCTCCGATATCTTCCAGCAGGATATCTTCGGCAAGGGGGCGGTGGAAATCGTGCCCAACCTCTTTGCTCAGGAAATTGACGCCGATCGCCGCATCCGGGAGTACCAGGAAGAGATCCGGCAGAAAATCCTGAAAATGTACGGCCTGGAAAAGGTGCCCGACGAGATCGAAGACTACATCCAGGCCGCCGCCGCCGAGCCGGCAATGGAGGAAAGCGCC
The DNA here is from genome assembly GCA_041082215.1 of Anaerolineae bacterium. GTDB lineage: Bacteria > Chloroflexota > Anaerolineae > B4-G1 > DUEL01 > JBDOIF01. Next base: position 1,602 of record JBDOIF010000093.1, read on the forward strand.
ATCTTCGACCAGGTGGTGGACATCATCGTCGGCGGCGACTACGACTACTACATCTACGACCTGGTCCCTCTGGGCCATGCCCTCTACTACCTGAGCATGGCCAGCGTCTACGACCAGTGGATCCAGAAGATCACCAAGCTGCGGGAGGAAATGGAGGAGTACGCTCAGGTAGCCTCGCTCCTCCGACGGGAGGACGAACTGGAAGAGGACAAAATCCTGGCCGAATTGCAGGACATCCGCTACCGGATCAGCACCTCCTCCGGCATCCTCACCGACCGCGAAAGGACCGCCTTCTTTTTCGTCGTTGTGCCCGAGGAGATGATCCTGGTGGATACGCAGAAGGCGGCAGGGCTGTTTGCCAAGTTCCACGTGCCGATCTCCGGCTACATCGTCAACCGGGTGCTCCCGGCAGAACTGGAGCAGCAGAACATCCCGGAGTACCTGCGTCACCGCATCCAGATGCAAAAGAAGTACCTGGCCGAGATCGATCGCCTCTTTGGGGGGCAGGTGCTGGCCTACATCCCGGAGTTCGAGCGGGACGTGACCGGGCTGGAGATGATCGAACGGATGGCGGAGGCGATGTTCGGAGGTGCGGCATGATCCAGAAAACAATGATCCAGTTCGTGGAGGAGCACCCCGGCCTCAAGTATTCCTTCTTCGGCGGCAAGGGGGGCGTGGGGAAGACTGTGATGGCCGGGGCGGCAGCCCTGTGGTTTGCCCGGCAGGGGAAACGGACCCTCCTGGCCTCCACCAACCCCGTCCACTCCCTCACCGGCCTGCTGGGGCAGGACGTCTTCGGCAAGCCGACGCCGGTGCAGGGAGTGCCCAACCTCTGGGCCTACGAGATCGACACCCGGGACACCATCGAGAAGTCGAAACGGGAGATTCGGGAAAAGATCGAGTGGTTCCTCAGGTATGCCGACATCAAGACAAAGGCGGACGAATTCGTCGAGTCGGCCACCATGAACCCTGCCTTTGAGGAATCGGCTATGTTCGAGAACATGATAGACATCATGTTCGAGGACGCTTACGAGACCTACGTCTTCGATACCGCCCCCACCGCCAACGCCCGCCGACTGCTGGGAATGTCCAGCGTCTACTCGATGTGGGTCAACAAAATGGTCCAGAGCCGCCAGGAGGCGATGACCCTGCGGGAGCTCCTCTCCTACAGCAAGAAGAAGCAGGAAAAGGATCCGCTGATGGAGTATCTCCTTCAGTTCCGGGATCGGATGCAGCATGCCAAGGAGCTCCTGACCGACAAGGCCAAGACTGCTTTCTTCTTTGTCACCCTGCCCGAGGCGCTCCCCATCGCCGTCATCCGCCGTTTCATCAACTGGTTCAACGAATTCGGCATACCGGTAGGCGGAGTGGTGGTGAATATGCTGATTGACCCGGAGGCAGTGGGGGAGGATACCCCGGAGTTCGTCCGCAACCGGATCGCGATGCAGGCGGAGTACATGGAGCAGATCTGGCAGCTCTTCCCCGACGTGCGGGCGCTGGTCCCCCTGTTCGAGACCGAGGTGAAGGGCGTGGAGATGCTGGAGCGAACGGCCCAGCGGTTGTTCGTCTAGCACAAGGAGGGTAAAAGAGGACACCCCCGCTGGCCGGGCCGCTGGTGGGGGTGTTTTTTCCCTGGAGGAGAGAATGCGGCACGAGTTCCTTATCCTGCTGGTTGGGCTGGCCTACGCTCTGATCTTTCGCCTCCTGGCCTGGATGCGCAAGGACGCCTTTTCCCTCCAGTTCATCCTAGAGGCCGTGGTGCTGACGGCGCTGGCCGCGGCCCTTTCGTTCCTGGGCGTGCTGCGGCTGGACCCCGTCCTCTTCGTCCTGCTCCTGTATTTTCTGACCATGCGATCCCCTCTGCTGGTGGACCTGGCGAACCTGATCGCGCGGTCGGGCCGCTTCGAGCTGGCGGAACGGGTCTACGGCCTGGCCAGCCGCCTCTGGCCGGATGAGCCTGCTCGACGGGTCATCGCGATGAACCACGGGGCGGCGCTGATCCTCCAGAACCGCATCTCTGAGGCCATCCCCCTCCTCGAGGGGGTGCTGGAGATCTCAGGGCTATCCCCAAAGCACGCCGCTGCAACCCACTACAATCTGGGGATCGCTTACCGCTGTCAGGGGGATAACCAGAAGTCCAACAAACACCTGCATGAAGCGATTGACGCTTTCCCTGGCTCGATCTACGCCCGGCGTGCCCAGGCCTTGCTGAAGAAACGGGCGGAAGAAAAAGAACTGCCCTCCGATCAGGGGTAGAACCGTGGGGCTGGTGCTGGTTGTTCTGACAGGGCTGGCGGTGGGAGCGATCGTCAACCGGCTGGGGACCGATCTGCCGGCCCGTCACCCTCCGCGTTATCCCCGTTGCCCCTATTGCGGTCGGCTCCGGCCCTGGTACCACTGGGTGAGCCTCCCGGCCTACGCCCTGGGCCGGACGCGATGCCCCTACTGCTCGGCACCGATCCCTGTCCGCTATCCGCTGGTCGAGCTGGCCCTCGCTTTCCTCTTCGGCTTCCTCTTCCTGCGGTACGGCCCGACGGCCCGCTTCGGCTTCTTCGCCGCCTATACCGCCGTCTTCGCCCTGGCGGCGGTCACCGACCTGGAGCGCCGGCTGATCCTCAACGTCGTCACCCTGCCGGGGATGGCGCTCGCCCTCGTCGGCTCCTTCTTCACCGGCCACGTCACCTGGTGGAGCGCGCTCCTGGGAGGGCTGGTGGGCTACATCTTCTTCCTTATCGCCGCCCTGCTGGGCAACCTGCTGGTGGGGCCGGGGGCGCTGGGCGGCGGGGATGTCAAGCTGGCCGCCTTCGTGGGGATGGTGACCGGCTTTCCCTTCGTCATCGAAGCGCTGGTCCTGGCCATCCTCAGCGGAGGACTGATCAGCGTGACGCTGCTCCTCCTTCGGCTCCGTTCCATGCGCGACCCCATCCCCTACGGCCCCTTCCTCATCCTCGGAGGCTGGGTGACGATGATCTGGGGGATGGAGATCGCCAGGTGGTTTCTTTTTAGATAAAAATTACCTTCGCTGCGTTCGCGGACGGAAGATGAGCCGCAACGGGGTTCCGGTAAAGGGGTAGGCCTCCCGGATCCGGTTCTCCAGATACCGCTCGTAGGAAAAGTGGACCAGGTCCGGGTCGTTGACATGAAAGACAAACGTGGGCGGGGTTATCTCCGGCTGGCTGACGTAGTAGATTTTCAGCCGCTTCCCCCGCTTGCTGGGCGGCGCCTGACGGGCTACTGCATCCCGGATGATGCGGTTCAGCTCCCCCGTAGGTATACGGTACTGCCGGGCCTGATGCACCGCAAGCGCCTCCGGGATGACCCGGTTCACCCGCTGTCCGGTCAGCGCTGAAATAAAGAGGACCGGCACATAGTCCAGGAACTTCAGTGCCTGCCGGACATGCCGGGTATACTCCTGCATGGTGTGGGTCTCCTTCTCGACCGCGTCCCATTTGTTGACCAGCACCACTACCCCACACCATTCGTCAAGGATAAACGAGGCCACGTGGGCATCCTGCGCGGTGACCCCATCGGTGGCATCAATCAGGAGAAGGGCCACATCGGCCCGCTGGATGGCCCGTAGCGCCCGGAGGACGGAGTACCGCTCCACGCCCGGCTGCACCTTCCCCCGGCGTCGAATCCCGGCAGTGTCGATCAGCGTGATGGGGACCCCCTCCCACTCCATCCGCGTATCTATGGCGTCCCGCGTGGTGCCGGGAACCGGGCTGACGATGGCCCGTTCCTCCCCCAGCAGCCGGTTCAGCAGGGAGGACTTGCCCACATTCGGCCGGCCGACGATGGCCAGCTTCACCGACTCGTCCTCCGGCTCCCCCGCCCACGTCGGCAACGCCTCCACAACCCGGTCCAGCAGGTCCGCCACCCCCTGCCCGTGGAGGGCAGAAATGGGGTAGACCTCCCCCAGCCCCAGGGCGTAGAACTCCACCGACGCCTCACGCATGCGGGGGCTTTCCGCCTTGTTGGCTGCGACAAAGACCGGCTTCTGGGAGCGACGGAGGATATCCGCCACCTCCATATCGGCGGGGGTCAGCCCCGCTGTGGCATCGGTGAGGAAGATGACCGCATCCGCCTCGCCGATGGCCAGCTCCGCCTGGGCGCGGATGAGGGGGATAAAGGCCGCGGAGTCCTCCGTCAGCGGCTGCTCCGGCCCCGGACGGATGCCCGCCGCCACTTTCTCCGGCAACACCTCGATGCCGCCGGTGTCCACCACGGTAAAAAGGACTTCGTTCCATTCGCAGGGAGCCTGCAACCGGTCGCGGGTCGTCCCCGGCCGCTCGTCCACCACCGCGATCCGCTGGCCCACCAGCCGGTTGAAGAGCGTGGACTTCCCCACATTGGGACGCCCCACCAGCGCGACGATCGGCCGTTTCATGGAGACCTCCTGGGAGTTGGCGTCGGTTCCACCCGGACCTCTACCTGAATGGTGGAGGGGAGAACCGACTGGGCCGTCACCCCTGCCGGCACCGCCACCACCTTCGGCTCGACGGAGTGGCTGCCGGGGTTCAGGCCAAACAGGTCAACGATCACCCGCACGTCCTCATCCTTGAGCTGGTCCAGCACCGGCAGCGGCCCGCTGAGGATGACCTGTACGGTCATCGGCGCGACGGTGGCGGTTATGCCCGGCTGGGCGAGCCCCTGAACCTCCACTGGCCGTTCTACCGTCAGGCTCCCCACCAGCGGCTCGACGAAAACCCGCACAGCGACGACCGGTTCCTCCATCAACAGGGAAACCCCTTCCGGGACCAGGATGGGTAGCCGCATCTCCACATCCCCCTGCGCCCCCTCCAGATTCAGCGGCTTTGTCTCCAGATAGCCCGGAATCTGGGCGATGAGGTCCGGCGGACCGTATGCCGTCACCACCGGCGGGTTCACGGTGATCCCGGAAATGCGGTAGCCGGGGGCCACCTGCCCTTCCAGGAGCGCGGTGACGGCCAGGTCGCGGAAGCCGCTGAGCTGCTCGACCGGCACATAGACCGTAGCCTGGCCGGGGATGAGGGAGACGTAGGGAACAGGCTGTCCCTCCTCATCGAAGGGTTGGAGGACGAACTCCTCCTGGATGTCGGCCCGTGCCCCGTCCACGGAGACAACGGCCACCGCCTCGACCACCCGGGTGACCAGCGAGGCCGGCCCGCTGACAACGACGATGGAGGGGATGACTTCGGGCTGTCGGGCTATATACCCCAGCGCGACGTCCCCCTCCAGACGCACACGGACCGGCACGGAAATGACCTCCGCCAGTTCCAGGTGGATCAGAATCGTCTCCGGGTCCACCTCCCGCACCATCACCGGGCGTCGGTCCACTTCCACCTGGACGGGAACCTGATGGGAACCCGGTCCGAGATGGCTGATGTCAGCGACGGCGTGGATCTGCTCAGGCTGGAGGTCCTGCCAGACCGACTCGGGGGCGCGGAGGGTGACCTGAACCTGGGCGTTCGTCTGCCCGTAGGCGACCATCCCCTCCGGCGGAGCCGAAAGGCGGACGGGGACAGGGGAGGAGTATCGCCGCTCGATGGTGGGGTTTCCCTGTTCCACAGCCGCCAGCCAGACCAGCAAGGCCAGGATCAGAGAGAGGAGGAGCAATCCCAGATTGCCGATCAGCCACCGGAATGCGCGCCTCATCTCATCCCTCCGAAGCGGGCCAGCCAGCGTTGCAACCAGGAGGGCCAGAAGGACTCCAGCACAGGCTGATGAAAGGCCAGAAGCACCCGTTCCAGCCGTTCAGGGTTCAGGTCGCGGATGATGCGGCCGTTGTGGGTGACCGATATAGCCCCCCGCTCCTCAGAGACGACGACGCCGATGGCATCGGTCTCCTCGGTGATGCCCAGCGCAGCCCGGTGACGCAGCCCCAGCCGTCGGTCATCGAGGAACGCGGTGGAAAGGGGGAGGACGCAGGCAGCGGCCAGGATCCGCCCGTTACGCAGGATAACCGCCCCGTCGTGGAGGGCCGTATGGGGGTCGAAGATGGTAACGAGGAGTTCCTGGGAGGTCTCCGCATCCAGCCTCACCCCTGTCTCGGCGTATTCCTGGAGGCCGGTCTCCCGTTCCAGGACGATGAGCGCCCCGATGCGGCGCTGGGAGAGGAGCCGGCAGGCCTCCACAACGGTGGATAGGGTCTGCTCCAGGGAGGCACGCTGTCCGGTGGGCCGGCTGAGGAGGGAGCCAGCCCGACCCAGCCGCTCCAGCGCCCGGCGCAGCTCCGGCTGGAAGATGACCGGTATCGCCACCAGGAAAGCAGGGAGGGCGCGCTCCACCAGCCAGCCGAACGCCCGGAGCTGGAACGCGCTCTCCAGGATGGCCAGAAAGATAATCAGCAGGATGATCCCCCGCAGCAGAGGGACTGCCCGGGTTCCCCGCACCAGGTAGAGGATAGCGAAGAAGATCGAAGCGACCAGCAGGATGTCCAGCAGGTCGGTCCAGGTGATGCGCTCGACGAGCCACAACAGGTCAACCACCTTCAGCCTCCCTGGAATAAGTATACCATAGAGTGGGACAACTCGCACAGGTTGGGCGTATTTCAATTTCGGGGCGAGTGGTCCTCTCGCTCGCCGGTGGATCGCGAATCCCACGAATGGCCCGAATACAGCGAACAGGAGGGATACCTGCTCCATTCGCGGTATTCGTTTCCACTTGCGCCATTCGTGTTTCCCCAGGTCCGGCCCGGGCCAGGGACATCTTGCCCCCAAACTGAAATACACCTCACAGGTTATCCTACTTGCCCTTTCTACCTTTTTGTAGTACACTTAATATATAGAAACCAGAACCCGCCAAGGAGGTCAACGCAGTATCCATGGCAGCCCAGGAAGGACGTAAGAAGGCATTAGAGGCGGCGCTGGCGGCGCTGACGAAACGGTTTGGGGAAGGGGCGGTGATGCGGTTGGGAGAGGCCACCCACCTTACGGTGGAGGCCATCCCCACCGGCTCCCTCTCCCTGGATATCGCTCTCGGCGTCGGTGGCATCCCCCGGGGCCGCGTCACGGAGATTTACGGCCCCGATGGGGCGGGCAAGACCACCCTTGCCCAGCATATCGTCGCTGAGGCCCAGAAGCGGGGGGGCGTTGCCGCCTATATAGATATGGAGCACGCCCTCGACCCGACCTATGCCGCCGCCTGCGGCGTAGATGTCGAAAACCTCTACATCGCCCAGCCCGACACCGGGGAACAGGCCCTTGAGATCGCCGAAACCCTCGTCCGCAGCGGAGCCGTTGACGTCGTCGTCATTGACTCTGTCGCTGCCCTCGTTCCCCGCGCGGAGATCGAGGGGGAGATGGGGGATTCCCACCCCGGCCTCCAGGCCCGCCTGATGAGCCAGGCGCTCCGTAAACTCTCCGGAGCCATCAAGCAATCCAACACGGCTATGATCTTCACCAACCAGCTCAGGGAAAAGATCGGGGTGATCTTCGGCAGCCCGGAGACCACCACCGGAGGCCGGGCGCTCAAATTCTACGCCTCCGTCCGCCTCGACGTCCGCCGGGTGACTACCATCAAGGAGAAGGGCGAGGTGATCGGCAGCCGCACCCGCGTGCGGGTGACGAAGAACAAAGTCGCCCCCCCCTTCCGGGTGGCGGAGTTCGACATCATCTACGGCCAGGGCATCAGCCGGGAAGGGGACGTCCTCGACCTGGCAGTGGAGTACGGCCTGATCGAAAAACGGGGATCTTATTTCAGCTACAGGGGAGAAAACATAGCCCAGGGACGGGAGAACGCTAAGGTTTACCTCCGCGACCACCCGGAGGTGATGGCCGACATCGAGGCCCTTATCCGCGAAAAGGCCTTCGAGGTCCCTCCCCCCCTCCCCACCGAAGATGTCGAACCGGCCTGATCCGTCTTTCCGGCCTTCGCGACGCGGGTTCAGGGACGGCCAATCAACTGCCACGACGTTCGTCACACCGGTTCGCCACCTGCTGGTCAGTGTAGCGAACAGACGCCCTGAAACAGGGCGGGGCCTTTGAGCCGGCTTAGCCGGATGGTTTGTCCAGAAAGCCTGGCCGACCTGTGCCGGGAAGCAAAGGGGCCAGTGCCGTTCCCGACCGGGGGCGAGATGTGACTGTACGCCGTGGCGGTTCAGCCACGGCGTCTCTTTTTGTACAACGTGGAGTTGCAGATGGGTGGGCGGATCACGGCCCTGAAGGTGCAAAAAAGGAACCGACAACGGGTCAACGTCTACCTGGACGGCCGCTTCGCCTTCGGATTGGCAGCGATCGAGGCCGCACGACTCAAGGTCGGCCAGCTCCTCTCCGATGAGGAGATCGTCCGCCTGCAGGAGCGAGATGCAGTGGAACGGGCCGCCGAACGGGCGCTCGGCCTGCTCTCCTACCGTCCTCGTAGCCGTTCGGAAGTGCGTCGCCGGCTATCGGAAAAAGGGTACGAACAGAACACTACCCAGGAAGCGCTGATCCGGCTGGAACGGGTCGGCCTGCTGGATGACCGGGCGTTTGCCCGCTACTGGGTGGAAAACCGACTCCAGTTCAACCCCCGGGGCGCGGCCGTCCTGCGGCAGGAGCTTCGACAAAAAGGGGTGGATGACCAGGTCATCGAGGAGGTCCTGGCAGAATACGATGAGGAGGAAGCTGCAGCCCGCGCCGCCGAAACGGCGGTCCGCCAGCTCCGCCGTCTCGACCCCCCCACCTTCCGCCGCAGGCTCAGCGACTACCTCCGTCGCCGGGGATTTCCCTACGGCGTGATCGAGTCCCTGGTCGAACAGGCGCTGACCACCCACGACCCCGGGGAGCCTTGGGAGGAAAATGGAAAATGATGCCGATCTGGACAGTCATTTTAGGGGCAATTTTAGCCCTGGCCGCGGGTCTGGCCCTGGGATATTTCTTATTCCACTTCAGCGCACAGAGCCACATCCAGAAGGCCCAGGCGGAAGCCCAGCGTATTCTGGAGGAGGCGGAGAACGAGGCAAAGAACACCGTCCTGGCGGCAAAGGACGAGGCCCTGCAGCTCCGCAACGAGGCTCAGGCTGAGGTCACGCGCTGGAGGGAGAACCTGCGGCGCGAAGAAGAGCAGCTCCAGCGACGGCGGGAGAGGCTCGACCAGCGACAGGAGACGCTGGACAAGCGGGAACAGGCTCTGAACAAGCGACAGAGCGCCCTCGACCGACAGCGGAACTGGGTGGAGCAACTTCAGGAGGAGCGGGTGAAGGCCCTGGAGCAGGTCGCCCAGATGACCCGCGAGGAGGCCCGACAGGAGCTGCTGGCTGCGGTGGAGGACAGCGCCCGGCAGGATATGGCCCGGATCATCCGCGAGATCGAGCAGGAGGCAAAGGAAGAGGGGGAACGACGGGCACGGGCGATCCTCACCACTGTGATCCAGCGCATCGCCAGCGAGCAGGTAGCAGAATTAACCGTCTCGTCGGTTGATCTGCCCTCCGATGAGATGAAGGGGCGCATCATCGGACGGGGCGGACGGAACATCCGCACCTTCGAACAGATAGCAGGAGTAGATGTGGTGGTGGACGATACCCCCGAGGCGATCACCATCTCCTGCTTCGATCCTGTGCGGCGCGAGGTCGCCCGACGGGCGATGGAACGGCTGATCACCGACGGCCGCATCCACCCCGGCCGCATCGAAAAGGTGGTGGCGGATACCCGCAAAGAAGTGGAACAGATGATCCGGGAGGAGGGCGAACGGGCGATCTACGAGGCCGGCGTGCCCAGCCTTCATCCCGAACTGGTCAAACTGCTGGGCCGGCTCCGCTTCCGCACCAGCTACGGACAGAACCAGCATGCCCACGCTGTAGAGACGGCCAAGCTGGCCGCTCTGATCGCCGCCGAGCTGGGAGCTAACGTCGAGGTGGCCCGGCTGGGCGGCCTCCTCCACGACATCGGCAAGGCGGTGGACTTCGAGGTGGAGGGCACCCATTCCCTTATAGGGGCCGACCTCTGCCGACGGTACGGCGTGCCGGAGGAGGTGGTCCATTGCGTGGAAGCTCACCACCACGAGCTGGAGCCGCAGACCATCGAGGCCATTATCGTGGAGGCAGCGGATGCCATCTCCGGCGCCCGGCCCGGCGCCCGGCGGGAAAGCCTGGAACACTATATCAAGCGGATCCGGGCACTGGAGGAGCTGGCCGCTTCCTTCCCAGGCGTCTCCGAATCCTATGCCATCCAGGCCGGACGAGAGATCCGCATCATTGTCAAGCCGGAAGAGATGGACGACCTGGGAGCGATCCAGCTATCCCGCGACATCGCCCGCAAGATCGAGGAGGGGATGGAGTACCCGGGGCAGATCAAGGTGACGGTGATCCGCGAGACCCGCGCGGTGGATTACGCCAAATAACGTAACTGCCTACCCCGTGGGTTAATCGCTCCGCCTGGCCCTCACCCCACCCCCGCCCGCCTACAGCGGGCACCTCCGGGGAGGAGGTAGGGAGAGGAGTGAGGGCCCAAACTATCACCAGGTAGGTAGTTACCAAATAACGGCAATTACCCGCCCGCGTAACACAGGCCGCCAGGCCTGTGTCTCGCAGGCTGACTGGGGGGCCGACGCAGGGGCCGACACAGGGGCCGACGCAGGGGCCGACACAGGGGCCGACGCAGTCGGCCCCTACACGTTTTTCCAATGTTCTACCAGCCGCCGGATGCGGATGCGCTGGGCACGGAGCCAGCGGCGGGGACCCAGGATCGCCCGCCCGAACTCCGGTGGGCGGTCCGGCAATCGCCTCAACTTTCCCTCCGCAACCAGCCGCTCCCAGAAAGTGAAAAACCGCGCCTCCAGCTCCTGATCGCTGAACTCCTCCCCGCGCTCGTACACCTCTCTGGCCAACTGCTCGATGTAAGCGGCCGTCTCTTCGATCAACGTCTCCACCGGCTCAAAAACCACCCCCCACCCGTAGACGGGGTCCAGAGGCATCGAGCCGAACTCCATTGGGGAAGGAGGGCGAAGCTTCTCTTCCACAGGGCCTCCTCTCTAAGCGCTGCTCACCTTTCCTGAACCCATCGCCGCAACAGGGGGAGAGCTGCCTGAACCGCCCGCGCGCGGTGGCTGATCCGATTCTTCATCTCGGCGGACAGCTCGGCCATCGTACAGCCCATCTCCGGCAGGTAGAAGACGGGGTCGTAGCCGAACCCTCCCTCCCCCGCCGGCGCGGTGGCGATAACCCCCTCGCAGACCCCCTCGGTGGTGTGGAACTCTCCCTCGGGGGTCACAATGGCCAGCACACACCGGAAGCGGGCGGTGCGCTGTTCCCAGGGGACCCCGTCGAGATGCTTCAGGAGGGTGGCGAACCGCTCGGCGTCGGTGCCGAAGGTGTAGCGAGCAGAGCGGATGCCGGGAGCCCCGTCCAGCGCATCCACCTCCAGGCCGGAATCGTCGGCCAGCACGACGGCCTGCACCCCCCGTTCCCGGAGCGCCTGAGCGTAAGCCAGGGCCTTGATGCGGGCATTCTCGGCGTAGCTCGCCCCGTCCTCGGCCACCTCCACCTGTAGCCCCAGGTCCGGTGGAAAGAGGGGTCGGGCCGGGAGGGATGCCAGCAGCGCCCGATACTCCCGTATCTTACCCGCATTCCGTGTGGCTACGAAAAGCTCCACCTCCCGCCGCCTCCTGTCCCTCGCTCCCTACCCCCCCGCCTCCATCTCCACCTCCGGCAGCTCCTCCACCGACACCTCCGCCCCGCAATTGGTGCAGCGGGCCGTCCCCTTCCGTCCTTCGGTGAGCAGGCCGCCGCAGACCGGGCAGGGCTGGGGCAGTGGCCGCTGCCACACCCAGAAGCCGCACTCCGGGTAGTTGGCGCAGCCGTAGCCGACCCTCCCCTTGCGGGTCCGCTTCTCCACCAGGTCGCCGCCGCACTGAGGGCATCTGGCCCCCACCTTCTCCAGCCACGGCTCGGTGTAGCGGCATTCGGGGAACCCCTTGCAGCCGATGAACTTGCCGTACCGCCCCCAACGGACGATCAGGGGCCTGCCGCACTTGGGGCAGTTCCGGCCGACCTCCTCCGGCCCCAGGTCCGCTTTCTCGATCCCCTGGTCGGCTGCATCCAGCCGCTGCTTGAATGGGACCCAGAACTCCTGCACCACTGGAACCCATTTCCTCTCCCCCGAGGCGATCTCGTCCAGCCGCGCCTCCATCTCGGCGGTGAACCCGTAATCCATCACCTCCGGGAAGTGCTCCACCAGGAGGTCGTTGACCAGGAAGCCGGTCTCCGTGGGCACCAGCCGTCTCCCGTCGCGGCGGACGTACCCCCGCTGCTGGATGGTGGAGAGGATAGGTGCATAGGTGGAGGGACGGCCGATGCCGTACTCCTCCAGCGCCCGTATCAGCGTCGCCTCCGTATAGCGGGGCGGCGGTTGGGTGAAGTGCTGTTCGGGAATCAACCGCACCAGGTCCAGCAGCTCATCCACTTTCAACGGCGGGATCTGCTGTGTCTTCTCCTCCTCGGCATCCTCGTCGGCGGCCTCCTCATAGACCATCAGGAAGCCAGGGAAGCGGAGCGTGGAGCCGGTGGCGCGGAACAGGTAGGGACGGTCTTCCGCCATCCCATCGGGTCCTGCCGCCACCTCCACAGTGACCGTATCGTAGACCGCCGGTTCCATCTGGCTGGCCAGGAACCGCTGCCAGATGAGCCGGTAGAGCCGGTACTGATCGCGGCTCAGGTGCTCCCTGATCGCCTCCGGCTCGCGGAAGACAGAGGTGGGGCGGATCGCCTCGTGGGCCTCCTGCGCGCCCTTCGCCCGGGTCCTGTACACGGGCGGCCTGGGGGGCATGAACTTCTCACCATACCGCTGTGCGATGTACGCCCGGGCCTCCGCCTGCGCCTGTTCGGCCACGTTGGTCGAGTCGGTGCGCATATAGGTGATGAGGCCCACCGGCCCGCTCCCCTCCAGATCAACCCCCTCGTAGAGCTGCTGGGCGATGCGCATCGTGCGGCCAGGGGTAAAGCCCAGCCGACGGGAGGCCTCCTGCTGCATGGTGCTGGTGATGAAGGGCGGGGAAGGGCTTCGCCGCCGTTGCCCCTTCTTGACCGAAGAGACCACGTAGGTGGACCGCTCCAGCTCCTCCACCACTGCCCGGGTGGCAGGCTCATCCTTCAGGTTCACCTCCTCACCCCGGATACGGTGAAGCCGGGCCAGAAAGGTGCGGCGCGGGCCTAGACTAGCGCTACGCTTGGCCAGCTCCGCCTCGATGGACCAGTACTCCTCCGGCACGAAGCCCAGGATCTCCCGCTCCCGCTCCACCACCAGGCGGACCGCCACCGACTGGACCCGCCCGGCGCTGAGCCGGCTTCGCACCTTCCGCCAGAGGAGGGGACTCAGACTGTAACCCACCAGCCGGTCCAGAACGCGGCGGGCCTGCTGGGCGTTCACCAGGTCCATGTTGATCTTGCCCGGGTGGGAGAAGGCCTCCTCGATGGCGTCGCGGGTGATCTCGTGGAAGACCACGCGTCGGACCTGAGAGGGTTTGATCCCGACCGCCTCGATCAGATGCCAGGCGATCGCCTCCCCCTCCCGGTCCGGGTCGGTGGCCAGGTAGACCTCGGCCGCCTTGCTGACCTCTTCCTGGAGCTCTTTCACCACCTCCCGCTTTTCGTTGGGTACCCGGTAGTGGGGCTTGAAGTTGTCCTCCACATCCACCGACATCGAAGAGCGGAGCAGGTCCCGCACATGACCCACTGAGGCGCGAACAATGTAGCCCTTACCCAGAAAGCGGCCCACGGTGCGGGCCTTGGCCGGGGATTCGACGATCACCAGACGTCCGTCCTTCCTGGGCGGGGGCGGGGGGTCCACCCCCTCGTGGGCTGGCGTGGCTCCCATCCGGAACAGAGTCGTCCCACAGACCGGGCAGGTTCCCCGGACAGCCGGCCGCCCCGCAGCAGTGAAGACCGGCTCGGGGTCTTTCAACGGCCGCTTCGCTTTACAGCGCACACAGTAGGCCTCCAGAACAGTATCGGTTTGGTTGGTCATTCGCAAAAAGCCTCCTGAGAAAAGGGCCGCAGGGCGCAGGGGGCAGGGAGCGTCTACACACCCGCTGCAGTTCTCAAGCGCTTCCAGAGAGTCGCTACATCGGGGCCCAACCAGGTCGCCCAGCGGTCAATATAGGGAAAGTCAAAAGTTGAAGTCCACTCCGGTTCCTCGTTCAGGCGTACAACAACCAGAATGTCCCGAATATCCTGCTCGTGTTTGAACAAGCGGCCCTCGTTCCATGCCATCAATTTGCCGACCACAATATCCTCGGGGCGCGCAAACCATGCCCCAATCACCCTGTCTCCAACCTGTATTGTACGTCGAATGCGCCGCTTCAGCGCAAAACCGTATCCTGGCTCCATCGTAGTGGGGATCAAGTCCACCTTGCGCCCCGCAGTAGTATCAATAACGTTGAACATGATGCCCAGGCGGATAGATTCTCGCATCTGGTAAGGGTCGGCATAGAACCGGGGCAATGGATAAGCGGCCGCTGAAGGATGTCCAGATATAATTCAAAATGGGCCTCATCCGCCATGCTGCAATCTCTCAAACATGAGAATGGTGAGTTCAAAATCGGATAACTGCGGATAGGCACGGCGCAGGCGGACCCGGACGGTATCGAGCCAGAGCGCCTGCAATTCCATCAGGGTACGGAGCCGCCGAGCAGGTGGTAGACGCATCAGCAGGCGAATCTGCTCTTCATCGGCAGGTCCCAGTACTCTCACGGAATTCCTCCACTACAGCACTCCGTTCCTTCCCATCTCCCGCAGCCGCTGTACGATCTCCCGGACGTCCTGTTCCCGTTCGATGGGACAGACCAGGAGGGCGTCGTCGGTGTCCACGATGACCATCCCCTCCAGGCCGATGGTAGCGATCAGCCGGCGACCACCGAAGACGACCGTGTTACGGGTATCCAGCCCCAGGTGCTCACCGACCACCACGTTCCCCTCCTCATCGGCGGGCAGGATTTCCCGCATGCTCGACCAGTTCCCCACATCCGACCAGCCGATGTCCACCGGTATCACCACCACATCCTCCGCCCCTTCCATCACCCCATAGTCAATGGTCTGGGGCGTCACTTCGGGCCAGACCCGCCGGAGGGTGGTCTGGTAGGCGGATGTGCCCAGCGTGGCCTCGATCTGGGCAAGCTGGGCGTAGAAATCGGGCATCTGCCGGGCAAATTCCTCCATAATCCGGTCCACCCGCCAGATGAACATCCCGCTGTTCCACGAATATTCGCCCGATTGGACCATATGGAAGGCGGTTTCAGCGCTGGGTTTTTCCGTGAACCGCTCGGCGCGGAAGACGGGGAAGCCCTCCACCACATCCAGTTGCTCCCCCTGCTTGATGTAGCCGAAGCCGGTGGAGGGGAAAGCGGGGGTGATCCCCAGGGTCACCAGATGGCCTCGTTCGGCGACGATGGCAGCGGCGGGGAGCACCCGTCGGAACTGCTCCACATCCTGGATAAAGTGGTCGGCGGTGAGGACAGCCATCACCGCCTCCGGGTCGCGCCGCTTGAGGTGGACCGCCCCCAGGCCAATGGCGGGGGCCGTCCCCCGCCCCACCGGTTCGACGATGAAGTTCTCCCTGGGTAGCTCCGGCGCCTGAAACATCAGCTCCTCCAGGTGGTCTGCCCCGGTGACGACGTAGACCTCATCTGGCTGAAAGACCGGGGCGATGCGGTCCACAGCGTGCTCGAACATCGTCCGCTCGTCCACCAGCTTGAGAGCCTGTTTGGGCCTGGCCTGGCGACTGAGCGGCCACAGGCGGGTTCCCCCACCGCCAGCCATGATCAGAGCGTAAAAAGCCATCTTTCCTGCCCTCCACGGTTGATATTGTAGGACAAGCTTCAGCCTGCCCTGCAACTGTATTCCGCCCCCTGTTCCCGCGCCGCCACGTACTTCATCCCTCCCACCTGACGGACCAGCCCTTTCAGCTCCATCATCGCCAGGGTGCTGGTAACCTGGGCAATGGGAAGGCCGACAGCCAGCCCCAGCTCATCCACGTGGGTCGGCTCCGCCCCCAGATGGGCAAGGAGCGCGGCCTCCGTCTCGCTGACCGGCAGGGTCTCCCGCGCCCGGGCCTGCTCCGCCGCCATCGCCAGATTCAGCTCCTCCAGAATGTCGGCAGGCTCCAGGACCATCTTTGCCCCGTCCTGGATGAGGCGGTTGGTGCCAGCGGAACCAGCGGCCAGGATGGAACCGGGCACGGCGAAGACCTCCCTCCCCTGTTCGGCGGCGTAGTCAGCGGTGATCAACGCGCCGCTGTCCCGGCCCGCCTCGGTGATCAGCACCCCCAGGCTGAGGCCGCTGATGATCCGGTTGCGGGGGGGGAAGTTGCCCGGCTCCGGGGGAGTGCCCAGCGGGTACTCGCTGATCAGCGCCCCGTGGGCGGCGATCTGGCGGGCCAGCGCCCGATGTTCCGGCGGATAGACCCGGTCCACCCCGCAGCCCAGCACGGCGAGGGTCCGTCCTCCAGCCTCCAGGGCCGCCCGATGGGCCACCCCGTCAACACCCCGTGCCAGCCCGCTGACGATGGTGATCCCGCTCTGGGCCAGGGACGTGACCAGCCGATGGGTCACCTCCCGCCCATAGACGCTGATCCGGCGGGTGCCCACCACCGCTATCGCCCATTCGTCATCCGGCCTCAGCTCCCCACGGATGTAGAGGACCGGCGGCGGGTCAGGAACCTCCTGCAGAAGCCGGGGGTAACGGGGGTCTTCCCATGTGAGCACCTGCACCCCGGCGGCGGCGACCCGCTCGACCTCCCGTTCCAGGTCCACCGTGGCCCGGGCCTCCAGCAAATTCCTCAAGGAACGCCGGTCGAGTCCGGCCTGAAGAAGGGCGTCGGCAGGGGCATGCCAGGCCTGTTCCACATCCCCAAAGGCATCCAGGAGGGCCCGCAGCCGTGCCGGGCCAATGCCCCGGACCAGGTTGAAGCCGATGTAATAGCGCAGTGCGTCCGTTGCCATCTTCGACCCCCCTACTCCCCCAACAGACCCGGCAGGATCACGACCACCATTCGGCGGGCCTCCAGGTCCAGCTCCCGGACCACCTCCTCGATAGCGGGGATCAGCACCTCTCCCCGTGGGCCATGGATGACGTAGACATCGTTGGCGCCGGTATCCAGGACCTCCACCACCCGTCCCAGCGCCTCCCCTTTGTCGGTGACGACTTCCACGCCCACAACCTGGAAGTAATAGTACTCGTCTTCTTCGAGGGGGACCGCTTCTTCGATAGGTATCTGGACCCACTGACCGCGCAACTGTTCGGCCGCGCTTCGGTCGTCGCAGCCGGCCAGCTTGATCAGGACCGCCCCCTGATGAAAGCGGACCCCTTCCACTGCGTAGGGACGGGCTTCCGAGCCCAGGTAGAGCATCCGTCGGTCGGGGAGCCGTTCGGGGTAGTCGGTGAGGATTTCGACGCGGAGCTCGCCCCGGACCCCGTGGGGCCGGATCACACGCCCCACAACCACGAAACGGGGCTCAGCAGGCCGAGGCGGCGGCCCTGAGCCCCCTTGATCTGCGCCACGCGCTCTATCCGGGACCCTCATGCAGCGCCTAGACGATCTCGAGGGTCACTCGCTTCCCCTGCTTGGCGGCGAGCACCCGAACGAGTGCGCGCATTGCGTTGGCGGTTCGCCCCTCCCGGCCGATGATCCGGCCCATATCCTCCGGAGCGACCCGCAGTTCCAGGATGAGGGAGCTTTCCCCCTCGATCTCGGAAACGTGCACCTGCGATGGGTGATCGGCCAGAGCCTTGGCGATGTACTCGACCAGGTCCTTCATAGCGGACATCGTTGCCCTCCCTTAACGTGGTAGATGAACCAGTAGTGCGGACGGAGCTACGTAGTGGGAGGCAGGGTCTCGCCGCCGGTTTGGCGGGCCTACGCCTCGGTCTCCTCCTCCCCCTGGCTTTCGGCCAAGTCAGCCTCTATGGCTTGCTCCTCAGCCGCCCTCCCTTCCGCTTCCTTCTTCGCAGTGGCCCGCACTGGCCGCTTCGTTATGCCCGACGCCGGTTGGGCCTTCACGTCCGCCTCCGCTTCGGCCACCAGCGCTTCCAGTGGTTCTCCGGCCTTCAACCGCGCGAACCGCGCCAACGTTCCCTGTTTCTCCAGCAGCCGGGCGGCGGTTTCCGTTGGCTGCGCGCCGACGCTCAGCCAGTGAAGCGCCCGGCCCTCCTGAACCTGCACCGTCTCCGGATCGGTGCGGGGGTTATAAAAACCGATCGCCTCGATGAACCGGCCATCCCGTGGCTCGCGGGAGTCCGCCACCACGATACGATAGCTGGGTTGCTTCTTTGCCCCTACCCTGCGAAGTCTGATCTTGAGCATGTGCCTCCTGACATCATAGAAGCTGAGTCTTTACAAATTCATCTTTTGCAAGATAAATCTTGCGCTACACAGTTACAGGCGGGTGTGCACTGGCTACCCGAATATCCGCGCCAGCCCTGGCAGCCCCCTCTTCCCTTTCCCTAACTGCTTCATCATCCGCTGCATCTGCCGAAACTGGTTGAGCAGGGCGTTGACCTCCTGGACGGTAGTGCCGCTCCCGCGGGCGATCCGCCGCTTCCGGCTCCCGTTCAGGACACGGGGATTCTGCCGCTCCTCGGGGGTCATGGAAAGGATAATCGCCTCCACGCGCCTCAGTTGCCGCTCTGCCTCCTCCGGCGCCACCACTCCGGATCGCTTCCCCATCCCGGGCAGCATCTCCAGAATCTGGCCCACGGACCCCATCCGCCGGACCTGTCGGAGTTGTTCCAGGAAATCCTCCAGGTCGAACTCCGCACGGCGGATCTTCTCCTCCAGCCGGCGGGCCTGCTCCTGGTCGAAGGCCGCCTCCGCCCGCTCGATGAGGGTCAGCACGTCCCCCATCCCCAGAATGCGGGAAGCCAGCCGGTCGGGATGGAAGGGCTCCAGAGCATCGGCCTTCTCACCGGTGCCCAGAAACTTGATCGGCACGCCGGTCACCGCCCGCATACTGATAGCGGCCCCGCCCCGGGCATCGCCGTCTATCTTGGTAAGGATCAGGCCGGTAAGGCCGAGCCGCTTGTGGAATCCCTCGGCGATGCGGACCGCCTCCTGGCCGGTCATCGCGTCGGCCACCAGGAGCACCTCGACGGGGCGGACCCTCCGGACGATGGCCTCCAGCTCCGCCATCATCTCCTCATCCACCTGGAGGCGACCAGCGGTGTCGAGCACCACCGTGTCGTATCCCCGGCGGCGGGCTTCCTGTACGCCCCGCTCACAGATAGCAGGCGGGTCCGCCCGCACCCCCTCGCTGTAGACGGGAAGCTCCAGTTGCCGCCCCAGCACCTCCAGTTGTGTCACCGCCGCCGGACGGTAGGTGTCGGCTGCGACCATCAGCGGCAGATGACCCGTCTCTTTGAGGTGACGGGCCAGCTTCGCCACCGTCGTGGTCTTTCCGGAACCCTGAAGCCCTACGGCCATCAGGACGTATGGGGCTGGCCCCCTCAGCTCCAGCCGGCCCGGCTCCCCAAGCGTGGCGATCAGCTCCTCATGGACGATCTTGATCACCTGCTGGGCAGGGCTGAGAGCTTTAGAGACCTCAGCCCCTACCGCCCGTTCCCGCACGCGGGCGATGAAATCTTTGACGACTTTGTAATGTACGTCCGCCTCCAGCAGGGCCAGCCGGATCTCCCGCAGGACCTCGTCCACGTCGGCCTCGCGCAGGACCCCCCGCTTTTGCAGCCGCCGGAAAACTTCCTGCAGTCTCTCGGTCAGGTTCTCAAACATCATCCCCCTGCTGGACCGGGCCTTGTGGCGGCATTATAATGTACGAGCTTCGTTTCGTCAAGTTCGCTCTGCGCCGGCCTGCAGCACAGCCGCCCAGAAAGACTCCCGATAGGCCTCGAACCGCCCCTCGAGGATCGCCTCCCGAATCTCCCTGACAAGGGTGAGCATAATGTGCAGGTTGTGGAGCGTGAGCAGGTGGTGCCCCAGGATCTCGTCGGCCATGACCAGATGACGCAGGTAGGCACGGCTGAAATGGGTGCAGGTATAGCAGGAGCAATCCGGCTCCAGTGGCGCCGGGTCGTCGGCGAAGCAGGCATTGCGGAGATTGAGACGGCCGGTGCGGGTCAGCGCCCCTCCGTTGCGGGCCATCCGGGTGGGGAGGACGCAATCCATCATATCCACCCCCCGGGCCACACACTCCACCAGGTCCTGTGGCGTGCCCACCCCCATCAGGTAGCGGGGCTGGTCGTGCGGGAGAAGTCCGTCCAGCAGTTCCAGCACAGCATGCATCTGCTCCTTGCTCTCGCCAACGCTCAACCCGCCGATCGCATAGCCGTCGAAGCCCAGGCCGATGAGGAAACGGGCCGACCGTTCCCGCAGGTCGGGGAAGACGCCGCCCTGAACAATGCCAAAGAGCGCCTGGTCCGACCGATGTCTGGCAGCCCGACACCGTTCTGCCCATGCATGGGTACGGGCCAGCGCCTGCACGTTGTACTCGTAGTCCAGTGGAGGGGCGCACTCATCCAGGCAGGTGATGATGTCGGCCCCCAGATTCTCCTGAATGGCGATGACCTTCTCCGGGGTGAAGCGGTGTAAGGATCCGTCTATGTGGGAGCTGAAGGTGACGCCATCGGCGTCCACCCTGCGCCGCTGGGCCAGGCTGAATACCTGGTACCCCCCGGAGTCGGTGAGGATGGGGCCGTCCCAGCCCATAAAAGTGTGGAGGCCGCCCAGGCGGGCGATCCGCTCATCGCCGGGGCGGAGGTAGAGGTGGTAGGTGTTGGCAAGAATGAGCGTTGCGCCCAGTTCCCGCAGGTCGCGGGGAGAGACCGCCTTGACGGTCGCCTGGGTGCCCACGGGCATAAAGGCCGGCGTGGGGACCTCGCCGTGGGGAGTGTGCAGACGGCCCGCCCGCGCCCGCCCGTCGGTTATCAGAAGGTCGAAATGGAAGTCCATCGTGCAACTACCCGACAGATTTGTGGATCACCAATGGCACAAATCGGGCGAATGGCGCAAATTCAGTAGACTTTCAGCAGCAGCAACAGGCCGCTGCACCCGGCCAGAAGGGCAGCCAGCCAGAAGTCGGCGCGGTGGAGCGGCAGCGGCGCGGGCCGTCCGCCGTTGGGGTCGAAGGCCCGCACTGCCGCCGCGTTCACCACATCATCTCCGTACCGCAGCGTGTTGGCGATGGTCGTCACGAGGAAGTGCTTGAGGGCCGCTGGGGGGCGCCGGGCACCTCCCCGCAACCAGATCGTCTGCCAGGTCACCCCTGCCATCTCCTCCAGCGCCCCCAGGAGATTCATCGCCAGCGCGGTGGCGAAGCCCAGCCCGCGCAAACCGAGCCGGTCAAACAGCAGGACGAGATCGGAGAGGGAAAGGGAGCCGATCCCCAACCCGAACGCCAGCGTCAGGCCGAAGGCCCGTCCGGCCATTTCCCAGCCGGCTGTCAGCCCCTCCCGCGAAAGGGGGAACGGCCCCAGCCAGACATCCGGCTCGCCGATCAGCAGTGGTCCCACCACCACCGCGGTCAGCACAAAGGCCCAGAACCGGGGGCGAAGGAGCATCCGCAATCCCTGGCGGCTCC
This sequence comes from Anaerolineae bacterium, assembly GCA_041082215.1. Classification (GTDB taxonomy): domain Bacteria; phylum Chloroflexota; class Anaerolineae; order B4-G1; family DUEL01; genus JBDOIF01. The sequence continues at coordinate 23,076 of JBDOIF010000093.1, forward strand.
AGGCCAGGCCGAAGGCCAGCTCAAAGAGCGCCAGACCCGGCAGCCATTCCCCTTTGACCAGAATAGCTGTCAGGGCCGCCCAGCCGGTGAACAGGAGATAACCCCACGGGCTCAATGGCCGCCTTCGCCCACAGCCACCCTGCGCCGCCCCAGCCGCCGCGCCACCGCGCCTCCCAGCGCCCACGCCCCCCATCCGGCAAGCCCTCCGACAGCCAGCCGGATTACCAGGAGGATTGCCATGATCAGCACCGCTGCTGAAGGGTCCAGCCCCAGCATCCGGCTGCCCTCTTCCACCATCTTGTAGAAGACCTCCACGACATCCGCGCCGTAGACCAGCCGCATCATGACAAACTTGTGGGGCAGGCTCCACCCCACGGCCAGTGCCCCACCGAGGGCAAAGGTCCACGGCCGCAGCGAGCGGGAGAGCAGGAGGGCTCCCTCCATCAGCCCGCCCTCCACCAGGATGGCCACGAACGGCCCCAGCCGGGCGCCGCCAGGGCTGAGCAGCTTGATCAGCGCCGTCACGACGCCGATCAGCAGGACCGAACCCCGCCTGGGCACAAAGTGGCGGCCCGTCAGGGCCACCGCTGCGCCAATGCCGCCCATCACCACGCCGGTCAGAAAGGTGTTGGCCTCAGGGGGAAAGAGGAGATGCAGGTAGCTACCCAGCGTCATCTCCACCACCCCCCAGAGCGCGCCGAACAACCCCACCGTGACCCAGTCTCGCACCGTATAGGACGACATCTCCACCTCCTTAACTTCCCTGGAATGGCCCTTCGATCTGCCCGTCCTGCAACCTCCAAACTCGACCAGTGTACCGTTCTACCAGCCCCTGATCGTGGGTGATCAGGAGCACGGTCTGCCCGGCCCGGTTCAGCTCCGCTACAAAGTCCATCAACCGGGCCAGGTGCTCCGGGTCCTGCCCGGTCGTCGGCTCATCCAGGATCAGAAGCGCAGGGTGGAGGCTCAGAGTGGCCGCCAGGGCCAACCGCTGCTGCTGTCCGACACTGAGGGCATGGGTCGGCCGATGGCGTAGCTCCAGAAGGTCGGCCTCCGCCAGTAACCTCTCCGTCTCCGCCTCCCCCTTCATCCCCAAATTGCGCGGGCCAAAGCGGACCTCCTCTTCCACCGTATCGCACACCAGTTGGTGGAGCGGGGACTGCTGGAGGAAGCCCACCCGCGGCTGCCTGGCGACATGCCAGACCACCCGGCCCCGTCGGGGGCGAAGGAGGCCGGCCAGGACGCGGGCCAGGGTGGTCTTGCCCGCCCCGTTCGGCCCGACCAGGGCGGCGAACTCCCCCTGATGCAGCGTGAAGGAGCAATCCCGAAGGACCACCCCCTGACCGTCGTAGCCCACCGTGACCCCTCGAAGGGCCACCAGGGGCAGGCCAGGCGAAGGAGAAGGGGCAGAAAGTCGGGAAGGCAAGGGGGGCCGAACCCATGCCAGCACCCTGGCAGGAGGGCCGTCCGCCACCACCTGCCCGTCCGCCAGCCAGACCAGCCGGTCGGCATGGGCGAGGAAGGGGGCCAGCCGATGTTCGAGGACGACGACCGTGATACCCAGCCGGCGATGGAGCTCAACCAGGGTCCAGACGATCCGGCTCACCCCCTCTGCATCCAGATTCGCCGTAGGCTCGTCCAGGATCAGGATGGAGGGGCGCATGGCCAGGACAGCGGCGATGACCACCCGCTGCTGCTCCCCCCCTGAGAGGTACCGCACCGGCCGATGGCGCAGGTCGGCGCACCCGACGGCGTCCAGGCTGTACTCGATGCGCGCGGCGACCTCCTCCGGGGGGAGGCCCAGGTTCCGCGGGCCAAAGCCCACCTCCTCCTCCACGGTCCCGCAGAAAAGCTGGGCTGCCGGGTTCTGAAGGACCAGCCCCACACGGGTAGCCATCTGCGCCACGGGATGCTGACGGGGGTCAAGCCCCCCCACCGAGATATGCCCCCTGACCTCGGCCGGCACCATCTGGGGGATCAACCCGACCAGCGCCTGGGCCAGTGTGCTCTTGCCCCCGCCGGAGGGACCGCCGATGAGGAGGAAAGAGCCGGCAGGGACGGAAAGGCTCACTCCTCGCAGGGCATGGGCCTGGGGGTAACGGACGTGCAGGTCGCTGACCCGGATGGCAGGCTCCGTGGCAAACGTTGAGAGAGCCATCACGTCCACATACTCCGATACGCTTCCAACCACTCCAGAGCCGCTTCGATCTGGCGGCGGCGGAAGTCGAAGACAAGCCGATTGAAGTCGTGCGGATCCCGGCGGGCAATCTGTTGCTCCATTCGCTCCAGTCGCTCCCGACAGGCAGCGGCCTGAGCTGCTACCAGCTCCTCAACCCCCTCAAGCCCCAATGCCCGGAAGAAGTAAAGCTTGGCAGGGAACTCCACCCGCATCTCCCGCATGGATGGGACGGGCTGGCGCAGCCACTCCAGAAAGCTGTGCTCTCCGGCCGGCGTGATGTGATAGACCTTGCGGGGCGGGCGACCCTCCTGAGGGAGGGGGGTGGAATAGACCAGGCCGGACCGCTCCAGTTCTTTGAGCGCCCCGTAGACATGGCTCAGCCCCATATACCAGACCTCTCCCAGCTCCCCCCGGACACGCCGGTAGAGGTCGTAGCCGTGCATCTCCCCCTGCTTGAGAAATCCCAGCAACACCTGTTCGAGTGGCAACCGCCTCCTGCCTCCCATTCCCTCACCCCAGCCGTCGCAGGTTATCCGGCGAACGGATATTCACAAAGTGAATATATTATACGTTCTCCCCCCCAAAAGTCAAATAACCAGGAGAAAGAAGGAGCGAAGCAAATTTCAACCACTGAGACCCAGAGGACACGGAGTTCTTTAGAAGGTCCTGAGGTCTCCTGATGTTTCTCTGTGCCCTCTGTGTCTTTGCGGTTTTTCTCCTGAGCGGTAAAGCTCTGGGGTCGAAGGGACACCAGCCATCATCCGCTTTGAACACCCGGACAGGATGTGCCTGCGACGGGAAACGCAGGTGCGGCGCATTGAAACCGCGCCGCACCTTGTTTAAAATGGTGCCGAAGGTGGGAGTCGAACCCACACGGCCGTACGGCCACTGCGCCCTGAACGCAGCGCGTCTGCCAATTCCGCCACTTCGGCCCGCGCTCCCGTTGGGGGCAAAGACTATTCTACCCGAAACTGGCAGTTTGTCAAGGCCCCCTCAGCTCCGTCTGGCTGACGATCACCCGCCGGGTGGTCACATACCACCTGTCAACCGCATAGAACCGGTCCGAAGGGGCCATCAGGGGGCCGATCTGGACGCCCTGAACCTTCCGGTCCACGCCGTAGGTATAGATCGGATGGTAGAGCAGGATGGCAGGCACCTCTTCGGCGAACAGTTCCTGGAACTGACGGTACAGCGCTGCCCGCTGCGCTGGATCCACCGTGATCCGGGCCGTCTCGATGATCTCGCTGATCCGCCGGTGATCCAGCCCTGCATAATTCTGCCCCACCGTGATCTGAGTCTGATGCCACAAAGGATAGGGGTCCGGGTCGCCTGGCAGGGCCAGTTCGACCAGCGCCGCCTCATAATCCCGCCGCTCCAGCGCCTCACGCAGCCCCAGCGGCGAGGTGGTCACCACTGTGACCTGGAGGTTCAGCTCACTCCACTGCCGTGCCACCTCCTCCGCCAGCGCCGTCTGGAGGGGGTCGGTGGAGACAAGAAGGGAGAAGGCCAGCGGCTGTCCCCCCTCGTTGCGGGCAAACGCCCCTGGAGGCAGCGTCCACCCGGCCCCATCCAGCAGGGCCCGCGCCTGGTCGGGGTCGTACTCATACCGGCGGATCGCCTCATCATAGGCCCAGGTGCCAGCGACGACAGGGCTGTGGGCCACAATCCCCTGACCCTGCAGCAACCCCTCCACAATCCCCTGCCGGTCCAACCCGTAGAGGAGCGCCTGTCGGACCTCTCTCTCCTGAAAGAAAGGCAACTCATCCTTTCGGGCCAGGTTGAGGAAGATCAGCACATAGCGGGCCATCTGGGCCGAATAGAGGTTCAACTCCTCCCCCTGCACCTGAGGCAACAGTTCCAGCGTCACCCGGCCGATCCCCTCCACTTCCCCGGCCTGGTAGGCACGGAAAACGCTCTGGTAGGACGGGTAGAACCGGAAGCGGAAGCGCTCCAGAAGAGGCCCCGGACGGTAATAGTAGGCATTCCGTCTCAGCAGGATAGAGGTGATTTCCCCTTCCGAAGTCTCCACCTCTTCCACCTGGAAAGGGCCTGTCCCCACCGGGCTGAGGTTGAACTCCAGCCCTGGCAGGTCGGCTGCACGGACGCCCTCCAGGATGTGGGCAGGAAGGATGCCGACGGTGGTATAGTCCAGGAACGGGGCAAAAGGCTCGGAGAGGACGAATCGGATGGTGGCCTCGTCTTCCTTCTTCACCTGCACAGTGCGCCAGAGAGCGCCGACGTCGGGCGGGCCGGGATAATCGGGGTCCTGTAAGAGGTGGATGGTGAAGAGCACATCGTCGGCCGTGAAGGGGGTCCCATCCTGCCACCGCACACCGGTGCGAAGATGGAAAATATAGGTGAGGCCATCCAGAGAGACCTCCCAGCTTCGGGCCAGGTCCGGCTCCACCTCTCCCCGGCTGTTGAGGCGGGTCAGCCCGCTGAAGACCAGGGCACAGAGGTCCTGATCCACTTCATTGTAGGCAGAGAGGAGGGGGTTAATGGCATGGGGGGCTCCCGCCACACCCTCGACGTAGGTGCCTCCCACGGTAGGGACGGTAGTGGTGGTATAGATGAAGGCCAGATAGGTAAGGAGGATCGCCACCAGCGCCATACCGGCGCCGATGAGCAGAACCTGCCAGCGGACGGTGCGGGCCATAGTTGGTGAGGGGCGGCGGGCTAGCCGGGTATCTCCGTCACCAGCGCATTGATGATGGCGATGATGAAGAAGAGGACGGAGAGGACAATGGTGACGATAAAGAGCGTGCGCTCAACGCCACGCCGGGTGCGGTAGATCGAGGTCGCTGCCCCGCCGAAGACCGACCCCACGCCGCTGGACCGGGTCTGCAGCAGGATAATAACGATGAGAGCCGCACCCAGGATGATCTGCACGATGTTCAGATAGGTACCCATACGTCAATGTTCCTCCTGCCAGGTTGGAGGTGTTCCCTCCCGAAACCAGCGGCATTATAACACGCACCGCCACCGGTAGCAAGTGGACACCCCCTGTGGGTGCATTTCAGTTTGGTGGCGAGTTATACCTTGATTTTGCCCACCTGATGGTGGGTTGATCCCTCACCCCTCCCCCTACCCCCTCCCACCAGGGGGTGGGGTGAGGGCCAGGCAGAGCAATTAGCCTCCAGCGCAGGCAGTTACCACATCCTCCAAAAAACTGAAATGCCCCCCTGTTTTGCGCCCGTCTGAAAACCGGTATAATAAGGCATCCTCAGCGGAGGTGCGGCGATGGAGTTCGACTGGCAGGAAGTCACGGAAGAAGCGGTCCGATACCTGCAGGCGTTACTGCGTATCAACACGACGAACCCTCCCGGCAACGAAAAGGCAGCCGCCGATTATCTGGCGGAGATCCTTTCTACCGAGGGGTACGAGCCGATCGTGCTGGAATCGGCGCCGGGCCGGGGGAACGTCGTCGCCCGATACCGGGGCAGCGGGGAATCCCCACCCCTGCTGCTCCTTTCCCACCTGGACGTGGTGCCGGTGGAGCCCGCATACTGGGAGCACGATCCCTTCGGCGGTGAGATCGTGGACGGGATGATATGGGGCCGCGGGGCGCTGGATATGAAGTCCATCGTCGTGATGCAGTTGATGACGATGCTGCTCCTGGCCCGTGGGAAGGTCCCCCTGGCCCGGGATGTCATCTTCGCCGCGACCGCCGACGAGGAGATGGGAGGGAAGTACGGGGCCGGGTTCCTGGTCAACCACCACCTCGACCTGATCCGGGCCGAGCACGCCCTGAGCGAGTTCGGCGGCTTCCCCATCGAGCTGGGAAGACGACGGATCTACCTCTGCCAGGTGGCGGAGAAGGGGATCTGCTGGGTGCGGATGCGGGCGCAGGGGAAGCCAGGCCACGGCTCGACCCCCCATCGGGATAACGCTGTGGTGAAACTGGCCGAGGGTGTGGCCAGGCTGGGACGGGCCGACCTCCCCTTCCACCGCACGGAAGCCGTGGCGGAGATGTTCCAGGGGATGGCCCGCGGCCTGGGCGGGGTACGGGGAACCGCCCTCCGGTTGCTGCTCAACCCCTTCCTCAGCTCCATCGTCCTCGACCTCCTGATCCGCGACCCCCGGCTCAGCGGCTACTTCCGCGCCCTGCTTCACAACACCGTCTCCCCCACCGTCCTGCGGGCAGGCGGCAAGACCAACGTCATTCCCTCCCAGGCGGAGGCGGAGCTGGACGGACGGCTCCTGCCCGGACAGGACCTGGAGCAGTTCCTGGCCGAGGTGCGGGCAGTGGTGGGGCCTGGCTTCGAGTTCGAGCCGATCGAAGTAGCGCCGCCGGTGGAAACCACCAGCCGGACCCCCCTCTTCGAGGCGATGGCAAAGGGGCTGCGGCGACATGACCCCGGGGCAGCCGTCGTGCCGATGATGATGGTCGGTGGAACCGACGCCAAGCACCTGGCCCGCGCCGGTATCCCTTGCTACGGCTTCTCCCCGATGCGCCTGCCACCGGATATGGACTTCCTGCGCATGGCCCACGGACATAACGAGCGCATCCCCGTAGATGCCCTGGCCTTCGGTGTCCAGGTCCTGTACGAGGTTGTGACGGATTTCTGTTTCAGGAGGTGAACTGCCGCGCAAGATCAATCTTGCGCTACACGTGGGGTTCGGACAGGAGTTCGGACAGGGTGGGAGAGCGACCCTCACCCCTCCCCCTACCCCCTCCCGCCTGTGTCCGAACTAACGTCCGAACTTCAGCTACGCAATTTGACTTCTCCGTCACTGTGTGTTATACTCTCCCCGACAACTGAATACGGCCTCGACAGAGGTGCCCCAAAGCCCGGATGTGAGGGGCACAAAGGGGGAAGACCGGTTCAAGTCCGGCGCTGTCCCGCAACTGTAGGGACACGATTTGTCCGTGTCCAAGCCAGGATACCCGCCTCTGTCGGCGCCCACGCAACCTTCGCGGAAAGGGGGTGGCGCATGAAGGGCAAACAGACCTGCCAGGCCCTTCCCCGAGTAACGTGAGGGGAAGGGCTTTTTCAATAACCACCACAGAGACGCAGAGGACACGGAGGGAACCCGGTTACAGGAAACTCCGTGAGCCTCATCTCCTTCGCATCTCAACGGTGAAGCATCTATGAGGAGGAAACTATGTCCCGCGTATTCGTGGCGAGTGGACTCGCCCTGATCTTGCTTGCAGGTTCTGTCTTCCCGGCCTTTGCCAGCGACCCGGTGGGAACAGCGCTGGCTTATCTGGCCGCCCAGCAGCAGCCCGACGGTGGCTTCACCAACGGCTTCAGCGCCGGTTCCGACCTGGGCACTACCTGCGATGTGATCCTGGCCATAGCTGCCGCCGGGCAGGATGTCAGCACCTACCGCTCCTCCAACGACCGCTCGCCGCTGGACTACCTGGCCGCCCAGATAGCAGCCGGAGCAACGGAAAAAGTGGGCATCAAGGCTAAAGTGGTGCTGGCCCTGCTCGCCGCCGGGCAGGACCCCGCCAGCTTCGCCGGCCACGATCTGCTGGCCGAACTGGAGGCCGCTTACGACGCGGAGAGCGGCAGCTACGGCTCCAATATCTTTGACCAGGCGCTGGTGATGCTGGCCCTCTTCAACGCCGGCCGACCAGTGCCGGAGGGAGCGGCCCAGTACCTGCTGGATAACCAGTGCACCGACGGAGCCTGGGCCCTCTTCGGCGGCACAACCCCCGGCACGGGCGACACCAACACCACCGCCCTGGCCATCCAGGCCCTCCTGGTCACCGGCCACCGGGACGACATCGGCACGGCCTTCGCCTACCTGCAGCGAGTCCAGAACACCGACGGCGGCTTTCCCTACCAGAACCCCTCTCCCTACGGCACCGACACCGACGCTAACTCCACCGCCTACGTCCTCCAGGCGCTGCTGGCAGCCGGCGAACCGCTGGGGAACTGGACCCCGGCCGGCACCGATCCGGCGGGGACGCTGGTCAATCTGTACGACCCCACCAGCGGGGCCTTCTTCTGGCAGACGGCCTATCCCTTCCCCAACGTCTCGGCCACTGCCCAGGCGATCCCCGCACTGCAGGGGTACACCTTCGTGAACCTGCCCCGGGTGGGCGCGACCATCGCCCCCCAGGCAGTGTCCACCATCCCCCTGCTGCCGGAGACCGGCGGGGCGGCTGGCTTGCCGGTAGCCCTCGGGGTCGCTGGTGCAGCGATGATCGGGGTGGGCCTTGCCCTGCGCCGCCGTGGCCGGTAGCAAACGGGCCTGCAGGGGGGCGCGATACGTCGCCCTCCTGGTCGCTGGGGCGCTGCTCGTCGCCAGCCCGACGGCGGCGCAGGAGCCGCCCCATCGGGCCGGCCTGGTGGTGGTCCACGGGGACGGGCGGGCGGTCACCCGCTGCGTCTCCTTCGCCGAAGAGGCCATCACCGGAGTTGACCTGCTTCGCCGCTCCGGCCTCTCTGTGACCCTGTCCGCCTTCGGTGGGCTGGGATACGGCGTCTGCGCGATAGACGGGGAGGGGTGCCAGGCCGAAAACTGTTTCTGCCAGTGCCAGGGGAGCCCCTGCGCCTACTGGGTCTACTCCCATCGCCAGCCGGATGGCTCGTGGGCCATCTCCGGCGTGGGGGCCAGCTCCTGGCAACTGCGGGACGGCGATGTGGACGGCTGGGTGTGGGGGGACGGGTCTACCGCTCCCCCACCCCTCCCCTTTGAGGCCATTTGCCCGGAAGATGCCGCTCCGCCTCCGACAGAACAACAGCCATCCCCGACAGCCGCCGGGTCTCCCACCGCACCGTCCACCCCACCCCCATCGCCGACACATGCCATCGCCACCGCCACCCCTGCACCGCCCTCCGTCACAGCTACCCCAACCACCCCGCCAGGCCCCAGCCCGACCGTCCCCCCAACCCCCAATCCAACCATCCTCCCTACCCCCACGGACCGGCCTCCCGTATCCTCCCCCACCCCAACCTCCCAACCGGCAGCCGCTTCCGGTGTCTCTCCTGCCGGCTATGCCTTCTTCGGCCTCTTCACCCTGGGGCTGGTGGGCTTGCTCCTCTACGTCCTTTTGCGGCAAAAATGAAACTCCGAAGCGCGATCTCCGGTTCCATCTACGGGCTGAGTGCCGTCCTCGGCATCCTGGCCTTTCTGTACCCCTTCTTCCTCCACAGCCAGACGGCGGCTGCCGTAGGGCTGGCCCACAGCCAGGACGCGCCGCTGGTGACGACGATGCTGGTGGGGCTTTCGCTGCTGGCCCTGCTGGTGGAAATGGAAGGGGAAGCGCTCAGCGCCAAGACGGTTGCCCTGCTGGGTGTGCTGGTCGCTCTCACCAGCGCCCTGCGCTTCCTGGAGGTCGCTTTCCCGATGCCCGGCGGCTTTTCCCCCATCTTCGCCTTCATCATCCTCGCTGGCTATGTCTTCGGCGGGCGGTTCGGCTTCCTGATGGGCGTGTTTACCCTGCTCGCCTCCGCCCTGATCACCGGAGGGGTAGGCCCCTGGCTTCCCTACCAGATGTTCACTGCCGGCTGGGTCGGCCTCACGGCCGGCTGGCTCCCACGCAAAACCCAGCACACGACGCGCTCCATCCTCCTTCTCTCTATCTTCGCCTTCGCCTGGGGCTTTCTTTACGGCGCGGTGATGAACCTCTACTTCTGGCCTTTCGCCGTGGGGCCGGCCGGGCAGAGCTGGCAACCAGGCATCGGGCTGAAGGAGACCCTGGCCCGTTACGCCGCCTTCTACATCGTCACTTCGCTGGGATGGGACCTGATGCGGGCATTGGGGAACTTCGCCCTGATCCTGCTCCTGGGAGCGCCGGTGGTCCGGGTGTTCACCCGCTTCCGGCACCGCTTTCACTTCGAACTGGAGGCCAGCAATGGTTGATGTGCGGGCCTGGCTTCTCTGGGCGCTGACGGGGACGGTGATCGCCTCCTCCACCCGCAACCCCCTCTATCTCTTCCTTCTGGTGCTGACGATCGCGGTGGTGGGCGCGGCCCGGCCATCCGGCTCCAGGCGGAAGCAGGCCCTATCCTCCCTCCGCTTTACAGCGGCAGCCGTCCCTCTGGCCGCCCTGTTCAACGGCCTGACCGCCCACATCGGCGATACGGTCCTTTTCCACCTGCCTGCCCGACTCCTGCTGATCGGCGGGCCGGTGACGGCGGAAGCCCTCATCTATGGGGCGATCAGCGGCCTCACACTGACCACAATTCTGAGCGCTTTCGCCGTCTTCAACCAGGTGACGCCGGTTCACGAACTGGTGGGCCTCACCCCACGCGCCCTGCACGAGACCGGCATCATCCTCTCCATCGCCCTCACCTTCATCCCCCAGACGGGCCGCAGCCTGACCCGTATCCGGGAGGCCCAGGCTGTGCGCGGCCACCGCCTGCGGGGACTTCGCGGCTGGCTCCCTATCCTCATTCCCCTCCTGGTGAGCGGGATGGAACAGTCTATGGGGCTGGCCGAGGCGATGGTCGCCCGCGGGTACGGCTCCGTTTCGGACCGGGACCATTCCACCCGCACACGGGGGCTGCTGGCCCTGGGACTGCTCGGCGTGCTCGGGGGGTGGCTGGGGATGCTTTTCCTCCCTGCCTGGAAGTATGCTGCGCTGGTCGGGTTGCTGGCCGGCGGCCTTCTCGTCATCAGCGCACTGTGGCTGGCAGGACGGGCCGCTCCACGGACCGCTTACCGCCCCAGGCGGTGGACCCCTCAGAGCACGCTGGTCGTTCTGGGCTGTGGGGCGGCGCTGGCTGCGGTCCTGTTGCCCTGGCCCGGAGCCGAAACGGCAGCCTATACACCCTACCCCAGCCTCACCCTCCCCCCCTTCGACCCGGCTGTCGGGCTGGGCCTGCTGGGGCTGCTGATGCCAGCACTGGCTGCAGAACGGCGACCTGCACGAGAGGAGGCCCGGGGACCGGTCCGTTCCTGCGCTCCTGTGACCTCATCCCCTTCTCCTGCGAGGAAAGGGGGAGGGAACGGGGATAAGGTCTCCAGACCCCTATCAGATGCCCCCTTCATCCAGTTCAGCCGGTTCACCTATACTTACCCCCAGGCCCTCCACCCTGCCCTCTCCGGGGTGAACCTCCGCATTGAGGAAGGGGAATTCGTGCTGGTGACCGGCGTCTCCGGTGCAGGCAAGTCCACCCTGCTGCGGGCCCTCAACGGCCTGGTTCCCCACTTCAGCGGGGGGAAGGTGCAGGGCCACGTCTCCGTCGCCGGGCACAGCCCCGCCGTAGAAGGGCCGCAGGTGCTCAGCCGGGTCGTCGGCTTCGTCTTTCAGGACCCCGAGGCCCAGTTCGTCGTGGATCGGGTGGAGGACGAGATCGCCTTTGCGCTGGAGAACCTGGCCCTCCCCCCTGCCCAGATGCGCCTGCGGGTGGAGGAGGTGATGGACCTCCTGGGGCTTACCCCACTGCGGGATCGGCCGCTGGAGAGCCTCTCCGGAGGGGAGAAGCAACGGGTCGCCATCGGCGCAGCCCTGGCCCTCCGCCCCCGCGTCCTCGTCCTGGACGAACCCACCTCCCAGCTCGACCCCTGGTCGGCCGACGAGGTGTTGCAGGCCCTGGTGCGCCTGAACCGGGAGCTGGGCCTCACCGTTATCCTGGCCGAACACCGGCTGGAGCGAGTCCTCCCCTACGCGGACCGGCTGGTCTACCTGCCGGCCCCCTCGGAGGGGAGGCGGCGGAACGGGCGGGTGCTGAGCGGCCCACCCCGCCAGGTCCTTCCCCGGATGGAGCTGACGCCGCCGCTGGTCACCCTGGGCAAGGCTCTGGGCTGGGACCCGCTCCCCATTACCCTGGAGGAAGCGCCAGCGACCAGCGGCGAGCTACGGACAACCAGTAACCAGCAACCAGCAACGAGCTACAGGCAACCGGCAACCCTTCTCCGCATACGGGGGCTTTCTTTCAGCTACGGGGCCACCCCAGCCCTGCGCGGTGTGGACCTGGAGGTGGGGATGGGAGAGCTGGTGGCATTGATGGGGCGCAACGGCTCCGGCAAGACCACGCTGCTGCGATGCGTCGTGGGGCTGCTGCACCCTTCAGGGGGAGAGATCGAACTGGAAGGTCGCTCTCTTGTGGGGCTGGACCCGACCCGCATTTGTCGGCAGGTGGGGTATCTGCCCCAGGAGCCGGACGATCTGCTCTTTGCCGAGACGGTGGCAGAGGAACTGGCCGTCACCCTGCGCAACCACGGCCTTCTCGACCGCCCGCCTATCTCCCCTGCTACCCTGCTGGAGCGCCTGGGGCTGGGGGGTGTGGCGACGGCCTACCCGCGCGACCTGAGCGTTGGCCAGCGGCAGCGGGTAGCGCTGGGGGCGGTCACCGTCACCCGGCCCCGGCTCCTGCTCCTGGACGAGCCAACGCGGGGGATGGACTACCTCGCCAAGCAGGGACTGGTCCGCCTGCTCCGGGAATGGCAGGCGGAGGGGGTCGGTGTCCTGCTGGTGACCCACGATGTGGAGCTGGCAGCTCAGGCAGCGGACCGCGTGGTGGTGCTGGACCAGGGGGAGGTGGTCGCAGCGGGCCCCCCATCGGAAGTGCTTTCCGGCCCCTCCCTTTTCGCCCCCCAGATCGCCCGGCTCTTTCCGGGCACGGGCTGGCTGACCGTCGAGGAGGCGCTGGCAGGGCTGGCTAGGGGGAGTGGATGAGCTGACGGTAGAAGGCCACCGTCTCCGCCGCCACCCGGGCCTGGGTGTAGTGAGCCAGTACCCGCTCCCGCCCCTTCCGGGCCAGCTCTGCCCGCAGCTCCGGCTCGGCCATCAGCCGGGCCAGATGGCCCCGCAGCTCCTCCACGTCCCCCTCCGGAAAGAGCAGGCCGGCGTCGCCGATCACGTGGGGGATCTCACCGCAGTCCGATCCGACCACCGGCACGCCGCAGGCCATCGCCTCCACCAGCACCCGCCCAAACTGCTCGATCCAGTTGGGCCGGGAGCGGGAGGGGAGGACCAGGACATCCAGCCGGTGGTAAAAGCGGGTCATCTGGGTGGAGGGAAGCGTGCCCAGGAAAGCGACCCGGTCCCCAATGCCCAGCCCTTTGGCCAGCTTCTCCAGATCGGCCCGCAGGGGGCCGCTGCCCAGCACCTCCACCCGCACCTCCCTCAGCTCTGCCGCCGCCCGCAGCAGGAGGTCAGCCCCTTTCTCCTCCACCAGCCGCCCGGCAAAACCGACCACAAAATCCTCCCGCCGCTCCCTCCGGGATGGAGGCGCAAGAAGGTGGGGGTCCACCCCGAACTGGGGGATAACGACCAGAGGGCCGATGTACCCTTTCTCCCGCCACACCCGGGCCGAGGTGTGGCTGCCGGCGATGGCCCCGTCGGCATGGTGGAGGCAATATTTTTCAAAAAAGGAGAAGGGAGGGGGATAGCGACGGAGGAGATTCTGCCAGCTAAACCAGAGGGTGCGGCAACCCACCTGGCGGGCCAGCACCATCCCGTGAAAGGTCGCCAGATTGTACGGCTCCTCGTCCAGGTGGACCAGGTCAGGCCGGAAGGAGCGGATATGGCGGGCCAGGCGGGGGTAGAAGTGGAGGTGGAAGTTGCCGTTAAGGGCCATCCACTCGACCGCCAGCTCATACCCCTGCGTATGGGCACGCTCCAGGGGGAGCGTTCCGCGCTCGTCCCGCCAGTAGGGAGGCACGACCACCCGCAGCTCCAGATCGTCGTGGGAGGCGATCTCCTCCAGCTTGCGCTGGTAGATACCAACGATGCAGGCCTTGGAGACCATCAGGATGCGCAAGGGGTGTTCTCCACTGGGCGTATTTCCATTTCGGGGCGAGTGGTCCTCTCGCCCGCTGATGGATCGCGAATCCCACGAATGGCCCAAATACAGCGAACAGGAGGGATCCCTGCCCCATTCGCGGTATTCATTTCCATTCGTGCCATTCGTGTTTCCCCAGGTCCGGCCCCGGTCAGGGACATCCCGCCCCCAGACTGAAATACACCTTCTCCACTTCAGTCAGGTTTTGCGGATTGCGGATCCCGCGAATAGCCTGAATTCCAGGATGGATGGCGCTTTCATCCCTTTCGCGTCATTCACCCTCATTCGCGCTATCCGCGTTTTCCGGTTTGTTGACATCCCTTTGCATTGTGCTATAATTTCGACCCGTTGACAAGTCGGCGAGGTGGCATGGGGCGATCACGCCGCCAGCGCAGCCCCGACAGGAGAGGTCCTCTCACCGCCGCGCTGGCGGCGGCATCATGGCTGCCGTTGCCCTTGTCTCTCCTCTTTCAACACGCCGAGGTGGAGGCAAGGTAAGAACAGGAGGTCAGGAGGAAGGTTATGGGAAAAAAGAGCGGGCTATGGACCGTTGCGGTTGCGGCGGTGCTTGTTCTGGGGACCCTGTCGGGATGGGCAAATGCAGCGCCGTCGCTCCAGGGGACGGGAGAGAACCTGCTGAAGAACCCGGGGTTTGAGGGGCTCACCTGCAACCCGGCCTCTCCGCCGGGGTGGTGCTACGATAACTGGACCCGCGATACCTACAACGGGATTCCCTATGGGGAGATCTTCACTCCACAGGGATGGGTCACGTTCTGGAGCGAGGGGACGAACCCGGCAGATGGGCGGAAGTACGGTCGGCCGGAGTGTAAGGTCATCCCCAAGCAAGCCCCCTTCCTGGGCCCTCCGGCCCGCATCCGCAGCGGGAACTACGCGATCATGCAGTTCGGTTTCTTCCGCGCCATTGACTCCGGCGTGTACCAGGTCGTCACCGGGCTGACGCCCCACGCCATCGTCCAGGCCTCCGCCTATGCCCACGCCTGGGCCTGCGGCGACGACGAGCACGGGGCCTACTCCTGCGGCGAGCCGTATCAGATGCTCTTCCGCGTCGGCATAGACCCCAACGGCGGCACCAATCCCTGGAGCCCGACCGTCATCTGGGCCAGCGGCTACTCGTACGACGAGTACCGCCTCATCGGCCCGGTGCAGGCCGAGGTGGGCGATGCTGGCACGGTTACCGTTTTTCTGCGGGCAACGGCCAAGTGGCCCCTGAAGCACAACGATGTCTACTGGGACGATGCCTCCCTGATCTACGTCACCCCGCCGGCCACACCGACCAACACCCCGCTGCCCCCGCCCCCCACGGCAACGCCCGGCCCCTCTCCCACTCCGCTGCCCACCCCCACCCCCCGGCCCGATGGCGCCATCGTCCACATCGTCCAGCCGGGCGACACGCTCTTCGGCATCGCTCTCCAGTACGGCGTGCCGATGGAGCAGATTCAGCAGTTGAATGCCGGCTCCATCGGCCCCAACAATCTGATCCAGGTGGGTCAGGAGCTGGTCATCGCCATACCCTCCGCCACCCCCACCCCGGTTCCGCCCCCCACTCAGGTGGCAGAGGTCACCGCCACTCCTGCGCCCGCCGAGGTAGGGGCGGTCTGTGTGCTGGCCTACCATGACCGAAACGGGGATACCTTCCGGCAGCCAGACACAGAAGAGCCATTGCCCAACGCCGTCTTCTCCCTGGGCGATGCGAGCGGCCTTCTGGGGCAATACACCACCGACGGCCTGAGCGAGCCCTACTGCTTCACCGGGCTGGCCCCGGGCACCTACCGGGTGGCCATGCAGCCGCCAGCGGGCTATGTGGCCAGCGGGCCTTCCGACATGGCGCTCGCAATGGGCACAGGGGGAGCGCTGGAAATAGCTATGGGGGCCAGGCGAGGCGAAGCACCGGCCACACCCGAAGGGTCGGAAGTGGTCCAGCCGGAACCCACAGAGGAGGCCACCTCGGGCCTGCCGCTGGTGCTCCGCCGGGCGGCCGGCGTCAGCGGCATCCTGCTTCTGGGGCTGGCACTGGCAGTGGCCGTCCTCTTCGTCCTCTCCCGCCTGCGACGGTAGCTCTCGGCAGGGAAGCTCCGACAAACAGACATCGCCTGGGGGATCCCCAGGCGATGTTTTCATCGTTAGGGTCAGAGAACACCTACTCCTCTTCTTCCCACTCCTCTTCCCAGTCTTCCTCCCATTCCTCCTCGTAGTCAACCCAGTCCAGCTCAACGGGGTCCAGTTCGATCACCTCCAGCTCGGCTTCGCAGTAGGGGCAGACCACCCTCTGGCCGATTCTGGGGCGCCCGGACAACTTGATGTCGTCCCCACAGGACGGGCAAATCGCCACAGGCATATCCTACCTCCTAACGGCTAAGATGGCTCTCTGTTGCAGGCGCGGTAGATTATAGGCAAAAGCTGTGAAAAAGGACGTAGAAGGGGCGTTCTAAAGACATTTCAGGGGACGGGGGAACGTGAAATTCCTGCCACAGTCGTTCAGCTCTGCGTGCTCAGCGTGTACCCCACGCCGGGGACGGTCATGATATAGCGGGGAGCGCGCGGGTCGGGCTCGATCTTGGCCCGCAGCCGGCTGACCAGCCCACGGACCAGGTCCCGGTCCCCCTCCCCCGTATATCCCCACACATGCTCCACCAGCGTCTCTGTGGGGAGCACCTGGTCTCGATTGATCATCAGCGTGTACAGCAGTCGGAACTCCAGGTGCGTCAACCGCTGAGGCGGCTGGTCCCCGACCTGCACCGCCCGTGTGGCGGGGTCCAGAGTCAGTCCTGCCACGCTCAGGGTCGGCAGCGTGAAGAACGGGACCCCCACCGCCCGCCGCAACAAAGCCCGCACCTGGGCGATCAGCACCCGGGCGCTGAAAGGGCGCAGGATGACCAGGTCTGCCCCTGCCTCAAGGAGCTCGACATGAACCCCCTCTTCGATCCGGCCGGCGATCACCATCAGCGGCACCTGGGTTTGCGCCCGGAGGCGCCGAATCTGAGTGGCCGGTGGGCTTTCCCTGGCCGCCAGAACGACAAAATCCGCTGGCTTCTCCGGCCCTGTCTGCATAATCCGCTCCAGCGTGGCAGCCCGGCTCACGGTGAGGCCAGCCCGCTGCAACACCAGCGTCAGCACCGCCGCCTCGTCGGGGTCATAAGCAACCAGCAGGGCGTGCATCCGAAAGAGACCTCCGCAGAATGGGATGGATGATGTCCTAATGATACCTTAATAGCGGAAGAAGACAAGTCAAAAAACGCCGAGAGGCACAGAGGACGCGGAGAAACGTCAGGAGGCCTCAGATTCTCCGCAGAGACTCTATGCTCCATGGTGAGAACAAACGAAAAGCCTCCCCCCCGATATGTAAGGGAGAGGCTTCTTGAGCTATGCTCAGCTTATTCGGTTTTCGTCTTACTTTTTCTTCTTGCCACCCGGCTTCTTCTTGCCGCCGCCCTTATCGGTGGTGGTGGTGGTGGTAGTAGTCTTCTGAGTCTTTTTTGCCATTTTAACCCCTCCCGTTAAGATAGAATCCCCTCGGGAAAGCCTTCCCAGGAGCTAGGCTTCTTCCCAGTCTTCCTCGTCCCAGTCTTCTTCGTCTTCCCAGTCCTCCTCCTCCCACTCTTCTTCTTCTTCCCAATCCTCCTCGTAATCCACCCAGTCCAGCTCCAGCGGCTCCAGATCAATGACCTCAAGATCGGCATCACAGTGCGGACATCTCACGCGCTGTCCGAGTGTGGGACGGCCGGAGAGCTTGATATCCTCCCCACACGAAGGGCAGATAGCTATAGCCATGTCCACCTCCCTGAAATTCTGAAAAACCCTGTATTGCTTGTTGGACTTCCCCTTTGCGACGGCAATTATAGGGATGTGCTGTGCAAACTGACGTGGAGAAAATGTGTCAAGGATGTCCCAGAGGTAGCTTCTGTGTGCAATTCCTGCGACTCCAACCACCGGCATCCTGCCTATCCGTTCCGCTTCAGCTTTCCGGTCCTTTTGGCGTACTGCTCCCCCAGGTGGAAAATCCACAACCCCAGGGGAATAGCAACCACCCCGGCCACCCCCAGCGGCCACAGGTAGGGCCACAGGGAGCGCGTGGGGGCTCCTTTCAGGATCGCGGCCCGCATTCCCTCCAGCACAAACGTCGCAGGAGAGACCCGCGCCAGCGGTTGCATCCACGCCGGCAGGACCTCGACCGGATAGTAGACCCCTGAGATGAGCAGGAAGACCGCCTGCACCACGTTGGTCATCTGTGCACCCCGCTCCGGGAAGAGGAGCGGTAGCACCGAGGCGACGACCCCCAGGCCGATGAAGGAAAGGCTCCCTGCCAGCAACAACAGCATCGCCCCCCACAGGTTCGCCTCACTCAGGTCGAGCTGGAAGAAAAAGGCCACCACCCCCAGGATGACAGCGGTGAAAAGCAGGCTGTAGAGGACTGCAAAGACGGTCTGCCCCATCATATGGGTAAAGCGGGTGATGGGGGCCATAAAAGTGTACTCGATCGTGTCCTCCCACCGCTCCCAGGCGATCATCTCGCTGATGTTTTCAAAGATGATCGCCAGGAATCGCCAGACCATCGTGCCGATCAGCAGGTAGAGGATCAGATAGTCGGCGTCCATCTTTACACCGGAGATGGCCTCCATACCGGCGCCGATGTAGGTGATGGAAAGCGTGGAGGTGATGGAGTAGGCCAGCCAGACCAGCTCCCATCCCCAGTACCGCCGCACCAGGTTGAAGTTTCGCTCCACAAAAGCGTATGAAGCCCGTAACTCCCGCACGATCTGGGCCATATCTCTCCTTTCCTCCTCCGAAATCAATCGCACACCAGCGGCTTTCGATAGACGGCGCTCCGCTTCACCGGACGGAAGCCCACACTCTCATACAGCCGCAACGCACTGTTCGGGTTTTCGGTATCCACCCCCAGGCCAACCTCGGTCATACCCCGCTCGCGGAACAGGATCAGGCTGCGCACGAGCAGAGCCCGGGCCAGGCCGCGCCTCCGCCACGGGCGGCGCACGCTCAGGTCATCCACATAGCCCCGCCTGCGGCCGTACACCCTGTTCTCCTCCTCGTCTATAAGGTTGATCGCCACCCCGGCCACCTGCTCCCCATCCCATGCCACCTGCCACAGCTCAGGCGCAAAGCAGGGGTCCCCAAGCCACCGCTCGTAATCCCCCGCCTCCGGCTCCGAATACCCCCAGTGGTCGCGGAACGCCTCCAGGTTGGCGTCCCACACCGCCCGGTAATGCTCGGGCCGGACCGGGCGGACCTCCAGGCCAGGAGGGAGCGGCGGCGGCTCGAGGCCGTCCAGCTTGTCGTGGACCATTTCGTAAAAGTAGCGCACCGGCCTGTATCCCCGACTCTGCAGCAGTTCGATCCATCGCTCCTGGCAGTCGTCGGCGTGGGTGGAGAGGAAGCGGGGGCCATCGGCTCTGTGGCCAGCGGCGATCTGCCGGAGGCGATGTTCGCAGTACTCCAGCATCGCCTCCCATATCCCCCCGCCCCGCCATTCGGCGACCACCGATACGTAATGGCGGTAAATCCAGGCCCCATCCGCCTCCTGATGCCACCTCACGTTTCCATAGCCGACTGGTCTCCCTTCCACCTCGGCCAGGATCGTATCCCGGCAGGGGTCGAAGTCCGTCCGGTGGGCAAACCAGTTGGCCACATGCTCCATTCTGACAAAATAGTCCACCCCATCCGCCCTGTTGCTCCGGTTAAGCACATCGGCGATGGCCGCGTAGTCCTCCTCCCCCCCGACGGGGCGGAAGGTGAGGCCAGGGACCTCCAGCCGGGCAGCCAGCCCGTCCATCTTCAGCTCCTCGTCCATCTCAACCTCCCGGCGCAAGATAAACTTTGCATTATGGTATGATTCAAGATAAATCTTGCACTACTGCGCTCTCTTCGCTCCACAGTTTTCTACCCATTTCGGCGCCACAGGGTCAGGCTGTTCTGGGCTTCGAAACCCCGCGCAGCGGCCAGCGCCTGCCCCTCCGGCTCCTCCAGCAGCAGGTCCACATAGGCAAATCCCAGCCTGCCGGCCAGGTGTTGCACCGTCTCCACAAGCACCCCCAGATCTGCCTGAGGCGGGGCCCAGATGAAGCCATCCGCCTGAGACGGCTCCAGCGGCTGGGCGGACACGCCCAACCAGGCCCCCCCGCCGTCGGGGAGCAGGACCCGCCAGCGGCCCCATGGAAGCCGCTGGAGTTCCGGCAGCGCCAGGTGAGGGAGGAGATCGTCCCACGCCTGACGGCCGCACTGGTAACGGCCCGCCCGCAGCACCACGCCTGTCCCTTCAGGATAGGGGGCATGAAGAGCAGGGTCCACCATCAGAGGGACGTCTCCCTTCAGCGTCTCCGCCTGCCACTCCCGCAGCCAGAGCCACGGCTCGAACCCCACCCGCGCATAGAACGGCTCCGCCGTCCGCTCCGGCTGGGTGGTCAGCGATAACCGGCCCCGTTCCTTTGCCAGCCCTGCTCCCGCCTCCACCAGCGCCCGTCCTACCCCCTGACCCTGCCAGCGGGCGTGGACGAAGAGGAGGGAGAGGTGGAGGGCCGGGCCATAGGGAGGCGGTTCGGGGTTCTCCACGAACTCCGCCTCCCCCACCACCCTTCCTCCCACCTCAGCCACCAGCACCGGGTGGCCTGCCCGCAGCCACCGGTTCAGGTGCACCGCACAGGTCTCCACACTCATCCACGGGCCGCCGTGGAGCCACCGCTCGTACAGGGAGAGGGCTTCGTAGGAGACAGGCTCCCCCTTCCCTCCCCGCCGCCAGGTCTCGACGTGGCTGCAGTGGATAGCGGTGACCGCCGCTGCGTCGGCCAGCGTTGCCGGTCGGATTCTCAGCTCTTCCACCTTATGCCTCCTCCAGCGCCTCTTCCCGCAGGTGCTTTCCTGTCAGCTCCATGAACACGTCCTCCAGCGTCACCTCGTGGCCGTTGGCGCGGGCCACACGGGCCTTGAGGCCCTCCGGGGTGTCCAGCGCCACGATCCGTCCCTCATCCAGGATCGCCACCCGGTCGCAGAGGGTCTCCGCCTCCTGCATGTCGTGGGTCGTCAGCAGGATGGTCGCGTCGTGCGTATCCCGCAGCTCCCGGACGAAGGCCTGCACCTCCCGCTTCGAGCGGGGGTCCAGCCCCGTCGTCGGCTCATCCAGGAGGAGAAGGATGGGCTGGGTGAGGAAAGCGCGGGCGACGGCGACCTTCTGCTGCATCCCCCGGCTCATCTCCTCCATCGGCCGGAAGGCGTCGTCCCGCTTGAGGCCCAGCCGCTGCAGGATCTCCAGGATTCGCCGCCGGGCCTCCCCCGCGTCCAGGCCATACAGCCGGGCCCCGTAGAGGAGGTTTTCCATCGGCGTCAGCTTCTTGAAGAACGAGGCCTCCACCGAAACACGGTTGATCAGCCGTTTGACTGCCATCTCCTCCCGTTGCACGTCGTGGCCGAAGACGGTGATCCGGCCTTCATCGGGCAGGAGGAGAGTAGCGATGCAGCGGACCAGGGTGGACTTGCCCGAGCCGTTGGGGCCGAGGATGCCGAAGACCTCCCCGCGCCGGACCTGGAAGCTGACATGGTCTATCGCCACGACCGGCTTGCGGCCGTCGCTCTCCCCCTTCCAGGGCCAGTGGAGTCCGCCACCTTTCACGAACCGCTTGCTGATGTCTGCGACCTCCAGGGCAATGGTTGTGCTGTCGTACATTGTCTATCCTCCAGGAGCAGGACAGGCTGAAGCTTGTCCTACAAGGGACGAGGCCGTGGACCCAAGCCCACGGCCTCGAGAAGACGGAGGGATAAACTTAGAGAAACGAAAAGGCCGTGGGTTTTGCAGGCGCCCACGGCCTTGATGACTTTATGTCAACCGCCGCCAGGCGCACTGCGACAGGGCAAAACCCGAGGACCGCCCTCATTGCGGACCCGGATCGCGCCGCTCAGCTTGGACATCGCAGTGCGCATCTTCGACCTCCTCCAGGATTCAACACTTATTGTACTCCAGAATCAGGAATTGTCAAGCAGGGAAGCGGAAGGTATAATCGGAGAGATGGCCACAGACTCTCAGGAAGGATAGGCGGTATGGCAGAGGAACTGGTCAACGTTACCGATGGGGCGTTCGAACGGGCTGTGCTGCAGGCCGACCGACCTGTGGTGGCGGTCCTCTGGTCCAGAGAAGACCCTCGTGCAGGGCAGGTGCGGCAGGTGATGGAAGCCGCTGGCCGCCGGTACGCCGGCCTCGTGCGGATCGCAGGGCTGGAGGCGAAAGACGCGCCCCAGGTCCATAGCCGCTACGCAGAGGGGCCGCTCCCTCAGTTCCTGTTCTTCCGCGACGGCCGTCTCATCGCCCGCGTGCGCGGGCTGCCCCGGGAGGAGATGCTCCACCCGTGGGTGGAATACCTGCTGGGGCGAGGGCCAGCGCCCGGGCCACGCCCCCCATCCCCAGAACGGCCTGCCAGCTCCGGCCGGCCTGTCGCCGTCACCGACACCGACTTCGACCGGGTGGTGCTGGGAGCGACAAAGCCGGTGCTGGTGGACTTCTGGGCCGCATGGTGCGGCCCCTGCCGGGCACTTGCGCCCGTCATCGAGCGGCTGGCTGCGGAGTTTGCCGGACGGGCCGTGGTGGCCAAGCTGGACGTGGACGCCAACCCCCGCACAGCTCAACGGTACGGCGTGATGAGCATCCCCACCCTCATCTTCTTCAAGGACGGAGAGGAGATGAGCCGACTGGTCGGCGTGCAGCCAGAGGAGCTCCTGCGCTCCCGGCTGGCCGCCCTGTTATGAAAAAAGGAGACCCATGAGCGATCAACCGCCAGGTGCAAGGGAGTTCAAAATCGAGTTTCCCCCCGACCTCCAGGCGCTGTACGCTAACTTCGCCATCATCACCCACTCCCCCTCCGAGTTCATCATAGACTTCGCCCAGGTGCTCCCCAACACGCCGAAGGCGCGGGTGGGCATCCGCATCGTCACCACCCCCACCCACGCCAAGCTCCTCCTCCAGGCCCTGCAACGGAACCTGGAACGGTACGAGTCCCGATTTGGGGAGATCCGTATGCCCTCCGCCGGGGACGAGCTGGTCAGGCAGTTCTTCGGCGGGGTGACGCCGCCAGAGGAGTGAGGGGAAAATGGACGAGCTGGAAGCGATCGCCGAACGGATCCGGGCGGACCTCACGGCCCGGGACGAAGCACGGGAGGCCGCCCTCCACCGCTCCCGCGAGCTGATCCGCCTCTGCGCCACCGCCATCCGATCGGCCCACCGGGAGGAGTGGGACTCCGCCCACAACCTGCTGGCCCAGGCGGATCGGGTGGCCGCGGAGATGGCGACTCTGCTGGAACCTTATCCGGACCTCTTCTTTTCCGGCTACACGCAGGATGGGTTGAAAGAACTGGCAGAGGCCCATCTGACTGTGGCGCTGATGACTGAAAAGCCGCTACCGGACCCCGATTCCCTGCGGCTCCCTTCCGCCACCTATCTGGGCGGCCTGTGCGAGGCGGCGTCCGAGCTCCGCCGCCGCTGTCTGAACCTGTTGCGCAGCGGACGGACGGAGGAGGCGGAGCGGCTGCTGGCAGCGATGGACGAGATCTACGATCTTCTGGTCACCTTCGACTTTCCCGACGCGGTCACCGGCGGCCTTCGCCACCGGGTGGATAGTCTGCGGGGTGTGCTGGAGCGGACACAGGGAGACATGACCCAGGCACTGCGGCAGGAGCGGCTGATGGCGGCGCTGCATCGGTTCGAGGAGCGGTTGGGTGATGCAGGAGAACACTGACCGGATCATCCGCGCCAGCGAGATCGGCCAGTACACCTTCTGCGCCCGCGCCTGGTGGCTGGGCACGGTCGAAGGGCGGCCTTCTACCCACCAGCAGGAGATGGCAGCGGGGGATATGGCCCACCGTCAGCACGGCAGACGGGTGCGGGCTTCGGCGATGCTGGCCCGCCTGGCCTATCTGCTCCTGGCCCTGGCGGCCCTGGCGGCGGCCGTCGCGCTGCTGCGTGCGCTGGGGGCAGGCGGGTGATGAACTGGACCGGCCTCTTCATCACCCTGTTGATCCTGGGGCTGGTCCTTCTCTGGCTGGCCCGCCGGTCCCGCGCCCGCACCGGGCTGCCCCCGGGCCGGATCGTCGCCGCCGACGTGGGCTCCTGGCAGCGG
The DNA here is from genome assembly GCA_041082215.1 of Anaerolineae bacterium. Classification (GTDB taxonomy): domain Bacteria; phylum Chloroflexota; class Anaerolineae; order B4-G1; family DUEL01; genus JBDOIF01. The sequence continues at coordinate 47,072 of JBDOIF010000093.1, forward strand.
CTGGACCACCCCCTCTTTTCCCGGCGCCACCGGCTTGCAGGCCGGCCCGATTACATCGTCGCCGACGGGCCGGACCTGATCCCGGTGGAGGTCAAATCGGCCCGCGCCCCCGTCCACCCCTACAATTCCCACGTCCTCCAACTGGCGGCCTACTGCCTGCTCGTCGCCGAAACGTCGGGGCGGCGGCCCCCCTACGGCATCCTCCGCTACGCCGACCAGACCTTCCAGATCCCCTACACTCGCGAGCTGGAGGAGGAGCTGCTGGCAGTACTGGAGGAGATGCGGGCAGGCCTGGCGGAAGGGGAGGCGCGGAGGAACCACAACGATACCCGCAGGTGTGCGGCCTGCGGGTATCGAGAGGTATGTGAGGAAGCTCTATCTCCCTGAACGGCCTGTCCGTCAACCGGGGAGAGGTTCGCCGAAAAGCTCGTCCGCCCGGGCCAGCAGCTCCGCCCTCCGGTCCGGCTCCGTTCCCTTTGTCTCCAGATACCGCTCCAGAAGCTGCCGTGGGGTCATCTCTTCCGGGGAAAGATTCCCCAGCCGCACCCGCGCCTCCCGCTCCACCTCCCGGGTGATGGAGCCGACGAAAGCGGCATCCGTCAGCAACGAACGGATATCCTGATCCCGTACCAGCGGCTCCTGATCGGCCCGCAGATGGAGGATCACCCGCACAACCGCATCCCTCAGGTCGTGGGCCGCCACTGCCCTCCGGAGCGCCGCCAGCGGGTCTTCGGCCCTCCGCAGGTCCGCCCTCACGGTGACAAAGGGGCGGGCGTCCACCTCAACGAACTTCCACACGGCTTCCCCCCGGGCCAGCTCCACCCAGCAGAACCCCTTAGGCTCTCCCTCCTCGCCGAAGTCAACCCGCTCCAGGCTGCCGGCGTAGACGACAGGGGGGTGCCCTCCGCCGTTGAGGCTCTGATGCTTGTGGATGTGGCCCAGAGCGACGTAATCCCAGGCCGGGTCGGCAAGCACAGAGCCCAGGACCACCGCGTCCCGCCCGATCATCACGCTCCGCTCCGAGCCATAGGTCGCACCGGAGACAGTGAGGTGGGCTGCCAGCACAGCGGGGATCTCTGGCTCAAGCCCGGCTGCCAGCGCCTGGATGTTCCCCGTGACGATGCGCTGGAGCTCCTGATCCAGTTGTTCGATGGAGAGGCCCCGGAACTGGTCGTGGGCCAGGAGGCGCTGGCGAGCCGGATAAGGGACGGTGGCAACCTGAACCGGGCCGTGGTGGGTCTCGATCCGGTGCACCTCTTCTTCCCGCCCCACAATGACGTTCGGCACGCCCAGGGTGTGGAAAATGTCTATGCTGGAAGCTCTCTGGACCACTGCGGGCAGGTCGTGGTTGCCCACCAGGAGGAGGACAGGGATCCCGGCATCGGCGAGCCGCTTGACGCGGCGGGCGAAGGCCCGCTGATAAGTGGGGTTGGGGTCACGGGTTTTGTAGGCGTCGCCGGCAAAAAGCACCAGGTCCGCCTCATGCTCCAGCGCATACTCGACCAGCTCGTCAAAGCGACGGAGGAAGTCGAGCACCCGCTGATTCACCCCCGTGGTCGGGTCCAGGCGGCCGTAGTTTTCCATGCCGATGTGGAGATCGGCGAAGTGGAGGATCCGAATCCGGTTCATAGGGACAGCTCCCGCAGTAAACAGACGTGAGGTGTTCCCCTCAGCCTGTGTACCAACCCTTCGTCGGTTGTGATGAAGTCGGCGCCGCGCTCCGTTCTAGATGCCTTCCGACTCGTCCTCCCCCCTCAACACCGCCCGGCCCCGGGCCAGCACCGCCTCCGGTTCCTCCTCCCGCACCCCCATCTCGGCGTAGAACTCGGGGGTACCATAGGTGCGGGTGCGGACCACCACCGGCATCGGTACGGCGTGGCCCAATACCAGTGCCTGCTGGCGGGTATCCAGCCGGGCCAGCACCTCCCGCAGCGGCTGGCTTCCGGCGATGCCGGAGAAGACCGCCCGGATGTCCGCCTCGTCGTCCAGGAGGCAGGTGACGCGGGTGCCGATCTGGCTCATCACCTCCGGGTCAATGCCGCTGGGCCGCTGGTCCACGATGAGCAGGGTGACGTTGTACTTGCGCAGCTCCCGGGCGATGGTGCCGAAGATGGTGTGGCGGGCAACGGCGGGGTCGAGGAACTTGTGGGCCTCCTCGACGGTGATGATCAGCGGGCGCGGCTCCTCCCCACCCCTGCCCAGCGCCGCCTCCTTACGCTCCACATAATGGGCGTGGATACGGCGGGTGATGTAGTTGGCCGCCAGGATGTAGGCCTCGAGGCTGTTGCCGAACCGCCCGAACTCCAGCACCACACTGATCCCCCGGTCCAGGTACTTCAGAATCTGGCTCACGGGGTCCTCCTCCACTTTCGGCTGGAGAAACTCGAAGCGGCGGAACATCCCCAACTTGCGCTGGATCGCCCCCAGGGTCCCACCGTGGAGTGTGCCCCGCTCCAGCGCCTCGTCCAGGTCCTCCAGCCGGTCCTCCTCATTCAGCAGCCGGGCGATCCATCCCGGCCCCAGCCTGCGGCGGAGGAAGTAGAGGGCGCCCACCTGCACGTCGGTGAGATCCATCAGCCCGGAGAGGCTGTCCACGTCCTCCGGCTCGATCTGGTCGTACCCGATGCGGACGACGCCGTCCACCTTGCTGCCGCGCCGACGGGAGGAGTCCGGGTCGAGGGTGAAGACGGAGACCTCGCCGGTGGGGAAGAGCTGGCGAAGCCCTTTGATCTCCCGCCGGGCCTCGTCCTGGCTCTTCCAGCCGTACTCGTTGTGCATGTCGAAGATCAGGTTGACCGCCACCCGCTGGTGGATGATGCCAGCCAGCAGGAGGCGGGTGAGGAAGGTCTTGCCGGTGCCGGTCTTGCCGAAGACCCCCGCCGACCGTTCGACGAAGCGGTTGAGGTCGAGCGCCACGTGGACCCCCTCCATTTCCAGCGGGTCGCCGATGTAGAAGTAGCCCGGCCGGCTCTCCTGGCCGAAGATGAGGGCCACGTCCTCCTCGCTGGCAGTGTAGACGGGGGCGAAGTGGGCGGGGATGGTTTTGACCGGCTTCGGCTCGTCGCTCCCTTCCTCCACCATCAGCATCGGCGCGACGTGGATGCGGCCGAAGGTGGAGGTGCCCTCGTGAACCCGGGCGATGAAGGGGTCGGATACATCGGGCGGGGTCTTCTCGATGAAGGGGTTGGTGGCATCCAGGGCCACGTCGTTGATGATGGAAAAGAACCGGCGGCCGGAGCGGCCGTGGATAACCACATACCGTCCCACCGCCAGCCCCTCGATCTGGGTCTGGGGGTCGAGTTTCACTTCCAGCCCCCTGGAAAGGCTCCCCCCCACGACGATGCCCAGCCGCTGGGCAGGGGCAGGCTCAGGGGCGCGAGGGAACCATCGGTCCAGCTCTTCTGAATGGGCCATCGGTCACTTCTCCTCCAATACGCCCAGGCGCTTCAGGTAGGCAGCGATATACCTGGCGAACTCCCGGAAGTCGGCACTTCCGTGTTGGAGGTGCTCATAGACCTTTTCCGGGTCCACCCGGAGATATTCATGCACCAGGATGTTTCGGAAGCCAACGATAGGAGCCAACCGGTGGGCAAAGTCCTCAGGAAGCACGCCTGCCTTTCCCAGAGCCTCGATCGCCTCCCGGTAGTCCTGAATACGGTATGAGAAATCAGCAGTGATGATGTGTACGGCGATGTCTGCTATAGCCTGCGCCCCAAGCTGAAGGCTGTGCTGGATCGCGCGGTACTTCACGAAATCAGAAAGGATATCCGCGAAGGAGAAGGCACGGTAATGGTCCAATTCGGCGGCATAAGCCTCCAGGGCCTCCAACCGCTCCAGCACGGTCTCTTTATCTACCATCGGCTCCTCCGGCCAGCAGACGCTGAAGAAGATACTTCTCCTTTATCCGGCGCAATGGTTTCGTGTCTATGTAATCCCTGATCGCTCTCACCTCAAACCGCTCACGGGTTACCGGGTCCCGGCAGTGTAACAATCGTCCGTCCCGGTACACCCGGTGGCGAAGGAGAGGGGAGGCGTCGGCCAGATCGGCCACATAGACGTCGTCCCTATTGAACAGGCCGACGAGTTCTCCGATGAGCGCCAGGAGCCGATCGAACCGCTCCCCCTCCGGCACGTCCGGGCCGAAGAGCACGGCGATGTCCACATCGGAGAGGGGGCCGGCATCGCCGCGGGCCTGGGAGCCGTAGAGGTAGGCCAGCACGACCCCGTACCGCTCGAAGATGGACCGCAGCCGCTCCTCATAGGGGCCCAAATCGCCCAGCGGGCCGCTCATCCCAGCCCCTCCCTCAACCTGCGGAGCAGCCCATCCAGCCGCAAGAGGTCGCCTGCCAGCAGCCGGGCCAGCTCCCGCCCTGCCTCAACCAGGAAATCCGCCCGCTCCTGTGGAGGGCGGGCTGCCGCCGCCACCCGGAGGCTGGTCGCCAGAAGCTCATCGGCGGGGATGCCGGGGGCGTCCAGCACCAGCCGGAAGTAATCGAACCGCTGGGTGAAGGACACCACCTCGTCGGGGCTGCACTGGTAGAGAACATCCATCATCACTGGCGGCTGAGGGGGGATGCGGTGGAAAATGCGGTCCCCCTCCCGATACCCCACCGCCAGCACGCCCACCTCGATGGGCACCTGCCGGTTGAACCGCTGGTCGAGGACGGCCTCCTCCTCTGGCGATTCGAGCAGCGCCAGATGGCGCATCATCAGGTCGTCCTCCACCGCCACATCGTAGATCAGGCCGTAGACAAAGGTCCCCTGGGCGTGGCCTCTGGCCCGCACGAACGAGCCGAAGGCGGGGATATCGGGCTGCATCACCCGGCAGCCGACGACGAACCCCTGGTTGGAGACCCGCATCACACGTCCGACCGGAATGGTAGTGTTGCCCATTACCATCTCCCTCCGGTGAACTCGATCCTCCGCCTCCCCCCCCGGGTCAGCCGCTTGTAGTGGGCCTTGGGGGAGAGCGCGGCGGGAAGGCCAGCGGAAAGCAGGGCTGCCTCGATCATCTCCTCCAGCCGCTCCCGCTCCGGCCCGCTGATGTAGGCCAGCTCGTCGGCGCGGGCCAGCACGTAGGGGAAGCCGCCGGCAATACGGCTCTGGGCCACCACCCCGCCGTGCACCAGCGCCAGCAGGTCGGGCGTCTCCGCCGCCCAGCGGGGCAGCTCCACCCGGGCGATCACCGGCTCCTCCCCCTCCGAAGCAACGTTCAGGTAGAAGAACAGGACCTCATGCCCGTGCTCCCGATAGGTCTGATTGACGGAGCCGGGGGCGGCGAAGAGGGCTGAACGGGCCCCCGGCGGGAGAAAGGAGAAGATCGCCCGGTCCGGCACCCGCTCCAGCGGGTTGGGCTCCGCGTCCGCCCGCTCCTTCCTGCCGTCACAGAGGGCAAGGTGGAGAAGCAGGCCGACCTCGGCGGAGCGAGGGCGACTGGTAAAGGCGGCCAGCGCCGCTCCCCTGCGCCGGATACGGTCCATTTCATCCAGATAAGACCGGATATGCCTGGCCCTGGATTCGGAGGGAAGGTCCTCCAGCACCCAGAGCAGGAGCGTGCCGTCTATCAGAGCCAGCACAGGCCCTTCCCCTGCCGCCTCGACCCGGTCGGCCAGATGGGCGATCTCCGCCCGGTCCCGCCGCACGTCCAGGAGGTTGCCCTGGACCAGCAACCGCCCTTCGTAGAGGTCTTTTTCTTCATAAAAGAGGTGAGGGACAGAACGGGGTTCGGGGGTTTCGCCGCTTCCGTGCCGGTAGGCCAGGCTGCCGACGTTGATCACGTAGTAGAGGGCAACTCCGTGCCGGTCCGGCCCGATCTGGGAGCCATCGGCGCCGATGGCGGTGAACCGCTCCGGCAGAGGGGGGAGGGAGAACACACCGTTGAGCGGCTCGTGGGCAGGGACGGCGGCTCCCACTTCGGCGGCAGCGGCCTGCAGCCCGGTCCCCCGGTCGGCAAACTGGTCCAGCCAGGCGCGGGCTTTTGCCACCAGCTGGCCGAAGTCTTCCTGCTGGCGGGCCAGCGCCTGGCCCATCTCCTGCACCCTCTGCACCAGTTGGCTCAGCCCCAGCGTCACCTCTTCCCCCTTCCAGGTCCATTATACTTTGAGACGGGGGGAGGGGCAAGGGAGAGGGTGAGTGGGTGACTGGATGACTGGACGGCTTGACAAATTGGAGAAGTGGGTGTATACTATACCCCAGTAGAGTATATAAAGATCGAGGAGGGAGTGTATGCCGATTTACGAATACCGTTGCCGGAAGTGTGGGGAACGGTTCGAGAAGTTCGTCCGTTCCCTGGCGGCCCAGCAGAGCGTGGAGTGCCCCCGCTGCGGGAGCCAGGAGGTGGAGAAGGCGGTTTCCCTCTTCGGAGTCGGCGGCGGCTCCCGCCCTTCCAGTTCCGGTTCCTGCTCCACGGGGTCGCTCTGAGGGGTCTCATAGGAGGGCCGTGAGTCCTCCAGGGATGGAAAGGACAATGGCGATTCGGGATCCAGAGGTCAAGGCCGATCTGCTCAGACGGCTGCGCCGTATTGAGGGGCAGACCCGGGGCGTGGCCCGTATGATCGAGGACGGCCGGGACTGCCAGGAGGTCCTCCAGCAACTGGCAGCGATCCGCTCCGCAGTCTACCAGGCCAGCCTGCGCCTGATGCGCTCCTTCGCCGTCGAATGCATCGAGGCCTCTAACGAATCACCCCGGGAGGCGGTGGAGGCGCTCATCCAGGCGCTCTCCCGCATCTCCTAGCCCAATGGCGCTTATGTTGTGAAAAAGGACGCGGGGAAACCCCGTGTCCTGCATGTCCCTGTGGTCAAGCGATCAAATTCAATAAGGAGGTTTTTCCGATGGCTTTGTTAGACGAAAACATACGGCAGCAGGTGGTGGAGTTCCTGAAAGACCTCGCCGGCCCGGTCCGGCTGGTGGTGTTCACCCAGGAGTTTGAATGTGAGTACTGTGTCGAGACCCGTCAGTTGGCGGAGGAGCTGGGCGAGCTTTCCGACCGGATCTCGGTAGAGGTGTACGACTTCCAGAGCGACGCGGAGAAGGCGGGGGAGCTGGGGATTGATAAGATCCCGGCCATCGCTGTCATCGGCGCGGAGGACTACGGGGTCCGCTTTTACGGCATCCCCTCCGGCTACGAGTTCACCTCCCTGCTCCACGCCATCCGCACGGTAGCGGCGGGGAAGCCGGAGCTGAGCGAAGAGGGCAAGCGGTTCCTCGCCACAGTTGACCGGCCGCTCCACATCCAGGTCTTCGTCACCCCCACATGCCCTTACTGCCCGCAGGCGGTAACGCTGGCCCATCAGATGGCCATCGCCAGCCCCCACGTGCGGGCGGACATGGTGGAGGCGATGGAGTTCCCGCATCTGGCGATCAAGTACCAGGTGATGGGCGTGCCTCGCACAGTGATCAACGAGACGGTGCACATCGAAGGGGCTGCGCCGGAGCTGATGGTGCTGGATAAGGTGCGGGAAGCGCTGGAGGGCGGAGAGGCGTAAGGCTATGGAGATCAAACCTCTGATCCCGGGTCTGGAACTGGTGAAGGGGGCGCCGGAGAAGGGGGAGCGTCCGGACGTATATGACCTGCTCATCCTTGGCGCGGGGCCGGCCGGGCTGACAGCCGCCGTCTACGCCGGCCGTGCGCGCCTCAGCACGCTGGTGATCGCCGGACCCCTGCCGGGCGGAGAGCCGACGAACACCGACATGGTGGAGAACTACCCCGGCTTCCCCGAAGGGATCGCCGGGACGGAGCTGGCAGACCGGTTCCAGGCCCAGGCCAGGCGGTTCGGAGCGCAGATCGTCCTCGAGGAAGCGACGGCGGTGGACTTTTCCCACCGTCCCTTCACCGTTCAGACCTATGGAGCTACCTACAGGGGAAGGGCGGTTATCGTCGCCACCGGCGTGGAGCCGCGTCGCCTGGGAGTGCCCGGCGAGGACCGGTTCTTCGGCCGGGGGGTATCCGCCTGCGCCACCTGCGACGGCTTCTTCTACAAGGACAAGCGGGTGGTGGTGGTCGGCGGCGGCGACAGCGCCATCGTCGAAGGGCTCTACCTGACCCGGTTTGCCCGTGAGGTCGTCGTCGTCCACCGCCGGGACCAACTGCGGGCGGCCAAGGTCCACCAGGAGCGGGCCTTCGCCAACCCCAGGATGCGCTTCGTGTGGGACAGCGTGGTGGAGGAGATCCTGGGGGAACAGACGGTGGCCGGTGTGCGGGTGCGCAATGTGAAGACCGGCGAGAGTTCGGAGATCGAGGCCGACGGGGTGTTCGTCTACATCGGCGTGGTGCCGAAAACCGGCCTCTTCGTCGGCCAGCTGGAGATGGACAGGCAGGGGTACATCGTCACCGACCGGCATCAGCGGACCAGCGTGCCGGGGGTGTTCGCTGCCGGCGATGCGCAGGACCCCGAATACCGTCAGGTGGTGGTCGCTGCCAGCACCGGGGCGATCGCTGCGATGGAAGCGGAACGGTTCCTGACCGAATACTGGCAGACGCCTTTTGCGGAAAGCTCCTGAAAACCCCGGTGACTGTTGTGACTTCTGCCAGATGGGCAAAGAGAACCTGGAGAGACGCCAATGCCTGAACACCCACCCCCACCGACGATCCCCCGGGTTGACGAGCGCCGCTGCCGGGCCTGTCGGCAGTGCGCGGCGCGGAAGGTCTGTCGGGTCAAGGCGCTGGTCGCCCTCGACCCCGGCGAGCCGCCGTTTGTGGATGGCAACCGCTGTTATGGATGTCTGATCTGCATACCGGCCTGTCCATATGAGGCCATTACGGCTTAACCGAGGAGGAGGCAACCGTGAAAGCCTGGCGTTACCGGATCACCCTTCATGCTGCGGCCGACATCCTGGAGGCGCTGCCCGAGCCTGTGGAGCAGGTGCCTCCTATGATCTTCTGCGACGAAGAGGGCGCCTGTTACTTCGATGCGGGACCGAACCCTCTTACCCAGGCCATCGAGCGCGTGCTGAACCGGATGGGAGAAGGGGGTTGGGAACTGGTGCAGGTCGCTTTCCGGCCGACGCAGATGATCTGCCTGTGGAAACAACCCCAATCCTGACCGGGCAAGCAGGGAGCGTCCTCTGATATGGACTACGACGCGATCATCGTTGGCGCGGGGCCGGCGGGCGCGTCGGCTGCTTACTGGCTGGGGGAAGCCGGGAGACGGGTGCTGGTCCTGGAGAAGGAGCGGCTCCCCCGCTACAAGCCATGCGGCGGCGGGGTCCCCCGGTCAGTGTTCGGCCAGTTCCCGTTCGACTTCTCCCCTGTCATCGAGCGGGAGATCGGACGGGTGCGCTTCCGTTTCCGCGACGGGCGGGAGGTCGCCGCCGATCTGCCGGACCGGCCGGTGGCGATGGTGATGCGGGATCGGTTCGATTACCACCTCCTGAAGCACGCCCGTGCGGAGGTGCGGGAAGGCACTCCGGTGGTGGCGCTGTGTCAGGACAGGGACGGAGTGGAGGTGGAGGCGGCCTCCGGGGAGAGCTTCCGTGGCCGTTACCTTATCGGCGCCGACGGGGCCAACTCCCGTGTGGCGCGGCTGGCGAGCCTGCGGCGGAGCAGGCGGATGGGAGCAGCACTGGAAGCAGAGGTCCCCGCCGACGACGCACTGCTGGAGGAATACCGGGATACGGCTCTTTTCCTTTTCGGTGTGCCGCCGATGGGATATATGTGGGTCTTCCCCAAAGCGGAGCACCTTTCGGTGGGCATCGGCGCCTTTCTGGGAACGGCCTCCCCGATGCGTTCCCTCCTGCAGCAGGAAATGGCCCGGCTTGGCATCCATGTGGGTGGGCAGGATGGGCAGGGCCATCCTCTGCCGATCTACCTGCGACACGAGCCGCTCCACAGGGGCCGGGTGCTCCTGGCGGGGGATGCCGCCAGGCTGATGGACCCGCTGCTGGGGGAGGGGGTCCGTCATGCCATCCGAAGCGGACGGCTGGCGGCGGAGGCGGTGCTGGCCGGGGATCTGGAAGGGTACACCCGACGGGCACAGCGGGAGATCGGAAGCAACTTTCTCTGGGGGTTGCGCTGGGCGTGCCTGTTTTACAGGTATCCCCGCATCTGCTTCGAATTGGGCGTGCGGAACCCCCTGTTTCTGACGGAGTTCCTGCGCCTGTTCGCCGAGAACACCACCTATCGCCGTATGGCGGCCCGTGCCCCTTTCGACCTGCTGCTGGGGCTGTGGCAGCGACGGCGGGCGACGAGTGCGCAAGCAACAAGTAACAAGTAAACAGGAGGTAGCAATGATCGGTCGAGATTATCGGGCAGTGCCACGGGAACCGGTTGACGAGGACAAATCCATCCGCTGGGTCATCGGCAAACCGGAGGGGGCGCCCAACTTTGCCATGCGGGTGATCGAGTTCCAGCCAGGGGCGGTCTTCGCGACCCACCAGCACCCCTATGAGCACGAGATCTTCGTGCTGGAGGGGGAGGGGGTGGCGGAGGGGCCGGACGGGGAGGTGCAGATGCGGCCCGGCGTGGCCCTCTACATCCCTCCCGACGAACCCCACGGCTACCGGAACACCGGGGAGAGAGTGCTGCGGTTCATCTGCGTCATCCCGCACACGAAAGGCGGATGACGAGCGACGGATGACGAGTGGCGTCAAACGTCAAACGTCAGGCGTCAGGCGGATGACGAATGACGAATAACGAATGACGGAGGTACCCAATGGCATCTGAGGCAAAGGTAACCTGGGTCGGTCCGGGCCTCCGGCTGGTAGGTGAAGCGTCCAGCGGCCCGGCCATCGTTTTGGATCACGTTCTATCGGAGGGGGAGCGGGAGACCGGCCCCCGGCCGATGGAGCTGCTGCTTATCGGGCTGGCGGGCTGCACGGCGATGGACGTGGTCTCCATCCTGCAGAAGAAGCGGCAGCCGTTCACCGGCCTCGAGGTGCGGGTGACGGCGGAGCGGGCCGAGGAACACCCCCGCGTCTACACCCAGATCCACCTGGAGTATGTGGTGAGGGGAAAAGGGGTGGACCCGCAGGCGGTGGAGCGGTCCATCGAGCTTTCACAGACCAAGTATTGTTCCGCCTCGGCGATGCTGGCGAAGGCGGCACAGATTACGACGTCGTACCGGATCGTGGAGGAGTGACGGGGATAAGGGGACGCGGAGTGGGGATTCGCCGCGTCGCCGTGTCACCGCGTCACCTTCGAGGAGCGGAGGGTATGAACAGGAACGAGCAAATCCGGAAGCTGGAACAGCGGATCGCCGACCTGAAGGCCCGGCTGCCCCGGCACTCGGTCCCTCCGGCGATGGTGATGGAGCTGGAAGAGCTGGAGGAGGAGCTGGCGCGGGCACAGGAAGCCCGATGGGACAAACGGGGATCCGAGGGAGTGGAGCCATGATGCGGCTCGGCGCACACGAATCCATATCCGGCGGCCTGCATCTGGCCTTCGACCGGGCTCAGTCGGTGGGCTGCGAGGCGGTGCAGATCTTCGTCAAATCGAACCGGTCATGGGCAGTAACCCCGCTGACCGAGGAGGACATCGCCCTCTTCCAGGCAAAGGGCAGGGAGACCGGCATCCAGCCCGTGGTAGGCCACACCTCCTATCTGCTCAACCTGGGCACGCCGGATGAGGAACTCTGGCAGAAATCGCTGGAAACACTCATCATCGAGCTGGAACGGTGTGAGGCGCTGGAGGTGCCCTACCTGGTGCTCCACCCCGGCTCCCACGTGGGGGCAGGGGAGGAGGCGGGGCTGGCCCGGGTAGCGGAGGCACTGGGAAGGGTCCACGCTGCCACACCGGGCTTCCGCACCCAGATCCTCCTGGAGACCACCGCCGGGCAGGGGAGCAACCTGGGATACTGCTTCGAGCACCTGGCCTGGCTCCTGGAAAACACCCCCGGGGGAGACCGGCTGGGGGTCTGCCTGGACACCTGCCACGTCTTCGTCGCCGGGTACGAGATCCGCACCCCCGAAGGGTACGAGGCCACGATGGAGGCGCTCGACCAAATCGTGGGCCTTGAGCGGCTCAAGGCAATCCATCTCAACGACAGCAAGGGGGACCTGGGCAGCCAGAAGGACCGGCACGAGCACATCGGCAAGGGGTACATCGGTCTGGAGGGATTCCGGCTTGTGCTGAACGACCCCCGTCTGTCCGGGCTGCCAGGGCTTCTGGAGACGCCCAAAAGCGACGACCTGCATGAGGATGTGGAGAACCTGGCAGTGCTGAAGTCGCTACGTCAAACGCCGAGATGAGCGTCTTCGACGGGCTGGTGACAGGGTACGACCGGGGGATGTTGCCGCTGGAGTGGGCGGTGCTCAGGCAGTTGCGGCGCCGGGCCTTTCCCCTGGTGACCGGGCAGGTGCTGGAGGTGGGGGTTGGTACGGGGGTCAACCTCCCCCTCTACAGCTCCGAAGCCCAGGTGGTGGCGCTGGACGCCAGCGGGCCGATGGTCGCCCAGGCCGCCCGCCGCCCGACCCGCGCCCTGGTCCGGCCGGTCCAGGCAGACGTGGAGCACCTTCCCTTTGCCAGCGGCTCCTTCGACACCGTGACCGGCTCGCTCCTTTTCTGTTCCGTGCGGGACCCGGTGCGGGGACTGAAGGAGATACACCGGGTGCTCAGGCCGGGCGGGCGGCTGGTGCTGGTGGAGCACACCCGCGGGAAGGGGATAGGGGCCTGGCTGACCGATCTCCTCCATCCCATCTGGTTCGCCCTGAACGGGACCTGTCACCTGAATCGGGAGACGGGCCGGATGGTGAGAGAAGCCGGGTTCCGACAGGTGCGGGAAGAGACAGGAGGGCTGGGGATTTTCCGGGTAATTGAAGGGCGGAAGCAGGAGACAGAACACAGGAGGCAGGATGCTGACGCAGTTTTTGCGGGATAACTGGTTGTTGCTGGTGTTTGTGGGCGGGCTGGCGGCACTCTGGTTGCTCCTGCACACGCCAGGCACGGAGCTTGCTTCAACGGCAGAGTTCGACCGGCGGGTCTCCGTCGGCCGGCCGGTGGTGGTCGAGTTCTACTCCAACACCTGAAGCGGATGCCTTCTGGCAAAGCCTGTCGTGGACAGGCTGGAAAGGGAGCTGGAGGGGCGTGCAGAGGTGGTGCGGGTGGATGCGATGACGCAGGTGGGAGCCGAGCTGGCCCGACGATACGGCGTGCGCGGCGTGCCCACCCTGCTGGTCTTCGACGGGGCTGGACAGGTGGTCTACAGCGGGGTCGGTCTGCCAGACAGGCAAGCGATTACGACAGCGGTGGATCGGGTTTCCGGGCAGTAAGATCGGGCGTCAGGCGTCAAACGTCAGGCGTCAAACGTCAGGCGTCAAACGTCAGGCGTCAAACGTCAGGCGTCAGGCGTCAGACGTTGCCTACCAGGCCTGCCCCCGACCGGTCAGGACCCGCACCAGCAACCCCACCGCCAGTCCGCTGACAAACCCGCCGATGTGGGCAAACCAGGCCACTCCGCCCGTCGCCACGCTCATTGTGCCCAGACTGAGGAAGCCGTTGAAGAGCTGAAGGACGAACCAGAAGCCCAGGACGATGAGGGACGGCACACGGGCGATGCGCATCATAAAGTAGCCCGGCACCAGCACCCGCACCGGCGCGGCCGGGAAGAGGACCATATAGACGGCCAGGACCCCGGCGATGGCCCCGCTGGCACCGACACCCGGCACGGTGGAAGAAGGAGCGATGATCACCTGGGCCACCCCTGCCGCGATCCCCGCTGCCAGGTAGAACAGCGTGTATCCCACCCGCCCCAGCGCATCCTCCACGTTGTCGCCGAAGATCCAGAGGTAGAGCATATTGCCAATCAGGTGAGCCCAACCCCCGTGGAGGAACATCGAGGTGAAAAGCGTGACCGCGGCCAGGGGATGGTCCATCGGGTCGGTGATATAGGCCGGGACCGCCCCCCAGCGCATAAAAAACCGGTCCACCCGCGAGCCCAGCATCAGCTCATACAGAAAGACCAGGACGTTGACCCCGATCAACCCCCAGGTGACCACCGGCACCCGACGACTGGGCATCTCGTCGGAAATAGGAATCACACCCCTGCTCCTTTCTAACGCCGACGGTCCGGCCTCCAGTAGCCACCCTGCACCGTGCGAGCCTCCGAAACGGCGACGATGGCCCGATCGTCTGCCTCCTCCGCCAGCCGGATCACCGCCGACACGCTCTTGCGGGGCACGATGGCCTCCACGATACCCACCGGGCTGGCCTGCCCCCGCCCGTAGAGCTCCGTCGCCCCGAACCCCGCCCTGCGCAGAGAGGCCGCCACAGCGTCCCCCCGCTGAGTGGAGATGATGCGCACCTCCGCGTACCCCAGCGCGATCCGCTGCTCCAGCACCATCCCCACCCACGTACCGGCGGCATACCCCAGGACGTAGGCGCTGAGGTTCCAGATGTTGCTCAGGTTCGTCACCACCTTGCCGATGGCCACAACGTAGACCAGGGCGCCCAATGTGCCAGCCAGAATGGCGGGCAGCTTGCGGCCCTGAACGGTGAGAATGGTCCCCAGGGTGCTGACCGATATGCCGACCACCCGCAGGGCAAAGATAAGCAGAGCCTGAAGAAAAGTCTCCATAACTAACTCGCCTCCCGATCCGTCGGCTGCATTATACCAGCCTGCGGACGGGAGGCAAGCTCCTGTTCAACCCGGCCCCAATTCCTTACCGCTCAGGAGGAGAACTATGGAGACGCAGAGTCAGTCCTCCTTCACCAGCGCCGACAGGATGGTGGTGACGATGCTCACGATGAGAGCGCCCCAGAAAGCCGGCCAGAAACCTTCCACGTAGAAGCCGATGCCGAACTGATTGGCAATCCAGGCCGAAAGCCACAGGACAAAGCCGTTGATCACCAGGACGAAAAGTCCCAGCGTGAGCAGGATGAGCGGGCAGGTGAGGAGCTTGAGCACCGGCCGGACCAGGGCGTTGACCAGCCCCAGGATGATCGCCATCACCGCATAGGCCACCCAGGCGGTCCCGGAGACCCGGATGCCCGGCACCACCCATGCGGCGACGAAGAGCGCCAGCGCGGAGATCACCCAACGGACCAGGATTTTGACCATTTTACGCCTCCCTCGAATATATACGCACAGGTAGCCTCATGGGTTGCACTTTTCAGCCTCCAATCTAGCCACTCCGCTGCAGCCGCTTGAGTGCGGCGTAAGCCGCTGGCCCCACCATCCCCTTCACCGTCCGCGCCCGCAACGCCCGATCCAGATCCGCCATCAGGTCCTCCGGGTCCTCCAGCCCCACGCTCACCCGCACGATCCCCTCCCCCATCCACTCCCGGATCCGGGCCTTCTGAGCATCGGTCAGGTAGGGAACGGCATCCACATAAATATCGGTGGGGTAGTAGAAAAGAAGGCTGCGGGCGTGACCCAGGGAGGTGGCATAGGTGAAGAGGCGGACCTTTTCGGCCAGGGTGATGGCCGCGCCCAGCCCCCGCTTCAACTGGAAGGTGAGCATGCCACCAAAGGCGGACATCTGCCGACAGGCCAGCTCGTGCTGGGGGTGGCTTTCCAGGCCAGGATAGACGACGCGGGAGACGGCGGGATGGCTTTCCAGGAACCGGGCAAGTTTCAGCGCGCTCTCCGAGTGGCGGGCCATCCGCAGGGGCAGGGTCGCCAGCCCGCGGGCGATGAGCCAGGCGTTGAAGGGGCTGATCGCCCCGCCCAGATGGACCAGTGCCTCCTTGCGGATACGGTGGATCCCCTCCCGCGGCCCCACGATCACCCCGCCCAGCGTGTCCCCGTGGCCGTTCAGATACTTGGTGGCGCTGTGGACCACGTAGTCCGCCCCCAGCATCAGCGGCCGCTGGAGGCACGGCCCGGCCCACGTCGAATCCACTACCAGAAGCGCCCCGGCGTCGTGGGCGATCTCCGCCAGGGCGGCGATGTCCGAAAGGCGGAGGATGGGGTTGGCCGGCGTCTCCACGTAGATCATCTTCGTGCAGGGCCGCAACGCCGCCCGCACCTGGTCGAGGTCGCCTGTATCCACCAGACTGACCTCGACCCCGTACCGGCCCAGGTACTGCCCGAAAAGCTCCACCGATCCGGCATAGCAGACCTCGCTGGCGATGACGTGGTCGCCAGCGCTGAGGAAGGTGAAAAGGACGGCGGAGACGGCAGCCATACCGGAGGCCAGCGCCAGCGCCGCCTCCCCTCCTTCCAGCGCGGCCATCTTCTCCTCCAGCACCCGTGCCGTAGGATGCCCCCAGCGGGCATAGGCGTAAGGGGCCTGAGGGGAGGCCATCGTCAGTGCCTCGAACAGCTCCGAACCGAAGCCGGGCAGCCGGAAGGCAGCGGACATGTGGATGGGCGGCGTCAACGCCCCGGTGGAGGGATCCGGCTCCTCCCCCGCATGGACCGCCAGGGTTTCCAGAGAAAGGTCGGACATACGTACCTCCTATCCTCCCGATGAGGGTCTACCCCTGCAGAGGCAGCCGGTAGACCCGGTACCGCTTGTACAACTGCGCCCCCATTCGCTCGGCCAGGATGGGCGTATTGGGATTGTCCTCCGACGTGAGGGAGAGATCGAGCCACCTGTATCCCTTTGCCTTGGCCCGCCGGCCCATCTCGGCGAAGAGGAGCACACTGACCCCCGTGCCCCAGTATTCCGGCAGGACCAGGACGGACTTGACCGCCAGGCATTCCGGCTGGCGACGCATATGCCACCAGAGCTTCACGTAGTCCCACGGATGGCGGAGGCCGTCGGCGTGGATGAAGGCTTCGTTCAGGTTGGGGATGCCGGGGAGCCAACCCACCGCCTGGCCGTCCACCTCGGCAAAGAGGACCAGTTCGGGGTCAACGATCTGGCGGAACGGCTCCAGCATTGCCGCCAGCGCGTCCCGTCGCCAGCCGATGAAGTCGGGCAGGTGGGCCAGAGCGGCGTTCAAGAGGTAGAGCACCCGGTCAATCTCCTCGTCCCAGTGGTCCAGGTCCGCCTCCCGCACCCTGATCTCCCCCCGCTCCCGGATGCGGTCCGCCAGGCGGAAGAGCCGACGCGCCGCTGGCGTGGTGTCGTCCAGCTCGATGGCGTAGGCCAGATTATCCCCCCGGGCGGGCTGGAAGCCGAACCGCTCGAAGAAATCCTGATAATAGGGCGGCGTATGGCCGCAGAACAGAGCGGGGGGGCGGTCCCGCCCCTCGACGAGCACGCCGTAGCTGTCCTCGTAGTCCAGGTCGAAGGGGCCGTAGAGGGTATCCAGGCCGCGCCGGGCAGCCCATCGGGCGGCGTGCTGAAACATCGCCTCAGCGACGGCGTAGTCGTTCACACACTCGAAGAAGCCGATCATGCAGTCCCGCCGCCCGCCGCGCTCGTTGGTCGCCCGGTCCTCGGCGGTGCAGATAGTGCCCACCGGCTCGCCGTCTCGCCAGGCGATAAAAAACTCCGCCTCCCCTCGCTGGAAAAACACACCCCGTCGGGGGTCAATCCGTCGGGCCCGCTCCGGCAGGAGCGGGGGAACCCAGAGCGGGTCATCCCGGTAGATACGCCAGGGGAAGGTGAGGAAGAGGCGGCGCTGGCGGCGGGTGTGGACCGGTTGGATCTCGATTGTGCTCATAAGACCTCCTTGCCAGCACGGAGCCGGCGGCTTTCCAGCTCCCGGACAAGCCGGGTGTATTCCTCCCGGCCCAGGGGGTACAGGATGGCGAAGAGGATGCCTGCACAGAGGAGGAGGGCCGGAATGGGGCCGATGACGATGCGGATACCCATCAATGCGCTGGGAGGCTGCTGGGCTGCGTTCGGCATATAGCCGGTAAACTGGAGGATCAGCCCCACAGCAGGGACAGCCAGCGAGACGGACACCTTGTGGATCAACATAACCAGGCTGTAGAACATCCCTTCGTGCCGTTCACCGGTCTGCATTTCTCCCCACTCTATGGCATCGGGGAGGATGGACCAGGGGAGCACATGGGCGGCGGCGACGCCGATGCCGGCCAGGACGCACATCAGGAGCAGCAGGCTGAGCGGTGTGGCCGGGCCGAGGGTGATCAGCACGATCTGAACGACCGCCCAGAAGGAGATGCCGGCAACGTAGGCCCACCGCTTGTTCCACCGCGCCGACGCCCAGTTCCAGATCGGCAGAGCCAGAATCGCGGTGACGAAAATAGTGGCCATAATCAGGTCATTCTGAGCTTCTCGTTGAACAACGTACTTGATAAAGAACAGGAGCGATGTCTGGAGGATATCCACTGTGATCCAGGTGAGGAGGTAGATGACCAGGCCGAAGACAAAGGGACGGTTCCGAAAAGCAGCCCGGAGGGACTCGCGGAGGCCGGGCCGTTCCTGCACCATGAACTCCCGTCGCTCCCGCGTGCCGAAAAAGACCAGGAACATCGGAAGCGCGCTGGCAATCCCGAAGATGACCGCCATCAGCAACACCCGCGGTCCGCTCTCGGGCGTGAAAGAGCCGACGATCAGGAGGGGGACAGTGAACGCCAGGAGGCTCCCAAATATAGAGAAGAACATCCGATAGGCCGTGAGGCTGGTCCGTTCGTCATAGTCCTCCGTCAGTTCGGGTGTGAGGGCGAAGTAGGGCATGTAGATGGCAGTTGCGGCGGTGTCGTAAAGGACGTAGGCCAGCGCGTAATAGGCGGCAAGAAGGAACGGGCTTTCGAAAGGGGGACGGAACCAGAGCATCGTGAAGGCCAGCGCATACGGCAACGCGCCAAAGAGCAGGTAAGGCCGCCTCCTCCCCCACCGGCTCCGGGTCCGGTCGGAAAGGTGGCCGAAGAGGGGATCGTTGATGTAATCCCAGCTCCTGCCGATAAAGATGGCAATAGCGGCGATACCCGGCGCCACTCCGACGACATCGGTCATAAAGATCAGGAAATAAGCCCCGATGATGGTCGAGGTGAGGCTGAAGCCGGTATCCCCGGCCCCGTACATCAGCTTCGTGCGGCGCGATAGCTTCTCCGACATAGCCTTCTCCTTATCTTGCCTCTCCGTGTCCCCGCGTCCGCGCATCCCCGCGTCCCTGTATCCCCCATCCCCCTCACTCTCCCCGATCCAGCCCTTCCAGGAACCGGCTCAGCACCTCCACGGCCTCCTCCATCCTCCCCGGATCGAGACGATCGGGGCTGTCCATCGCCGAGTGGAGGCCCCGCCCGCCCAGCTCCAGATCGAAGCTCCCCAGTGTTGCAGCGGGGATGCCCTGGCGCAGGAAGGCAAACCCGTCGCTGTTGATGAGGGGGACGCGGAAGGGCCGCTCCCCCGTCACCGCCTCCACTGCCCGTTCCAGCGCTCCGTTCAGCGCCGGGTCGGCGGGCAGCCGGACCATCGCCGTGCCGTCCTGATCCCAGAGCAGGTAGCCCCCGTTCTGGCCCATCACCTCCAGATTGACCACACAGGCAGGCAGGGGCCATTCCTTCCGATCCCGCACGTAGGCCAGCGCCCCCTGCATCTGGGCCTCCTCTCCCACGGTGAAGAGGAGCGTGAGGTGGGTGTGTTCCAGCCGCAGTTCGCCCCGTGCGGAGCGACGGGCCAGCTCCAGCAGGACTGCCACCGCCGCCCCGTCGTCCACCGCGCCAGTGCTGGGGTGGCGGCTGAACCGTCCGCCGACCAGATTGGCGGCCATCGCCAGCCCGTAGAGAGCTGTCGGCAGGGCTGCTGCGAAGGCCGCCCAGCGGAGAAGCTGAGCGGCAGGGGCCGGAACCAGGCTGGCGACAAAGGTAAGCCCGCCCGCCGTCAGCGCCAGCCCCATCGCCAGACGCCCCAGCCTCAACAGCCGCTCCCGCTGTACATGGTCCAGAAGCTCGGTCTTGGAATCCAGGTGGGCGCAGAGGATCGCCTCCCGCTTCGGGCGGGGAGCAGGAAAGGAAACGACCAGGTTCTCGGCGGGCCGGCGGATGAGGGCGGTAACCGTCGGGAAGAGGAAGCGGGTCTCCGCCAGGGGGACCCCCAGGGCCAGGAGCGCCACGATCAGCCCCCACCACCCCCACCGGCCCAGCGCGGCAGCGGGGAGCAGAAGGCCGGTGAAGGCCATCCAGACCCCCAACCATTCCATAAAATAGGGGCGCAGGATGAACCGGTGGCCCTCAACCGGCGTCCCCTCCCTCTGGAGCCAGGCCCGCACCTCCCCGACCGTCTCCTCCAGCGCCCGGCTGCCATTGGGGCGGGGACGGGCGAGGGAAGGGAGGAAGGCAGGGAACGAGGACCGCTCGCCCATCGCCTCCCTCACAGCGCGCTGAAATCCTGCCGGGATTCGTCCTCGTAGGCCAGGTAATCTTCGTAGCTGCGCTCCCGCGTCATCTGCAGGTAGGCCTCCAGCTCCCTCTCCACCGCCGGGTCCAGCTCCCGGGGCCGGTGGGCCGCCAGGATCTCCTCCATCCGCCCGCGGGCCCGGTCCAGCACCGTCTTCCGCCCCTCCTTCTCCCAGGTATCGTACCCTTCCCGGACCATCAGCCGGGGCACAAAGTGCTCCCGGCGGAAGTAACGGGCGGTGTGAGGCTGGTTGAGGTAGTGGCCGGAGAAGCCGACCTGGCGGATCACATCCAGGGCCAGGGTCTCCTCGCTGACCTCGATGCCGCGGGCCAGTCGCAGGGCCATGCCGCACAGTTCATCGTCGAGCACCAGGAGCAGGTGGCTTTCCAGCATCGTCGAATCGAGCGTGCCGCCGCAGGTGATGAAATGGATGCCGGAAAGGACCGCCGGAAGGAGGGTGGCGGTCCGCTCCACGCCGGCCTGGAGGTCCTCCAGCTTCGACTCGGTGGTTGCGCCGACGCCCCGGGAGGGGAGGCCGTAGTAGCGGGCCAGTTGGGCGGACGCGGCGGTGATCAGCCCGGTCTCCACTCCGCCCAGCGCCACCGTCCCCAGCCGCATGTTGGTGATGGTGGAGACGGTGCCGTAGAGGACGGGCGTGCCAGGGCGGGCGATCTGGGCCAGGACAATGTGGGCCAGGATGTTGGCGTTCTGCTGGGCCAGGAGGCCCGCCAGCGTGGCCGGGGCAGTGCTGCCGGCAAGCGCTTCAGGGGACATCGCCAGGGGCTGG
The DNA here is from genome assembly GCA_041082215.1 of Anaerolineae bacterium. Classification (GTDB taxonomy): domain Bacteria; phylum Chloroflexota; class Anaerolineae; order B4-G1; family DUEL01; genus JBDOIF01. Next base: position 67,990 of record JBDOIF010000093.1, read on the forward strand.
CCGTACTCGGCGCAGATCAGCAGCCCTTCCGCCTGCATCTGGATCATCTGGAGGGGGCTGGCGACGGAGCAGATGGCGAAGAAGCGGGGGCGGGCCCGCAGCTCCTCCTTACCGCCGACAGCGATGGCCATCATCCGCATCATATCCAGCGTGGGCAGGAAGCCGTAGCAGCCCATCCCGAAGGGCTTGCGGCTGAGCCGCGCCCAGGCCATGATCGCCTCGGTGTGGATGGTGGTCATCGGGATGTCGGCGGGCCAGATGTCCATCTGACTGTTGTGGATGTGATCAAGGCCGTCAATGATCCGGAGATGGCGGTGGAGGTCGGCCAGCGTCACCTCCCGCCGCTGGCCCGTACAGGGGTCAAGGATGTGGGTGGGGGTGCCCAGAGCGGCAAAGACCGTGCCCTCCCCTCCGATCTCCACCTGGAAGTTGGGGTCATTGCCGTAAAGGGAGAAGGTGGAGGGGGCCTGTTCGATGGCCCACCAGACCAGCCGTTCGGGGATACGGACCGCCTGGGTCTCTTCATCCACCTCCGCCCCGGCCTCCTGGAAAAGCCTCCGTGCCCGGCCGTGGTCCACCCTGATCCCGACCTCGGCCAGGACCTTCATTGAAGCTGCGTGGATGCGTTCGATCTCCTGCTGGCTGAGAACCTCGAACGATGCCTTTCCCATCCTGCTTCTCCTTCCCTGGGGTAGAATCCGCTCATCCTGCGGGCTATTCAGCAATTATACGTATATGCCGTAAAAGGACAAAAAACAAACAAACACGACATCGAGCGCCGAAGCGTCCGAAAAGCTGAATCCGCAGCCAGCGGAGACAAAAAAACGGCGCTCCCGGCCACCATGGCCAGGACGCCGCCTTTCTCAGCCTGCCCGCCGCGCCTCCCGCGGCTCCTTCCAGTTACTCTTCCTCTTCCTCGAACAGGAACTCCCGCTCGCCGACGGCCCGCTTATGCCGGTACACGATCCGACCGCGGCTCAGGTCGTAGGGGGAAAGCTCCACCCGGACCCGATCTCCCAGCAGGATACGGATGTAGTACTTACGCATACGTCCGGAAAGGTAAGCCAGCACTGCGTGACCGGTGTCCAGTTGCACCCGGAACTGGGTCCCGGGCAGCGTCTCGACGACCGTACCCTCGACCTCGATCTTACCTTCCTTTTTGCCCATCCGCCTGCCCCTCTCCTCGTCGCTGTTTCGCTCCCGCGGGACCGCTCATCCGGTGCCTGGCCCGATCCTACCCGGAGACCTCCCCCTCCTCGAGCAGTTCGGTTTCCGAAGGACCTTCGACCGGCTCTTCCGCACCTTCGGGTTCGACCTTGCCTGCCTCTGCCTGCCGGGCAGCCTTCTTCGCCATCCACTGCTCCCATTCCTCTTCCCGCACACGCCGGGCGCTCAGGCCAATACGACGCCGTTCCCGCTCGACCCGGAGGACCTTCAGCAGCACCTCGTCTCCAGGTTTGAGCACGTCCTCAAGGGCAACGCCAGGCCCGCCGACCATCTCGCTTGTGTGCAGCAGCCCCTCAACCCCCGGCTCCAGCTCGACGAAGGCCCCGAACTCCGTGAGGCGGATGACCCGGCCCTCGACGAGTTGATTGCTCGCGTATTTCTCCTCCACCCGCTCCCAGGGGTCCTGCATGGTCTTGCGGATACTCAGGCCGATCCGCTCCCGCTCCCGGTCCACCTCAAGGACCTCGACTTCCACTTCATCTCCCACCCGGAACAGCTCATGAGGGTTGTCCACGTGCTGCCACGAAAGTTCGGAGATATGGACCAGCCCGTCCACTCCCCCCAGATCCACAAAGACGCCGAAGTCGGTGATGCTGGAGACCGTTCCCCGGCGGCGCTGCCCCACCGCCAGCTCCCCCAGCAGCCGCTCCTTCCGCATCCGCTGCCAGGTCCGGTAAGCCTGGCGCTGGGAGAAGATCAGCCGACGCCGTCGCCGGTCCACCTCAATCACGCGCAATCCGATGGGCTGGCCCACCATCGCGGCCAGGCGTTCGCGGCGCTCCGTCTCCCTCATACCACGCGGAAGGCCGACGATATGGGAAACAGGGACAAAACCGCGGATGCGGCCGAAGCGGACCGTCAGGCCGCCCCGGTTATAACCCGCCACTTCGGTCTCATAAATTTCGCCGCTCTGGAGCAGCCGCTCCGCTTCCAGCCAGTCCTCTTCCAGGCGGGCCTGATAGACCGACACCTCCAGGTAGGGGACGTCGTCCCGGCTATCGAGGATCATGACCGGCACCTTGTCGCCAGCGGCCACCTCTCCCATCTTTGCCCGCCGCAACTGGCGCAGGTCCTGCGCCGGAGCGAACCCCTCCCGCTTGAGGCCGAGGTCAATGTACGCCCCCTCATCTGTGACCTCGATCACCCGCCCCATACGAATATCCCCACGCCTGGCGGTATAGTCCCCCTCCTCCTTCAGGAGGCTCTCCATATCGAATTCCGGCTCCGGCCTGGATGGCGGCCCGGGTTCGGAGTAGGGTTCAGAATGCATAGGCTACCTCTCTTGATTCAGACACCCGCCACACAAAAACACCCGGCCTCGCCAACGCCTTTTACCGCCGCGCAGGCGATGCCGGGTTCGGGGCCTCAGCCCAGCACCGCTTCGTCCACCGCTTCGCTTCGCGAACGTCTCTTGCCGTACCTCCCTACGAAGGCCAACTCCGACAGCAGGGACGGTTCTAATCCATACTACGCGGGGCGGGTATCTCAAAATGTTGTCGCTATTTTATCATGCCAGCGAAGAAAGTCAAATAGCAAAGCCCGGCAGGCGTATTTCAGTTTGGGGGCGAGATGTCCCTGGCCCGGGCCGGACCTGGGAAAACACGAATAGCGCGAATGGGAACGAATACCACTCGCCTTGAAATTGAAATACGCCCAGCCCGCCTGCCTGCACTGTATCACTCGCAGACAAGGGAAAGGCCGGCTACTTCCGCCACCAGTCGGGCCAGCTCGCGGATCGGCTCCTCCACATCTCCCTCGGCCAGCCGCCAGACCTCTCCCCCTTCCCCTGTCAGCTCCACCGTCCATCGGGTTGCCTCCACTCCCGGGCCCTCCCGCCAGTACCGGCGGCGACACCGGATGCCCCCTGCCGCTGCCAGAGGCACCCGTATGCCGTGGGATCGGGGAGGGAGCAGGTAGGACCGTTCGGCGCGGAACTCCCCTATCTCCAGATCCACTGCAATCCGCTCCCGACGGGGAACGAAGTAGAGCGCCAGCAGGCTGATCCCGGCCGCGACCACAGCCGTTGCAACAGCGATATAGAGCCGCGTCCCTCCAAGCCACGGGGCGACCGCAACGGCGATGAGGACGACCGTCCCCCAAACCACCCCAACTGCAACGAGGGGCTTCCCCCGGGCCTCCACGACCAGCCGTCTTGCCGTGCGCTCCACAACCAGGTACCGGCCGAGCCTACGCCCCTTTTCCTCTGCCACGCCCACCTCCCCGGGGTCTGACCTCCTCCTGCCCGGGAGCCGGCAGCCGCACCGTGAAGCGGCTGCCCTCCCCCACCCTGCTCTCGGCGGTGATCTCCCCGCCGTGCCGGTGGACCACCTCACGGGCGATGGAGAGGCCGAGGCCCACTCCACCTCTGCGCTGGCGGGACTTGTCCGCCTGGTAGAACCGCTCAAAGATACGGTCCAGGTCCTGGGGGGGAATGCCCTCTCCCGTATCGCTCACCGTCACCTCGACCCACCTGCCGGCCGGGCGGGCCGTCACCTCCACCCGCCCGCCGCGGGTATGGCGGATGGCGTTATCCAGCAGATTAACGAAGACCTGGGTCAGCCAGTCGGGATCGCCCACGACGGACACCTCTTCTGCGACAGAAAGCTCCAGCACGTCGTCCGCGGCCCTTGCCTGGGGGGCCATCCGTTCCACACAACTTTCCAAAAGCAGCCGCAGGTCAACCTGTTGCCGGGCCAGCTCCATCTCCCCGGCATCGAAGCGGGCCAGGCTGAGCAGCTCATCCACCATCCGACGCATCCGCTCCGCTTCGTCGTAAATGATGCGGGCAGAGCGCGTAATCATCGCCGCATCTGCCGCCGTCCCGTCAAGGATGGCCTGCGAAAACCCCTGCACAGAGGTCAGAGGGGTCTTCAGCTCATGGGAGATATTGACCACCAGGTCCTGCTGGGCCCGCTGGACAGCAGCCACCCGGTCCGCCATCTGATTGAACGCACGGGCCAGGTCCCGGACCTCCTGGGGGCCGGAGACGAGGGTCCGGTATTCCAGATTCCCCCGGGCGATGGCCCTGGCCGCCTCCGCCACCCGCTCGAGCGGCCTGGCGATGGAGCGGCTCACCAGCCAGGCCAGGAGGACGGAGAGGACGAGGGCCACCAGCCCGGCCTCCACCAGCGGAGGGAGGAGGTTCTGGGCAAACCAGGAGAGCATCAGCAGGCGAGGCTGAGGGGACAGGAAGAGAAGGAGCACCGGATGCCGGTCTGGTCCGCGGATCGTCCTGGCCACGAAAGCCCAGCGGCCGCCGGGTGAAACGACGAACGTGCCCCGCCCTCCCTCCCAGGGGAACCGCATCCGGGCCAGCTCCTCCAGCCGCTCCCCCTCCCAGGCCTCCGCGCTGTCGAAACGGACCGTCCCCCCGGCGTCCAGCAGCAACAGGCGGACCCCGTACTCCTCTGCCGCCCCCGATAGCAGCGCCTCCAGCTCCTCGGTGGGGGGAGTTCCCAGCGGCCCCAGGCGGGTCGTCACCGCCCGCGCCGCCACCTCCAGCCGCAGGTAGACAGTCCCGGTCCACAAAGGGCTGCTCCACACGAACAGGAGCAGCCCCAGCCCGACCAGCACCAGGCAGACCAGGATGATGGAGAAATAGGAAAGCAGCAGGCGACCGTTCAGGCTCCGAAACATCGGATATTCGGACTCAGGTGACGAGCTTGTAGCCGATCCCCAGGACCGTCTCGATCTTCACGCTGGAACCGCTCAGCTTCTTGCGCAACTGGGCGATGTGGACATCCACGGTGCGAGTCTCGCCGTAGAAATCGTACCCCCACACGTGGTCGAGCAGTTGCTGACGGCTGAGGACCATTCCCTGATGCTCGGCGAGGGTGCGCAGGAGGTCGAACTCCTTGGGCCGCAGTTGGATCGGCTGTCCGGCCACGGTGACGGTATGCCGGGCAGGGTCAATGACCACATCGCCGATGTGGATAAGCGTTTGAGGCTGTCCGATCCGGGAGACCCGGCGCAGGATCGCCTTCACCCGCGCCGTCAGCTCGCGGGGGTTGAAGGGCTTGGTCACATAGTCGTCCGCCCCCAGCTCCAGCCCCACGATTTTGTCCACGTCATCGTCGCGGGCGGTGAGGATGATGATGGGCAGATCGGGGGCGGTCGTGCCGGAGCGGATACGGCGGCAGACCTCCCAGCCATCCACTCCGGGGAGCATCAGGTCGAGGATAAGCACGGCGGGCGGCTGGCGGGCGATCGTCTCCAGTGCCTTCGCCCCATCCCTGGCCGCAACGACGCGGAACCCTTCCTGCTCCAGGTACATCCGCGCCAGCTCGACGATGTTCTCCTCATCGTCGGCGATCAACACCGTCTCGCCCGCCATCGGCTCCCTGTCCTACGCGCAGCCACACGCCTCCGGCGAAGCGCAGTCGCAGGCCTCGGCCACAGCTTCGATCTCCACCCGGGCTCCAAGCGGAAGGGCCGCCACCTGTACAGCCGAACGGGCAGGCGGCTCCTCGGGGAAGAACTCCGCATACACCCCGTTCATTCGGGAAAACTCGCCGATATCCTGCAGGAAGACAGTGGTTTTGACCACGTGGCGCAGGCAGGAACCGGCCGCCTCCAGGACAGCCTTCAGGTTCTCCAGCGCCTGCCGGGTCTGCGCCTCCACATCCTCTCCGGCGAACTCCCTTGTGCCCGGGACGATGCCCAGTTGACCGGCGGTGTAGATCAGATCGCCGATCCGTACCGCCTGGGAATAAGGGCCGACGGCCGCGGGAGCCTTGTCGGTGGCCACGATTTCCTTGCTCATGCCTCTACCTCCTGTCCTACACATCCAGGTTGCGCACCTCGCGGGCGTGGGTCTGGATGAATCGGCGGCGGGGCGGGACGGCGCTTCCCATCAGCATGGTGAATACCCGGTCGGCGGCCGCCGCGTCTTCCACGGTGACCTGGAGGAGCGTCCGCCGCTCGGGGTCCATCGTTGTCTCCCAGAGCTGCTCGGGGTTCATCTCGCCGAGGCCCTTATATCGCTGAAGGGTGGCCTTTTGTCCCTTCAGCTCCTCCATCAGCCGGTCCTTCTCCGCATCCGAGTAGGCGTAGTACACCTTCTTGCCGGTGGCGATGCGGTAGAGGGGAGGCTGGGCGATAAAGAGGTGGCCCTCCTCGACAAGGGTCGGCATATACCGGTAAAAGAAGGTCAGAAGCAGCGTGCGGATGTGGGCCCCGTCCACGTCGGCATCGGTATTATGACAACACAGGCCGCCCAGGCCGCAGATAAAGTTCTCATCCCCATCCACGGAGAAGTCGTATACCTTCCCGTTTGTCGCCGCCACTCTCCGGACGGATCGCACAGGCAGCGCAATCAGGTCGCCAATGGCAGTGGCATATCGGCCCTGTGCTTTGTTACAAGGGGACCGCATTTTGTCTGTCAGCCTGTCCGCCAGGTGGTGATCGGTCCAGATAGGCCGCAGGCGCTCCAGGCACTCTTTTGCCGTGACGGTGAGGACGTAGGCGGGATGTCGTTGAACGACGGTTTTTCCTCTTACAGTACCGCTGGGCTCGCCGCTGGGGATATGGATGTGGAGGGATGCCAGGGCCTGGTGGACCTGCAAAAGGTAGATCAACTGGCCAGCCAGTTCCAAGGAGACAGTGGACATCGCAATACCGCTGCGGCTCACCGTACCGTCTCCCAGGAAATATCCTCGCAGAAAAGCCAGTTGCAGTTCGGGGGTAACATTGAAGACCAGGTCAGGAATCCGCTTCGTCGTGGCATCCATTTCGTCCCGGCCGAAAAGACACCGAAATGTCAGGACGACGACGCGGTTCAGGACGCGCAATTCTGAGACCCGCTCTCTGGAATGGTACAGGCGCGGCTCAACACCGAATGTATCCCGCCAGGCCTGGACAAGTTCATCCGCCAGGGCCTGATTGTTTTTCCCAAGTGCCAGACGAATGCCGCCGCGACGGCTGATACTCCCCTCGGCGACAAAGAAGCCTAGCAGGACCATCAGGTGCTCGTTGATCGGAATGAATCGCTGAATTGGCCGGTCGGCGTAATGGATTGGGGTGAGTTCCAGAGGATGGCCGTCTAAGAGAGACAGGTCTTCCAGGGACAGTTCCCTTAAGGGAAGATACCGTCGCACCCGATTGGCTGGCGACCCCCGATACTGGCTTTCCCAGATAAGGGCCCGGAGATTCTCCCCGATCTCTACGCGGGCCTCCACCAACTGGGGACGGTCGGCATACTCGTTCCGAACGCGTGCCTTCAGCAGTTCTTCAACCCCTTTCCCACGCACCATGACTTCTGTATCCCCCACGTGCTCCAGGTGTTCCAGAAACAGGCGGAGCAGGTCCAGGTGGCGCGGCGGGTCGGCGGTATGTAGAGGGAGCCGATAGGGTGCTACCACCAGATCACCGGGATGGATTCGGTCACCCCGTTCCAGCACAACGCGGCCATCCCGGTAGAGATAGACGCTGTGGGAAGCCGTGACGCGTACCCGGCGCCCGTATGCCGTCTCAATCTCATAAAGCGGCTCATCTACCGGATGTGAAATGGCGGCCTTCAGGGGACGGAAGCGAATCTGCCCGCTCTCCGGATCAAAACAGAGCACCTGATAACCGGTGGCGTCATGCTGGTTATCTATGAACAACCCAACGCGGACACATCGGATAGTGCCCTGGGGATCGCGCACAAAGGTCATCTCGTCCCCATCTACACTCATCAGAATGACCCGGTTGTAGCGCAGGTTTTCCAGGTTAAACTGATCCCCAATCCCCGTCCCCAGAGCAGAGATGAGGGCCTGGATTTCCTTGCTGGAGAGGACTTTGTTGATGCTGGCCCGTTCGGTGTTGAGGATTTTGCCCCGCAACGGCAGGACCGCCTGGAAGTGCCGGTCCCGACCCTGCTTGGCACTCCCACCGGCGCTGTCCCCCTCGACGATGAACAGCTCCGTCCGTGCCGGGTCCCGTTCCGAACAGTCGGCCAGCTTCCCCGGCAACGTCATGCTCTCCAGCACACTCTTGCGGATCACCAGGTCCCGCGCCTGACGGGCGGCCGCGCGGGCGTGGGAGGAGACGAGGCACTTCTCCACAATCCGCTTCGCCGAGGCCGGGTCCCGTTCCAGAAACTCGGAGAAGGCCTCGGCGACCACCGATTCGACAATGGCCTTGACCTCGGCGTTCATCAACTTGACCTTGGTCTGCGACTCAAACTGGGGGTCGGGGTGCTTGACGCTGACAATGGCGGTCAGCCCTTCCCGCACGTCATCCCCTGAGAAGTTGGCGTCCTTTTCCTTCAGCAGCCCGGCCTTTCGGGCGTAATCGTTGATGGTGCGGGTCAGGGCGGACCGGAGGCCGGTGAGGTGCGTGCCGCCATCCACAGTGTGGATGGTGTTGGCGAAGGGGTACACCGACTCGCTGTAAGAGTCGGTGTACTGGATCGCCACCTCCACCCCCACCCCATCCACCTCCCGTTCCATATAGACAGGAGGGTGCAGAGGGGTTCGGTTCCGGTTGAGGTAACGGACGAATGAGAGGATGCCCCCTTCGAAGTAGAAGGTCATCTGCTGGGGGAAGTCGTCGGGCCGCTCGTCAATCAGGCGGATCGTGACCCCCCGGGTGACGAAGGCCATCTCCCGCATCCGCTGGGCGAGGGTCTCAAAACGGTAGGAGACCTCTTTGAAGATGGTGGGGTCAAAGCGAAAGGTGGTGGTGGTACCGGAGCGGTCCGTCTCGCCGATGACCTCCACCGGCCCCTCCGGCACGCCCCGACGATACCGCTGACGGTACCGCTTCCCGTCGCGGGGGTTGTCCACCACGACCTCCATCCATTCCGAAAGGGCGTTGACCGCCGAGACCCCCACGCCGTGCAGGCCGCCGGATACTTTGTAGCCCCCCCCGCCGAACTTGGCCCCGGCGTGGAGGGTGGTCATCACCAGCTGGAGAGTGGAGATCTTCTTTTCCGGATGGGGCGCGGTGGGGATCCCCCGGCCATTATCGCGGACGGTGACGCTTTCGTCTTTGTGGATCACGACCTCGATCTCGTCACAGGCTCCCGCCAGGGCCTCGTCTATGGAGTTGTCCACCACTTCGTAGACCAGGTGGTGAAGCCCCCGGATGTCGGTGCCGCCGACGTACATACCGGGCCGCCGCCGGACCGCCTCCAGCCCTTCCAGCACCTGGACATCAGCCGCCTCGTAGCTGATCGTTCCGCTTTCCCGTTTCGCCATATCGTTCCACCCCTCCGTAGCACGTTCGATTCTACCACAGGTTGGGGCAGACGAAAAGAGAACGGCCATCGCCTTTTCCATTGACACCGCCCCCCCCACATGTTAGAATACCCGCCGGAGGGGTTACTATGGAGAAAGTCAAACGCGCCATCTATATGGACCACTCGGCCACGACGCCGGTGGACCCCCGCGTGGTGGAGGCGATGGCCCCCTACTGGACCGATGCCTTCGGCAATAGCTCGTCGGCCCACCGGTGGGGAGTGGAGGCAGCCGTTGCCCTGGAACAGGCGCGGCAGACGGTGGCAGGGCTTCTGGGCTGCCGGCCAGCCGAGATCGCCTTCACCGGCTCCGGCACCGAAGCGGACAATCTGGCCATCCGCGGCGTGGCCTGGGCCGCCCGCAGGGCCGGACGTGGCAACCATATCGTCACCAGCCCCGTCGAGCACCACGCCGTGGGCCTCACCGTTGAGCAACTGCACGACCTCTTCGGCTTCGAGGTGACAACGGTGCCGGTGGACGGGTACGGGCGGGTGGACCCCGACGACGTCCGCCACGCCATCCGACCCGATACGGCCCTGGTGAGCATTATGACCGCCAACAACGAGGTCGGCACCGTCCAGCCCATCCCGGAGATCGGCGCTATCTGCCGGGAGATGGGCGTCCCCTTTCATACCGACGCCGTCCAGGCGGCCGGCCGGCTGGAGCTGAACGTGGACCGGCTGGGGGTGGACCTGCTGGCCCTCTCGGCGCACAAGTTCTACGGCCCAAAGGGGGTCGGCCTCCTCTATATCCGGCGGGGCCTGGACCTGGTGCCCGCCCTCACCGGCGGCGGCCACGAACGGGGCCGTCGGCCGGGGACCGTCAATGTCGCTGGCGCAGTGGGGCTGGCCGAGGCGCTCCGGCTGGCGGAGGAGACGCGGGAAGAGGAAACCCGGCGCCTGCAGTCGCTGCGAGACCGACTGATCGAGGGGTTGCTGGGCTCGGTCCCGGAGGCCCGCCTCACCGGTCATCCGACCGAACGGCTCTCCCACCATGCCAGCTTCGCCTTCCGGGATGTGGACGGCACTTCGCTGGTCGTCGCTCTGGACCTGGAGGGGATCGCCGCCAGCTCCGGTGCCGCCTGCCTGGAGGGGGAGCCGGAGCCTTCGTTCGTTCTGAAGGCAATGGGCCTCCCACCGGAATGGGGGATCGGTTCCGTCCGCTTCTCGCTGGGACGGGGGAACACGGAGGCGGATGTGGAGGCAGTGCTGGAGGTCCTTCCCCGCATCGTCGCCCAACTTCGCGGCTGAACTGGGGGACTGGGTGATTGGGGAACTCAGGGACTGGGCAACTGGGTGACTCGGTGATGAGGCACAATATGCGACACACGACACACACCGTTGTCGCCCTCAGCGGCGGGGTGGATAGCAGCGTCGCGGCGGCGTTGCTGGTGGAGCAGGGGCACACTGTAACGGGGGTGATGCTCCAGCTCTGGGCTGAGCCGGGAGCGACACGGGATAACCTCTGCTGCACCCCCGACGCAGTGGAGCGCGCCCGCGCTGTGGCCGACCTGCTGGGCATCCCTTTCTACCTGCTGGATGTGCGCGACCCGTTCCGCCGGGCAGTGGTGGATCATTTCATCGCCGAATACGCCGCCGCCCGCACCCCTAACCCCTGCATCCCCTGCAATCGGGAGGTCCGCTTCGGCCTCCTCCTCCGCTGGGCGCAGGAGCGCGGCGCCCAATTCATCGCCACGGGCCACTACGCCCGCGTGCGGCGGGTCGGCGAGCGGTACGAATTGCTGCGCGGCCGCGATCCCGCCAAGGACCAGTCCTACGTCCTCCACGCCCTCACCCAGGAGCAACTGGCCCACGTCCTCTTCCCCCTGGGCGAACTGACCAAGGAGGAGGTGCGCCAGATCGCGCGGCGCAAGGGACTGCCGGTGGCGGAGCAGCCGGAAAGCCAGGACATCTGCTTCCTGGCCGACGGGGACTACCGCCGCTTCCTGGCCCAGGAGGCCCCCGACGTAGTCCGACCCGGCCCCATCCTGGACACCTCCGGCCGGGTGCTGGGCCAGCACCAGGGGCTGGTCAACTACACTGTCGGCCAGCGGAAGGGGATCGGCCTGGCTGTGCCGGAACCGCTATACGTGCTCGCGCTCGACCCGGAGCGGAACGCGCTGATCGTCGGACGGGAGGAGGAGCTGGGGCAGGAGACGTGCCTCGTGGCCGGTATGCACTACATCTCCGGCGAAGAGCCGCCCGGCCCCTTCACCGCCACCGCCAAGATCCGCTACCGCCACCGGGAGGTGGAGGCGGAGGCAACCCCCCTGCCGGACCACTGGCTGCGGGTCCGCTTTGCCGAGCCCCAGCGGGATGTGACCCCAGGCCAGTACCTGGTCCTCTACCAGGGGGAGGTCGTCCTCGGCGGCGGTGTGATTGCGGAGGGAGGGCCGTCCGTCCGGGATCGAACCCATTTGCGCACGGGGGAAATCGTGTTAAAATGACAAACGTTACACACCTGCCGCAGACGAGGCGCCGCGGAAGCACGGAGGGTAACCATGCAGGTCCCACCGGAGAGCGTTCCTGCCGGTGAAGAGACGGTCTCAAGGGCCGAAGCTCGGGCCAGGCGAAGCCTGATCCTGGGGCTGGTGATCGCCGGCCTCCTGCTGGTGGGGATGATCGCCCTGCTGGTGATCCTGGCAATTGACGCCTATCGAGCAGCGCCGGAGCCCAGCCCCGGCGCAGTGGTGGTCTCCCTCCTGCGGGATGTCGCCATCGTGCTGGTGGCTTTCGAAACCCTGCTCATCGGCGCACTGGTGGTCGTCCTTACCCTCCAGGTCCAGGCCCTCATCGCCCTGCTACGCGATGAGATCCGGCCGATGCTGGAAGCCATCAACGAGACGGTGGCGACGGTGCGGGGGACAGCCCAGTTTATGAGCCACAACGTCGTTTCCCCGACCATCCGGGCGGCAGGCTTTCTCGCCGGGCTGAAGCAGGTCGCGAAGGAGATCGCCGAGTTGGGGAAACCGCCCCGACGCGGCAAGTGAGAGGCTGGTTGCTGGTTGCTGGTTGCTCGTTGCTGGTTATTGGAGTGGGAAAGGAGTGGAGAGATGGCGAAGGAGAACAACGGCAGCGATGTTGGGTCCTTTCTCATTGGTTTTGTCGTCGGAGGGCTGGTGGGAGCGGCGGTGGCCCTCCTGTTCGCTCCCCAGTCCGGCGAGGAGACCCGGACCCAGATTCGGAGCAAGGGCATCGAACTGAGGGAACAGGCGGAAGAAGAGATCGCCCGCGCTCGTGAGAAGGCCGAGAAGGCCCTGGATGAAGCGCGTGCCAAAGCGGAGGCCGTGGCTGCAGACATCCGGCGGCGGGCGGAGGAGCTGCAGACGCAGAGCCGCGTGATCCTGGAAGAGGGACGCAAGCAGCTTGCCACAGCCGTCGAGGAGACGAAAAAGGCGGCCGGGCAGGCCAAAACAGCGCCCGAGGGCGGGGCCCCAGCGACAACCAAAGCCTGAAGCAGCTCAGCCCACAGGGTGCAGGGGCCAAACTCTGCCCCTCTCTCCTGCGGTCACCTCTCCGGAGTGAACGGCCTTTCCCCGCGCATTGCGGGCCGCGAATCCTGCAACGGGCGAATGGCACGAATGGAACGGACCTCCCGTCCTGTCCGTGCCATTCGCTCTATCTCTTTTTTGTCTCCTTTCGTCGCTTCGCGTCCACTCGTTTGCCCACCCCGCCACTTTGTGGTAGAATAGCCCTGGGCAAAAGCCTAGAACACACGCCTCTGGACCGGTGGGGCCGTGCCGGGAATGCAGCCATACCGGCTCCCCAGCGGGACGAAAGGGGCGGAGGGAAAAAAACGGTATAAGGAGGTTTCCTCAATGGCTGTCATTTCTATGAAGGCTCTCCTGGAGGCAGGGGTCCACTTCGGCCACCGTACCCACCGATGGAACCCCAAGATGCGCCCTTACATCTTCACCGAGCGCAACGGCGTCCACATCATTGACCTGCAGCAAACGCTGAGGGCCGTGGAAGATGCGTACGCGGTTGTACGGGATACCGTTGCCGAAGGGGGCACGGTCCTCTTCGTGGGCACCAAACGGCAGGCTCAGGAGACCATCGCTCAGGAAGCGCAGCGATGCGGCATGCCCTACGTCAACCTGCGATGGCTGGGTGGAACCCTGACCAACTGGCGGACGATCCGGCAGCGGATCGAACACCTGCTCGAAATGGAGGCGCGGCGGGACCGGGGGGAGTTTGAGCTGCTGACCAAGCGGGAAGCTCTGGGCCTCCACCGGCAAATTGAGAAGCTAAACCAGCGATTGGGCGGCATCAAGAATATGAACCGGCTGCCCGACCTGCTCTACGTGATTGACGTCCATCGGGAAGCGACGGCGGTCAAAGAGGCTAACGCCCTGAAGATCCCGGTCATCGGGGTGGTGGATACCAACTGCGACCCGGAGCCGGTTGACTACGTGATCCCGGCCAACGACGACGCCATCCGCGCCATCCGGCTGATCACCGGCCTGATGGCCGACGCCGCCCTGGAGGGGATCGCGCTCCGCAAGGAGTACGGGCTTGAATTTGAAGAAGAGGCCGTAGCCGTTGAGGATGAAAAGTATCTCAGCCCGGACACGCTGGCCCGCCTGAAGAGGCTCCGCTTCGAGGAAGAAGATGAGGAAGAAGAATTGCTTCCCACAACAGCCAGGTCCCGAAGGGAAGAAGAGCCTCGAGCTATGGCTGAAGAGTTTGAGGAAGAGGAAGCCCTCGAAGAGGAGTGGGAAGAAGAGTGGGAAGAGGAGTGGGAAGAAGAAGAGTGGGACGATTTAGCGGAAGAGGAGTAGCAGCAGCCCGCTGCCACTGAGCAACGAAACCAACGAGGAGGCATTCGTTGAAAGTCACAACCGAAATGGTAAAGGAACTTCGCCAGGCTACCGGAGCTGGCGTTCTGGATTGCCGCAAGGCGCTTGAGGAAAAGGACGGAGATTTCGACGCCGCCGTGGCCTACCTGCGGGAAAAGGGGCTGGCAGAGGCGGCCAAGAAGGCGGACCGGGAGGCCTCCGAAGGGGTCGTGGAGGTCTATGCCCACCCCGGCAACCGGGTCGGGGTGATGCTGGAGCTGAACTGCGAGACGGACTTTGTGGCCCGCACCGGGGAGTTCCGGGCCCTGGCCCACGACCTGGCGCTCCATATTGCCTTCGCCGCCCCCCGCTATATCTCCAGGGACCAGGTCCCGCCGGAGGTGCTGGAGGAAGAGCGGCGGATTTACCGGGTCCAGGCCCTGGAAGAAGGAAAGCCTCCACAGATTGTGGACCGGATCGTCGAGGGGAAGCTGGAAAAGTTCTATAAGACGGTCTGCCTCCTGGAACAGGCCTTCGTCAAAGACGAGGAGCGGACGGTCGAAGACGTGCTGAAGGACCACACTGCCCGACTGGGCGAAAATATCATAATCCGACGCTTCGCCCGCTACGAGCTGGGAGAGGCGCTCCAGTAGACAGGCAGGAGAGCTGTGGCCCAATACCGGCGTGTCCTGTTGAAACTGGGTGGAGAGGCCCTGGCCGGTCCGGCGGGCTACGGGATCAGCCCCCGCCGTGCCGAAGAGGTGGCCGCCAAAGTCGTCGCGGTGCGCGACCACGACGTGGAGGTGGCGATTGTCCTGGGAGCCGGCAATATCTGGCGGGGCCGGGATGGGCTGGAACACGGGATGGACCACGCCACCGCCGACCACATGGGCATGCTGGCGACGATCATGAACGCGCTCGCCCTCGCCGACGCCCTGGGACGGCTGGGAGTGGAGACCCGCGTCCAGACCGCTATCGAAATGCGGGCTATCGCCGAACCCTACATCCGCCTGCGGGCCATCCGCCACCTTGAAAAGGGGCGGGTCGTCATCATCGGCGGCGGCACGGGCAACCCCTACTTCACCACCGACACGGCGGCTGCACTCCGGGCCATGGAGATTGACGCCGACCTCCTGATCAAGGCGACAAAGGTGGACGGGGTCTACTCGGAGGACCCGCGCAAGAATCCGGATGCCACGCGGTTCGACCGGTTGAGCTACCTGGATGCGCTCAACATGCGCGTGGGGGTGATGGATGCCACCGCCATCTCCCTCTGCATGGACAACGATCTGCCCATCATCGTGCTCGACCTGTGGCAGCCGGGCAGCCTGGAACGAGCCGTGATGGGCGAAAAGGTCGGCACCCTGATCAGCCGGTGACGTTCGTTCGCTGCGTGTCATCTATATCCACCCTTCCTCTGCCCCTCCAAAAGGACGGCGACCGAGGATGATCAAGGAGATCCTGCTGGAAACGGAAGATCGGATGAAGAAGACCCGCCAGGTGCTGGAAAGCGACCTGCGGGTAATCCGCACCGGCCGCGCCAGCCCCGCCCTTGTAGAGAAGGTGCTGGTGGACTACTACGGCACCCCCACCCCTCTCAACCAGCTCGCCGTCATCAGCGCGCCGGAGCCGCAGTTGCTCACCATCCGTCCCTACGACCCTTCCTCCCTTCCCGACATCGAGCGGGCGATCCTGAAATCCGATCTGGGGCTTACCCCCTCCAACGACGGAAAGATTATCCGCCTGGTCATCCCCAGCCTCACCGAGGAGCGACGTATGGAGCTGGTCCGTCTGGTCAACCGGCGGGTGGAAGAGGCAAAAGTCGCCCTGCGAAACGTCCGCCGGGAGGCGCTGGATGACCTGAGGGAGTTCCAAAAAGAGGGCCTGATCTCCGAGGACGAATTCTTCCGGGCCCGCGACGACCTGCAGGAGCTCACCGACCGGTATATCGGCGAGCTGGATGAGGTCGGAAAGCGTAAGGCCCAGGAGGTGATGGAGGTCTAAAGGCCTCCGACCTCTCCCTCCCACCTACCCACCGAAAGAACGGGCATGGTTTCTGAACAAAAAGAAGGGAAAACCTATCCCCCACTGGAGCGTATCCCGGTCCACGTCGGTATTATCATGGACGGCAACGGTCGCTGGGCCCAGGCCCGGGGCCTGCCCCGCCTGGCCGGCCACCGGGCGGGGACCGAAAACCTGCGCCGTGTGCTGCGGGCAACGGTCGAGTTCGGCATCCGTATCCTCACCATCTACGCCTTCTCCACCGAGAACTGGGGCCGCCCCGAAGACGAGGTCCACGGACTGCTGGACCTGATGGAACGGATGATAGACCGGGAGCTGCCCGAACTGCACAGGGAAGGGGTGCAGATCCGCCACGTTGGCCGACTGGAACGGGTGCCGGAGCGCCTGACCCGGAAGATCCAGCAGGCACTGGAGCTGACCAAAGAGAACGACCGGCTGATCCTGAACGTCGCTTTCAACTACGGCGGCCGGGCAGAGATCGTGGATGCCGTCCGACGCATTATCCGGGACGGGGTACCCCCCGAAGCGGTGGACGAAGCGTTGATCTCCCGCTACCTTTACACCGCCGGCCTGCCCGACCCCGATCTGATCATCCGCACCAGCGGGGAGCAACGGGTCAGCAACTTTCTGATCTGGCAGGGGGCCTACGCCGAGTACTACATCACCCCCACCTACTGGCCGGATTTCGATAAAGACGAACTGTACAAAGCCCTGGTGGCCTTCAACCAGCGCGACCGGCGCTTCGGCCTGGTGCCCGGATAGCCGAAACAACCCGATCCCAGACCGCGTTAAAGACTGTGTTCCGCACTCGCCTTCTGACCGCCATCTTCCTGGTGCCCCTGGTCGTTGCCCTGATCAGCCTCGGGGGGCTGTGGCTCTTCGCCCTGGTCGCCGCCGTGCTGACGGTCGCCGTCATCGAGTTCTGTAACCTGATGGCGCGGGACCGGTTCCGGCCAGCCCCGGCCTTCGCCGTCGGCCTGCTGTGGGTGCTGCTGCTGGATGCCCAATACCCTCAGTGGAGGCTTCTGGGGCCCGGCATGAGCCTTGCCCTGATGGCCTCGCTCTCCTGGCAGATGGCCCACAGGGAAGACAGCCCGGTGGCGAGCTGGGCCCTGAGCATGGCTGGCCCCCTCTACGTAGGCTGGCTCGGAGGCCACATCCTGCGCCTGCGCAGCCTGCCCGAAGGGCTGTGGTGGGTGATGACCGCCCTGCCGGCGATCTGGCTGGCCGACAGCGGTGCCTATCTCGTCGGCCGGGCCTGGGGACGGCATAAACTGGCCCCCCGCCTGAGCCCCGGCAAGACCTGGGAAGGGTACATCGGCGGGATCGCCATCAGTTCGCTGACGACCACCGGCCTGGCAGCGCTCTGGCATATGCGGGCCGGTCCGACCGGCCCCACCCCCGCCGACGGACTGGCCCTGGGCCTGCTGGTGGGGACGGCCGCTCCCCTGGGCGACCTGATCGTCTCGATGTTCAAGCGGCAGGTGGGGGTCAAAGATACCGGCGTTCTCTTCCCTGGCCACGGAGGGGCGCTGGACCGGATAGACAGCATCCTGTGGGCCGCGACGATCGGCTACTATTTCGCCCTCTGGCTGCACAATCTGTAACCCAACCCCACCTCTTCCTCCAGAGATTGCTGAAAATGTCGAGGCGAGACGATAAACCGCCAGAGCACAAAGGCACGAAGTACACCATAAACCCTGTTCAGGGACGGAGGGATCTCTATGGGCGAGCGACGAGTCCGCGACATCTACCATAAAGGGGTCATCTTCTGCAAGCCCGACACCCCGCTGCAGGAGGTGGTAAGGGTGATGGCCGATACGGACATCCACGCCATCATTGTTGCGGAGAAGGAAGGGGAAAGGCCCCTGGGCGTGGTCTCCCACACCGATGCCATCGCCCACTACGGGGAGGACCTTTCCAGAATCCCGGCCTCAGAGGTGATGACCCGCCAGGTCATCACCATCTCCCAGGACGCGCCGGTGGCTGAGGCAGCGAAGAAGATGCTGGAAAGCCGCATCCACCGGCTTCTGGTAGTGGACGAGAACCACACCCCCCTGGGCATCCTCTCCACCACCGACATCATCCGGGATATGCGCGGGTCGAAATGGGTGTGGTATATGGGCTAACGTGAAAGGGGGGCGATGGATCAGGAAATCATAACCATCGAGCGGCATATCATCGAACAGCAACGGACCCACCCGGAGGCCACGGGGGTCTTCTCCAACCTGCTCTATGACATCGCCCTGGCAGCGAAGATCATCGCCCGCGAGACCAGACGGGCCGGCCTGGTGGAGATCCTGGGGCTGGCAGGCAGGACGAACGTCCAGGGCGAAGCACAGATGAAGCTGGACGTGTTCGCCAACCAGACCCTGATCCGGATGAATTCCTACACGGGCCGGCTGGCTTTGATGGCCTCAGAAGAAGAGTCGGATATCATCCCGATCCCGTCTGGGTATACGGTCGGCCGCTACGTCCTGGTCTTCGACCCCCTGGACGGTTCCTCCAACATTGACACCAACGCCAGCATCGGCACCATCTTCGGCATCTACCGTCGGATCTCCCACAGCGGGCCGGGGACTGTGGAGGATTGCCTCCAGCCGGGGCGAGCGCTCGCGGCAGCCGGATATGTCATCTACGGATCCAGCACCATGCTGGTCTACACGACCGGCAACGGGGTCCACGGCTTCACCCTCGACCCGGGCGTGGGGGAGTTCCTGCTCTCCCATCCCAACATCCGCATCCCCCAGCAATCCAAATACTTCAGCGCCAACTACGGAAACGAGCGGTACTGGAGCGAGGGAGTGCGCCGTTTCACCCGCTGGCTACAGGGGATGGACGAGGAGGAGCCGAGAAAACCGCTTTCCGCCCGCTACATCGGCTCCCTGGTGGCCGATTTCCACCGCAACCTGCTGGAGGGAGGGGTCTTCTACTACCCCCTGGATTATAAAGACCCCCACAAGCCCCAGGGGAAGCTCCGTCTCCTCTACGAGGCAGCCCCGCTGGCCTTCATCGCCCATCAGGCAGGGGGATACGCCTCCGACGGACAGAAGCCCATCCTGGACATCATCCCCCAAACCCTCCACCAGCGAACCCCTCTGTTCATCGGGAACCGGGACCTGGTGGAAAAGGCGGAGGCCTTTATCGCCCGTTATGACCTTGTGGATCGAGGGAACTGAATTGAAGGAGGAGAGGTGGAAGGGAGAGAAGACGTGGAAGCTGTAGTCGAAATGGATATCGCCGCCCTGGAGGCGAAAACGCTCAGCGAGCTGCGGGAAATGGCCCGGGAGATGGAGATCTCCGGCTTCAGCCGCCTGAAGAAAGAGGACCTGATCCTCCGTCTCCTGCGGGCCAAGGCGGAACGGGAGGGCTTCATCTTCGGCGGCGGTGTGCTCGACATCGTGGACGAGAACCTGGGCTTTCTCCGCACCCAGAACTACCTGCCCGGACCGGACGACATCTACGTCTCCCAATCCCAAATCCGGCGCTTCGGCCTCCGGACCGGGGACATGGTGATCGGTCAGGTGCGCCCCCCCAAGGAGAGCGAGCGATATTTCGGCCTTCTGCGGGTCGAGGCGGTCAACGGCATGGACCCGGAGCAGGCCAAGCAACGGCCCTGGTTCAACCGACTGACGCCGATCTTCCCCGACCGGCGGCTGGTCCTGGAGACCGACCCCCGCAACCTGACCACTCGCCTCCTCAGCCTGGTCGCCCCCATCGGCAAAGGGCAGCGCGGCCTGATCGTCTCCCCGCCCAAGGCCGGCAAGACGACCGTCCTCAAGCAGATCGCCAACGGGATCACCGCCAACCACCCGGAGGTCCACCTGATGGTCGTCCTCATCGGCGAACGGCCGGAGGAGGTGACCGATATGGACCGTTCGGTCGAGGCAGAGGTGATCAGCTCGACGTTCGACGAGCCGGTCCAGAACCACACCAAGGCGGCTGAGATGGCGCTGGAACGGGCCAAACGGCTGGTGGAATGCGGGCGGGATGTGGTCATCCTGCTGGATAGCATCACCCGCCTGGCCCGAGCCTACAACCTGGTGGTGCAACCCAGCGGTCGGACCCTCTCCGGCGGCCTGGACCCGGCGGCCCTCTACCCGCCCAAGAACTTCTTCGGCGCCGCCCGGAACCTGGAAGAGGGAGGCAGCCTCACCATCATCGCCACCTGCCTGGTGGATACCGGCAGCCGGATGGACGACATGATCTACGAGGAATTCAAGGGGACCGGCAACATGGAGCTCCATCTGAGCCGCCGGCTGCAGGAACGCCGGATCTTCCCCGCCTTCGACATCGAGCGATCGGGGACCCGCCGGGAGGAGCTGTTGCTGGACGAGGATACGCTCCAGAAGGTGTGGCTGATGCGCCGGATGTTCTCCCAGATGGTCGCTCCGCCGCCTTCAGGGGCCGGATACGACATTGTGACGGCCACGGAGGCGCTGCTGCAACGGCTGCGGCGGACCAAGAACAACAAGGAGTTTCTGGACGCGCTCTACGAGGACGCCCATTAACCCCTGCCCTTGACCATTCTCCCCAGGCGTCGGTATTTGACCCCTTCGTAGTAGGCCATCAGCAGGCTCAGCCGGAGCCCGTGCAGGCCGTCCCGTATCCCCCGCAGGGTGACAAATCGCCACCAGAAATGGCGTAACGCCTGGGAGCAGGGGGTGTAGAAGCGGGGACGGACCCCCTGCTCCAGCAGGATGCGGGCGTCGTAGTCGGTGTACCGCTCCTGCCGGGCAATGAAGTCGGCCAGGTCGGTGTAGTTGTAGTGAATGAGGGGATGCTCCAGATACCCCTCCGGCCCGTCCACCACAGCGACCTCGTGGACCGGCCGTTCCCACCGGGCACAGCCCTGCCGGACGAGGCGGAGCTGGTAGTCCGGGTACCAGCCAGCCCCCCAGGTGAGCCGCCCGAAGATGTAATTGTGGCGGGGAACCCACCAGGCCACCTCCGGCCGGTCTCCCCCCGTCACCGCCCGCACCTCCTCCGCCAGCTCCGGCGTCACCCGTTCGTCGGCATCTACGAAGAAGATCCACGCCGCATCCACCCGATCGAGTGCAGCGTTCCGCTGCTGGGCGTAGTTCTCGAAGGGGTGCTGGATCACCTCCGCCCCAGCCTGCCGGGCCAGCTCCACGGTCCGGTCGGTGCTGAAGGAATCGAAGACCACCCGCCGGTCCGCCCAGGCCAGGCTCGCCAGGCAGTCCTCGATGTTCCGCTCCTCGTCGCGGGTGAGGACCACAGCAGCAATCTGAGATCGCGCACTCATACCACAGGCCCCCGGTTCTTCAGATTTCCCTCCAGGCCTGGAGGATCTCCTGGCAGGCAGCGACGACTTCGGGGGATGCCCCCTGCTTCTTCCGCCCGATCCCTGCACGCACCAGTATCCGCGCCAATCGGCGGACCGGCAGCCCATGGTGACGGCTATACAGCCGTGCCCGGCTGGTCCAAAGGTTGATAAATGAGGAGATCGGCACCTGACCGGTGGAACGACCGGCATGGTGGATCACCTGTGCCGTGGGGACACAGAGCGCCTGCCACCCGGCCCTCCGCATCCGCCAGCACCAGTCTATCTCCTCGCAGTACATCCGGTATCCTTCGTCCATCAGCCCCACCTGCCAGACCGCCTCCGCCCGTACCATCATAGCCGCCCCCAGAGGATGGTCCACCGGGAAGGGCGCCGTCCCCTCGTAGAGCCGACGGGGGTAGCGGCCGTTGAGGGGGGTGTCGTAGAGGCGGGCAGGCAGGGGAAAGAGGTCGAAGGCCAGTTGCAGGAGGCCTGGAAAGCGGAAGGCGGAATGCTGAAGGGTTCCGTCCGGGTAGAGAAGCTTGGCGCCGACCACACCGACCTCCGGTTGGGATTCCAGCGCCTCAACCAGCGCCGCCGTCGCGCCGGGAAGAACCTCTGTGTCGGGATTCAGAAGCCAGAAGGATTGCGGGTTGCGTATTGCGTGTTCCGTACTTTGGAGGATGGACTTCAGGGCGAGGTTGTTCCCGGCGGCGAAGCCGAGATTCTCCCGGCTGGCGATGAGGCACACTTCGGGAAAGTCGCGGGCCACCATCTCCGGCGTGCCGTCGGCCGATGCGTTGTCCACCACCCAGACCCCGGCCCCTCGCCCCCATCGCTCCAGATCGGCAAAGAGGGACCGCAGGCAAGCGCCCAGCAGGTCCCTCACATTCCAGCTCACGATCACGACCGCCAGTTCGGCCATCCGCTTCCTGCGTCTGTGGTTCCTACACAAACCGTTGCCGGATCTCCGCGCTGACGTAGTCCAGGATCGCCACGGTGATGGCGATGAACCAGACCGCGATCCCCGCCGCCCGATAGTTCAGCAGCTTGATGTACTGGATCAGCACGAAGCCGATGCCGCCGCCGCCCACCAGGCCGATGACGGTGGACATGCGCACATTGATGTCCCAGCGGTAGATGGAGAAGGAGACGAAGGGGGGGATCATCTGAGGGACCACGGCGTAGGCAATGGTCTGGAGGCGGTTGGCTCCGGTGGCCTCGATCGCTTCGATGGGGCCGGGGTCTATGCTCTCAATGGCCTCTGAATACAGCTTGCCCAGCGCCGCGATGGAGTGGACCGTCAGTGCGAGGATGCCCGCAAAGGGGCCCAGCCCCACGACGACGACGGCGATGATAGCCCAGATCAGCGGCTCGATGGAGCGGACGATATTGAGGATGGTGCGGGTGAGGTAGTAGAGGCCCATCGTGAACCAGGAGCCGGCCATCAGATTACGGGCAGCCAGGAAACTGACCGGGATCGAGAAGACGATCCCGAAGACGGTGGCCATCATCCCCAGGAAGATGGTCTCGACCATACGGGCGATGCTGATGCGCAGCGGCTCGCTGGGATGGGCCGGACCGACGCTCGCCAGCTGTCGGGCCTCCACCCGGTGGATCTGCCGTCCCGCCGCGCTGGGAGGGATGAGGCGGTAAGGCATGACCAGCTGGATCTCGAACTTCCCTTCGTCGTCGGTCTCAAAGACCACATACTGCCCGCCCTGCCGGACGACAAACTCATTGCCCAACGGATCCACCCACCAGATCCGGGTCTCGGTGTTCGGAGCAAAACCCCGCCCCACGAGCGTGAGCGTGGTCCCAGGGACAATCTGATTGTCCTCACCCAGATAGGAAAGCTCCCCACAGGTAGGGGTGGCTACCAGGTAGGGCTGCCCGGGAACCTCCTCCGGCGGCGGAGGGGGATTGTCGTCACAGGGGACCAGGATGTCGGCCCCGGCGCCGATCATCCCTTCTTCCCGCTCAATGGCCGCCGGCCACGGCCAGAGGACCTGGGAAAGGGGCCGCCAGGCATCCGGAAGTTCTGTGACCAGCTTGTACAGGTCGATCTCGCCGATCTGCCAGCCCAGGGTAAAGAAGAGAACGATGACCAGGACAAAGACACCGGCTCCGCCCTGTCGTCCCGGCCGGGCCTGCCGGTAGCCGTCCCACGCTGTCCAGAGCCAGAGGGCCAGCACGCCGAGCAGCATCGGGACCACAAAGAGGGGCCGCCGCTGGGCGGCCTTGGAGACCATCGCAAGGGGACCTCGCTCCAGATGGGCCAGGTCGTAGATCCGCCAGGCCAGCAACCCCACAATGCTGAAGAACGAACCGAGCAGGAGCAGGCCGCGCCGCATCTCCCGCGCCAGGACCTGACCCAGGCCGGGCAGGATGAGGGAAGCCAGCCCGGCAACGGGAGCGGGGACCAGGCTCGGTCGGGCCTCTCTTCGAACCGTCCGCGTCGCCATCGCTACACCCCTCCTTCCTGGGGTCCCACACTCACCCGGACTGCCTCCTCGCCGTAGATTTCCTTAAATTCCTCGTCCGTCATCCGGCGGATGTCCTCCCGGCTCCCCCGGTAGACGATGCGGCCCTCCCGCAGGCCGATCACCCGTGTGGCGTACCGCTGTACCAGGTCCAGGTAGTGAAGGCTACACAGGACCGTGATCCCTTCATCCCGGTTCAGTTGCTCCAGGTAGCCCAGGATCGAGTGGGCCAGCACCGGGTCCAGGCTGGCCACCGGCTCATCAGCGAGGATCATTTTGGGCTGCTGCATCAGGGCACGGGCGATCCCCACCCGCTGTTGCTGCCCTCCGCTCAGCTCGTCGGCCCGCTTATGAGCCTGGTCGGCGATGCCCACCCGTTCCAGTGCCCGCATCGCCATCTCCATATCCTCCCGCGGGAAATGGTGTACCAGACTGGCCCACGGGTTGACGTACCCCAGCCGTCCGGCGAGGACGTTGGTCAGCACGGTGGAGCGCCTGACCAGGTTGAACTGCTGGAAGACCATCCCGATCTGCCGGCGGATCTGGCGGAGCTGGACGGGGTCGGCCGCCGTGATGTCCACCCCGTTCCAGATCACCTGCCCCTCCGTCGGCTCGATGAGCCGATTGATGCACCGCAGCAGGGTGGACTTGCCGGAGCCGCTCAGGCCGATGATGACCAGAAACTCCCCGTCCTCCACGGTAAAGCTGACATCGCGTAACGCGACCGTCCCATCTTCATAAATCTTGGTCAGATTCCGGACTTCAAGCATCCCTGCCCCCGTTGATGCGAGGGGGGACCCGTGGCCCCCCCTCGCGTGTTCCATCCCGACCGTCCCGCCGGCCTACTTCTGCACCAGTTCCTCGATGCTCATGCCAGAGGCCTGGAGGACCTGCCGGAACGGATCGTAGAAGGAGTCATCCGCCTGGATCAGGCCGGACCACTGATAGGCGGTGCTCAGCGCTTCCTTGCCCGCATCGGTCCCGGCGATGGCCAGCAGGCCCTGCACGATCTTATCCCGCAGCTCCGGCGGCATGGAGGGAACGAACTGGACGCCGTCGTTGGGGATGTCCTCGGTGACCTCGAGGACGACGACCTTCTCCATCACATCGGGATGGTCGGCCTCGATACGGGTGCGGGCGTCCACATAGGTAGCTCCGGCGTCGCACTCGCCGTTGTAGACGGCAGCGACGACCGCATCATGGGCACCGGCATCCACGATCTCCGCCAGGTCGGTCTCCGGGTTGATTCCGGCGGCCCGCATCGTCAGCATCGGGATGATCCAGCCGCTGGTGGAGAGGGGATCGGGCCGACAGAAGGTCTTCCCCTTCAGGTCCTGAAGGCTGGTGATGCCGCTGTCGGCGCGGACGATGATCTGGCCGTTGTAGGTGGGGCTGCCGTAGCGGACAGAGACCAGAGCGGCCTCGGCGCAGCCACGGTCGGCGGCCAGGACGTAGGCAAAAGTCGCCAGCGAGCCCATATGGGCCTCAGGCGGGTCGCTGCACATCGCCTCGACGACGCCGGCATACTCAGTGGCGACGGTGGTCTTAAAGTAGAGGCCCGTCTGCTGATGCAGAAGGTCCGCCACCTGCTGGGCGCCAGCCGCTACCCGCTCCATCTCGCCGGAGGGGACGAACGCCCAGACGATGGGGTTCTCCTCCGACCCCAGCTCCGGCGCCTTCGGCTTGCAGCCACCCATAACGATAACTGAAAGGACCAGGATCAGGGCCATAGCAGCCCAAAGGGTCTTCTTGGACATCTCTTACTTCCTCCCTATTGATTTTCCCCTGCAGATAGCCCAGCTTTACCTTTTCCCAAAGGTTTTTGTCTTTCCGGGCATCCCCCCTTTCCTGGAAGGTTGCTCCTTCGACTGCTCAGGGCTGAGCGGGACAGGGTGTTCGAGGGAAGATCGGAAACGCCTCTTTCAGGCCCCGCCCGAGCTGGTGGAGATGCTTCTATAATACACCGAATGCTCCAGGCACACAAGTAGGGGCGACCGGCAGGTCGCCCTTACCCGGGGGCGACCAGCAGGCCGCCCTTATCCGGGGGCGACCGGCAGGTCGCCCTTACCCGGGGGCGACCGGCAGGTCGCCCTTACCCGGGGGCGACCAGCAGGCTGCCCCTGCCTTCATCATGGCGTTTCGATGTACAGGAAAACCGGATCAACGTTGGAATTCACCGCGGCGATCTCCACATCCTCGTGGATAAGGCCGGCCCAGCAGTACTGGGGGTTGCGAGCTCTGATCACATCCACAAAGCGAATCCCCCCGGTCACCACCGCCCGGGTAAAGGGGGGGAGGTAAAGATGCCCCTCCTCATCCCTCACCAGCACGCTGGAATCCCCCACAGCCCACCGCCAGGGGTAGTCAATCTGGGCGTTCTCACAGTGGATGCCCACCCGGAAAACGCCCGATTGGATCGTTTCCCCCAGCGTGGCGTAATTCTGGTCGCTCTCGTAAACAGTGCCCGGCAGGGGGCCGCTGGTGCGGATGGGGGTGGCACTGTCGTTCTCCACCGTCAGCGTAAAGTAAAGGGTCCCGCTCAACGGAATGCTGGTGGCCGACCATTCCACCTCTCCGTTGAGGATGTAGGCCTTGGGGACCCCGCCGTTCTGGATGGTCAGGGTAGTCGTGGCTACAGTGTGCTGGCCGACGGCATCCTGCGCCTCCGCGTACACAGTGTACGCTCCGTCGGGCGGAGGCTCCGCCCCCAGGTCCACCCCGGCATCGTAGTCAAAGTGGTGGGGACCGGCCTCCCCCGGCCGGGAGGGGCTCCTCTCATCCTCCGCCACGTGGTAACGGACCCCGTCCTCCCCCATCAGGTAGACCGTGAGGGAGGCGTAGTTTTTGGTCACGAAGACCTCCATCTGCGCCCGGTCGCTGATGCCGTCCCGGTTGGGGGTGAAGACGGGGGGCACCGCGCTGAAGTTCAGAAGCTCCGGCAACGCAGTGTCTGCCTCGGCGATGGTGAGGGTACCGGTCACCTGCTCGGTATGGCCTGTCCCGTCGGTGGCCTCCACCACCCAGGTATAAACCCCATCCTGCAGCACCCT
This sequence comes from Anaerolineae bacterium, assembly GCA_041082215.1. Classification (GTDB taxonomy): domain Bacteria; phylum Chloroflexota; class Anaerolineae; order B4-G1; family DUEL01; genus JBDOIF01. The sequence goes on from JBDOIF010000093.1 coordinate 95,052, forward strand.
CCGGGTCACCGCGAAGCCACTGAACTGCTCCCCGGGCAGGGTGTAGCCGTCCACCACACCGGAGAAGTAGACAGAGTAGGGTTCATCAGCCGAGGGGGCGCGGGGCTCGCGATCGCGGAAGCTATACCGCCTTCCCTCTGCATCCAGAAAGTAAATGGAAAGCAGCGCCGACCGGGAGAGCCGGTACTGGATGCGCAGCACATCATCCTCTCCGTCGGCGTTAGGGGTGATGCGGTCCTTAGAAAAGGATACGTCGGAAAGGAGCGGCTTCTCCCCGCAGCCGACGAGCAGGGAGAGGGCGATCCCCAGGCCGATAACGAGCAGGAGCCACCTGTTTACTATACGCCTCTCGTGATTCGTCATTCGTCATTCGTCAGCAGCCGCCAGCAACCAGCAACCAGCTCACGCATCGCTCAGCACCGCCACACCGGGCAGCGTCTTCCCTTCCAGAAACTCCAGGCTGGCCCCGCCGCCGGTGGAGATGTGGGTGAAGCGGTCGGCCAGGCCGCTCTGCTGGACGGCTGCGACCGAGTCGCCGCCACCGACGATGGTGATGGCGTCCAGCCGGGCCAGGACCTCCGCCAGGGCAAAGGTGCCTTTGGCAAAAGCGGGGTCCTCAAACATCCCCAGAGGGCCGTTCCAGACCACGGTGCGGGCTCCCGCCAGGGCGGACTCGAAGGTGGAGAGCGTCTTCGGCCCCACATCCAGCACCCGCCAGCCGGAGGGAACCCCGTCGGGGGCGACCACCCGCGGGCGCAGTTCAGCCGCGTCCTTACCGGACTCGGCGATCACCACGTCCACCGGCAGCACCAGCCGGCTCCGGCCCCGTTCCAGAAGCTCTCGCGCCGTCTCCACAGCCTCCTCTTCGACCAGGGAGTCTCCCATCTCAAAGCCCATCGCCTTGAAGAAGGTATTCGCCATTCCACCGCCGATGAGGAGCCGGTCGCATTGTTCCAGCAGCCGCCGGACGACGCCGATCTTATCGGAAATCTTGGCCCCGCCCAGGATGGCGACGAAGGGGCGTTCGGGTTCCTCCACCGCGCGGCCGAGGAAGGTCAGCTCCTTTTCCATCAGGAAGCCGGCCACCGCCTCGCCGCCCTTTTCGCGGATAGCGCGGGCTATCCCCTCCGTAGAGGCGTGGGCGCGGTGGGCAGCGCCGAAAGCATCATTGACATAAAGATCGCCCAGCGCGGCCAGTTGGGCGGCGAAGTGGGGGTCGTTATCCGACTCGCCGGGGTAGAAGCGGGTGTTCTCCAGAAGGATCACCTCCCCCGGCTTGAGGGTCCGGCAGACCGCCTCCACCTCCGGCCCGACGCAGTCGTCCAGCTTCCGTACCGGCCGGCCCAGCAGCTCACTCAGGCGGACCGCCACCGGGTTCATCCGCAACTCCTCCACCACTTTCCCCTTGGGGCGGCCCAGGTGGGACATCAGGATGACGGCTGCGCCGTGGTCGAAGAGGTACTGGAGGGTGGGCAGGGCAGCCCGGATGCGGGTATCGTCGGCCACCGCGCCCTCCTTCAACGGCACGTTGAAGTCCACCCGCACCAGCACCCGCTTACCGGAGACATCCACGTCACGCACAGTCTTCTTGTTCATCGGCAATCTCCTCAGGCCAGGTGACGGCCACCTCAAAGGTGACCGTCACCCGACCAGCCCTGAATCCTACATCTTCTCCGCCATCAGCTTCGCCAGGTCGGCCACGCGGAGCGAGTAAGCCCACTCGTTGTCGTACCAGGCCACGACCTTCACCATCGAGCCGCCGATGACCATGGTGGAAAGCCCATCCACAATGCTGGAGCGGGGGTCGCCCTTGAAGTCCATCGAGACCAGCGGCTCTTCGGTGTAGCCCAGGATCCCCTTCATCGGCCCCTCGGCGGCGGCCTTGAAGGCAGCGTTGACCTCCTCAACGGTGGTGGACTTTTCCACCTCGGCGACGAAGTCCACCACCGATACCGTCGGCGTGGGGACGCGAAGGGCGAAGCCGTCGAACTTCCCCTTCAGTTCGGGGATGACCAGAGCCAGGGCCCGGGCCGCGCCGGTAGTGGTGGGGATGATGTTCATGGCCCCAGCCCGCGCCCGTCGCAGGTCCCTGTGGGCCAGATCGAGGATGCGCTGGTCGTTGGTGTAGGAGTGGACAGTGGTCATCAGCCCACGGACGATGCCAAAGTTGTCGAAGACGACCTTAGCGGCGGGGGCCAGACAGTTGGTGGTGCAGGAGGCATTGGAGACGATGTGGTGCTGGGCCGGGTCATACCGCTCGTGGTTGACGCCGAGGACGATGGTGATGTCCTCGCCCTTGGCCGGCGCAGTGATGATGACCTTCCTGGCGCCAGCCTCAAGGTGCTTGGAAGCCCCCGCCCGGTCAGTGAAGACGCCGGTGGACTCGATGACGATGGCTACCCCCAGGTCGCCCCAGGGGAGTTTGGCGGGGTCACGCTCAGCGAAGACCCGGATGCGGTCGCCATCCACGACCAGGTCGCCGTCAACCACCTCGACAGTGCCGGGATAGATGCCGTAGTTGGAGTCGTACTTGAACAGGTGGGCATTGGTTGCGGCGTCGAACAGGTCGTTGACGGCAACGATGTCGAAGTCCTCGCGGTACTTCTCCTTCAGCGCCTTCAGGACCTGCCGCCCGATGCGGCCGAAACCGTTGATACCGATCCGTACAGACATTTCCTTTACCTCCTAGCCTTTGTTTTAGCGTTAGCCTGTCCGTTTGTTCCTTCTAACTACTGCCCAAGCTGATCCAGGAAAATGAGGTGGTAAGCGATCACGATTCGGCCCTCCTCATCATCCGGTCGGCTGCTGTACTGTTCGAGGGCAGTGTACAGCTCTTTCATCCCTGCCGCCCCTCCAGAAGCCGCATCAGGACCCTGGCCAGCCGCTCGCTGTCGTGCCGCCAGGGGCGGACCGGGTCAACCACGTCGGCTGTGTAGAGGGTGTAGCCGGCCCCATCCGGCACCTCAAGCCGCACCGGTTCGACCCCATCCGGAAGCGCTCCGGCGTGGGCGAAGTTGTCGTTGGCCAGGACCAGGGGGAAAAGGCCCGGCCCCAGGTGCCGCTCCAGCGCCGCCACGTGGTCCCCCACCGTGTAGCCGTCGGTTTCCCCCCGCTGGGTAGCCACGTTGCAGACGTAAACCCGCAGGGCGCGGCTGGCGGCCACCGCCTGGGCGATCTCCTGCACCAGCATGTTGGGCAGGAGGCTGGTGTAGAGAGATCCTGGACCCAGGACGATCAGGTCCGCATCCAGGATCGCCCGCACCGCCTCGGGATAGGCGGGCGCGTCGTCCGGCTCCAGATAGACCCGCTCGATGACGCCCGGGGCCTCGGTGATCCGGGATTCGCCCGTCACCCGGTTGAGGCCCTCCGCCTCCTCCCGCAGGTCCCCCAGCAGGGTGACGCTCCGGAGGGTGCTGGGGATCACCCGCCCCTGCACCGCCAGCACGCGGCTGGATTCCAGGACAGCCCGCTCGAAGGAGCCGGTCACCTCGGCCATTGCGGTGATGAACAGGTTGCCAAAGTTGTGGCCGTCCAGCCCGGCCTCCCCTGAGGTGCTGGGGAAGCGGTAGCGGAAGAGCTGGGTCATCAGCGCTTCGTCGTCGGCCAGAGCTGCAATGCAGTTGCGGATGTCGCCGGGGGGCAGAACCCCCAGGGCGCGCCGAAGGCGGCCGGAGCTCCCCCCGTCATCGGCCACCGTGACAATAGCGGTGATGTGGGAGGTGTAGGCCTTCAGGCCCCGCAGAAGGGTGGAAAGACCATGTCCACCACCGATGGCAACCACCTTCGGCCCCCGGTCCCTCAACCGATGCTGATACAGGATCTCCACCATCTCCCCCCGCCGCCAGTGGAAGGGGGCCAGAAGCGTCCGGTTCAATCCTGCCAGGCCAGCGACGACCAGCCCCAGGCCCGCCAGGCTGAAGACGAGCGCCCGCGCCCAGGTGGGGAAAGCACTCAGAGAAGAGAGACTCCGAGAGACGAGGGAAATGGGGGGTACCTGCCAGAGCAACGTCCCCACCCCAACGCCTGCCAGCGCAATACCGACCGCCATGGTCAGCAACCACCGCTTGACGCCCAGGCCAGGCCGGAGCCATCTCAGATTTGAGCGAAGCCAAACCGGGATACGCATAAAGGGACTCCCGGCGGGGGTAATCTTTCTGACCCGCCCCATGCCGGAGCCATTATAACCGAAGGGAGCGGAGACGTCAACAACACAGGACAAGCTGAAGCTTGTCCTGCAGGGGCAGGTTGACTTGTGGAAGGCCCTGAATATACTCGGCAAGGTGGGCAAAGGCTGACCACCGGCTATCGCAATTTGTCTGGAGGGGGGAGACCTATGGCAGTCGTGCGCGTGCGAGGAAATGACCTCTTTTATGCCGCCAGCGGGGAGGTAGGGCCGACCGTCGTGCTGATCCACGGAGCGGGGGGGAACCACCTGCACTGGCCCCCTTCCCTCCGCACCCTACCCGGCGCCCGCGTCTGTGCCCTCGACCTGCCGGGGCACGGTCGTTCGGGCGGCGCAGGCCGAAAGGAGATCGGGGAATATGCGGCGGATGTCGTCGGCCTTCTGGACGGGCTGGGGGTGGAGCGAGCGGTGCTCATCGGCCACTCAATGGGGGGCGCGATCGCCCAGAGCCTGGCCCTTACCTACCCCGAACGGGCAGCCGGCCTCGTCCTGGTGGGTACAGGGGCCCGGCTGCGCGTGGCCCCGGCCATCCTGGACGGCATCCGCCAGGACTTCCACAGCGTGGTCCGGCTGATCACGGAATGGGCCTGGGGCCAGGGAGCCGACCCGGCTCTGGTAGAAAAGGGCCGGGAGCTGATGGAAGAGGTTGACCCCGAGGTGCTGCTGGGCGATTTCCTGGCCTGCGACCGCTTCGATATCCGGGAGCAGGCCGCCCGGATCGCCGCGCCGACGCTGGTGATCACCGGCTCGGAGGACCGGATGACCCCTCCCCGATTCGGGGAGTGGCTGGCCGAACACATCCCCGCGGCCCGTTTCCTCCTGATCGAAGGTGCAGGCCACATGGTCGCCCTGGAGAAGCCGTCAGAGGTCTCCACCGCGGTTCAGGCCTGGCTGAAGGAAACAGGTCTTTCCGGGTAGCAGGTACCTTTAGCCCGTCCTTTCACCGTTTGAGCAGGCGGGCCGTGACCAGCCCGGCGACGGAGAAGAGAAGAGCGGCAGCCAGGAAGGGCACCCGCAGATTCCCCATCACGGCCAGCGTGGTCCCGACCATCGGAGCCACAGCATTGGCCACCGAAACGACCGTCGCATCCATTCCGTAGACGGCTCCCTCCCGCCCCTCGGGCGCCAGGCTGGCGAGGGTGGCGCTGAGGGTGGCCAGGATCCCTCCCATCGCCAGGCCACTGGCAGCCTGCAGCAGGGTCAGCTGGACCATGTCGGTGGTGAAGAACTGGGCGCCGTAGAAGATGGAGGAAGCCATAGCGCAGAGGAGAAGGACCTGACGGCGACCGATCCGGTCGCTGGCGCGGCCAAGGGCGAGGGCGCCGACGGCCCCCGCCGCTGCATTGGTGCCCCGCACCACACCGGCCAGGGTGGCCACCCGGCCGGAAGAGGCGACGGCCTGTATAAAGAGAGGGAGGATCGGTTCCAGCAGGCGGCTGGCCGTGCGCATCATCAGCCGGACGCTGAAGGCGTTACGGAGGGAGGAGGAGAAGAGCACCAGTCTGAAATCCTCCCATATCGCCCGCCACCCCTTCTGAGCGGAGCGAGGGGGCGGGCGGAAATCCTCCTGCACCAAGAAGGCGACCAGCAACCCGCCGATCAGAAGAAGCCCGCTGGTGGTCCAGAAAGCGGCGCGGAAGCCCAGCGTGTCGGTGATAAGTCCGCCCACCAGAGGGCCCACCGAAGCCCCGCTGTAGATCCCCATCTGGAGGATCCCCAGCGCATAGCCGGTGCGGTCGCGGGGAGCGGTGCTGGCAACCAGGGTGTTGGCGGCTGTGACAGTCCCGGTGAGCATCCCCTGCAGGGTCCGTAACAGGGCCAGTTGCTGCACACTCTGAGCAAACCCCATCAGGCCAATGACCACTGCCCCCCCGAACATCGCCCGTTCCACCATCAGCTTCCGCCCGTACTGATCGGCCAGTGCCCCCCAGATGGGAGACATCACCGCCATGGCTACTGCATGGGCGGAGAAGATCATCCCGGACCAGAAGGTCACCGCGTCCGGGTCGCTGATGCCCAGCTCCCGAACGTAGAGGGGGAGGATGGGGATGACCACCGTAAAGCCAATGATGGATGTCAGCTCAGCAAACCAGACGATCCAGAGGTTCCGCTGCCAGGGTGTTTGGATTTTCATGAGTTAACGTTTGACGTTTGACGTTCCAGGTTGTAGACAACTCCCAGAAGCAGGAAAAAGGCGAACGCCAGGTCAATCAGGAAGAAAGAATGGTCCACCAGCCCGTGGGCCAGCATATCCGCCATCGCTCCCATCGCCCCGATGGCCAGCGCCCGCCCGTCGGGGTGGCGCAACCGGCGGAGGGGGAGCGCCGCCCGCCAGAAGGCCACCTGCAGCCAGGCCCCCGCTGCCGCCCCGAAGGCCCCCAGCCGCGCCCAGTGGTCGAGCAGCCAGTTGTGGGGATGGGAAAGGTCCGGCTCCTGCCAGGCATCGGGAAGGATATAGCGGCCCCGGTACTGGTACAGGAAGTTGTCCAGTCCCACACCCAGCCAGAGATGGTCGCGGATCATCGAGAGGGTGGCCTGCCACAGCTTGAGCCGGAAAAAGGTGGTGCCGCTCTGAAGGTCGAAGAGGGAGGCGAAACGGGGTAGCCGCAGGAGCGGGATCAACGCCAGCGCCGCGGCCGCGATGCCGGCCAGGGTAGCCCACAGCCAGCGCCCTCCGGCCAGAAGCCCCATCGTCACCAGGGAGGCGGGCACTCCCAGGAGGAGCGCCCCTTTGGAGAAGCTCAGGAGAATGGCCGCACCCACCGGCAGTGCCGCCAGCCCATAGAGCCATCGGCGGCGGCGGTTCCCGGCGAAGAGGGGGACCGCCAGCAGGAAGGGCAGCACCCGGCCCAGATAGAGACCCACGTTGTTGGGGGAGCCGTAGACGGAGCGGAGGCGGGGCAACCCTCCCTCGGCGGTGATCAGGTTGACGCCGAGGCCGTACTGTGCCAGGCCGATGAGGGCCACCGCCACCCCTCCGGCGACGAAGAAATCCACCACCCGCCACAGGTCCCGCCGATCCAGGCGGGAGGTGCACAACATCAAGTACAGGGCGGCCGGCTCCAGGATCACCAGCCGCAGCTCCCGCCACGCCACCCGTTTGAACTCGGCAAGGAAGGGGGAGAGAAGGGAAAGGAGGACGAGAGCGAGGACGGCGAGGTCCAGGGGGTGCAGGGTTACGAGTTTGCGAGTGTGCGGGCGTGCAGGTGTGCAGATGCGCAGGTTAGCGAGTTGCCGCACCCCCCACGAGGCCAGGCTCATCAGCGTCACGATCTCCGCCATCGAGAAGGCTTTGGCGAAGACCCGCCAGGGGAAACCGTAGAAGGGGGCCAGGGCGACGATCAGCGCCATCCCCAATTCGGGGCGGAGGAGGATAAGGGCGAAGAGGAGCAGGCCGGAGAGGACCGTCAGCAGGAACCAGGGGGAGTAGTAAAAGAGGCCGGCGGCGGCAAGGGTGGCGGTGATGCCGACTGTGTCGCCGAGGCGGCGGAAAGCACTGCCCGCTTCCTGCCCCCAGGTCATCCAGGTGGAGAGCCAGAGCAGGCCAGCGGTGGCGGCGGTGAGGAGGAGCTGACCCCCCTGGGAGAGCCGGCTCCAGGCGGCGGAGACGGCCCGGCCCAGCGCCCCCCACCCCATCCGTCGGCCCGCCACCACCAGGCCGACCAGCCCGGCCAGGGCTGCGACCGACAGCCCGGCCAGCGACCAGCGGTAGATGGCCTCGTCGGGATGGCAGGCCACCGACCAGCCAGCCAGCGGCCACTGGTCCCATCCCCGCTCCACCGTCACCACAGCGACGTGGGGGCCGGGTGAGAGGCGGGTAGCGACAGGCAGGGTGACAAGCTGCGGTTCGTAGTCGGGGGAGGTGAGGGGAAGATAGGCACGGCCTGCCTCGTCCCGAGGGAGCGCATTGGCCGGCCGCCCGTCCACAGTAACGTAGAAGTAAGCTCGATAATGGCCCCGCCGCGCCCGCAGGCCAAGATCGGTGCCCCAGAAAGGAATGGTCACCTGCTCCCCGCCCTCCGGGCTGGGATCGGCTCCCAGGTCCGAGAACTCCCAATCCCCTTCCCACCCGGCCACACCGGAAAGGGGAGTATAGGCCCCGGGGTAGTTGGTCGGCTCGGCGTGGGCCAGCTCCGCCAGGGCACGGAAGACCGGGCGGGGGGTCCCGTCCGGGGCGACGGCGGCGAATCCCCAATGGCCCCGGGCGTCCGGCGTGCCGGAAGGGAGGGCCACGTCGGGGTCGGGCTGGAAGTGGGCCAGGCACATCGCCCCCATCCAGGGCCACTCCCGGCGGGCGCGCTCCACAGCAGCGACGGTGTGGGCGGCCTGGGTGGCTTCGTCCACCGAACCCCATATGGAAGGGACATCCTCCCACCCCACCGGCAGGCTGTTCCAGCCGAAGTGGGAGGCCCAGATGGCCTTCCCGCCGTCCCCGTGCCGGACCATCACCTCCCGGATCAGGACGATGCGGGAGAAGTTCAGCCGGTCCTCCGCGACCTGCCGGTCGTCAGGGCCGGCGTCGAAGCCGTAGGGCTGGGCGGAGAGGATGTCGAAGTAAGGAGCCGCCCCGGCGCTGTAGAGGCCCTCCAGGAAGCGGACCTCAGAGAGGTTCTCCGGCCCCTGCTCGACGGTGGGAGCCAGGCTGCCCAGGAGAATACGGCTATCCGGGTCAGCCTGGCGGATCGCCTCCGCCGCTTCCTGCAGGAGCCGGGCGTAGGCGGCCGGGTTCGGCTCCGCTCCCCAGCCATCGGCCAGGTTAGGGTTGTGCCAGACCTGGTAGTGGTTGATTCGGTCGCCGTAGCGGGAGGCGAAGGCGCGGGCGAAGCGGGCGAAGTCCCCCGCCGGAGGCGGAGTGCCGGCCCAGGATGGGGCGGTTTCCAGGACAGCGATGACCTGCAGCCCCCGTCCGGCCACCTCCTCCACGACGCGGTCCCATATCGCCCAATCGTACACCCCTGGCTCCGGCTCGATCCGCGCCCAGGGGAAGGACTGTCGCACCCAAACAAATCCGCCCTCGGCGATGAGGTCAAGCGCCCAGTCCAACCTTTCCCCCTCGTACTGGGCCAGCGCAGCGTTGATGCAGAAGGGAGAGACATCGGCGTCAGCGACCGGTTCGGGCAGCCCCGCCGGTATCCCCCGGGTGAGCGCCCGCCAGTTGGCGATACAGGAGGGAATAGCGAGGGAGGAGAGAAGAAGCAGGAAGCAAGAGGCAAGAAACAGGAAATGGATGCGTCTCACTCTTCTACCTCCACTTCACCGGCCCAGCGCACGGCGACAATCGCCCCGTCGTCGGTGATGCGGCGGGCCTCCCCTTCCAGCGTCACCAGATAGAGGTCACCCTGGTACACCGCAAGAAACCGCCCCCCCCGGGGATCCCAGGCCACCGCCGGGTACTCCAGCCCCGGCTCTCCTGAGGTCCTGGGGAAGAGCAGCCGCCGATCCGACCCGTCCCGGTCCATCAGATACAGGTCGTAGGAGCTGGTCTGGGAAGTATAGGGGATGCGGGCGCGGCCGAAGAGAATCCACTGGCCGTCGGGGGAGAAGGAGGGGGCGGCCCACATGCCGACCTCGGAGGCCAGTTCTGCTTTCAGGGAAGGGGTGAGGGTATCCCGCCCCTCGATGCCAACGCCCACGACGTAGAGGTCGAACACGGGGCTGTCCTCCGGCAGCTCCCCGGTGGGGGAGGGGCCGTGGGCAATGGTGGCGAGGAAGCTCCCTTCGGGCGACCAGGAGGTGGGAGGGACCCAGGCCCAGGGGCCACGGGTGCGGTAGGGCGGAAACTGGAGCAGGGGGAAGGAACGGCCATCGTAGACCCGCACGATCCCCACCTCATCCGCGCGGGCGTAAGCCAGCAGCGCCCTGTTGACATCCGGCTCCCGGGATCGCCAGGCAAAGGTGGTCCCCCACCAGCCGTAAGCGCCGCCAGCGGACGGAGAGAGCACCCGGCGACGCCCTACCAGTCGCCCCTCTTCAGGGCGGGGGATGGCGAGATAGAGATCGTTGGCAGCCTCCCATCCCGGAGGGGCATCACGTGCCGTGCCGGTGGAATAGGCGATATGCTCCCCGTCCGGCGCCCAGGCGGCCCAGAGGATGTCCCCGGCGCCGAGAGGGACCGGTTCGGCGTCGGCGGTGGCGGTGTCAACGATCCACAGCGTGTTGAGGGAGCCGGTTTCGGTGGCGGCGCGGGTGAAGAGGAGCCAGGCCCCGTCCGGGGAAAGCTCGAACACCCGCCCATCCAGGTCCCCGGTGGCGGTGAGCCGGCGCGGGGTGCCCGTGGTGGTGCGCATCACCCAGCCGTTATGGGCGGAGAGGTAGGCGACGGTGCCGGAAATGGGGACGGCGGCCAGCTCCTCCCGGGCGCCGATCAGCACCACCTCGTTCTGTGGCTCCTGGACCAGGGTCCGTTGCACAATCCGCCGCCCCGTCTCGACGCCGTCCTCCAGGGTGATGGCGTAGGTGATCTCCTCGATGCCGTTGACACCGGCGCGCAGGAGCCGCGTCTCCCCCACAGGGACGGTGGCGTCGCGGACCGTCTCCCGGCTGTACGGGAGGGTACGCTGCTCCGTCTCCGTCCGCACCTCGACGCGGATCACACGGACGGTCAGGCCGTCGGTGAGGAAGGTGTTTTCGGGAGGGGTAACCCGGTCGTCCTCATCGAGGGTCACGCCGGCCTGGACCAGCAGGTCGCCGACGGTCTGGACGTCGGTGGTGAGGGTACGGCTCTCCCCGTCGGCGATGAGGGTAACGGTGAGCGGACCAACAGGAGCACACGCAGTTGTAAGGGATGCCAGGAGCATCCCCAGAGCGATCAGTGAAATGTACCTGGGCATCGGCGAGGATTATACCAGCAAGGGGGGAGGTTAGCAACGGACCGGATCGGCCACCTGCCCGATCAGGTCGTACTCCAGCGCGCCGGTGATCTCGACCGGAACCATCGAACCGATGGGAAGCTCCCCCTCCACCAGTACCAGCCCATCAATCTCCGGCGCGTCCCGGTAACTGCGGCCCACGCTCAGCCCCTCCCCCTGCCCCTCGATCAGCACGTCCAGCACCGAGCCGATCAGCGCCCGGTTCTTCTCCAGAGAGATGGACTGCTGAAGTTCCATCAGTCGGGCGCGGCGCTCTTCTTTCATCTCCGGCGGCACGTCGTCGGGGAGGGAAGCCGCATCGGTTCCCTCCTCCCAGGAGTAGGTGAAGACCCCCATCCGATCGAAGGCCATCTCCGCAACGAAAGCCTCCAGCGCGGCGAACTCCTCCTCCGTCTCCCCGGGATAGCCGACGATGAAGGTAGTGCGGATAGCGACGGCAGGGACCCGCTCCCGGAGCGTCGCCACCGTTCTCCGTACCCAATCTACGTCCGCCGGGCGGCGCATCCGGCGCAGGACGGCCGGGTGGGCGTGCTGGAGGGGGATGTCCAGGTAGGGGAGGACCTGTGGATAGCGGGCCATCACCTCGATCAGCCGGGGGGTAACGGCGCCGGGGAAACCGTACATCACCCGGATCCAGGGAACCTGAGGGACCGTCTCCACCAGCCGCTCCAGCAGCTCCGCCAGCCCGTCCTCTATCCCCAGGTCCCGCCCGTAGGCGGTGGTATCCTGGGCGATGAGGACGATCTCCCGAACGCCCCGCTCGGCCAGGAAGCGGGCGTCGTCCAGGACCCGCTCCGGGAGGCGGCTGACGGCAGGCCCTTTGATGAGGGGGATGGCGCAGAAGGCGCAGGTCCGGCTACAGCCGTCGGCGATCTTCAGGTATCCGGTGGCCCCCTGGATCGCCACCCGGGGCACGGCGATGCTCGGCCCGGCGGTAGATGGGGAAAGGTGAACGACCGGGCCGGCCCGGTTGGGACGGGTCAGCTCCCGCGCGACCTCCACCACATCCATCCACCGCCTCGTCCCCAGCAACCCATCCACCCCCGGGACCGCTGCCAGGATCGCCTCCGGGTCCCGCTGGGACCAGCACCCGGCGACCAGGAGGGTCTGGCCGGCCCGCCGGGAGGCTGCCAGCTCCCGCAACGCCTCCAGCGATTCCCGCCGCGCCGGCTCGATGAAGCCGCAGGTGTTGACGATGAGCAGGTCGGCCTGCCCCGGCTCCTCCACCGCCCGGTAGCCCGCCTGCACGAGGAGCGTCGCCATCCCCTGGGCGTCCACCGTGTTCTTGGCACAGCCCAGAGAAAGGATATAGAAACGCTGTCCGATGGGGGGTTTCCCCTTGCTCCGCCTGGTCATTTATGGTATCTTCGAGTTGCGAGTTGCAAGTTACAAGATGCAAGGTGTAGGATAACATTGAAATCTGAAACCTGCAACCTGAAACCCGTTGCTGCAGCCGCAGTAGTCTCCCTGATATTCACGCTGCTTCTCTACGGTGGCGCGCTGACCCTTCCCTTTTATTCGGACGACCTCCTTCAGGTTCCGTGGGTAAAAGAGACGGGGCTGGTCGAGTTCTGGCACACCGTCGGGCCGTATCAGGACTACCGGCCTCTGCACTTCACCCTCTGGCGGCTTCTTTACCTGCTGGCTGGCGACCTGCGGCCGGGGATGTTGCACGGGCTGAATCTGGCGGGGCATACAGCCTGCGGGGCAATGGTGGGCCTGCTGGCGGCCCGATGGAGACGGGGCGATTGGGCGGTCGCGTCTCTGGCAGCAGCGCTCTTCGCGGCCTTCCCCTTCGCCTTCGACGCCGTCCCCTGGGCCATCGGCTTCTCCTACCCGCTGACCACCGGACTGGCGCTGGGCGCGTTGCTAGTCTATCTGAAGGCCCGGAAACGAGGCTCAACGGCGCTCTATCTGACCTCCGTTGTGCTTGTCTTTCTGGCGGGCTTCTCCTACGAGGGAGGCGTGGCGACCGGGCCGGCCATCTTGCTTGCCGAATGGCTCCTGCCCGGAGAGGGACGACGCCGCCCCGCCTGGCCCCTCGCCCATGTCGCCGGGTCGGCGATAGTGCTGTACGTGGGTGCGCTGGTCCGCCCCCAGGGGACAGCATTCCACGGCCTGGCCTGGCCCGACCTGGCCTGCAATGGGGCTTATGCCCTCCAGGCGCTTACCTTCCCGGCGGCCCCGCTGGCCGGGGTTCTGGCCCGCTGGGGAATGAACCCCTCTCTGGCGGTGGCGCTGGCAGGGCTGCCGGTGCTGGCGGCGGTGGGGTGGGCAGGCCGACGGACCGCAGGTGTCGGCCCGCTCCTTCTGGCCCTGGGCTGGTGGGCTCTCTGGTCCCTGCCGTCGGTCCTCACGCTCCGTTTTGACTGGCTGAAGGACGCTCCCCGCGCCTTCTACCCGGCGGCGGCTGGGGCGGCGCTTCTGTGGGCGAATGGGTTGAACCGCGGAGGACGCAAAGTCAGCCTTTCAGCACACGCCGCGTCCCTGGCGGCCGTGGCCGCGCTCTGCCTGGCCCCTGCCTGCTGGTTCGTGGTCGGGCGGATGGCCCTGCAGCGGCAGGTGGGAGGGCTGCTGTGGGAGGTCGTTGCCGCAGCAGAGGGGGAGGGGCCGCTTCTGGTCGTCAACCTGCCCGGCCGGATCACCCCGCCGGGCCGGCTTTACCCCCTGGGGCACGAGGGGCTGATCCCCATGCCGGCCCGTGTGGGGGCGGAGGAGCTGGTGGCGGCCCACACCGGCGAAAGGGGACGGGCCTTCGAACGGGCCTGGGGACCGGTCCTGCCGCCGCTTCCCTACACCGTTGAGCCCCTCGGCGAACCCCTCAACCCGGACGACCTGCGGAGGGCGGGGCGGGTCGGCCTGGTCGTCTACCGACCCGATGGGATGGAGCTGGAGGAGGCGGGGGCAGTCCTCTCCCGTTCAATGGAAGGCCACCCGCTCGCCACCTTCGGAGGGAGCGTCTCCCTGCTTTCCGTCGCCTGCGTGCGGGCCGGGCCGGAGCGGGTGGTCGTCACTGCCACCTGGCGGCTTTCGGAGCCTGTGGAGGGGAACCCCACCGTCTTTGCCCACCTTCTGGGCAGGGGGGGGGAGCTTCTGGCCCAGGCGGACGGCGATCCGCTACGTGGCCTTTATCCCTTCCGCCTGTGGCCAGCCGGGGAGGTGGTACGGGACGTGCGGAGCTTCGAGGCCACAGCAACGGAGGCGGTAGAGGTCCGTCTGGGGGTCTGGGAACCGGCGACCGGCCTGCGGTGGAACGGCGTCGGGCCGGATGGGGAGCCATTCCCGGACAACGCTTTCCGGTATCGCGAATGCCGCAAATCAGGCGAATGACGTCTGACGTTTGACGCCTCCAGTAGGGGCGCCCCGATGGGTCGCCCCAACCCTTCCGTGAATAGAAACAGTAGGGGCGCCCCGATGGGTCGCCCCCACCCTTCCGCGAATAGAAACAGAGCATCACCCCCCCATACCGCCGTCGGTCGAACAGTAGCAGGTATTCCAGCGGCAGGTCCTCGTACTCACGGGGATGGATCTGGGCGATGGCCCAGCCGTCTTCGGCCAGCCATCCGGGATGGGCATCCAGCGCCTGGAGCGTCCTGGCCCACAGCCCCTGATACTGGGGAGGGGCAATGTAAACGTAGTCGAACGGCTCCGGCTCGCGGTGGAGGTAATCGAAGACATCGGCCCGCACCACCCGGGCGGAGGCCGTCAGCCCGGTAAGGGCCAGATTTTCCCGGATGGTGCGCAACGCCGCTCCTCCCCGCTCCACAAAAACCGCCTCCGCCGCCCCCCGACTGAGGGCCTCGATCCCCACCTGCCCGGTCCCGGCAAAGAGGTCCAGAAAACGGCAGCCGACCACATCCTGCCCCAGGATACTGAAGAGGGCGGACTTGGCCCGGTCGGTAATGGGACGGGTCAGCCCGCCGGGCACCGACTTCAGCCTGCGACCCTTTGCCCTTCCTGCAATCACTCTCATCAGCCCCCTCCTCGCCCCAGTCACCCAATCACCCATCCCCCTAATATACCCCTTTCCGCCCCCGTTGACAAACGGAAGCCCTGGGTTATACTCAATAGGAAAAGCAGGCGAAGGCAGATGGCTGAGAATTTGAACCCTTCGATCGAGGAGATACTGGCCCAGTTCCGAACCGCCGGGGAGCGGGAGCTGGTCCGGCGGGCCTATGACTTTGCCGTTCTCTCCCATTCCGGGCAGTTCCGCAAGTCGGGCGAGCCGTACATCAACCACGTGCTGGCTGTGGCCGGGCTGCTGGCGGACCTGCGGATGGACGCCGAGACGGTGGCGGCGGGCCTGCTCCACGATGTGGTGGAAGACTGCGGCGTGCCGGTAGGGACGCTGGAGGAGCAGTTCGGACCTGTCATCGCCTCGCTGGTGGACGGGGTGACCAAGCTGCAGGAGATCAACCGGCTGGGCCGGATGGGGGCCGAGGACCGGGATGAGCGGGAGCTGGAAAGCCTGCGCAAGACCTTCCTGGCGATGGCGCGAGACGTGAGGGTGATGCTCATCAAACTGGCCGACCGCTTGCACAACATGCGCACCCTCGATGCGCTCCCTCCCGACCGGCAGCTACGGATCGCCCGTGAGACAATGGAGATTCACGCTCCGCTGGCCAACCGGCTGGGCATCTGGCGCTGGAAGGGAGAGCTGGAGGACCTGGCTTTCCGTTATCTGCAACCGGAGGTGTATCATCAGATCGCCAGCCAGCTGGCGGCCCATCGGGAGGAAAGGGAAAAAGAGATCGAGCCGTACATCGCGATGCTCGACCATCACCTGCGGCTGGAGGGGATCGAGGCAAGGATCACCGGCCGCCCCAAGCACATCTACAGCATCTACCGCAAGATGCAGCGCAAGCAGATCCCCCTGGAGCGGGTCTACGACATCCGCGCCGTCCGCGTCATCGTGGACACCATTCCCGATTGTTACCACGTCCTGGGAATCGTCCACAACCTCTGGACCCCCATCCCCGGTGAGTTCGACGACTACATCGCCACGCCGAAGGAGAACATGTACCAGTCCCTCCACACAACAGTGGTGGGGATGAACGGGAAGACGCTGGAGGTGCAGATTCGGACCTACTATATGCACCGCATCGCTGAATACGGCATCGCCGCCCACTGGCGGTACAAGGAGGGAACCCGTCGGGACCGGGAGTTTGAGGAGAAGATCGCTGCCCTGCGGGCGCAAATCGAGGCCCGGAGCGAGGCGGAGGACGCAAGGGAGTTCGTGGAGGCGATGCAGGCCGACCTCTTCGAGGACAGGGTCTATGTGTTCACCCCCAAGGGGAAGATCATTGACCTGCCGGCCGGTGCAACGCCCATTGACTTCGCCTACTACGTCCATACAGAGATCGGCCATCGCTGCCGGGGAGCGAAGGTGAACGGCCTGTGGGTGCCGCTGGATTACGTCCTCAAGACCGGCGACCAGGTGGAGATCATCACCGCCAAGCGGGCATCTCCCAGCCGGGACTGGCTTAACCCGGACCTGGGATATGTCCGGACCGCGCGTGCCCGCACCAAGATCCGCCGCTGGTTCCGCCAGCAGGACCGGGATAAGAACATCTCGCTGGGGCGGGCGATCCTGGAGCGGGAGTTGAAGCGGCTGGGGCTGACGGGGATGGCGCATGAGAAAGTGGCCAGCCTCATGGGGTATGAGAACGTCGAGGACTTCCTGGCCGCGATCGGCTTCGGCGACATCAACAGCCAGCAGATCGCCTCCCGTGTGGTGGAGGTGACGAGGAGGGAAGCGGAATCCGAACTGGAAGTCCCGCCGGTCGTGCCGGCCCGACCGGAGGCGACGCCCGAGATCCACGTCCTGGGCACGGGGGGGTTGCTCACCCGTCTGGGCCGCTGCTGCAACCCCATCCCCAACGAACCGATCGTCGGCTACGTCACCCGGGGGCGGGGGATCACCGTCCACCGGCGGGAGTGTCCCAACGTCCTCAACGTGCGGGACCCCGAGCGGCTGATTGAGGTCAGTTGGGGGAAGCAGGCCCGCACCTTTCCCGTCCTGATCTCCGTGCTGGCCTACGACCGGACAGGGCTTCTGCACGACATCAGCGGGGTCTTCGCCAAAGAAGGAATCAACATCTCCAACCTCAGCATCAGCCGGAAACAGAACCTCGCCAGCCTGTACATCACGCTGGAGGTGACCGACATCGGGCAGTTAGGACGGGTGCTGGCTCGTATTAACAAAGTACCGAACGTGATCGAGGCGCAGAGGCAGCAGGCCTCCAGTTCCAGATAAGGAAGGGAATAGAAGTGGACGCCATTATCGTAACGTACAACCTGCTCGGCACGGGGCCGGGGGCCTTCGTTTACCATTTCCTCATCCTGCTGGCCCTGGAGGCGGTGGCCGGGATCGCCTTCACCGAATACCGGCGCACCCGCAACCCCGATCAGTACCGGCTCCTCGTGGCCTTCTCCATACTGTTCCTGCTCCGCGTCCCGCTCCTGGCCGGCAGCCTTCTGGGAGCGTCCATCACCGCCCCCCTTCTCTACGCCCTGGAGGTGGTCAGCCTGGCCCTGCTGGGATGGGCCTTCCTTGCCCCACTGATCGGCCGCCGCGCTGGGCGGTGGTTCCTGACCGCCAACCTTCTGACTGTGGCCGCAGTCCTGGCCCTCTTCTTCCCTCTCTGGCAGCGGATGCTTTCCGCCGCTCCCTTCTTCGAGTACATCGCCTTCTGGCAGCAGCCCCTCTGGGACCTGTGGGCTACATTGCTCGCTCTGACGACAGCCGTCGTTCTCCTGACCCGACAGAGGCAGACGGTGCACCTCTTCCCGGCCGTCGCCTTTCTTCTCCTCACGCTCGGCAACGGACTGATCCTGGCAGACCAACTGGGGCTGGGGCGGCTGGTCAACCTGCTTGGCTATCCGCTGCTGGCACTGGCTGTCTATCGGGCAGCCCTCCAGGACCTGTGGGCAGCGCGGGAGGAGCTGGAGAGGTTGAGCGAGGGGTCCCTCCGCCAGACCCAGGAGCTTCTTTTCACCGTGGAGGTCAGCCGCGCCCTGGGCGAAACCCTCGACCTGAACGCCGTCCTCCAGCAGGTCGTGGAGGCTGTCGCCCACGCCCTGCACGCCGACCAGTCAGCCATCTTCCTTTCCGAAGACGACGAGACCCTCCAGCTCGCTGCCCGATATACCCCCCTTCCGGCTCGCGCGCGGCCGGAGGAGTCCCCCAGGGTGGCCGTAGACGCCCAGCCGGCCCTGGCCTATGCAGTGCAGCGTCGGCGACAGCTCCTTCTCAAACCGGAGACCGCCACACCTCAACTCCGGTCCCTCTATGCCCTGCTGGGCAGCCAGAAGGTCGGCCCTCTTCTCATCCAGCCCCTGATCCGGCAGCGACGGGTGCTGGGTGTGCTGGTGGTGGGCAACGACCACAGCGGGCGGTCCTTCGAAGAGCGGGAGGCCCGCCTCTGCCACTCCATCGCCGCTCAGGTCAGCGCCGCCATAGACAACGCCCGCCTGTACCGACGCCTGGAAGAGCAGGCCCGGCGGCTGGCAGACGCCCTGACCCGCACGGAGGAAGCGGTCGGCCTGCGAGAGGCCATTCTGGAAAGCATCGTCGAGGGGGTGATCGTCACCGACAACAAAGGGCATGCCGTGCTGTTGAACGACACGGCGGCGAACATTCTTGGGGCCAGGAAAGAGCAGCTCCTGGGCCGGCCCCTCCAGCGGCTCCTTGAACCGACCGCCTGGGGGCAGCCCGCCGATATGAGCCGGCTGATGGAATCCCCCACCCCACTCCAGACCCTTCTGGAGCTGGAGGGGAAACGGATCCACGTGAGCGCAGCCCCCGTCCACGTCTCCTCCGGCGAACGGGTCGGAACGGTGGCAGTGCTGCGGGATGTGACCGGGGAGATGCAGGCGGAGCAGGCCAAACGGGAATTCATCGCCACCATCTCCCACGAACTCCGCACACCCCTTACCGCCATCCTTGGCTACGCCGAAGCCCTCCACAGTGGAATGGCCGGGGAGCTGACCGGAACGCAGAAACGGCTCGTCCGCACCATCCACGAAAATGCCCGCCGGATGACCGCGATGGCCAACAACCTGATCGCGCTGGCAGAGGCGGAGCGGGGCCGCCTCGAGCTGGAGTACAGGGAGACCGACCTCCCGCTGATCATCGGCGAGACCCTCCAGGCCTTTATTCCCCAGATGAAGGCCCGCCAGTTGACCTGGGAACTGGAGATCGAAGATGGCTTCCCGCCCATCGAAGCAGACCCGGAGCGGATCCGTCAGGTGGTCGCCAATCTGCTGAGCAATGCGGTGAAGTTCACCCCGCCGGGCGGCCACATCACCATAGGCACGGCGATTGTGCGGGAGAAGGGTATAACCGATCCTCACTTCTGCCGGCTCTGGGTTGCGGATACCGGCATCGGCATTCCAGTGGAGGAGCAGCACCGGATCTGGGAGCGGTTCTACAGCGCGGAGGAGCCACTGAAGACAGAAGCCGGAGGGCTGGGGGTGGGGCTGGCTATCGTCAAGTCCCTGGTGGAGGCCCACCACGGCCGCGTATGGGTTGACTCGGCCCCCGGCGAGGGGAGCACCTTCACCCTGCTCCTCCCCATCCGCCGCCCCCCAGCCCCCTTCACGACGGGAGAGCCAGACTACCCCGATATGGAAGCGGCCACGGGCGCGGGTTAGCCTCCGGCTACCCCTTCGCAAGGGCCAGGGCCAGCGCGGCCGCCTCCTCCGCGCTTTCGGCGTAGCGGATGGGGGGCAGCGGATGGCCTTCCCGTTCGACCCGCCAGGTCCCCAGCCCCACCACCGGCACGCCGAAGCGAAGCGCATAGGCGATCTCGGAGAGCGTACCGAAGCCTCCACCGATGGCGATCACGGCCTGCGCTGTGCGGACAATGATGACGTTGCGGGCCTCCCCCATCCCGGTGACGATGGGCAGGTCTACATAAGGGTTGGCCTCCTGCGCGTCGGGGCCGGGGAGGATGCCGACGGTGAAGCCACAGGCCTGTTTGGCCCCCCGGCAGGCCGCCTCCATCACGCCCCCCCGACCGCCACAGATGAGCACCGCCCCGCCCTCGGCCAGCGCCCTCCCCACCGCCTCCGCCGCTGCCATCTCTCCAGGCGTGGGCGTCGCCCCCCCGACGACAGCGATGATCGGCCTGTCTCTCATCCCCCTACCCATCATAGCGCCGCAGATACGCCACTGCCTTTTCCTCTTCGGCGTTCATCACCACCTCCAGGAGCCGACCGCCCGACGCCGCCCGCACATCAATCAATTTGACGTAGCGGGCATAAGCCGCGCTGTCGGGCAGGAAGGCTGGAAGCGCATTGGGGCTCTCCTCGAAAAAGGCCCGGTTGAATTGCGCCCCCTCATCGTCTGGATAGAGGGGAAGGGGGTAAATGTTAGCCTCCACCAGGTCCTGAAAGAAGTGCGTGCCGTAGGAGACCTCAGGGGTTCCCTCCGGGCCAGCAAAGGCGATCTCGACCAGCATCGAGGTGTTGTAGATGTCGGCGTAGCTGACCTTGACCCCCAGGTCAATATTGGAACTCCCCCACCGACCCGGGCCGATCAGGATGTAGCGGTGTCCCTCGAGCCGCTTGTTCAGCCGCCCGATGACCCGCCCGATCTCATACCGGGTAGCGGGGTCCGGGGCCCCGGCATAGCGGGCCGGGTCAACATAGACCACGTATTCGATGCGGGAGACAAGGCCCTCCGGCACCATTCGGGTGGCGATAAAGACAATGTCCTCAGCAGGAATGTACGAAGGAATCTGGGAAGCAGCCTGTTCCGGCCGGCTGCTGA
This sequence comes from Anaerolineae bacterium, assembly GCA_041082215.1. Lineage (GTDB taxonomy): Bacteria > Chloroflexota > Anaerolineae > B4-G1 > DUEL01 > JBDOIF01. Next base: position 115,879 of record JBDOIF010000093.1, read on the forward strand.
GGGGGCGGCACTGGAGGAGGTGGAGGGTAAAGCGATAATGGGGGCGGTCCGGGAGGACATCCAGGGTAAATTCGATATCAACTGGTCGGCCATAGGCCCGCTCCAGCTTCCGCATGACGGCTTTCATCAGGTCGGCGAAGTCACTCTCGCCAAGCAACCGGTCGAAGGTCAACACCAGCGACCGGGGCGGAAGGGCCGGCTCGCGGAAGCGCATAGGGTGGAGGTATTCCCCCTCGTCCACCGAGGCCAGAAGTTCGATCCCGGCATAATCGCCGCGGAGGATCTCGGCTACCGGCAGTGTCCTGAAGGCATTCTCTTCCACGTCAATGACGTCCATGAAGTGCTGGGAGTATTTTCGGACCTCGTCCAGGGTAACCTCGGGACGGAGCCGGGGGTGGCTGAGGGCGACCATACGGGGGTAATCGTTAGCCACCCGCTCCACGGCGCGGGTGCCCAGACCGACGACGATGCGCAGGAAGCCGTCCTCACGACGGATCCTCCGGTTCCATCGGAAGGGATTTCGCCCGAAGCCTACCCCAGCCACCAGGGGGAAGAAATAGCGGCCGAAGCGGGAACCCTCAACTCGCTGGATGAGCACGGCCATCCGCTCGTCGTAGTCCAGGAGCCCCACCTGTCGGCGGTAGAAAAGGGCGTTCGGATTCAGCGTGCTGGCGTAGACGCGGCGGACCGCTTCGAGCAATGCCTCCAGGTTCTGGGCAAGGCTGCCCTGGTTGGGGCAGAAGAAGCTGTCGTACTTGCCCGCGAAGGAGTAGCCGAAGTTATCCTCCAGAAGGCTGGAGGAACGGACAACCAGCGGGGTCCCCTCCATCTCTTCCACCAGCTCTGCCAGCCGGTCCACCACCTCTTCCGGGAACCGGCCGCGGAGAAAGTGCCGACAGATTTCTGGGTAGTCTGCCTCGATCTCCTCCCGGCTCTTGTATTTTTGATCAGAAAAGCGGAACAGCTCATTGAGGGCCATGAAGTCGTAGAAGACGTCGGCGCCGATGAAGTAGGAATCGGGGATAACGACATACTGGCCGAACGGGAACGGGTCGTCCGGCTCCTCCCGCTGGAGGACCTTGTAGGCGAGCATCATCCCTGCTGCCTTGCCGCCGATCTTCCCCCGTCCGATACGGCGGCGGTAAATCTCTTTCAGGTCGTGGATGTCGAAGTACTCCCGCGCCACGCCGACGAAGTTAAGCTGATCGCTGACCATACCGCGAATGAGGACGACGATGATCTGCTGCAGGTGATGGCGCACCTTCGCCTTCTTTTCCGTAGGCAGCCGCTCGTATTCCTCCGCCTGGGCGAAGAGCATGTCCCAGGGGGCCAGTTCGGGGTTGAAGGTAAGGACGATCTCCTCCCCCGGCTTGCGTGCGCTCAGGGCGGAGCGCACGATCTCCTCGAAGAGAGCGTGAGGGAGATTGAGGGCAAAGTAGAAATCGGTCAGGTGGTCCCGGACGATGCGCAGCCGCTCCGCCCACTCCTCCGGCGATTCCTGGATATAGGGTTCGGTCAACCCCTCCTTCCTCTGAGTGAGAACAGCCTTGCTGCGGACCTCCTCTTCAAACTGTTCGGGGGTGATGATCCCGCGGGCGAACAGCTCCTGACGCATCCGTTCCCGTATCCTGCGCGCCAGGATAGGGTATTCGGAGAGCTTCAGATAGACCTCCATCACCTTGGGCATTCGATGGATATCGAAGGACATCCTGCTTCTCCTCCATTCCCTGCGAGCCAGGGGCGAGGCAAGCCCTGTCCCTAAAGATACCGCAACCAGATATACCCCATCGCCAGAAGCAGAGACACGAAGGTCGTCAGCACGCCGTAGCCTGCAAAATGCCAGAAGCGAATGGGATGGCCGCTCCGCTCCGCCAGCGAGGCCACGACCACGTTGGCCGACGCACCCACCAGCGTGGCGTTGCCGCCCAGGCAGGCCCCCAGCGCCAGCGACCACCACAGCGGCTCTACCGGCATCGCCCCTCCCAGGCTCTCCACCAGCGGGATCATCGTCACCGTGTAGGGGATATTATCCACGATGCCAGAGACCAGCGCCGAGATCCACAAAAGCACCATAGATGCCAGGCGGACGTTCCCATCCACCACGCGCAGGGCCGCCTGCGCCACCGCCCGGATGACCCCCGCCTGCACCAGTCCCTCCACCACGATGAACAGGCCGACGAAGAAAAAGAGGGTGGTCCACTCCACCTCCCGGATCACAGGATGGGGGTCCGTCCGGCTCCACAGCAGGAGGACGGTTGCCCCGGCCAGGGCGACGGTGGCGGACTCTATGTGCAGCGCGCCGTGGAGCAGGAAACCGATGATCACCCCGGCCATCACGATGACCCCTTTGCGCAGGAGGGGCCAGTTGGTGATCAGCTCCTCCGCCTCCAGCGCGGAGAGGTCGGCGGCCCGTACTGGCCGTGCCCGCAGCTCCTTGCGGAACATCAGCCAGGCCAGGCCGAAGAAGGCCAGCAGGATGATGGTGCTGATCGGCCCCATATGGGCGATAAACGTGGCGAAGTCTATCCCCGCCGCGCTGCCGATGAGGATGTTCGGCGGGTCGCCGATGAGCGTCGCTGTCCCGCCGATGTTGGAGGCCAGGATCTCAGCGATGAGAAAAGGCAGGGGGTTCAGGCGCAGTTGCCCCGTCACGAACAGAGTGACCGGCACGACCAGGATGACGACCGTCACGTTGTTCAAGAAGGTTGAGGCAAAAGCGGTAACCAGGCAGAGGATGAGCAAAATCCACACTGGGCGGCCCCGGCCCAGCCGCACGGCCTGCACGGCCACCCACTGAAACAACCCTGTTTCCTGCAGGATGTTCGTGATGACCATCATCCCTACCAGCAGGAAAATGACGTTCCAGTCTATGGACCGGAATGCCTCTGCCTGGGTGACCACCCGCAGCAGGATCATCGCCACCCCGCCCAGCATGGCAGAGGTCGTCCGATGGACCCGCTCGGTGACGATGAGGATATAGGTGACGACAAAGACAACGGCGGCAATCCAGGTCTGGTTCACCGGACCTCCCCTGTTTCCGATTCCCGCCGGGCCAGGCAGTGGACCAACAGGCCCAGCAGGTCCACATATCCCACCACATGGTACATCTCATCCACGACCGGCAGGCCGGAGAGGCGATGTTCGTGCATCCGCATCAGCGCCTGCTTGAGGGTATCCGTCTCCCTCACCCAGACCGGCTGTTGCATGCCGTCGGCGGCGGTGCGGATGCGGGTCTTGGCCGCAAACTCCGCCACCCGCTCCAGGTCTGTGACCTCCCGCAGCAGCTCCTCCGGCAGGATGTAGAAGAGAAGGTCATCGGCGATGGCGTAGATATCCAGAAGTCCGGCGAGCTGTCCTTCCTCCGTCACCACGCAGGCGACGCGGACGCCGGGATGGGCAGCCAGAGCGCGCGCCACCTCGTCCAGCGGGGCGTCGAAGGGGACGGTGACCGGTTCCAGGCCGGCCATACGCGCTACCTCTCCCACTTCCATCTCCCGCCACCCCACACAAACCGGTCGGGGCGGCGCCTTTTCCGCTTCGGGACCGGCCGGTCGCTCTTTCCGCAGCCCGCGCGCCTCGGCGACAGGGAGGACCAGGAGGATGCCGCTGTTGGGGCGCTCGAACCCGCCCACCACCCGCTCCGCCTCGGCGACAGCGCGCGCCAGCAGCGTTTCGTCCTCGATAGCCGTCAGCAGGGTGCGCCGACGGATCTCCTCGACCTCAAAGAGTCGCTCCAGCGCCCCCAGCCCCACCCGCTCCAGCCAGGTATGGGCCCGGTACGCGCCGACGCTTTCCAGAATCGTCGCCCTCGGCACGCCAGCGTCCCACCAGGCCCTCAGAAGGTTCGGCAGAGCCTTGACATCGTCCAGGATCACAACTAGAAGGTATACCATTCCTCTCTCCTTATCGTCCTGCGCCATCACAAAAACTACGTCCTGAATGGACCAGAAAGCAGCTTCTGTGTTCTCCGTGTCTCTAAGGTGAGCAATTATTGAGTATTTATGATACCACAGTTGCAGGGGCGAGGCCAGCTTCATCGCCGGAGGAGAACGCGGAGGCCCACAAAAAGAGAGCCCCTGCCAGCCGGCCACTGGCAGGGGCCTTCTCAGGAGGATGGCCGCTGGTCAGGTCAGGCCCGGATCAGGGGAAGATCCCCCGTGCACGGACCGCTTCGGCGACCCTGGACACGGCCAGCATGTACGCGCCGAGCCGCAGCGGGACCTTTCGCTCCTGGCAGAAGTCCCAGACCTCGGCGAAGGCGCGCACCATGATCGTCTTGAGGTTCCGGTTCACCTCTGCCTCGTCCCAGAAAAAGTACTGCAGGTCCTGTACCCACTCGAAGTAACTGACCACCACCCCTCCGGCGTTGGCCAGGATGTCGGGCACCACGACGATGCCCCGGTCCTGCAGGATGTCGTCGGCCTCGCGGGTGGTAGGGCCGTTGGCGCCCTCGACGATCATCCGCGCCCGGATGTGCGGGGCATTGTCGGCGCGGATCTGGTGTTCCAGCGCCGCCGGTATCAGCACATCAACGTCGCTGACCAGCAGTTCGTCATTGGTAATGTAGTCCACTCCGGGCGCCTGATACCCCTCAAGCAGGTGTCGGGGATGGTTGGCCACATGCTGGTTGATGCCGGGTATGTCCAGGCCAGCCGGGTTGTACAGCCCGCCGCTGACGTCGCTCACAGCCACGATCTTACAGCCCATCTGATGCAGGAAGGTCGCCGCAAAGGAGCCGACATTGCCGTACCCCTGCACGGCTACGGTCGTGTCGGCAAGCCTGCGGCGCTTCCGCTTGAGCAGTTCGGCGGTAACGATCGCCACGCCGCGGCCGGTCGCTTCCTTCCGGCCGAGCGAGCCTCCCAGCGGGATCGGCTTGCCGGTGACGATCTCCATGACCGCCTTGCCCTCCAGCATGGTGACCGTATCGGCGATCCAGGCCATCACCTGCGGGTTGGTGTTGACATCGGGCGCGGGGATATCCCGCCGGGGGCCCAGGATGGGCAGGATGGCAGCGGTGAACCGCCGTGTCAGACGGCACAGCTCATCTTCGGATAACCCGCTCGGATCGCACTCCACCCCACCCTTGGCCCCGCCGTAGGGGATCCCCACCACAGCGCACTTCCAGGTCATCAACGCTGCCAGCGCCCGGACCTCGTTGAGGTTCACTTCGGGATGGTAGCGGATTCCCCCCTTGCACGGGCCTCGGGCGCTGGAATGCTGAACCCGGTAGCCGGTAAACACCTCGATGTGGCCATCATCCATCACCACAGGGATAGAAACGGTCAGCTCTCGCTCCGGCCGGCGCAGGATCATGTGGATGCCCGGGTCCAGATTCAGCCTCTGGGCCACATCATCCAGCTGGGATAACACCGTGTCCCACAGGTCCTGCTTTGGAGTTTGAAGGAGGGTCAGCCCAGAAGGCGTCGCTACAGGCAGTTGCTCCAGACGGTGTTCCATAGCCGCTCCCTCCATTACGCCCGCTTCCAGACCTCGATGGGTCGGTGGTGGAGCGAGGAGAGCAGAGCTCCGAAGCCGGTGCGGGTCTCCACTTCCACATCCTCTACCACCTGGCAGTCCAGTGCATGCGAGAACTGCGAGCGGTCCACCAGGTCGCCCAGCATCTCAGCCAGCGCCCGGTCCAACCCTGCCAGCAGAGAGTCCAGGGCGGCGGTCTTCTGCCGAGCCCAGACGATCAGGTGGGTCAGAGGCACTTTCCTGGCCGCGCCCAGGCAGGCATCCTCCGGGGTAGCCTCGTCGTCGTAGAGGTAGACCGCCCTGATCCCCTCATCCAGTTCCCCCAGGCACCCGGCTACCTCCCTGGCCAGCCCGTACTGGAAATAGCCACAGGCGTGGCTATCGCCCCGTCGCAGGCAGTCCGCCGCAGCCTCAGGGCTGCCCAGCGCCATCTTCTGCGCGCAGAACTCCAGCGCCCGGCTGAGGGCAACCTCAGCAACCTCCGCTACTTCGGAAGAAGGGGTCTGCAGCGCCAGCTTCACATTGCTGCTTGTTTCAGTCGTCATCTCTACCTCCCTTATCAGAGATTCTCAGCATCCCATTGCACCATCTCAACTCTGCTCATATCATAGCATGGGAGGGATGAGAAAGTCATAAAAAGCGCCTCCGTCCTCCTGAAAAATGCATGAAAAAACGGCGACCCCTGCCTCAACGGGGCCGCCGTCTGCTCCCGCACATCGGGCGTCTCAGCTCTGATCCCCTCCCTCCTCTTCCGGGCAGGCCAGCATGTATCCGACCCCAGGGCAGGTGAGGATCAGGCGCGGATGAGAGGGATCCTCTTCCAGCTTGCGGCGCAGGTAGCGGATGTAGGCCCGCAGGTAGTCCACATCGTCCCGATACTCGGACCCCCACACGGCGGTCAGCAGTTCCTCATGCAGGACGACGCAGTTGGCATGGAGGGCCAGATATCGCAACAGGGCATATTCTGTACGGGTAAGGGAGACCCGCTCGCCGCGCACCCGGACAGTGCGTCGAGCAAAATCTATTTCCAGGTCCCCACAGGTCAGGTGGGTTGGCCGCAACTCCTCGGGCCGCTGCGCCCTCCTCAACACAGCTCCTACCCGGGCCACCAGCTCCCTGGCGCTGAAGGGCTTTGTCAGGTAATCATCAGCCCCCACATCAAAACCGCGCAGGATGTCGCTTTCCTGAGCCTTAGCGGTGAGCATGATCACGGGGACATCCGAGAACTCCCGGATACGCGAGCAGACCTCGTACCCATCGGGGCCGTGCGGAAGCAGGACATCCAGCAGGACCAGGTCGGGTTGCTCCAGGGCGACCATCTCAAGGGCCGATTCGCCGTTGACCGCCGCGACTACCTGGTAGCCGATTGCCCTGAGCACCTCGCTCACCAGCCGAACCACCCGTGGTTCGTCATCAACGACCAGAATCTTCTCGGCCATGCTGCTGTCCCTCCTTACTCATCGGTCCTATCCCAATCGGGCCGGGTCAGGGGAAGGGTGAAGTAGAAAGTGCTCCCCTGTCCCACCTGGCTCTCGGCCCAGATCTGACCGCCGTGGCTTTCCACAATGGTGCGGGCGATGGGCAGCCCCAGCCCTGAGCCGACCACATGGCGGCCCAGGCCCGACTTGATGCGGAAGAACTTTTCAAACAGGCGGTTCAGGTGCTCCGGAGCGATACCGACCCCCTGGTCGGCCACGCTGATGACCACGTGGTCCGGACGGACCTCGCCCCGCACCACCACCAGCCCTCCATCGGGGGAGTACTTGACTGCGTTGTCCAGCAGATTGCGCAGAACCTGCATAATCCGGTCCGGATCAGCCTCCACCAGAGGAAAATCCTCCGGAAAGTCCACCACCAGCCGGTGTTGACGGCTGCGGCGGGCTATGTCGTCCACCACAACTCTGACCAGACGGGGGAGCATCACCGGCTGGACCTCCAGTTTGAGGAAGCCAGCATCAATGATGGACGACTCCAGCAGATCGTGAATGAGGTCCTGGAGGACATCGCACTCTTCGTCAATGATCTCCAGGAACTCCCGCTGTGTCTCAGGGCTGAAAGAGGCCTCTTCCATCAACAAGGCGGTAGAGTAGCCTTTGATGGAGGTCAGTGGAGTTCGCATCTCGTGGGCCAGGGTGGAGATCAGTTCCGCCTTGAGGCGGTTGGCTTCGCTGAGGGCCTGGGCAGCCTGCAGCTCCTCCCTCAGATGGAAGTTCTCGATGGAAAGGGCTATCAGGTCGGCAACGTGCTGAAAGAAGGTCAGCTCCGATGGCCCAAAGGCATGCGGCTTTCTTCGGTTTTCCAGGATCAGCACCCCTACCCTGGCCTGACCGGTGATAAGTGGCAAAGAGATGGCGCTTTGGGCCTGATCCAGGCCCAGGGCCGCCCTGGCGAACCATTCGCGGTTTTCCGGGCTCATATCCTCCCGTGCAGCCGCGACGGCTTCGGGAGTGGAATATACCTGCGCCTGGCCGCTCTCAAAGGCCTTCCCGCTGACGGCCTCGCCGGGCATAAGACGGATGTGCCGCAGGGAGGAGAAATCATACCCCTGCGCCGCTTTAACCGCCAGCCGGCCGTCTAACGGATCGTAGATCAGCAGGACACCGGCATCCGTTACCTCCAGCTTTTCAACCAGGCAACGGAGCAGCCCCTGCATCATCCTGTCCAGGTCCCGCTCCGTGGCCACGATCTTGGCGATCTCCAGGATCGTCAGCAGTTGTTGCTCTTTATCCATCACCGCCCTCTGCATCATCCTTCTTCAGCCTGGCCTCCAGTCTGGCGATCTCTTGCTCTATCCGCCGCTGTCGGGCCCAGATAGAGAGGACCAGGACAAAGGTCAACCCCCAGAAGACACCATAAGCCGCCACCAGATAAACCGGCATCTCCCCACCTCCTTACGTCCCTAATCACCCAATCGCCCAGTCACCCAATCACCCACCGCGCATCACCCCAACCCGCAGCCGCTCCAGCGCGTCGGCGGCCCGCTCCAGGCGCATGCGCTGCCGCAGCAGGGTAACATAGAGCAGGGTAAAGGCCGCCAGAGAGACCAGAAGCGCGTGCACCATCCGGGGCGTGATGGCCATCCCCTCCCCGCCGGTCAGAATATCCGGGTGGATCGTCCGCCACCAGCGGATGGCGAACCATGAGAGGGGCACAGTGACGAAGGCAGCCGCACCGTACACAGCCGCGAAACGGGCCTTCCGCTCCGGCCCCTCGATGGAGGCCCGCAGCATCAAATAGGCGATGTAGATCAGGAGCTGAACCGCCGAGATGGTCAGCCGCGGCTCCCAGGTCCAGTAGGTCCCCCAAACTGGCCGGGCCCACAGGGAGCCGGTGACGACGGTCATCGTGATGAAGGTCAGCCCCACTTCCACCGAAGAGACCGCCAGGATGTCCCATCGCCGCCCCCCACGCGCCAGGTAGGCCACGCCGGCCAGGAAGGTGACGAAGAAAGCGAAGAAGCCCACCCAGGCCGAGGAGACGTGAAAGTAGAAGATGCGCTGCACATCCCCCATCGTTGCCTCGCGTGGGGCGTAGAGGAAGACCATCCCCAACGCTGCCAGCACCGTCAAACTGCTGATGCCGACCAGGAGCAGTCCGGTCACATCTTTGTCCTTCATAACCCCTTTATCCCCCGATTCCACATTTGACGTTTGACGCCTGACGTTTGACGTCTCACTCCTCCACCACATACCCAAACGTCAGCATCGAAACCGCCAGGATGAGCAGGTCGTAGACCACCAGCAGGCGGACCCATCCGCCGACGTCGGCCAGTGTGCTCCCTTCCAGAAGCTCACCCGTCGCCTGCACCGCAGCGATCAGGGCCGGGAAGGCCAGCGGCAACAGCAGGACGGGCAGCATCACCTCCCGCGCCCGGGTGTTGACCGCGATGGCTGCCAGCAGCGTCCCTGCAGCGGCATACCCCACCGTCCCCAGCGCCGTCACCGCAAGCACCTCAGGTTGCAGGAGCGGCACGTCGAACAGGGCGGAGAAGAGGGGCAACAGGGCCACCTCTATCACCACCATGAAGATCAGATTCCCCAGCGCCTTTCCAAAGAAAATAGCGCTCCGGTCCACCGGCGCCAGCAGCAGCCCGTCTATGCAACCGGTCTGTTGTTCCCGGGCCAGCGACCGGCTCAGCCCCAGTATGCCGGCAAAGGCGGCCGTGGCCCAGAGCACCCCCGGCGCCGCCGCCCGCGCCATCGCCCCCCGCAGGTCCAGGGCGAAGCTGAAGACGAACAGCGCCAGCAGGGAAAAGACCAGCATCGCACTGAGGATCTCCCGCGTGTGGAGCTCCGCAGCGACGTCTTTGGCGACGATAGCGAACACCTTACGGATAAATCTCAAGCCTCCTGCTCCCGTCAGGCCCCTCACCCGGTAAGCCTGTGATACATCTCAACAAACCCCTCCGCCCCTATTGCCTCCCGGCGCTCGTCGTACACGACCCGGCCGCGAGCAAGCACCACCACCCGCTGCCCCACCGCCAGCCCCTGATCCAGGTCGTGGGTGGTGAGGAGGATGGTACAGCCCTCCCCCGCCAGGCCGGTCAGCAGGTCGGTGAGCGATCGGGACGCCTGAGGGTCCAGGCCGGTATACGGCTCATCCAGCAGCAGGAGCGGGGGCCGATGGAGAAGCGCTCGCGCCACTGCCAGCCGCTGCTGCATCCCCCGGGAGAAGGTGCGCACCAGGTCGTGTCGCCGGTCGGCCAGCCCCACCTGTCCCAGCAGCTCATCCACCCGGGCCGGGCCGTCTTCCAGATCATACATCCGGGCATAAAAGCGGAGGTTCTGCTCGGCGGTCATGTCCTCGTAGAGAAGGGTGCGGTGGGAAAGAAAACCGATCAGACGGCGGACCTCCGAACCGGTACGGTTGGGGTCCAGCCCCCCGATGCGCACCGTGCCGGAGGTGGGTCGGGTCAGCGTGGCCAGGATGCGCAGCAGGGTGGTCTTTCCCGCCCCGTTAGGCCCCACCACCGTCACGCACTCCCCCCGCTCGACGGTCAGATCCACCCCATCCAGGGCAGCGCGGGGGCCGAAGGATTTGATCAGGCCGTGCGCTTCGATCATCGCTTCCCGTGCTCCAGCAGGTTCCGGGCCTGCCGCTTGAGCTTCTCCCGCTCCATCCGGTACGCCTCCTCCCCTATCTCCCCCGCCTCGAACCGCTCGTCCAGCGCCGCGATCCGTTCCACCAGAGGGCGGATCCGGGGAGGGATCGGCCCTGGCGAGCCGGGACGCAGGAGCATGTAAGCCCCTACCGCCGCCACAGCCAGCGCCACCGCCCCTATCGCGTTTTCCCGGGCCACGTCGCGGGTGGGAAGGCCGCCCGTCGGAGCGGATGCGGTCGGTTCCACCGCCGACGACGGCGGCGCAGGGACCAGGGTAAAGACCAGCTCTTCCCCCGCTGCCAGTGGCCCGGCGGTGTAGGAGAAGGATGGCCCCATCTGGGTATCTACTGTCCCCGCAGGGGTCAACTCCGGCCCCTCCAGCGTCAGCTCCCCCTGGGGCATAATCACCACCACGGAGGCCACCGGCACCGGAAAGGCACGCCGGACCTCCAGCCCTTCCCGATACGGAAGCTCGTAACGGAAGAACACCTCCAGGCTGACCTGGCCGGGCGGAACCGGCCGGGTATCGGCAAAGCCTTCCTCCAGCCCCACGAACCGCTCCCCCAGCCCCGGCCCGTCGAAGCTCAGCCCCTCGGCCTCTGCCGGCAGGGTGAACCGGAGCGTAACGCGCGCGCCCGCCTCCGGGCTTTCGGAACCTATATAGGTCCGGTCGCCCCCATTGCCGATCAGGTAATACTCCCCCACCTGGAGACGGTCCCCCACCCTGCTCATGAAGATGTGGAGTTGAGTGACCCGAACCGTGGCCGGGTCCTCTGTGACCTCATAGACGGTAACGGGGAGTTCAAGCTCCTGCTGGCCCGCTTCCAGGACGACGGACTCGGAGAAGTAGCCCACCCCCCTGTAGGTCACCTCCGCCAGGAAGGTCGCCCCCTCGCCAGCCGAGAGGCCGTCGAAGAGGAAGGAGCCGTCGGCGGCGACAGGGGCAGTCAGCGTCTCTGCCACTGCCCCTGCGTCGAAGATACGGAGGGTCACTTCCAGCCCCTCGGGGCTTCCTCCCCCCGGCGTGCCGTTGACCACCCGCCCCCGGACCACCACTCTCCCCTCCTGGGGGAGCGGGGTCCAGGCAACTATCAGCAGAGCGACGAGGCAGAAAACGAGGAGCGTCCAGCGTGAAACACCGGGTGTGAAACCAGCCCTCATCATCAGCCTTCCCGCAGCGGCGTGCCGCATCCGGCGCAGAACCGGTCTTCTGGACCGACGCGCCGGCCACACTGGGGGCAAAAATTCACCGGCCCCCCTGCCCTTCCGCCCCCCTGCTCTCCTGTCTCCTTGCCCCCTTGCCCTGCTGCGGTCCTGCCCTCCCGCCTCCTCACCTGCGCCACCCACCGCTCGATCGCCCGGTCCGGCTCTATCTGCACCCGGCGGAACGGTCGGGCCAGGTAGGCGCCGACGAGCAGGGCCAGTGCAGCTCCTGCAAGAATTGCCCCGATGCTCATACACCCCCCTTTAGTGGAGACGCGGGGACGCGGGGACACGGAGACACGGAGAACACCCCCTCACCGCGTCTCCCCATCTCTCCATCACCTGCCCAGCAGCGCATCCAGTTCACCCCTCAGTTGTTCCGCCGTCACCGGGCCGATGTGGACGAAAGCTACCTGCCCCTGAGGGTCAATGATAAAGGTCTCGGGAACACCCGTGATACCGTAGGCACGCGCGATCCGCCCGTCCAGATCCAACCCGATCCGATAGGTCAGACCCATGCGGGCAACCGTCGCGCGCACGAGTGATTCCTGATCCTGGTAGGCCAAACCGAGAAACACGGCCTCAGGCTGATAGGTTGAGGAGAGGGCTTCTTCGGGCGAGAGGCTGTACTCTGCCCAGAGGGATTGAAGGATCGGCAGTTCCTCCTGGCACGGAGGACACCAGGTAGCCCAGAAGTTGACTACCGCCACGTTCCCCCGGAGATCGGAAAGGCGGAGCGCGGAGCCATCCAACAAGCTCAGCGTGAAATCCGGCGCTGGCTGGCCGGGAAGGGGCCGCCCGGTTTGCTGCGCCGACACCCCGTGCCCCGGCCCCCACATCGCCACGCCAGCGGCGGTCAGGAGCAGAAACATCGCCAGCAGGGCCACCCCGTCCCGGACCGCCCGCCGTCGGGCCTGGGGCACAGAGAGGCGGACCGCCGAGACAGGCCACACCGCCACAACCCCTCCGGCCAGGAAGACCAGCCCGCCCAGCCAGAGGAAGGCAGCCAGCGGGTTGACAAACATCTTCAACGTCGCGCTGCTTGAGCTGTATCCGGCCAGCACCAGGTAGAGGTCCTCCCGCAGCCCGGCCCGCACCGCCGGCACGCCCACCGTCTGGTCGGACCCGAAGTACAGGTCCAGACGGGGCGTCAGCGTCGCCAGATACTCCCCATCCCGGTAGGCGGAGAGGTAGGCGTAGGTGCTGAAGTGGTCGCCGGCCTCCTCCTGCCGCAGGTCCTCAAAGATCAGCGTGTACCGGCCCACATCCACCACTTCGCCGGGGGAGAGGACCAGCTCCGTCTCAAAGGGGTACATCCGGGTGCCGATGATCCCCACTGCCATCAGCACCACGCCGATATGGACCAGATAGCCGCCGTACCGGCGTTGATGGTGTCGAATCAGGCTCCATACCGCCCGAAGAAGGTCCTCTTTCTCCCGCCTGCTGCGCGCCGCCACCCCCTGTGCGATCTCGGCCACCGCCGTTCCCCCCGCCAGGCCCACCAGCCCGAAGCCCAGAAGGGAGGTCCAGTGGTTGAGGCCATCCGCCACAGCCAGGAGGACCGCCAGCGCCGCCCCTACCAGCGCCGGCCATCCCCGGCTCCGCAGCCGTGTCAGCGCCTGAGCCGCGCGGCCGAAGAGGGGGCAGAATCCCAGAACCAGCACCAGCGCGGCAAATTGTGGCCCCGTCACCCGGTCGAACCACTCGGGACCGGCCTCAAACCGTTGCCCGGTAAGGGCCTCGGTGAGCGTTGGCAGCGTGCTGCCCACCAGCACCGACCCGGTGAGGGTGAGGAAGAGCACCAGGGCGAGGAAGAACAGCCCCTCCCGCGAGAGGAACCCATCCATCGAACGCGGATCGCTCAGAAGCGAGCGGCGGGTATAGAGCAGCGCCAGCGACCCGACCAGCGTCACGCCGATGAAGGCGAGGAAGTAAGGGCCGAGGGGAGAGCGGCCAAAGGCGTGGACCGACTGGATCATCCCGCTGCGGGTGGTGAAGGTGCCGAACAGCACCAGCACAAAGGAGAAGATAACCAGAAGCAGGTTCCACACGCGGAAGCCTTTGCGTTCCTCCTGCATCACCCCGCCGTGGAGGAGGGCGGTGGCGGTCAGCCAGGGCATCAGCCCGGCGTTCTCCACCGGGTCCCAGCCCCAATACCCCCCCCACCCCAGCACGTCGTAGGCCCAGCGGGCCCCCAGAAGCAGCCCCAGCCCCAGGAAGAGCCAGGAAGCCAGCGTCCAGCGGCGGGCCATCTGGGTCCAGCCCTCAACCTCCCGCGTGATCAGGGCGGCCATGGCGAGGGCGAAGGGGACCGCCAGCCCCACGTATCCCAGGTAGAGGGCGGGGGGATGGAAGATCATCCCCGGATGGCGGAGCAAAGGGTTCAACCCCTCCCCGTCGGCCGGAACCCTGTCCAGGAGCGCAAAAGGGTTGGAGAGGAAGAGGGTTACCCCCACGAAGAAAGCGGTGATGAGGCTGAGAAGGATCGCCGTCCACCCCCTGTGATCATCCAGGCTCCCCCGCACCACCAGCGCGGCGAACAGCGCCTGGAGAAACGACCAGAGGAGGAGCGAACCCTCCTGGCCCGCCCACAGGGCCGACGCCTTCAGATAGAGGGGAAGGTCCCGGCTGGAATGCTGGGCGACATACCGGACCTCAAACTGATCGCCGAGAAAGGCGGCCAGGAGGAGCAGGAGCGCCAGGCCGAGCAGGCTGGCGGCGGCGTAGATGCCGTTGTGACCGCTGCGCGCCCAGCGGGGGTCGGTGCGGCGGATGGACTTATATACAGCGAAGGCCGCGTAGAGGGCCGCGGCCAGCGCCAGACCGACAACAGATGTCCCCACCTCCGCCAGCATCAGGGCCCCTCCACCTGAGCTGGAATCTCTTCTTCATAGCGGGTGGGGCATTTGAGGAGCACCTCATCGGCGTAGAAGCGGCCATCCTCCCCCAACCGGCCGCGCATGATGGCCTGGGCCTCATGCTGGAGGAGGTCCGGCTTGACGTCGTTATAGACCACCTCCAGGCGGGGAGCGTCAGGGTTATTGACGGCGGCGTGCAGCACGGCGGCCAGCCCTCCGGCCCGCTCCACCTCTTTGGGGTCGCCCGGCACCTGGACGACGGTGAAGGTCACCTGCGGCTTCGACGCATCGTAGACAATGGTATCTCCCAGCACAGCGCCGGAGACGGTTACATTCCGCCCCACGGCCTCATCCCCCATCGCCAGAAGCTCCTCGACGGTGAGAAAGTAGTGGGCTGTGCTGCCGGTGCTGGAGACGATCAGATAGACCACAGCCGCCACGATGAGCAACCCGGCGATGACGAATTTCGTCTTCCCTTCCATACTAACCCCATCCCGCCAAACCGATGTGTCCTGACTATACCACGAAGGGGGAGGGAAGTCAATTTCCACCCCCAGCAGGGGTGCATTTCAGTTTGGTGACGAGTTACACGTTAGTTTTGCCCACCTGATGGTGGTTTGATCCCTCACCCCTCCCCCTACCCCCTCCCGGTGGGGTGAGGGCCACCCCCGCTGCAGGGGAGAGAAACCCCGCTACCCCAATCGCCCGGAATGTGCTATAACAGCACCCTGTAACGGGATTGAGAGGGTCCCGATTATGGAGACCATTCGAGCAGGAGAGAAACGATGAAGCGACTCCTTTCCGGCAACGAGGCGATCGCTCTGGGGGCCTGGGAGGCAGGGGTCCGGTACGCTACCGCCTACCCCGGCACCCCCTCCACCGAGGTTCTGGAGAATCTGGCCCAATATGCTGGTGTCAGGGCGGAGTGGGCGGCCAACGAGAAGGTGGCTCTGGATGCGGCGGCCGGGGCGGCCTTCGGCGGGGCGCGGGCGCTGGCAGCGATGAAGCACGTGGGGGTCAACGTCGCCGCCGACAGCCTCATGTCCCTCTCCTACACCGGCGTCCGCGGCGGGCTGGTGCTGGTGAGCGCCGATGACCCCGGCGCCTTCTCCTCCCAGAACGAGCAGGATAACCGCCAGTACGCCCGCTTCGGCAAGTTTCCCTGCCTGGAACCCTCCGACAGCGAGGAGGCCCGCCAGTTCACCCGCCTGGCCTTCGACCTGAGCGAACGGTTCCAGTGCCCGGTGATGGTCCGCTCCACCACCCGCCTCTCCCACTCCAAGTCCCCTGTCGAGGTGGAGATGCCAGGGGAGCACAGACAGCAGGAACCGCTCCCCCCCTTCGAGCGCCATCCGGACCGTTACGTCATCATCCCCGCCGTCGCCCGCCGCCGCCATCCGGAGATCGAACAGCGGCTGCTGGCGATCGCCGAGTGGGGGGAGACCGCCCCCCTCAACCGTATCGAATGGGGAGATCGTTCGCTGGGGATCATCACCTGCGGGATGGCCTACCAGCACGTCCGGGAGCTTTTTGCAGGGTACTCCATCCTCAAACTGGGGATGGTCCACCCCCTGCCCGGGCGGATGATCCGCGAGTTCGCCGCGCAGGTGGAGCGGCTGGTGGTCGTGGAGGAGCTGGACCCCGTCATCGAGGAGCAGGTGCGGGCGATGGGGATCGAGGTGGCAGCGGGAAAGGAGTTCTTCCCCCTCTGCGGCGAGTTCACGCTGGAGAAGGTGCGGCAGGCAGCGCTGAAGGCGGGGCTGCCCGTCGCGCCGATGCCGGAGCAGGTGGAGCCGCTGACGGAGCCGGTCGTCCCGCCGCGCCCGCCCGCCCTCTGCCCCGGCTGCCCCCATCGGGCCTTCTTCTACAACCTGCGCCGCTGGCGGAAACAGGCCGTCTTCTCCGGCGACATCGGCTGCTACTCTATGGGCTTCCTCCCCCCCTTCGACGCGATGGATATGCTGATCTCGATGGGGGCCAGCATCGGGATGGCCCACGGCCTCAAGCAGGCGGGGGCGCAGGAGAAGGTGATCGCCATCATCGGCGATTCCACCTTCTTCCACGCCGGCCTCTCCCCCCTCGCCAGCACCGTCTACAACCGGGGCAACATCGTCGTGGCGGTGCTGGATAACCGGATCACGGCGATGACCGGCGGCCAGCAACACCCGGGCACCGGCATCACCCTCCAGGGAGAGGAAGGCAGACGGATCGAGATCGCGCCGGTGGCCCGCGCGATGGGAGTGGAGCACATCTGGGAGGTGGATGCCTGGGACGTGAAGGAGATCGGTCGGGCCCTGCGGGAGGCAATGGCGGTGGAAGACGGCCCCTCCGTCGTGGTGGTCAGGGGCGCCTGCGTCTTTACCCCATACTTCCAGCAACGGCCGGTGGTGGCGGTGGACCTGGAGACCTGCACCGCCTGCGGGACCTGTTTCCGGGTGGGCTGCCCCGCCATCCTCAAGAGCGAGGTCATAGACGAGCGAGCGAACAAACCGAAGGCGACCATTGACCCGCTCCTCTGCACCGGCTGCACCGTCTGCCTGCAGGTCTGCCCTGTGGGAGCGATTTACGAGACGGGGTGACCCGGTGACCAGATGACTGGCCATTGATCATTGGCTATTAACCCAACGTGAGGTATGCAGGATGCAGAAGAACTTCCTCTTCGTCGGCGTCGGGGGGCAGGGGGTGCTGACCGCCTCCGATATCGCTGCCCAGGTGGGGATTGACCTGGGGCTGGAAGCGAAGAAATCGGAAATCCACGGCTTCGCCCAGCGGGGCGGCGTGGTGGAAAGCCACGTCCGATGGGCTCCCCGCGTAGGCTCCCCCACCTGTGAAAAAGGGACCGTGGACGTGCTGGTGGCGTTTGAGCTTCTGGAGGCGGCCCGCTGGATCGAGTGGCTCCGCCCCGGCGGCACAGTGCTGGTCAACGACCAGAAGATTACGCCGATGTCGGTGAGCGTGGGGGACGCGGTCTACCCGGATCGGGAGGCGCTCCTGAAGGGGCTGAGGGCGCGGGCCGGGCGGGTCGTGGTGGTGGATGGGCTGGGACTGGCCGAGAAGGCAGGGACGGTACGCGCGGTGAATACGGTGGTACTGGGCGCCCTTTCCGCCCTGCTGGAGACACCCCCCGAGGTGTGGGAGGAGGCCATCATCCGCCGGGTGCCGCCCCGCTACGCCGACATCAACCGGGCGGCTTTCCATATGGGACGGGACGCGGTGGTCGCCCCCAACCGATAACGGTGCAGGGGAAAAACCATGTCAACAACGGTCCGCATCCTCCTTATCGGCCTGGGCAACCTGGGCCGGCGGTTCTGTGACCTCCTGGCGGAGAAGGGGCCTGAGGTAGAGGCCCGCTACGGCCTGCGGCTGACGCTGGCAGGCGCAGCGGATAGCCGGGGGATCGCCTGCGACCCCTCCGGCCTCGACCCCGCCCGCATCTCCGCCATCAAGCAGGCCGGCGGCAGCGTGGCAGAGCTGCCCGCAGTGGGCCGGCCCGGCGCCCCGGCCCTCGATCTGATCCGGGAGGCGGAGGCGGACCTGCTCTGCGAGGCCTCCCCTGTCAACCTGCGCCAGGGAGCGGAGCCGGGCCTCACCCACGTCCGCACCGCGCTGGAGCGGGGCCTCCACGTGGTCACCCCCAACAAGGGGCCGCTGGTGCTGGCCTACCGGGAGCTCCACGAACTGGCCGCCCGACGGGGGGTGCAGCTCCGGTTCGACGGGACCGTCGCCGGAGGGCTGCCCGCCCTCTACATCGGACAGCGGGACCTGCGGGGAGCGACCGTCTTCCGCATCGAGGCGGTCCCCAACCTCTGCACCGGCTACGTCCTGGAGCTTCTGGGAGAAGGCCTCTCCTGGGAGGAGGCGAAAGCCCGCGCCCGCACAGAGGGGGTGCTGGAGGCGGACCCCTCGTTCGACCTGGAGGGGTGGGACGCGGCAGCCAAGCTGGTCATCCTGGTCAACGGGGTGATGGGGGTCCCGGCCCGGCTGGAGGAGGTGGACCGGACCGGCATCACCGCCCTCTCGGGGACCGATGTGGTGGCCGCCCGCCGGGAGGGACGGGCCTACAAACTGGTCGCCACCGCTGAGCGGCGTGCCGACGGCACCGCCAGGCTGCGGGTGGCCCCCACCCCCCTGCCCGCCGACCACTTCCTGGCCCGCCTGGGCCGCAAACAGATGGGGGTGATCTACCATACCGACATCTACGGCACGCTGATGGCCGCCATTGACGAACCCACCCCCCTCCCCTCAGCGGCCACGATGTTACGGGACGTGCTGGATATTTACCTTGGTTTGCTCCCTCCCTCCCCCTGAGGTATAATCAACCCCACTGTGGGGAAAGGGATGGTCGTGGTGGACGGCTCCATCGGGGAGGGCGGGGGACAGGTGCTCCGCACGGCGCTGACCCTCTCCATCCTCACCGGTCAGCCACTGGTCATTCATAACATCCGGGCCGGCCGCCCCAACCCCGGCCTTCAACCCCAGCACCTGGCGGCGGTGCGGGCGGCGGCGGCCATCTGTGGGGCAGAGGTGGAGGAGGCGGAGCTGGAAAGCCAGCGGGTCCGCTTCACCCCCAGGGGGCCGGCCCGCCCCGGCACCTACACCTTCGACGTGGCCGAGATCGCCGAGAGGGGGAGCGCCGGGGCGGTGGGGCTGGTGTTGCAGACGGTCCTCCTCCCCCTGGCTATGGCCGACGGCCCCTCCCACCTGACGCTCCGGGGTGGTACCCACGTCCCCTGGGCCCCTTCGGTGGACTATCTGCAGGAGGTCTTTCTGCCCACAGTGGCCCGGATGGGGGTACAGGCAGAGGTCGAACTGACAGCCTGGGGCTTCTACCCCGCGGGAGGTGGGGAGGTCCGGGTGCGGATCGAGGGCCGCCGTGGCGAACCGCTGCGTCCCATCCAGCTGGCCGAACGGGGAGCGGTGCGGCGGGTGTGGGGACGGGGGGTGGCCGCCAATCTGCCCTCTCACATCCCCCAGCGGATAGCGAACCGGGCCTGCAACCTGCTGACGGCGGCAGGGCTGCCGGCCCGCGTGGAAGCGCTGAGGGTCCGCAGCGCGGGGCCCGGCGCGGCCGTTTTCCTTTTCGCAGAATATGAGCACGGAGTGGCAGGTTTCTCCGCCTACGGTCGCAAGGGGCTGGCCTCGGAACACGTGGCAGCCGCCGCCTGTGAGGAGCTTCTGGTCCACCACCGCACCGGTGCGCCCGCTGACCCCCATCTGGCCGATCAACTGGTGCTGCCTATGACCCTGGCCTCGGGCAACTCGGAGGTGGTCACCTCGGCGGTCACGGGCCACCTGCGGACGAACCTGGCCGTTGTGCGGGCCTTCCTGCCGCTCCAGGCCGGGGTCGAAGGGGAGCCTGGACAGCCCGCCAGGGTGTCGGTGACCGGATCGCCAGATACACTGCTTCGACGGAGAGACGCATGATCGAGCTGGTCTTCCTGGGCACTTCTGCCTCAGCCCCGTCCATCCACCGGGGCCTCTCAGCCCAGATGGTGCTGTATAAAGACTACCGGTTCCTGGTAGACTGCGGGGAGGGCACCCAGCGACAGATCCTCCAGAGCGGCCTGGGGTTCCGACGGCTGGACCGAATCCTCCTGACCCACGGCCACCTGGACCATATTCTGGGATTGGGAGGGCTGATCTCCACGCTCGCCCGCTGGGAGGCGATCGAGCGGCTGGAAATCTACGGGGGCCGCTGGGCGCTGGAGCGGGTGCGGGACCTCATCTACGGCGTCGTCCTCCGGGGCGCCCAGCCGCCGATGGAGCTGGTCCTTATCGAAGTGGAGCCGGGGCCGGTGATGGAGGCGGACGGGCTGGAGGTGATCGCCTTTCCGGTCCGTCACCGGGGGCCAGATTGCCTCGGCTACCTCTTCCGGGAGAAACCCCGTCGCCCCTTCCTGGTGGAGAAAGCGGAGGCGCTGGGAGTGCCTCCGGGGCCGGAACGGCGCCTCCTGGTGGCCGGCGAGTCCGTCACTCTGCCGGACGGCCGGACGATCCACCCCGATCAGGTGCTGGGACCATCCCGGCCCGGAGCCTGCCTGGCCCACGTCGGGGATGCCGCCCGGACCGACGGGCTGGTGGAAGCGGTAGCAGGAGCCGATCTGCTGGTCATCGAAGCGACCTACCTGGAACAGGAGGCGGAGCTGGCCCGCCAGTTCGGCCACCTGACGGCACGGCAGGCAGCGTCGCTGGCCAGGGAGGCTCAGGTCCACAGACTGGTGCTCACCCACATCTCGCGGCGATACCGGGATTGGGAGGTGCTGGAAGAGGCCCAGCAGATCTTCCCGGAGACAACCGTCGCCCACGACTTCGACCGCTTCCAGATCGTCCGACGACGGGAGTAGCCCGACCCACCGGGCCATTTCCGCCTGTTGAGAATGTTCAACTGATGAGGGGGGAAGAATGCCCGCACTGCGAAAGGCAAGCCTGCGGGAGCTGGCGTCGGCAGCCTACGAACTGAACGCCGGGGTGGTGGAGGGACAGCTCCACCGCAACCCCGAAGACGGCCGGTGGATGGTCGGCGACACGCCGCTGAACACCTGGCTGGAGCGGTTCGCCGATCAGGAAGTGTACCTGATCGTCGCCTCGCTGGAGGACGACCGGCCGCTGCCCAGTAAGGTGTGCCGCACCTGCGGCACCGAATATGTGGGGGCGGAATGCCCCCGCTGCCGCACCGTCCGCCAGCGCCTGAGGGGATAAATGTGTAGGACAGGCTTTCAGCCTGTCCGATATAGGCGGGAGTGGATGGGAGTCGAACCCACCTCGGCCCGCTCTGTGCGGCCCGACACCGATTTTGAAGACCGGGGGGCCCACCGGGACCCAACCACCCCCGCGCATTGTTAGGATACCTCAGTTTGGCGTTTCCGTCAAGTAGGTGGAGCATGAACAACCGCCCTTTTAGCAACGCTAGCCTGAAGGAGAAGGCCGCCGTGGTCCGCTTCCGGGTGGGAGAGGCCGCCCACACCCTCCGCCTGGAGATCCCCGACCGCCCCGTCCGTGCCCACGGCCTGGAGACGGTGTGGCGATGGCAGGAAAGCGCCGGGGAGACCACCGCATGGGTGGAGCTGCATAACGAGGGAGACGCTCCCCTCTACCTGGAGACGGTGGACGTCCTCACCGCCACCCCGCCGGACCTGGGTGCACCTCCCCAGCAATGGTCGTTCTACCAGAACGGCTGGATCTCCTGGACCCCCGCCTTCGCCCGTCACGCGGACGACGGCCTCTACACCGACCCTGGCACGGAGAGCTATCGGATGACGCACCAGCCCCACCCCCAGGAGGAAGGGGAGATCGCCTCGGAGTGGATAAGCGTGCTGGCAGCCAGCCGCTCGTTGCTTATGGGGTTCATCACGACAGCCGACCAACTGACCGAGGTCCGGATGCGCCGGGACGGCTCCGCCCTCGTCGCCCGCTGCTACTTCGACGGCGCGCTCCTGCCCCCCGGCGGGTCAGCCCGCTCGGAGCGGCTGCTCCTGCGGACCGGGCCGGACCCGCTGGCGCTGCTGGAGCTGTGGGCGGAGAGGGCTGGGGAGGAGATGGGGGCCCGTAGGGGCACAACCCTTCGTCCCCCCACCGGCTGGTGTACCTGGTACATATACTACGGGGAAAACACAGCGGACGACGTCCTTGCCAATCTGGAGGCCATCGCCCGCCACAACCTGCCCCTGGAGGTGATCCTCCTGGACGACGGCTATCAGACCGCGATCGGGGATTGGTTCTCGCTCGACCCGGATAAGTTCCCTGAGGGGATGGAGCCGGTGATGGAGGCAATCCGCGCTGCGGGCCATCGTCCGGGCATCTGGACCGCCCCCTTTGGCGCGGCGGCCGACTCCCGGCTCTTCACCGACCACCCCGACTGGTTCCTCCACGACGAGGCGGGAGAGCCAGTGGTGGGATGGGTCCACTGGGGGACGGAATGCTATGCCCTGGACTGCACCCATCCGCAGGCGCTGGCCTGGCTGGGGGAGACCTTCCGTCGGATGCGGGAGTCATGGGGGGTGTGGCTCTTCAAGATTGACTTCATTTTCGCCGCGGCACGCCCCGGCCGCCGATACGACCCCACCTCGACGCGAGCCCAGGCCCTGCGGCGGGGGGTGGCGGCGATCCGGGAGGCCATCGGCGACGACGCTTTCCTCCTGGGCTGCGGCGCCCCCCTGGGGCCGTGCATCGGGCTGGTGGACGGGATGCGGGTGGGGCCGGATGTGGACCCCAACTGGCACCCCGTCTGGCGCAACGACCTCTCGATGCCCTCTGCCGAAAACGCCCTTCGCAATTCGATCGCCCGCGCCCCCTTCCACAACCGGCTCTGGCTGAACGACCCGGACTGCCTGCTGGTCCGCCAGCGGGGTACGGATATGGACCTGGTGCTGAACGAGATGCGGACCCTCTCGGCGGCGGTCGCGCTTCTGGGCGGGCTGACGCTGGATTCGGACGACCTGACGGCCATCCGGCCCGGCCGGCTCAAGTACCTCCGCCAGACCCTCCCCCCCATGGGGCTTTCCGCCCGGCCAGTGGACCTGTTCGAGAACGAGATGCCGCGCCTGCTGGCCCTGCCGGTGGAGCGGGAGTGGGGCCGCTGGTGGGTGGTGGGGGTGATCAACTGGGAGGACCGGACCACTGAGACGACGGTCCGCCTGAGCGAGCTGGGCCTCCCATCAGGCCGGTATCACGTCTACAACTACTGGCGCCGCCGCTACCTGGGGGTGGTGGAGGAGACGGTCACCATCCGCCGCCACCAGCCTCACGAAACCGCCGTTCTCATTCTCAAGCCTGCCTCGGAAAAGCCCGATCTGCTGGCGACGACGTTCCACGTCTGCGCGGGGGCGGTGGAGGTGGAGAGGATCGAGTGCCAGACGTCAGGCATGAGAATGGTGCTCAACAAGGCGGGACAGCAGTTCGGGGAGGTGCTGTTCACCGTACCAGAAGGGTGGCGTCCGGCCGGGGCACGGGTGGACGGGGTGCGGCAGGAGCTGCGGCAGGTGGCCCACGGCGTCGTCGCGTTGGGGTTTACACTGGAAGGGCGAGCAGAGGTAGAGGTAGAGTTTGAACAATAAGGTCATAAACAAACCGCTTTGTTGAGGAAAACAATGACGCCGGAATCCAACGTTGCTCATCGTGGTCGCCGGTCCATTCGGCTGCGGGGATGGGATTATCGGGATCGAGGGGCATATTTCGTGACCATTGTCACACACGATCGGCAATTCTTGTTTGGCGAGGTGGTCAATGGCGAAATGGTTTTGTCCGATTTTGGCCAGATTGTCGTTGAGGAATGGAAACGGACGGCGGAATTGCGCCCATACGTCCGGTTGGACGCGTTTGTGGTGATGCCCAACCACATCCACGGCATCATCTGGATTGTGGGCGATATACCCCGTAGGGGCGACCTGCAGGTCGCCCCTGCGGTGTTCGACCGGCAGGTCGCCCCTACGGTGGACGACCGGCAGGTCGCCCCTGCGATGTGCGACCGGCAGGTCGCCCCTGCGGTGGACGACCGGCAGGTCGCCCCTGCGCTGTGCGCCCGGCAGGTCGCCCCTGCGATGGGCGACCTGCAGGTCGCCCCTACGGTGGACGACCGGCAGGTCGCCCCTACGGTGGACGACCGGCAGGTCGCCCCTGCGGTGGACGACCGGCAGGTCGCCCCTGCGGTGGACGACCGGCAGGTCGCCCCTGCGGTGGACGACCGGCAGGTCG
>JBDOIF010000129.1:0-53969 GCA_041082215.1 Anaerolineae bacterium
GGGGGTGGGGACGATCCTGGACGACGACCCGATGCCTACCCTGAGCATCAACGATGTGTCGGTGACGGAGGGGAACGCCGGTTCGACCGGCGCCGTCTTTACCGTCGCCCTCTCCGCCGCCAGCGGCCGGCCGGTGAGCGTGAGCTACGCCACCGCCGACGGCACGGCCACGGCAGGGGCGGATTACACCTTCACCAGCGGGGTCCTGACCTTCTCGCCCGGCCAGACCAGCCGCACCCTCACCGTCACCGTCCTCGGCGACACCGTTGACGAACCCGACGAAACCTTCACTGTCAATCTCTCCAGCCCCGTCAACGCCTCCATTGCCGACGGGCAGGGGGTGGGAACGATTATGGATGACGACGTCAACTTACCGCCGGTAGCCGATGCCGGGCCGGATCAGGACGTCCTGGTCGGTGCGGTGGTCGTTCTGGATGGCAGCCAGAGCACCGATCCTGACGGCCATATGCCACTCGTATATGAGTGGCAGCAGACAGGCGGCACGCCAGTAGTGTTGAGCAGTCACAGCATAAGCTGTCCAACATTTGTAGCGCCTGCAACCCCGACTGTGCTCACCTTCACGCTTCTGGTTACCGATGCACTGGGCCTGCCCGGCGCGTCGGACTCAGTGGTCGTCAGGGTAAGCGACGAAGCCATCACGGGATTAAGCGCAGTCAGCAGCAGTCCGGCAGTGGTGAGCGAGACCGTGACATTCACCGCTACGGTGCTCAGTGGCACGAATGTAGTTTATCAATGGGATTTTGGCGATGGGAGCATCCTACAAAATGGCCCCATAGTCACCCATATCTATTGGGAGCTTGGGGGTTACACCGCCGTTATAACCGCCAGCAACAGTGTCAATATGCTCACCACGACGGTAAGTGTGGACATAGTGAGCGCCTCGCAGGAGCATAGAATCTACCTCCCGCTGATTATGGCGATTGGAAATCCGTCCGAGGGGACAGGGGCCCGTTCGCCAGAGAAGTTTCCCTGGCCTATCGGCGCTCCCCTGCGCCCTCCGTGGCTACGTGGTATGTAAATAAAACCCAACTGTGCAACTCTTGTAGACGAGGGCGATGAGAAGGGATAGCACCTTCCTCAACTGGCAGACAATATGGGCAGCCGGTCTGGCTGCCATTACTCTGTTTCTCTCCCTCTACAATCTTGAGCGCTTCCCCTCCCCCTGGTTCGACGAGGGGATCCACCTCCTCGTCGCCAAGAGGTTGGCCCTTGTGGGAGAATACCGCTTCGGCCCAGCCGTCGGCCCCACTGTCTTCTTCCCCGTCGCTGCGGCGTTCCGTCTGCTGGGCATACGGCTCCTGTCAGCACGCCTGGCGATGGCCGGATACCTTCTCCTGTGTGTGGCCGTCTTCTATGCCCTGGTCCGTCGCATCAGTGGCTGGAAGGTAGCCACGGTAGGTACGCTGCTGCTGTTGTCCTCACCGGGGGTCAATCTCCTGTACTGGGGCCGCCAGGTCCTCGGCGAGGTTCCTGCGGCTATGTTCTTCCTGTTGGGGACCCTGACGTGGTGGGGAGCGTTGCAGGAGGAGCTGAGGAGCCAAAAGAGGTATAAATTGATCCTGTCTGGCCTGCTCTTCGGCCTGGCGGTCCTGACCAAGAACCAGTTCCTCCTGTTGTTGCCTGCCTGGCTCGTCCTCTGGATCGCCGACAGGCTGTACTATCGCCAGGCCGGTGCCTCTGGCTTTGCCCTTCCACTCCTCACGGTCATCTTCTGCGCGACGGCCTGGTATGCTGGACAGACGTTGCTGTTCCCAAACGGGCAGGGCCTGGCAACACAGGATGTCCAGGAGTGGTCGAGCGCCTTGCGCCGAGGGGTATTTGTTCTTTCCACCGCGCGGATGGGGGATGCGCTGAAGTTCCTCACTGGCAAAGATGTATTCTACGCCTGGTCCCTGCCAGGCTGCCTGTACGCGGCCTTACGGAGCGCACGTCGGTCGAGGGAAGGGCTCCAGTGGGCCATGCTCACGGCTGTCGCTGGGGTCTGGCTTCTGTGGTTCGTGTTCCTTTCGGTTGGCTGGCCGCGGTACGCTTTCCCCCCCTTGATGCTATCGGCCTTCTTCATCGCTCAGGCTTTCCACGACCTGACGGACGGCTACCGTATCTCCGCAGGGAGAATTCTGGAAGGGATCCGCACAGGACAGTCGGATGCGCCGTTGCTCGGAAGAGCGGCGCTCATAACACTGCTGGTACTCATTCTTCTGCGGCCCCTGCAGGCGCGGTTCACAGAGATCGTATCCAGCAACGACGATGCGCCCTGGCAGATCGCGGCCTATATTCAAGAGCATCTGCCTGAGGACATGGAGATCGAGACCTATGAACCGGAGGTCTGCTTTCTCTCCGGCCATAGTTGTCATCTTCCACCCGGCTGGGTCATGAACGCATCCATCGCCTACGCCTGGTACGGGGCACCTCCGCCATCCGACTACTACGATTTTCGGGAGCGCGGCGCACCCTATCTGCTCATCGGCGACTTCGGGCGTTGGGTGCACCTGTACGACCCGGAGACTGTGGCACGGGATTACGAACTGGAGGCATCCTTCGGCGGTTACGAGCTGTATCGGCTGAGAGAAGGAAGATGAAGCGGAAAATCGGGGGGTTCTGGATCCGCTTACACCCATCGGGTCGGTTGGCTGGGAAACTCTGCCTGTGGGCACTGGTAGTTGGGGGGATGCTGGCAACCGGTGCCTATACTCGCGCCCAGGGAACAGGCTGGGCCGATCCGGTGATGCTCTCCACCAACACCGTCAGTTCCTGGTTCCCCGACGTGGCCGTTGACCCCTGGGGGCAGCCTCACGTGGTCTGGAGCAGCGGTCGTTATTCACAGCAGGGGCAGATGGACCTCCTGATGTACACCACTCTAACCGATCAGGGTTGGCTGGAGCCGAACGACATCCAGGTGACGGCATACGGCGGGTACACGGTCCGTCCGGCCATTGCTGCGGATAACGCTGGCATGCTCCACGCGACCTTCCGGGGCGAGACGACGATCTACTATACCAGCAGTCCCGCGCCAGATGCCTGGAGGGCCTCCGCGTGGACGCCCCGTCGGCGGATCAGCGGCGCGGGCAACGGCACAGCCTACTATTCCGACATCGCGGTGGATGAGAACGGGGTCATCCACGTGGTCTGGAACGAAGGGGTCTCAACAGGCGCCGACCAGCGATGGCTGTGGCTGGGCACCCCGGAGGGGGTGCTCCTCTACGACGGGAGCGGCTGGCGGGAAGAGGAGTTTCTGGCCAACCTGGCTGGACACCAGATTTATGCAATATTTGAAGACAGTGCCGGTGTCCAGTGGTTTGGAACGGACGACGGCGTCTTCCGCTTCGATGGAGCCGTCTGGCAGAAGCTCACGGTTCGGGATGGCCTGATCGGCCCAAAGGTCAACTGTATCGCTCAGGATACGGATGGCAGGCTGTGGTTCGGCACCGACCAGGGGGTAAGCGTCTACGACGAAACGATCCGGCAGGAGGATCAGAGATGGACCGCCTACACCGCCGGCACAGGGTTGCCGGACAACAGGGTATATGCCTTGACTACCGACCCCTTTGGAGAGCTCTGGGTAGGGACGGCAAGGGGGCTGGCTGCCTACAATGGGAGGAACTGGGTCCGACACACCCCTCAGGATGGGGTGGCCGACGTCGAGATCCTCGCCCTGGCTACAGACATCGAGGGGGCTGTGTGGGTGGGAACGCCCTATGGGCTCAGCCGGCATGGGGAAGGGGGCTGGGAGACCTATACGATAGAAGACGGGCTGATCAGCAACAGGGTGACGGCTATTGCGGTTGATCCTGAGGATCGGATCTGGGTCGGCACCGATGGGGGTGTAAGCTTTCTGGATGGCTGGGGATGGAACTCTTTCGTCCCCGGTGAAGGGCTGGCAGGTGGCGCGGTCGTCGGGCTGGTAGTGGACAGCAAGGGGATCGTGTGGGTCGCTACGGAGAGAGGGATAAGCCGCTATCGCAACCAGGAATGGGAACCTCTGGAGCTCCCCGCAGGGGCCACTGGACGGCGAGTCACTGCGCTGGGTATGGACCGTCAGCTAAACGCCATCTGCCCCCTGTGTGCAGATATCTTCTACCGCCGCTCAACCGATGGAGGCCAAACCTGGTCTGCCCCTGTCAACCTCTCCCGTTCATTCGCCGGATCCGTGAAGCCGCAGATATGGGTAGCGAACGGTGGAGATGTATACGTCACATGGGAGGAGGGAGAGGACTGGTATCTACACAAAGGTTATCCTGTAGGGTCAGGGTTTATCCACTCCCCAGACAGCGGAAGCACCTGGATGGACCCGGTGATGTTCTCCTCTCCCCGGGGAGCGCCCCAGCAGATTACGCTGGGGGATGCAGGGCAGGGCCGCCTTGTTGCCGTGTGGCGGCTGCCGGCGGAAAGGGCCTACTATTACCAGGTCTCCACTGATAACGGTGCCACCTGGTCGGAGCCGAGGGCGATCCCAGGGGTGATCGCCAAGCCCTGGGCAGCCTACAGCCTGGATGCATACCACGCCGCCACCGATAGCGCTGGGCATGTCCATCTGCTGGTGCTGGGGATGTTCTATTCGCCAACCGAGGAATTGGGGGTCATCCATCTGGTCTGGGATGGAGCCTCCTGGTCGTCGCCGACCCGGGTCTTTGCCTCCAAAGATCCGCCCGAATGGCCCAGGGTTGCGGTGGGCGCAGGGAACCAGGTGTATGCCGTCTGGTTTACGCGGGACGAGCGCCACGTAGATGATTCCGAGCACGGTCGGTATAAGGTTTGGGTTTCTTCCTTTACAGCGGACGCTGCGCCGCAGGCTCCGCCTCCTCTCCCCTCTTCAACGTCCATTGCCACTCCGGCAGCCAACATCGGGGGCTCGGAGGCATCCCACACGCCAACACCGACACAGGCCGCCGGGCAGGTGACCTCTGAACCGCCCCAGGGAATCTATACGGAGAACGATGAGTTAGGACAACTGGTGCTGGCCCTTTCTCCGATCCTTCTCATCCTGATCGTCGTGGCGCTGCGGCTGAGGCTCTTCAGCCGGCATGGATGAGTCGCTGGAGGAGGTAGGAACAGAGAGCTATTGACGCCCACTCCCCCGCATGGTACGATGCTTTTGCAGGGCGGGCGTCTCCAGATCACAATTCCCACATCTCACCGAGCCCGGCGCGATGCCCGGGCTTTTGTTTTATTTGAGCTGGGATGCCCATTGCTTCATCAACCAGATTTCCAGCGGAGGTCGGAGAATGTCTAAAGTGCCGAAGCTCATTCTGACCCTTGGGATCGTCCTTGTGATCGGAGTGGGCAGCGTGGAGCTCACGGCTGCCCAGGGAGAGCCGCTCCGGCGCGTGCATATCCCCTATTTTTCCGGCGACGTCCGCTGGGCAGAAGCGGCGGTCTTCTGGTTCGGGGAGGTGACACCCACCCACAACTCCGCCGATGTCCGCGCAGCCTACACCGACGACCAGCTCCACCTGCGGGTGGCGGTCTTCGACCGGCGGATCTGGTACGACACAACCCCCTCCACAAGCGATCTGACCAACTGGGACGCGGTCTCCATCTACCTCAATCTGGACGGCGCAGAGGGGACCGCTCCGGGCCTGAAGGCCTACCGCTTCGTGGCCCAGTTCAGCTACTGGGAGTCCCGGCAGAACTACCAGGCCGCTTACCGGGGGACCGGCTCCGGCTGGGTGCAGTCAGGGCTGACCTTCACCACGGAGAGCGTTTACCGGGGGACCGGTGGTCCCAATAAGGATGCCGACAACCGGGGGTGGGTGGCATCGTTCCACATCCCCTTCAGCAGCCTGGGTCTCTCGGCCCCGCCGCCCGAGGGAACCATCTGGGGTATGGCTGTGATCGTCCACGACCGGGACGACAGTGCTGGCACATCCATTCCCAACCAATCCTGGCCCGAATGGATGGAGCCAAATCGCCCGGCCTCCTGGGGGGAGCTGTCGTTCGGCCAGCCGGACTATACTCCCCCCCCGGCGGTCCAGACCGGGAGTGTGGTCATCCGCCACAAGCTGGGCGGGGCGGTGGTGACGGATGGGGCGGTGGGAGGCGGAACTACCTGCGGAGATGGGCTGGATTTCTGGACCCAGTGGGGGGAGGCAAACTATGCCGGCCAGGCTGACTTCAACGTGCAGAATCAGGCCGATGTGGCCGACTGGCCCTGCTTCTCCAGGTACTACGTCACTTTCCCCCTGAACGCCATCCCGGCCGGAAAGGTGATCCTATCGGCCACGCTGACGCTGCACCAGTTCGGCAACTCAGGAGGAGGGGAGTGGGGGACGCCGGACCCGTCGCTGATCCAGGTCTTTACGGTGGATGAGAGCTGGAATGAGGCGACGCTGACCTGGAACAACAGTCCCCTTGCAGCGGAGAACGTCTCCGCTGCCTGGGTGGATGCGTTTACGAAATTCCCTGGATGGCCAGGGGTGCCCAGGACATGGGATGTGAGCAGGGCCGTTGCTGAAGCCTACAATGCCGGAAGGCCTCTCCGCCTGGCCCTCTACTCGGCGGATACAGCATATCATAGTGGTAAGTACTTCGTCTCCTCCGATACGGGCGACTGGAACGCCCAGGGCCGCCCCACGCTGACGGTGGTTTGGGGGGAGCAGGCAGCGACCGTGCATAAGAGAGTATGGCCCGTGGCTCCTGCAGGAGGGGGAAGAGTGACCTACACTTTGAGCCTTCTTGGGAGCGGCCGTCCCCTCACCCTCACCGACAATCTCCCGGCGCAGGTCAGTGCGCCGGGGCCGATCCAGGTATCGGGCGGGCCGGCGGCCAGCTACGCCCCGGGTCTGCACCGCCTGACCTGGAGCGGCTCCCCCGCCGCAGGCCAGCCGGTGACCATCACCTTCCCGGTGACCGTCCAGGCCAGCGGCCCCCTGGCGGTGTTCAATACCGTCGTGCTAACCGATGGACAGGGTTTCGTCTTCACCGATACGGCGGTATTCGTCGTAGACGCGTATCAGATGTGGCTGCCGGTGCTGCTCCGCAACTCATGAGAAAGGGGCGGCGCCGTATCGGCCCGCCCCTCCACCTGGTGAAGAGTGTCACAGGTTGACCCGCTGATAGTCAATCTGGCTGTACCCGCTCCCCCAGGGGTCGCCGCGCTCATAAATCCCCAGTCCCGCAGCGGCTGCCAGTTGCAGATAGTCGTCGGCCCCGGGACGTTTGGGGTGGTAAGTTGGCTCGGCGTCGAGGATGTCCAGCATCACGCAGTCGAGCGCCACCGGGTCTCTGGAGAAGAAGAGGCTCCTGGGCGCATTGTTGCCGAAAGTGGCCCACCGGGACGGCGTGACATTGGTGTTGCCCAGCGCACCGTACAGGCCATCTCCCACTACCAGGATGGTCTTACCCTGGATGTGGGGGTTCTTGTAGATGTCGAGGAGAGGGCTGTAGGTAGGGCTGTAGGAAGAATGGCCGGGGTCAATGGAGTCGTGCAGGTTATCCGATCCTCCCCGGATGATATTGTTGATCGTGCCGTAGTGATTCTTGAACCCCAGTGTGACGCCGGAAATGCCGTGGTCCTTCATGATCGGCATATTGATGAGATAGGTGGCGCCGATCACCACGTCGGCGATGCGCCGGTCGGTGAGGTAGGGACGGCCGAAATGAACGACCGCGTTGGGGTCGGTACTGCTGAACGTGGCCTGCTCAGCGCACCCGCCTCCATCAACAAAGTGCACGCCTGGATAAAGACAATGGCTCCGAAAACGGGCGGGTAGCCCTCTCAACGCGTCATATATGTAAATATCCTCTTCCCGCACGCCGATCTGCTTCATCCCCCGGATCAGGCCGTTGACGGGGTGGATCAGGCCATCAATGATGTTGTCGCTATCCGTACAACTGTTGCAGTTGTTGAAGTTGACCTTGATGGCGATCCTCTGGCCTGGCTGATAGGCTGGCAGGAGCGCACGCCACGCATCAGGCACGGACTCGGTTCCGGTGAGGCGCATCAGCCCCTGATCCACCATCTCGTTCACCACGTTCTGGTCCACATAGTTGCCGTACCAGCCGGTGGAGAAGTTCCACGATGTGGCTGCCGCAGCGTAGACATGGACAACCCGACCATCCTGGGGCGGTGGGGAACCGCTGCCCTTCATCACGAGCGGCAGAAAGGCGCGGGGGGTAAGCTCCGGCGCCTGGGCGGTCGCGCCCGGTGCCCTCAGACCCAGCAGGCGGCAGGCGGCAGAGAGGGCCGCATAGCCGGCCGCCACGACCGCTCCCTTGAGCAGGTCTCGACGAGAAAATAACTGCTTCACAGGGTTTCTCCTTTCATCGCAGCTTCGTACACCTCTACCAGCCCCCGCGCCCCCTCCTCCCAACTGTGGTGCTCCTCCACATACCGCCGCCCCGCGGTCGAAAGCCGCATCGCCAGAGCCGGGTCCGCAAAGACCCGCAGCACCTGAGCGGCGAACGCCTCCGGCCCGTCGGCGACCAGGACCTCCTCCTCCGGCCGCGCCTCCAGCCCCGCCAGCGCAGCAGAGGTGCAGACGACCGGCGTCCCCATCGCCATCGCCTCCAGCACTTTGTTCTGCACCCCGACCGCATAGAAAGCAGGACACACCGCCACCGCTGCCCCCGCCAGATACGGCCTCAGGTCCTCTACATACCCTGTCACCTCGATCCGCCTGTCCTCTGCCAGCCGCCGCACCGCCTCCGGCGGGTCCTTCCCCACGATCTGAAACCGCACTTCCGGGTCCCGCGCCCAGATATGGGGCAGGACCTCCCGCGCGAAGTGCAATGCGGCAGAGATGTTGGCATGGTAACTCATCTTGCCGGTGAAGACGACGGTCCGGCCGTCGCGGGGCCTGTCCTGCGGGCGGAAGTACTCCAGGTCCACCCCGTTGGTCACCACCGTGACCGGCGCCGAACGGACCGAGGGAGGGAGGTACTGCCGGGCCAGCCCCTCCAGCGCCTCCCTATCCCGCCGGGAGGTGACCACGACCTGATCATACCGGGTCAGAAGCAGCGCCTCGTACCGACGAGTGCGGGCCAGATCGAGCGCCGTCATCAGCCGGGAGCGGAGCTGCGCCCCTACCCGCGCCGCCTGTTCGAAGAGCAGGGAGATGCAATCCACGGAGTCGTACACCGCCGGCACGCCCCGAACCGCCCGCACCAGCCGGGCGGCCCGCAGATGCTCGATGTGGACCACGTCGAAAGGCTCCCCCCGCAGCCGCTCCATCAGCCGGCGCTCCATCGCCGGGTGATAGGCATAGACCGCCTGCAGGGGCTCCCGGGTGGGGAGCGCGCGGAGACAGTTGACAAGGGAGCGGGAAAGAGGGACCGGGAAGGCTTCCACTTCTACCCCCTCGCTCCGAAGCCTCTCCACATGCTCCCGGTCCTCCTCCGAGGCGCTCGCCGCCGTAAGAAGCGCGATCCGATGGCCCAGGCCCGCCAGCGCCCGGATCAGGTTGTAGGGCCGGGTGCGGATGGGGGAGGGGACGTAGGGGGTAACAAACAGGATTCTCATCAGGCAAGTTCCGTGTTGCGTGTTCCGTGTGCCATTCAGGGTCGGGGCGGAAGGCCCAGCTTGGCCCGCACAGCAGCCACCACCATCGGCGAGGCGGCGAGCTTCAGCCGGATCAATGCTTCCTCCCGGCTCAGGTAGCCCTCCCGCACCAGCGCCGATAGCTCCATCACATAGGGGTGATACCCCATCTGCTCCAGATGGAGCTGGTTGGCCAGGCTGTTGAGAAGACAGTTGGTCGAGTTGGGGTCGGTATCCTCGGGCCGCTGCCAGCCCAGCATCCCGATGCGGTGAAGGGCCGCCTCCTCGTCATAGTCAAGAAAGGCGAGAGGAGAGACGTTGTAGGGGAATACCTTTGCCCCCTCCAGTTGCCCCTCCTCCGGGAAGTAGGCGCGAACCTGGCCGTTGGTCACCCGCTCCAGGGGGACGCGGGCCGTCTTCAGGAAGGCCCGGAGCATCGAGGGGTTGGTGCGGAAAAGGGCAGAGGCCAGCGGCGCCTGGCCGGGCGACCAGCCGTAGACCAGCAGAGGAACGCCCCGCTCCAGGGCCAGCCGGAGGCCGATCCCCTTGGCCAGCGACATGCAGGCGTTGCAGATCCCACTGGCCCGCTCCAGGGCACGGGGAGGATAAGCGCCCGGACGGGCCGAGGCGACGAAGACCTCCCGCAGGAGGTCGAAGCGAGGCTTGACAACGATGTGGTCCACCCCCAGGTTCTCCCCCACCACCTGCATATTCTTCCGCGCCATGGGGGAGATGAAACCGTTGTCAAACGTGAAGGCCAGGGGGCGCAGGCCGAACTGCTCTTTGAGCAACCAGAGAGTGTAGGTGCTGTCTTTGCCACCGCTCCACGCCACCAGACAGTGATAGCCACCCTGGGCGCGCACCCGGGCGACGATCTCCTCAAACCGGGCGCGAAGGGCGGCTTTCTGAGCTGCGCGCTTTTCCGGGCCGGGCAGTTGACGACAGTACTGACACACACCCTCGTCATCGAACTGAATGCCGGGGAAGGTCTCCGGCAGGATACAGCGAGTACATCGCTTCACTGCTCTTTCCTTTCTTCAAAATCGTTCTCCGGTGGCCGCCCCGCCACGCAACCCCCCTTTCGATGAGGGGATGAATTCCCTGAACAAAATCATACCGGCAGTTCGTGGGTTTGGGGTGAGGAGATTCCTAGAAAAGGACTAGAGACAGGCCAGAAACGGGGCGGAGAGGAGGAATCTCTAGCGAATTTTGAGTAAGTTCGTTACCACACTCTGACGAAGCTCCCTTACTATAGGGGGGCCTGCACAGGCAGGGGCTTTGTCTGCGCAGCAAGGAGGGGAGCATGGCACTGGAAATCGGACAGGAAGGGGGAAGGGCCATCGAAGTAGCACGCCCCCCACTGGCTCGCCGGGGAGTCCGGGTGGAGCGCCGGGCTTCGATCCGGTGGGCGGTGATCCCGCTGATCGTGCTTGACGGGATCGGCATCGCGCTGAGCATGGGAGCTGCCTACTACCTCCGGTTCCAGGTGATGGCCTACCACGGCCTGTTCTCGGAGGCTTTCTACTCCCAGGTGATCGCGCTGGCCATTCCGATGTGGCTGCTGATCTTCGCCCTCTACCGACTCTACAACCCCGACGATCTGTTCGGCGGCCTGCAGGAATACGTCAGTGTGGTCAACGCCTGCACGGCCGGCCTGGTGGGGCTGATCTTCTACAGCTTTCTGGACCGGCGACTGGGCCAGGATATCTCCCGCGGGTGGCTGGCGATGGTGTGGGGGTTCTCGGTCCTGAGCGTGGGGATGACGCGGTTCGGATACCGACGATTGATCTACAGGCTCCGGGCACGCGGCTGGTTCATCCGACGGGCACTGGTGGTGGGCGCTAACGAAGAAGGGCAGATGATCGCCGCCCAGCTCCGCGTCTCCCCCAACTCCGGCGTCGAGGTCGTGGGGTTTGTGGACCAGCAGCTTCCGCCCGGGGCCGAGGTGGCCGGGCTGCCAGTCGTGGGCAGCCTGGACCGGCTGGAGGCTTCGATCCGCCGCCTGGAGGTCGAGGAGCTGATCGTGATCCCGACCGCCATGGGGCGGGAGAAACTGCTGGAAGTCTATCGGGACTGGGGCACCAACGGTAAAGTGCGGGTCCGCCTCTCCTCCGGCCTGTACGAACTGTTCACAACCGGGGTGCGGGTCCAGGAAGTGGGGTTCATCCCCCTGGTCAGCCTGAACCGGACGCGGATCACCGGGATGGACGCGGTGATGAAGCGGGTGCTGGACTACGTGGGAGCAGCGACCGGGCTGGTCCTTCTGGCCCCCCTCTTCGCCGTGATCGCCCTGCTGGTGTGGCTGGACTCCGGCCGCCCGGTCATCTATCGGCGGCGGGTGGTGGGCCTGCAGGGGCGGGAGTTCGATGCCTTCAAGTTCCGCACCATGATCCCCAACGCCGACGCCTACCTGGAAGCCCACCCGGAGCTGAAGGAGGAATGGGAAAGGACCGGCAAGATCCGCAACGACCCCCGTATCACCCGCGTGGGCCGGTTCCTCCGCCGCTACAGCCTGGACGAGCTGCCCCAACTGGTCAACATATTGAAGGGAGAGATGAGTCTGGTGGGACCCAGAATGCTCACCCCGCCGGAGCTGGAACACTTCGGCCGCTGGCGGCACAACCTGCTGACGGTCAAGCCGGGGCTGACCGGCCTCTGGCAGGTGAGCGGCCGCTCCGACCTCTCCTACGAAGAGCGGGTACGGCTGGACATGCACTACATCCGTAACTACACCATCTGGCTGGATTTGAAGCTGCTCTTCAATACCTTCCTGACGGTGTTGAAGGGTCAGGGGGCCTACTGAGGCCGATAGCGAGGAGGAGGGTATGAGCGAGATCCACCGCTATCTGGTAGAGGTGCAGGAGACACTGGACCTTCTGCCAGAGGAGCAGATCGAAGAGGTGGTGGACGTGCTGTTGAGCGCCAACTACGTGGGCAGTACGGTGTTCACAGCGGGCAACGGCGGGAGCGCGGCGACCGCCTCCC
Source organism: Anaerolineae bacterium (assembly GCA_041082215.1). Classification (GTDB taxonomy): domain Bacteria; phylum Chloroflexota; class Anaerolineae; order B4-G1; family DUEL01; genus JBDOIF01. The sequence goes on from JBDOIF010000129.1 coordinate 12,482, forward strand.
ATTTCGCCTGCGATCTGGCCAAAGGGACTATCGTGCCGGACCGCCCCCGGTTCCGGGTAGTGGCGCTCACCGATAACGTCCCTCTGATGACCGCCTGGAGCAACGATGTGGCCTACGAGGACATGTTCGCAGAGCAGCTCCGGGGGTTGATGGGCCGGGGGGATGTGCTGGTGGCTTTCAGCGGCAGCGGAAACTCGGAAAACGTGCTGCGTGCAGTGGCACTGGCCCGGCAGATGGGCGGGATCACGATCGGCTTCTCCGGCTTTGAGGGAGGGAAGCTGAGCGGGATGGTGGACGTGCCGGTGGTGGTGCCCAACCATTGCATGGAGCAGATCGAGGACGTCCATATGGTGCTGAGCCATCTGGTCTGCACTGTGCTCCGGGAACGGCTGCGGCGGATTGAGCCGCCCGTCTCCCTGATGCTGGAGTCGTTGGCCCGGACGGAAAGGTGGATGCCAGCAGAAGCGATCCCCACTTCGGTGATGGGCGGGAACGGTAAGGGGAGGCGGCTATGATTCTGGAAGAAGGCCCCGTCGTCTCCTGCGCCCCGGACGCGGCCGAGATGGCCGCCCGGCGGGGACGGCTCCGCTATTATCTGGATGGGCAATCCACCAGCCCGGGCCGGTACATCCTGGAACAGACCCTGTTCTTCTTTCTGCGGGGGATCCCCGGCCTGGCCGGCATCGGCCTCCGGGCCCTGGCCTACCGGCTGATCCTCCACAGCAAGAGCTGGCCCGTGATCGAAGACCACGTCCGCCTCGCCCAACCAGCCAACATCCACCTGGGCCGGAACGTCTACCTGGATCACGGGGTTTATCTGCACGCCTGTCCACAGGGCATCTTCATCGGCGACGACACCTTCGTGATGCACGGGAGCGAGCTCCACGTCTACAACTTCCGCAATCTGCCCCACGCTGGCATCTGGATAGGGAGGAACTGCTTCATCGGCGAGTTCTGCCTGATCCGGGGGCAGGGCGGCGTCCACATCGGCGACGAGGTCCTCCTCGCCCCCCGGGTCCAGATTCTGGCCGTCAACCACCTCTTCGGCGATCCCACCCGTCCGGTCATACGGCAGGGGATCTCCGCCCAGGGGATCGTCGTGGAGGAGGGGGCGTGGATCGGGGCAGGGGCAATCCTTCTGGACGGCGTGCAGGTAGGACAGGGGGCGGTGGTGGGGGCCGGCGCGGTCGTCACCCGCGACGTGCCCCCCCACACCCTGGCCGTGGGAACCCCCGCCCGGGTGGTGCGGGCTTGGGGGGCTGGAGAACGGCCCAGGGAAACGATCGAGGCAGCAGTGCTCAGAATGAAGAACCCTTTTAACGGCATGCAGAACCCTCTCAATGGGGTGCTCGTCGGTTGGAGGAGAGCGAGATGAATGTCCTTTCCGTCGTGATTCCAGCTTACAACGAGGAAAACGGCATCGCACAGATTATCGAGCGGGTCCTCGCCATCCGGCCCCGGCTGGCTGAGGCGGGGGTGGACGACCTGGAGCTGATCGTGGTGGACGATGGCTCCCGCGACAGGACGGCAGCCATCGCCGCCCGCTACCCCCAGGTCCACCTCATCCGCCACTCGATCAATCAGGGGTACGGAGCGGCGCTGAAGACCGGCTTCAGCCGGTCGCGGGGGAACCTGCTGGGTTTCCTCGACGCCGACGGCACCTACCCACCGGAACACTTCCCCGACCTCTGCCGGGTGGCCCTGGAGGAGGGGGCGGACCTGGTGATCGGCTCCCGGATGAACGGCACCGAAAGCGAAATGCCGCTGGTCCGCCGCATCGGCAATTTCATCTTCGCCAACCTGGTGAGCCTGCTGGGCAACCACCGGGTCAGCGACAGCGCCAGCGGGATGCGGGTGATCCGACGGGAGGCCCTCCCCCGTCTCTATCCCCTGCCCAACGGCCTGAACTTCACCCCTGTCATGAGCACCCGCGCCCTCCACGAGGAAATCCGCTGGCGGGAGGTCCCTATCCCCTACCGGGAACGGGTGGGACGTTCCAAGCTGAGCGTGGTGCGGGACGGGCTGCGGTTCCTGAGCACCATCATCTGGACCGCGCTGAACTACAACCCGGTGCGCATCCTGGGGGGCATCGGCCTGGGGCTGGTGGCCGTCGCCGGGATCATCGCGGCAGCGATCGTGGGGATGCGGCTCTCCGGCATCACCCGGCTGGGGCCGTGGGGGGTGGTCAGCCTCTTCGTCGGCGGCCTGTGCGGTGTCTCCGGCGTGACCCTCTTCTCCCTGGGCGCCACCTTCAACTACCTGGTCTCTCTCTTCCACAAACAGCCCATCCGCCAGGGACTCTTTGGCCGTCCCCTGTTTCGCCAGCCCCTGGAGCGTCACTTCGGCTGGGTGGGGGCGCTGGCGATGGCGGCAGGGCTGGCCGTAGGCGGCGTCAGCCTGAGCCTGGCGCTGGGAGGCTGGGCCATCGAGCGGCTCTGGCTCTACCTGCTGGGCGCGGCTATGCTCTCCCTGATAGGTTTGCAGTTGGCCGTCTTCTGGATTATCATGCGGGTGCTGGAGGAGCTGAGCAAACGGGAGATTCAGGTGGCCCATGACCTGGAGGGTGGAGCGTGCGAGGAATAAACCGTGGAGCGGGGATGCGGGAGCGGGTCCTTCCTCCCAGCTTCCCCGACGCCGATGAAGTGGTGCGGGCCGGGCGCTTAGCCCGGCCCAAAGGTGAGGTGGACATTCTCTTCGTCAATCCACCGGCGCCGGACCGCGGCATCTGGATCCGCAGCCAGCATCGCGTCGGGCGGCGCTCCCGGGAAGGGATGATCTGGCCCCAGGTCAGCCTGGCCCAACTGGCCGCCCTCTTCCCCGACTACCGGGTGGAGGTGATGGACGCCATCCCTCTGCGGATGGACTGGGCGGAGTTCGAGCGGCTGCTGGAAGAGAAACAGCCCCGCTACTACGTCACCCACGTCACCGCCCCCACCCTCCGCAACGATATGTACGGCGTCTTCCTGGCCCGGAGCATGGGGGCGACGACCATCACCTTCGGCACCCACGTCACTCCCATCCCCCGCGAGACGATGCAGGCCTTCCCCAGCCTGGATTTTGCCCTCCGTGGGGAGCCGGAGCTGACGCTGCGAGAGCTGATTGACACGCTGGAAGGGAGCAGGAGACAAAAAACAGGAAGCGAGGAGCAGGAGGAGTGGTGGCCAGGGATGGAGCCGGCCTTCGCCGCTCGACTGCGCAAGCTCTTCACCGACGCCGACCCCCACTGGCGCCCCGCCTGGCTTCACCCAGCATCAGAAGCTCCAGACCTGAAGCGCATCAAAGGCCTCGTCTGGCGGGATGGCGACGAGATCGTCGTCAACCCGGACCGGCCCTTCATCCGCCACCTGGACGATCTGCCCCTTCCTCGCCACGACCTCCTCCCCCTGGGAAAGTACTGCGCCCCTCTGGTACGCGGCCCCTACGCTTTCGTCGTCACCAGCCGGGGTTGCCCCGGCGGATGTCGTTTCTGTATCAAGCACGTTTCCTACGGCAGCTCCATCCGCTTCCGCTCCCCGGAGAACATCATCGAGGAGCTGGAGCTCCTGGTCGGCCTGGGGGTCCGCTCCGTGCACATGTACGCCGACCTGTTCACCGTGAGCCGGGAGCAGGTGGTGGGGCTGTGCGAGCTGATCCTGGAACGAGGACTGCAGATCCGATGGACCTGTAACAGCCGGGTGGACTTCGTGGACCCGGCGATGCTCCGCCTGATGGGCCGGGCCGGCTGCTGGATGATCTCCTGGGGGATCGAGTCGGGCAGCGAGGAGGTGCTCCGACGGGCCCGGAAGGGGATCGAGCTGGAACAGGTGGAGCGGGCGCTGCACTGGTCGCGCGAGGCGGGCATCCGCAACTGGGGCTACTTCATCATCGGCCTGCCGGGGGAGACGGAGGAGACTATTAAAGAAACCATCCGCTTCGCCAGGCGGCTCCCGCTGGACCTGGTCCTCTTCCACATCGCTGCGCCATACCCTGGCTCCCCCCTCTTCTTTGAGGTCGTGGAGCGGGGCTGGTTCCGCCCCGGCACCCGCTGGGAGCAGGTGGATATGGACCGCTCGACGGTGCTGGATTACCCTCACCTGCGGGCGGAGGAGCTGGAGCGGTGGGCGCGGCGCGCCTTCCGCGCCTGGGCACTGCGGCCAGGCCCTGCCCTGACTTATCTGCGGATGCTCCTGGGTTCCCCCTCCCTCTGGCGGTCCGCCCTCCAGATCGGCCTGGAGAGCCTGGGCTGGGCAACGGGGGGATAGAGATCACCCGAAGGGCCGGAGAGATTCCGCCCCCGACCCGAACTCCGCCCTGACCGTCGGGGTGGAGCTTGCGGGCTGGGGGCGGAAATGTATAATGAGCATCTGCGATCAGAAAAGGGGGATGCTATGGAACTGCACGTCGTCGTCACATACGGCGGGGTGATCGGGAGGCTGGCCCGCCGGTTCGGCCTGAGGTGGAACCACGCCGCTCTCCGCTACGCCCGCAGCCCCCAGGCTGGCCTGCGGATCATCGAATCGTCGGCCTGTGGGGCGGTGGAGCGTTCCTGGGAAGATTTCCTGAAAGATGTCGAGGAATACCAGGCCTTGGCGGTCAGAGAGGGACTATCTGAGATGACGATGCGGGAGATCATCGCCTACGGCTGGGGCAACGTGGGGAAACCGTATAACTACTGGTGGTTCCTCAAGATCGCCTGGCAACTGCTGAAGCGTCGCCTGATCGCTGCCCCCTTCACCTACCCGGCCCACGTCTGCTCCAGCCTGGTCTACGACTGCTTCCGCTACGCAGGCGTGAACCTCCTGCCCGGCCACGAAGGGGTGCTGGTGACGCCGGACGACCTGGCCGGCAGCCCTCTGCTGGAAGTCGTCGAAACCGGTAAAGGAGCCTGATATGCGAAGCCGTTTGGGTATCATCGCCCTCATCCTGTTTGTCCTCGTGCTCTGCATCGGCCTGGTCCTGTGGCTGGCGCTGCTACGCTCCGGCCCCAGCGGACCGGCCGAAACGCTGCAAGAGGAGCTGGAGCAGCGACTGAACCCCACCCCCACCATCCGCCCCAGTCCCATCACGATCATCCGGCAGGTCCGCAGCCTGAGCCGGCTGGAGACCGTCTCCTATACCGTCGAGAAGGTCATCACCGCTGAATCCGGGCAGGACGCGCTGGCCTTCCTCTTCGGCGACCGGCTCCTTTTCGTCGCCCACGGGCAGGTGATCGCCGGGGTGGACCTGGGGAAGGTGCAGGAAGGGGATGTAACCGTCACCGAGGACGACCGGGTGGTGATGGTGCTGCCCCCGCCGGAGGTCTTTGTCGTCACTCTGGACAACGAAAAGTCCTACGTCTACGACCGGGAGACGGGCCTGCTGGGGCTGAACCCGGACCTGGAGAGGGCAGCCCGGCAGGCAGCAGAGGAGGAAATCCTGAACGCCGCCCTGGAGGACGGCATCCTGGATACCGCTCGCACCAACGCCGAAGCTTACCTGGAACGGCTGATCACCGGCTTCGGCTTCCGGGAGGTCGTCTTCATCCAGGCCACGCCTGCTCCACCTCCACCCACCCTTCCCGTCACCGTCGTCCCCGCCACAGCCATCCCCTAGTTCCAGCCCCCGGAGACACGAAGTTATAGAACTCATTGGGCCTCTGCGCTCTCTGTGCCTCTGTGGTTTCACCAGAAGCATGCGAATCAAGACCATCCCGGAGGATTTCATCGTCGAGGAGCGGATCTGGCTGCCAGCGGCGGCCCATGGTCCCTACACCCTCTACCAGGTCCGCAAACGGGGGGCGACGACGCTGGCGGTGCAGGCCCAGATCGCCCAGCGATTGGGGGTCCCCCATTCCGCTGTCTCTTTTCCGGCGCTGAAGGACAAACAGGCAGTGGCGGTCCAGTATGCAGCCATCCGCGGCGGAGGGCCGGTGCGGCTGGAGGGGCCGGGGTTTGTGGCCGAGCGGGTGGGGTGGGCGAACCGCCCTCTTGCCCCTTCGGACCTGGAAGGGAATTTCTTTACGGTGGTGGTGCGGGACCTGGCTCCAGGGGAGGCGGCGGAGATCGGCGACCGGCTGAAGGAGCTGGCGGTAGAGGGACTGCCCAATTATTTCGACCAGCAGCGGTTTGGCTCCCAGACCCCGTCCGGAGAGTTCCCCGGCCGTCGTATCCTCCGGCGGGATGCGGAGGGGGCGCTGCACGCCTATCTGGCCGAGCCGCTGGTGGGGGATTCCCCCCAGGTACGGGCCTTCAAACGGCTGGCGGCGGAGCGATGGGGGGAATGGGGTACGCTGCTTGCGGCCGCCCCCCGCCCCTCCAACTACCGCTCCGTCCTCACCTTCCTCAAGGACCACCCTGCCGACTTCCGCCGCGCCCTCAATCTGGTCACCCCCCGGGTGCTGAGCCTCTACCTGGCGGCCTACCAGTCCCTCCTCTGGAACCGGATCGTCGCCCGTTATCTGACGGGCCTGATGGGGAAGCCGGACGGCTTTGTAGGGATCGCCGGGGAGCGGCTCCCACTTTTCCGGGAGCTTGCCGTCCGGCTGCCGGAGGGGGCCGCCGTATCGCTGCCGCACCATCGGGCCAGGTACGGCGACCCCGGGCTGGCAGCGGCGGTGACGGAGGTGCTGGGGGAAGAGGGAATGGGGCTTCCTGACCTCAAACCCCGTATCCTGCGGCGGGCCTACCTGCCCCGGGGGAAGCGGCGGCTGGTCCTGAGGCCCGAAGAGGTGGATGTCTCGGCGCCCGTTCCTGATGAGCGGTTCCCCGGCCGCCAGAAGGTCCAGATGCGCTTCGCGTTGCCGGCTGGCTCTTACGGAACGCTGGTGCTCAGAGCCGCGCTGCAAATGCCCCCATAATACCCGGACATAGAAAAACCCCCCGCGTCCTGAAGACGCGGGGGGCCATCCCCTCATACCGGTCCCACCACCCGTGCCCCCGGTGGCGGCGTATGCTCCCGAATCCACTCCTCAAACCATTCCCGGTCCAGGACCTGGATGAGGAGCGCGGCCCGGTCGCTGCGCTGGTTGAGGATGTGGCGCAGTTCGCAGATTTTCTGGTAGCACTCCTCAAACGCCTGCTCTATCTCGGCCGAGGTCAGTTCCCCGGCTTTCCACTTTTCCATCCGCCGACACATCGGCTCCATCAACTGGCGCCAGCGGTACTCCCGGTAGTCCGCTACCAGCCGCTCCTTCCACCACTGGGAGGATGAGGATTCGCGCGGGTCCATTTTGCACCTCCCTTCCCTCAGGTGACAGTCACCTTCAAGGTGACTGTCACCTGTTCACAACACCAGCGCGTCGGCGATCAGGTCCACCGCGCCCTTGATCTCCACGCCCAGGCCGTAGCGCTCGTTCAGGTCCGAAAGTTGCGTCTTGCAGTTCTCGCAGGCCGTCACCACCCAGCGGGCGCCGGTGCGCTGAATCTGCTCCACTTTGGGCCGCCCGGCCTTCATCCGCACCTCAAACATGTCCGGTTCGGCGATCATTCCCCCGCCCCCGCCGCAGCACCAGTTCAGTTCCCGATTGGGGCTGAGTTCGCGGAAGTCGGTGGCGACGGCGCGGATGAGCATGCGCGGCTCCTCAAAGATGCCCGCGTTCCGGCCCAGGTTGCAGGGGTCGTGGTAGGTCATCGGCACATCAAAGGCACCCTCCCGGACCCGGATGCGCCCCTCCTGCAGGTACGAAGCGACCAGTTGGACCACGCTGACCCGCTGGATGCCCGCGATCTCTTCCCCGAACCAGTGATCCCAGAAACTCAGAAGGGTCCGGGTGGCGTGGCCGCACTCCGCGTAGGCGATGACCTGCACACCCAGCCGCCGGGCCTCCTGGACGATCCAGTGGGCCGCCTGCTTCGCCTTCTCCGTGTCGCCGACGAAGAAGGAGTGGTTGGTGGCGGTGAACATGCTGAGCGTCCAGGACTCTCTGGCGGCGTGGAAGATTTTGGCCAGCGGGATTATTGCGTGCTCGCCCACCACCGGGACGTAGAGGACGCGCGCCGGTTCATCCACCGGAATGCGCAGGTCGGGGACGCCCCACTCTTCCCGGATACGCCCCTCCAGTTCCCGGACCTGGTCCACATAGAACTCCTTGAGGGCGTCTATGATCTCCCCTTTGCTGACCTCGGCGTTGCCGATTTCGGCGACCATCTCCATGCCCATCCCTTCCTGACCCAGGGCGTAGCGGCCCATATTCACCATCAGCGCGGTATCCAGGTCAAAGGGGCAGAAGACGGAGCACCGTCGGCAGCCGGTACACTCCCAGAGCGCCTGCCGGAGTTCGGCCACCATCCGTTCGCTGGCTATGCCGGTCTCCCGGTACCAGCCCAGGAGGCTCTTCCCTATCTGACCATTGCCGCCCTCCTGGAGCAGTTTCTTGACCAGCATCATCCGATAGGCCGGGATGTGGGCCGGATTGCCCGAGGTGACATAGAAGTGGCAGGCATCCACACAGGCCCCGCAGCGGACGCAGATGTCCTGGTAGTACTGGAGCGGGCGGGTGATACGCTGACGAACAGTTTCCAGGAATTTGGTCAACATCGCGTCCTCCTAACTCCGGGCGACCATTTTGGAGAGCACCGAGCCGATGATGTGGCTCAGTTTGCCGAAGGGGAAATAGACCATCAGCATCTGGACCAGGGCAAAGTGCCAGAAAAACGCGGGCCCCGCGCTCTCCGGGGCCGGCTGCCAGCGGAAGGAAGCCAGTCCGGCGAAGAAACGGTGCAGTTCCTCCACCTCTACCGTCCGCAGGAGGCGCATATGGAAGCCAGTCAGAGCGATGCCGATGAGCAGGAAGAGGACAAAGAAATCCTCCGGGACGGAGAGCCATTTCACCGCACCGCTCCACCGGCGGGCCAGCAGGTAGAAGAGGGGAATGGTGAAGAGGGTTCCGGCAATCGCCCCGGCGACGGCGGAGAAGGCGTGCTGCTGCTCCTTGCCCCAGTTCAGGAGTTTCCAGAGGAAGTAGAAGTCGGTGAAGGCCCGGACGTGCCCGACCAGGACGAAGAGGAGCCCCAGGTGCATGATGAAGCCACCAGCCCAGAGGAGGGGGTTCACCCGCAGGAGCCCCTTCAGGGTGAACATGTCCACCAGCGCATCCAGCAGGCGGCCCAGGCGGCCCCGGGGACGGGGGAAGAGGGAGAAATGGGCCGGGGCCGGCCGCTTCTGCCACCACCGATGGATCCGATACGCCATCCCGCCGAAGAAGACGGCGACGGCGATATAGGGAAAGATATAGTAAAACAGAAAGGCCAGGGTGGCCATCGGCACCTCCTGTGGCGCAAGATTTATCTTGCGCTATACGCAAAATGAATTTTGCGCTACTTCACGCGGCGAATCCAGAACTTGAAGACGCCCTCGCCCTTCTCCATCCCGAGTAGTTCGTTGCCGGTGCTCTTGCACCAGGCCTGGATGTCGGCTACCGAGCCGGGGTCGGTCGCCAGGACCTCCAACACGCCGCCTACGGCGATGTTCTTGATTTCCTGGCTGGTCTTGACCACCGGCATAGGGCACTTGAGCCCACGGGCGTCCAGGGTTTTTTCAGGTGTATACTCTGCCATTTTTCCCTCCTTAAAAAGTAGGACAACTCCGCAGGAGTTGTCCTACTAGATAAACAGCGTGATATGCGACTGGTTCGCTTCGGCGATGTAGGTGGCTGCGCCCACGACGTCGGTGACCTCGTCAATCAGGTCCTCCCGACGGATGCCCATAACGTCCATGCTCATCTGGCAGGCCAGGAGTTTGACCCCCAGGTCAATCGCCATCTGGCGCAGTTCAGGCAGGGTCGCCACCTGGTGCTGCTTCATCATTTTCTTGAACATCCAGCGGCCCATCCCGCCCATGTTCAGTTTGCTGGGGCCGATGCCGTTGATGTCTCTGAGAAACATGCTCAGCATGCGCTCAAAGAGGGTGCGGCCCGTGGGGACCTTTTTCTTCAGCGCCTGGAGGCCCCAGAAGGTGAAGAACATGGTGGTCTCAATACCGCTGGCGGCGGCGGTGGTGGCGATGATAAACGCCGCCATCACCTTGTCCATGTCGCCGCTGAAGACAACGATAGAGGCCTTCTTTGCTTCGGTTTCGCTCATCTCTTTCCTCCTGAAAAAAATGGAATCAGGGCTGATAAGCCCGCCGCACTCTCTGGTCAGCCTCCCCCCATCCGCTCCGCCAGGTCTGCCTGCTGGCCCAAAAGGTCGGCCAGCACCGCCCGCAGCAGGTCCAGCGCTTCGATCACCCGTCGGTCGGCCAGGGAGTAAAAAATGGCCGTCCCCTCTCGCTCCGCCGCAACCAGGCCGCGCTCGCGCAGGATTTTCAGGTGATGGGAAACGGTGGGCTGAGGGAGATCGAGCATCTCGGCCAGCTCGGTGACACAGCGGGGGCCTTCGGCAAGCATGTAGAGGATAAGAATACGTTTGGGGTCTGCCAATCCCTGGCAGATCTGGGCATGGAGAAGGCCCACTTCCTGAGGAAGGGAGGGAATCATACAAACGTATTCCTATATTAGAGTATCTAGATACATTATAGCACATCTTCTTCCAAAAGGCAAATCACGCCAGAGATAAGGGTTAAAGCCAGCCCGCATGACCGCCAACGGAATGGCCCACCGCTGGAACGGGCGCTACAGTTCTACCCTATCCCTCCCGGCCGGACCGGACCATCAGCACGGCGGCCAGGATCAGGGCACCCCCCACTAATTGGATGCCGGTCAGCCGCTCGCCAAGCCACAGGGCGGCAAAGATGACCGTCAGCGGCGGTTCGATCGTCGTGATCAGGTTGGCCACGCTGGCCGGAAGGTATCGCAAACTGGCCGTGTACAGCCCATACCCCCCCACCGTTGGCCCGATGGCCAGAAAGGCCAGCACCGCCCAGCCAGAAAGGGAACTGCCCAGCCAGAACAGATGCCCCACCCGTCCGGCAACAACCTGGAACAGCAGGAGGAAAACGGAGCCAAAGGCGAATCCCCAGAAAGTAACCCCCCACGCCTCCAGGCCCCGCTTTGAGGAGGTTTTGCCCATCAGAGTATATGCGGAAAAACCCACGCCGCTGAGCAGTCCCACCCCCAGCGCCAACGGGGCAACCCGCCAGACCGCAGGGTTGTACGCTCCCGATACAGCTATACAGCCCAGGACGCTCAGGACAACGGCCGCGATCTTGCGCAGGCCCAGCGCCTCACCCAGCAGCCCCCACCCCAGCAACGCAGTAAAGGCCGGGGCGCTGTAGGCCAGCACCGTCGCTACGGCCGCCCCATTGAGCGCAACCGAGGTGGTCCACAGGGCATTGAACGCAGCCAGGACGAAGCCGTAGGCTAGGAGGAAGAGGATGTGAGGCCCCACCGCCGCCCAGGGGGCCCGGCGCTGACGGAGCACATAAACCCCCACGGCCAGCGTCGCTGCGGCGAGCAGATCGCGCCAGAAGGCCAGGACAAGGGGAGGAAGCGCATAGCGAGTGCTCAGGTACCGGATCAGGACCCCGGTGCTGGCCCAGAAGGCCGTGCCCCCCAGGGCAAGCAGGTATCCCCGTGCCCCTGGCCCCGCTGCCGACCCCGGTACTCCGCGCTCTGCCTTCACTTTGTCGCCACGCCGCCCAGCAGCACGCGACGGGCCGCCTCCGCCAGGACCGCCGCACCGATGGGCAGACAGCGCTCATCAACATCAAAATGGGGGCCGTGGGCCAGCCGCTCCTCCTCCCCGATCCGGCAACCCAGACCGAACATCGCCCCCGGAGCCTTCTTGCAGAAAAAGCCGAAGTCCTCCGCCCCCATGCCCTTCTCCTCCGGCGGGACGTGCTTCTCCCCCAGCAGGTCCACCGCCACCTGCCGCAGTAGTGCTGCCACACGCGCATCGTTGATCATCGGGGGGTAGCCGACCTGAATCCGGAGCTGGTAGTCGCCGCCCAGCGCCCGCGCTACCTCAAGCGCCCGTTCGATCTCGGCGTGGATCCGCTGCTGTACCGGGGGATCCATATACCGGATCGTCCCGCGCATCTCCACCTGCTCGGGGATCACGTTGTCGGCCTGACCGCCGTGGATGGCGCCGATGCTCACCACCGCCGGCAGCACCGGATCAATCCGCCGGGAGACGATGCCGTTGAGGGCGAGGATCACGTGCCCGGCGATGTAGATGGGGTCAACCGTCTTATGCGGCTCCGAACCGTGCCCGCCTTTCCCCAGAATGGTGACGTAGAACGTATCCACCCCAGCGGAGGAGGGCCCTGGCTCGATCGTCACATCGCCCGTGGCAACGGATGGGTCAACGTGCAGCGCCAGCACCATATCCACTCCCTCCATCGCACCGTCCTCGATCATCCGCGGCGCGCCGCTGACCCCCTCCTCGTCCTCCATCTCCTCCGACGGCTGGAACAGAAAACGGACCGTCCCCGGCAGGTCCTCCCCGGCCAGAAGGGTGGCAACCCCCAGGGCGATGGCCATATGCGCGTCGTGGCCACAGGCATGCATCACCCCCGGCACCTGCGAGGCATAAGGCACGTCGTTTTCCTCCTGGACCGGCAGCGCATCCATATCGGCCCGGATCGCCACCACCGGATGACCTTCCCCCCGGTCGGCCACGACGCCGGTGCGCCCGACCCCCGTCCGAACCCGGTAGCCGAGAGAGCGGAGGATTTCCGCCACACGGGCGGCGGTCCGCACCTCCCGGAAACCCAACTCCGGATATTGATGGAACTCCCGCCGCCAGGCGGTCATCCGGTCCTGAATGGCCCTCGCGCGGTCAAGCATCCTTCACCCCCCTGTGACGGAGCACCCGCCCTGGCAACGCGCCGGTGTGCTCCCCTCCGTCCACGACCACCACCCCGTTGACCAGCACATAGTCTATCCCCTCCGGATGCTGATGGGGGTAGTTCTCAAAGGGATAAGCGTGGGGATAGAGGTTCGTCGCCCGGTCGCGGACGCGGTCCAGGTCGAAGATGACGAGGTCGGCCCAGGCCCCCGGCTCCAGCACCCCCCGCCCCCACAGCCGGAACCGACGGGCCGGGAAGGAGGTCATCTTGCGGACCGCCTCCTCCAGGGTCAGTACCCGCTGCTGGCGGACGTACCGTTCCAGCACGCCGGGGAACTCGCCGTAACTGCACGGCGAGTAGGGGGGCGGGTCGTTCAGCACGCCGTAGGGCGCCAGCACCTGACCGTCGGAGCAGATCATCACCGCCGGATGGCGCAGGAGCAGCCGGATGTTCTCCTCGTCAATGTAGTCAAAGAGGCCGAAGGCGGCATCGCCGTTTTCAACGATCAGGTCGAAATAGGCGTCGAAGGGGTCCACGCCCCGCTCCCGGGCCAGGGCCTCCACCGTCTTGCCCACCGCGGCAGGGGTGCGGGGGGCCTGGAAGACGGTGATGCGGTCCCACCGGCCGTGCTTCAAAAGCCCCACCGGCCCGAACGCCGGATGCCGGTCGGCGACGATCTCCTCCCGGATGCGGCGCCGCTGGTCGGGGTCCCGCAGCAGGGCGACGATCTCCTCGACCGGCAGGGCATGGAGCGGCTGGGGGAGCGCGTCTATCAGGGCTGGGCCCAGGTCGGTGTGCACGTCGTTGTCCACGGTCACATCCTGCCCCCTTGCCCGCGCCTCCTCGACCAGCCCCAGCGTGGCGGTCGCATCGCAGGGAGCGCCGTATTTGGGCGCGTTGTGGGAGATGTGGACAGGCACGCCGGCCTCCCGGCCGATGTGGATCGCCTCGGCCACCGCCTCCAGCACCGTCTCCCGCTCACCCCGGATGTGGGATACGTACAGCCCGTTATACCGGGAGGCGACGCGGCAGAGGGCGACGATCTCCCCGGTGGTGGCAAAACACCCCGGCGGGTAGACCAGGCCGGTGGAAAGGCCAAAGGCGCCGGCCGACATCGCCTCCGCCAGGAGCCGCTCCATCCGGTCCTGCTCCGCATCGGTGGGCTTCCTTTCCGCAAATCCCATGACCGCGATCCGCAGGCCGCTGTGCCCGGCAAGCGACCCCACATTGATCGCCAGTCCGTCCCGCTCCAGCACGCCCAGATACTGCCCGAAAGACCGCCACTCCCACGTCACTTCGGGCTGGTCTGCCAGCGGCTCCCAGAAGCGGCGGATGTCCTCCAGATGGCCCTCGTCCACCGGCGCGGGCGACATGCCGCAGTTGCCGATGATCTCAGTGGTCACCCCCTGCCGCACGACGCTCTCCGCCCGCCGGTTGATGAGGAGGGAGAGGTCGGAATGGGTGTGGACGTCCACAAAGCCAGGGGCGACGAATCGTCCCTCCAGACGGAGCACCCGCCGGCCCCGCAGGCTCTCTGGCGGCCCGACCTCCGCCACCCGTCCGTCGGCCACCGCCACGTCCCCCCAGAACCACGGGTTGCCGCAGCCGTCGAGGATGCGGCCACCGCTCAGGACAAGCTCGTACACGCTCATAGGGTGACCTCCCGTTGGATAAACGCTTCGCCCCGTCGGATCAACCGGTCGTGGTCATCCGGCGGCTGAACCTCCTCCAGTAGATGCAGGGTGTATTCCCGCAATAACTCAATGGTCTGTGGGCGCCCCTTTGCCTCCCACGTCTCCAGCCCCCAGCGGGGGAAGATGGGGCTGGAATAGTAGGCGTGGCGGTAGTGCCGGAGGGTCAGAGGGGCGGTGAGGAAGTTGCCCCCTGGCCCCACCGAGCGTACATCCTCCAGGCCGACTGACGGCCCGTCCAGAGGGAAGCCCTCGGCAAAGCGCAGGGCCTGGGCGATGATCTCGTGGGCATAGACAACGTTGGTCGGCGAAAAGGCCTTCGATCCCAGGTTGTCCCCGACAAAGGGGGCCAGACCCACCTTGCCGATGCAGGCGGTGACGTGGTTAATCCAGTAGGCCCCGGCCGCCACCAGATCGGTCCCCCATCCCGGTCCGCTCCCGGAGGTCCCTGCATGAGGGATGCCGTAGTGGGCCATCATCTCCGCGCAGGCCAGGTTCACCACGTAACTCTGCGGGTCGTAGAAACTCTCCATCCCCCGCATATCGAAAAAGGCGGGGAGGCTGCCGAGGATCACCGGCGTCCCCTCGCGGATCAACTGGGCCAGCGTCAGCCCGGCGAGGAGCTCGGCGTTCATCAGGACGAACATCCCGGCGGCGGTGATGGGGACCGTGGCCCCAGCCATCCCATAATTGGAGTAGATGATGGGCAGACCCCGTTCGATGGCGGCGAACATCTTTTCGGCGGTGCCCCGGTTGACCACCAGCGGGCTGACCGGATTGAAGTAGGGGACGACAAACGGCCGCGATGAGAGGTCGCCGCAGAGGGCCTCCAGGAGATCGAGTGCGCGGGGGAAGAGGCGGTCCTCCGAGATCAGGATGACCAGCGGCTTGGTAGTGTTGGCCACCATCTCCAGCACGGCGTACAGATCGGCCACCTGGGGCGGCAGATCGCGCAGGATGCCGATGGTGGAGATCGCGTCATAATAGGGGAGGTTATGGCCCAAACGGACCATCGCTGCCATATGCTGGCGGGTAAAGGGGACCACCCGGTCGTCGACGGGTTCCTGATAGTAGAGCGCTGTCACGCCGATGCCGAAGCGGGTCCGGTCAGCTCCCAGCCGGAAGGCCGGCTCGCCCCGCCGGTTATACACCTCGACGACGGAGGGCGCGGCCCGGATGGCCCACTCCACCAGCTCCGGTGGGAAGCGGACGCGGTCCCCCTCAACCCGCTCCTGCCCCACAGCGTGGCGCAGGACCTCAAGGGCCCGTGGCGATTCGACCCGCACGCCAACCTCATCCAGGAGCCGCAGGGTGTGGGCGTGGACGTCGGTGACCTGCGCCCTGGTGAGGACCTGCAGGCGGGGCCGGACGGTCTGCTCTCCCTCGCCGCTCATCTTCCCTCCGCCCGACGACGCTGCCGACGCGGCAGGTCCGCTGGCTCGATGCTCACCACCTCCTGCGCAAACACCCGCGTCGGCCCGATCAGCGGCTGGTCCAGCCCGCGCGCCTTCCGCTCCTCACAGATCCGGCAGTTGGGCGGGCACTCGAACCGGTAGTCGGCCGGCTCAACGTAGCGGGAGATGACCCCCTCGTAGTTGCGGAAGACGACGACGCGGTCGCCCTGGGAGATCATATAACGGGGGTGGACCGGCGTCTTTCCCCCGCCGCCGGGCAGGTCAACCATATACTCCGGCACGGCGAAGCCGGTGGTATGGCCGGAGAGGTGTTCTATAATCTCGATACCGCGGGCGACCGAGGTGCGGAAGTGGGAGATGCCCTGGGAGAGGTCGCACTGGTAGAGCCGGTAGGGGCGGACCCGGTTCTCGATCAGCCGCTGGAAAAGCTCTTTCAGGATGAAGGGGCAATCGTTGACGCCGCGCAGGAGGACGGTCTGGTTGCCCAGGACGAATCCGGCATCCGCCAGCATCGCCAGCGCCTGACGGGCCCGGGGCGTCAGTTCCCTGGGGTGGTTGAAGTGGGTGTTGATCCAGACCGGCTGGTATTTCTTGAGCATCGAGATCAGCTCGTCGGTGACCCGCTGGGGAAGGACCACGGGGATCGCCGTGCCGTAGCGGACGATCTCGACGTGGGGGATTTCGTGGAGCCTGGCGACGATGTACTCCAGCCGCTCGGTGGAGAGGGTGAAGGGGTCGCCGCCGCTGATCAGCACGTCGCGCACCCCGCGGGTTTCGCGGATGTAGGCGATGGCTTCGTCAATCTCCTTCTGGGGGCGGGGACGGTCCGTCTCGCCGGCCCAGCGCCGCCGCGTGCAGTGGCGGCAATACATCGAGCACTGATCGGTCACCAGCAGCAGGACCCGGTCGGGGTAGCGGTGGGTGAGGCCGGGGACCGGGGAGTCGGTGTCCTCGTGGAGGGGGTCCCTCATATCCTCAGGCGCGATGACCTTCTCGCGGAGGGTGGGCACAGCCCGCTGGCGGATCGGGCAGTAGGGGTCGTCGGGGTCCATCAGGCTGGCGTAGTAGGGGGTGATCGCCATCCGCAGCGTCCCCAGCGACTCCTCGATCAGGGCCTTCTCTTCTTCGGTCAGCGGGATGACCCGGCTCAGCTCCTCCACCGTCGTGATCCGGTTGGCCAACTGCCAGTGCCAGTCCTCCCACTGCTCCCAGGGCACATCCTGCCACGGGGGCGGTGGTGTACGTCGGTTCTCTGAAACGCTCATCCCGGCCTCCGTAGGGGTTACCACAAAGGCGCAAAGACACGAAGGAGATGTTTTTCGTGTCTTCGTGCCTTTATGGTTTCTAAACCAAAGACGGCAGAGCGTCCATCCCGGCCTGGCGGGCGACGCGCTCGACCACCTCGCGCAGGGCTTTTTCCTTCTCCGGGGCCATCGGTGGCCGTTCGTAGGCGGCCAGCAGTTCGTTCACCCGTGCCTTTGCCCGCTGGAAGGTGTCCAGACTGCCCTGCTGATGCCAGGTTCGGATGGAGCCGCGATCGAGCACCGGCGAGGGAAGGTACTGCTCCTGGGAGAACAGGCGGCGGGTGAGCTTCTGTTTGAGGAAATCGCCGCGGAAAGCGAAGTCCTGGAAAAACTCGATCGCCAGCGTCCCGGTGGGGGTTCCGACCCCGGCCAGCAGCCGTTTGGCCATCCCGATTGCCTCGGCGTCAACGACCAGCTTCTCCGCGCTCTGGCAGGCCAGGAAGTCGAGCATACCGGCGCCGGAGATCATATTGATCCCGGCCAGGGCGCCGATGAGGGCGGTGACGCCGCTCTCCAGTCCAGCCTGATAGTCCACCACCTTGGCGTCGGTCGCGCCCAGGTAGGTGTGGGTGGGCAGGCCCAGGCGCTTCCCCACCTGGGCGTAGGCGGCGTCAATCATCGCCGTCTCGACTGCCCCCATAGGCGTCGTCCCCTGGCGCATGTCGAAAATGGCCGGGGCGCCACCCCAGACGATCGGCGCACCGGGCCCGGCCAACTGATGGATCGTGATGCCGCTGAGGCATTCGGCCGCATGCTGGACCACCGAGCCGATCAGCGTCACCGGGGCAGCCGCCCCCGCCAGCGGCATGGAGACGATCTGGGCGGGGACCTTCGCCCGCGCCAGGTCAATCAGGTTCTGCGCCCCGAACTCGCTCCAGATGAGCGGCGGGGAGGGGCAGACGTCGAAGATCGCCAGAGGCCTCTCCGCCAGCCCCTCCCGCCCGCCGGTGAAGACCGCCAGCATGTCGAACATGACCTGCGTGGTGCGCGTGGAGAAAGCCCCGGTGACGATCGGCTTTCGGGAATAGAGGAGGACCAGGTAGAGCCGGTAGAGGTCGCCGATCTCTTTGGGGACCTCGCTGCAGATGACCGCCGTGGACTGGGCATCGTACTGCGGCAACATCTCGGCGACCTTCACCAGCCGGATCAGGTCCGCCCCCGTCGAGGGCCGATGCTCCAGCGCCTCGGGGTCCAGGATGTGCACGCCGGAGGAGCCGGGGTCGAAGTGGACGTCGTCACCGCCGTAGTGGACGGCGGGGCTTCCATCCCGGTCGTACAGCCAGAACTCACGGGGAACCGTCTCCAGCGCCCGCCGGACCACCGGTTCCGGGATATGGGCGACCCTGGCTTCTTCGTCCACCCGGGCGCCGGCATCCGCCAGCAGCCGCAGGGCCTCAGCCGACTGGACCTTCACCCCCGGCTCCATCAGCAGGCGAAATGCCTCTGCCAGAACGCGCTCGACCAGTTCATCTGGAAGGAGAGAGATCTTGGGTTGCATCCGTTCTCCCCGTTTCTTAATGCCGTAGCGCAAGATTTATCTTGCGCTTGCGCCACAGAGTTCTCTGTGCTTTCTCACTTCTCCAGGCTGGCGATGATCCGCTTCAGCTCCGCAGACACTTCAGGGTCGAGCGGTTCGGGCTGGTGGGTGGCCAGAATCTGCCGGGCCTTCTCCCGCGCCCAGTCGGTCGGCCCGTCCCGCTTTTCCTGCCATTCGGAGTACGGGCGGCGGTCCATAAACTGCGGCACCCACAGTTCCCGCATATGCTTCTTGGTGTGCTTCTGGGCCAGGAAGTTGCCGCCCGGCCCGACGGCGCGGATCACATCGAGGGCCAGCGTCTCGTCGTCAACGACGATGCCTTTCATCATATGGTAGACGATGTCGAAGATCTCACAGTCCAGCAGCATCTGCTCGTAGGACCAGATGCGGCTGCCGTGGAGGAGGCCAACGCCCAGCAGCATATCGGACATCACCAGGCAGGCCATCAGAGTGGAGAGGCTGTTGTCCACGCCAGCCTGCCAGTTCGGCTCCTTGGCGCCGGTGGCGAAGGAGCCCATGGAAAGGGGGACATTGTAGAAGTCAGAGAGGACGTTGGTGGCAGCGCCGAAGAGGAAATCTTCCGGCCCCCCGCCGGTGTAGCCGCCGGTGCGCAGGTCCATCGCCGTCTGGGCGGCGGCGTAGAAGACGGGGACGCCGGGGTAGGCCAGCTCGATGAGCGCCAGCGCGCTGATCACCTCGGCGTTGCCCACCACCAGGTTGCCGGCCAGCGTCGCCGGGGCGGTGGAGGCGCAGGAGGTCATCGTCATAAAGCCCACCGGCAGCCCCGCCTCCGCCGCGACCAGCGCCGCCTCCAGGCTTCCCCCGTCCTGTCCCAGGGGAGGCGTGGTGCACTGCATAATGGAAAGCACCGGTCGTTTCCGCAACTCTTCCCGCCCGCCAGCGATGAGAGCGGCCATCTCCACCGCCGCCCGCGCCTCTTCCTCGGAGTAGATGCTCTCCGTCTGGACGTGCTTGGTGGAGTTCTCCCAGATCACCCGGATTTCATGCAGGCCGCGGGTGTGGGGCGGGCAGTCCTGGGCCGAGACCGGGGTCCAGTGAAAAGCGACCTCCTCGACATAATCGGCCACGCGGGCGATCTCCGCCACATCCTGCAGGCGGGAGCGGCGGAGCTCGCCGGTCTGCAGGTCAAGGATCTGCACCCCGCAGCCGTCGGTGCCGACGTAGACGTGGTTGCCGTCCAGCGGCAGGTCCTGCTGGGGGTCGCGGGCCGCCAGGGTGTAAACCGGCGGGGCCTTTTTCAGGGCCTCCTCGATCAGGTGGCCGGGGGCCCGAACGATCATCCTCTCCCGGTCCACCGTTGCGCCGTGGGCCTCCCAGATGTCCAGCGCCCTGTGGGAGGGGAACCGCACCCCCACCGACTCGATGACATCGAGGGTGGCGGTATGGATGCGCCGCACGTCTTCAGGGCTGAGGATATCCAGGCTGAGCCGCGGATCGCTGATTGCCTTGATCTTCCCGGCCATCACGCTACCCCGTCCCTACCAGCCGCCTGGCGATGGCCACTGCGCCGATGGCGTCCTCGCTGTAGCCGTCGGCGCCGATCTCGTCGGCCCAACCCTGGGTGACCGGCGCGCCGCCGACCATCACCTTCACCCGGGGCCGGAGGCCAGCGTCCTCCAGCGCCTCGACCACGTCCCGCTGCCTGACCATCGTCGTCGTCAGCAGTGCGCTGATCCCTACGATGTCCGCACCGACCTCGCGGGCCTTTTCGACAAAAGTGGTCACAGGGACATCCACCCCCAGGTCGTGGACCTTGAAGCCGGCCGTCGAGAGCATCGTCGCCACCAGCGTCTTGCCAATGTCGTGGATGTCCCCCTCGATGGTGCCGATCACCACCGTGCCGAGCATCTGCCGCTCGGTGCCGCGGCGGGCCAGCTCCGGCTCCAGCACCTCCACGGCGGCCTTCATCGCCTCGCCCGCCAGCACCAGGTCCGGCAGGAACATCTCCCCGGCGGCGAACTGCTCGCCGACGTAGTTGACGCCGACGACGAAGCCCCTGTTGATCGCCTCCAGCGGGTCAATCCCCCGCTCGACGGCCTCCTGGGCCAGCCGCCGGGCACCCTCCACCTCACCGTCTATCACGCTCTGGGCCATCGCCTGAAATAGTTCGTCGCTCATCTTGTCCTCCTGCAAGGCTCTCCTGGTCATAGCACAGCCGTCTGGATGATAGCACACTTCAATGGCAAAGTCAAGCAATGCAACGGAAAGCGATTCATATTACTTGCTACAGGTCGAATCCTGTGCTAGAATAGCCCTAAACTCTTGATTTTCGATGCGAAGTTCGTTTGACGGCGAGGGATGAAGGAGGGGCGGTGGACGAGCTGGACAGGCTGATCCTGGAGATGCTTCAGGAGGATGGGCGGACCCCCTTCACCGAAATTGCCCGCCGGGCCGGCGTTTCCGAAACGACGATCCGCACCCGCTACCGCCACCTCACCGAAGAGGGGATCATCCGCACCGTCGGCATTGCCGACCCCTACGCGCTCGGCTTCAACGCTCCGGCGCTGATCCACATCACTGTCGAGCCGGGGGAGATTGACCCGATCGCCCGCCGGCTGGCAGAGCTGCCGGAGGTCAGCTACCTGGTGATGACGCTCGGCGCCAGCGACCTGGTGGCAGAGGTCTTCTGCCGCGACCTGCCCCACCTCACCGACCTGATCACCCGCCAGATCCACACCATCCCCGGCGTCCGCTCGACCGAGACCCTGATGATCGCCCGCAGCTACAAGCTCAGCTACCGCTGGTCCCCGGTCTGGAACGCCGAAGAGGCCGCTCAAAAGGAGTAAAGAACCGTGATTACCTCAGAAGGTCCCCATCTGATCATCTCCCCCCCTGGGCCGAAGGCCCGGGCGGTCATCGCGCAGAGCGAGGCGTCGGTCAGCCCCTCCCTCCCCCGCGCCTACCCCCTGGTCCCGGCCCGGGCTGAGGGGGTGTTCGTCGAGGATGTGGACGGCAACCGCTTCCTTGACTGCGCCGCAGGCATCGCCGTCTGTTCCACTGGCCACTGCCACCCCCGCGTTGTAGCGGCCATACAGGAGCAGGCGCGGCGGCTGCTGCACATCTGCGGGGCCGATTTCTACGACCCGATGTACATTAGCCTGGCCGAGCGGCTGGCCCGCCTGGCCCCTGGCGAGGGACCCAAACGGGTCTTCCTGGGCAACTCCGGGGCCGAGGCGGTGGAAGGAGCGCTGAAACTGGCCCGCCACCACACCGGCCGGCCCTGCATCGTGGCCTTCTTCGGCGCCTTCCACGGGCGGACAATGGGGGCGGTCTCCCTCACCGCCAGCAAACCGGTCTACCACCGGGGGTTCGGGCCGCTCCTCCCCGGCGTGGTCCACGTCCCCTACGCCTACTGCTACCGGTGCGCCTATCACCTGACCTATCCAGAGTGCGACCTGGCCTGTGTGGACGCTATTGAGGAACTGTGGCTCCACAAGAGCGTGCCGCCGGATGAGGTGGCGGCAGTCTTCGTCGAGCCGGTGCAGGGGGAAGGGGGCTACATCGTCCCCCCCCCGGGGTGGCTGGCCAAACTGCGGGCGCTGTGCGACAAATACGGCATTCTGCTGGTGGCAGACGAGGTGCAGAGCGGGGTCGGCCGCACGGGGAAGATGTTCGCCATTGAACACTGGGAGGTGGAGCCGGACATCCTCTGTGTGGCCAAGGCGGTGGCCTCGGGGATGCCCCTTTCGGCGATGATCGCCCGCCAGGAGGTGATGACCTGGCCGCCTGGAGCGCACGGGAGCACGTACGGCGGCAACCCCGTCGCCTGCGCCGCCGCCCACGCCACGCTCGACGTGGTTCTGGAAGAAGGGCTGATGCAAAACGCCACCCGCGTCGGCGGGCTGCTGCTGGAACGGCTGCGGGAGCTGGCCGCCGAAAGCCGCCTCATCGGCGACGTGCGCGGCCTGGGGCTGATGATCGGCGTCGAACTGGTGAAGGACCGGCAGAGCCGGGAACCGGCCAGGGAGGAAGCGGAAGCGGTGGTGCAGGGTTGCTTCCGGCGGGGGCTGCTCCTGCTCACCTGCGGCTCCAGCAGCGTCCGTTTCTCCCCGCCGCTCATCCTGACCCCAGCCCAGGCTGAGACTGCTTTCCAGATCTTCGCCGATGCGCTGGCAGAGGTAGAAGGAAAGTAACCACAGAGACGCAGAGGACTGAGGACCGTTCGGGAGGCACGGACTATGAAGTTGATGTCCATGCGCGACGCCATCGCCACCTACGTGCATGATGGGGACACGGTGGCCATCGAGGGCTTCACAGCCTGTATCTGCTTCGCCGCTGCCCACGAGATCATCCGCCAGGGGCGGCGCGACCTGACCCTCTGCCGGATGACCCCCGACCTGGTGTACGACCAGATGGTCGCCGCCGGATGCGCGCGCAGGCTGGTCTTCTCCTACCTGGGCAACCCCGGCGTTGGCCCCCTCCATGCCATCCGACGGGCAGTGGAAAAAGGCATACCGGCCCCCCTGGATCTGGAGGAATATTCCCACTTCGGGATGGTTGCCCGCTACATCGCCGGGGCCTACAGGCTCCCTTTCTTCCCCCTGCGCTCCTATGTGGGCAGCGACCTGCCGAAAGTGAACCCCCGCATCCAGTTCGTGGAAAGCCCTTACGGCGACGGCCCCATCGCCGTGGTGCCCCCCCTCAACCCCGACGTCGCCATCATCCATGCCCAGCGGGCCGATGCCGAGGGCAACACCCAGTTGTGGGGGCTGCTGGGGGCTCAGAAGGAGGCCGCCTTTGCCGCCAGAGCCGTGATCGTCGTGGTGGAAGAGGTGGTGGACGAAGAGGTTATCCGCTCCGACCCCAACCGCACCCTTATCCCCGGCCTGATCGTGGACGCAGTGGTCCACGAACCCTACGGCGCCCACCCCTCCTACGCCCAGGGCTACTACGACCGGGACAACGACTTCTACCTGCGCTGGGATGAGATCAGCCGGGAGGAGGCCACCACCCGCGCCTGGCTGGAGGAGTGGGTCTATGGCCTGCAGGACCGGGCGGAGTACGTGCAGAAGATGGGCCCGCAGACCTGGGAGCGGCTCCGGCCCACCCAGGCCTGGTCCCGACCGGTCAACTATGGATAGCAGGACAACTGCAAGCAGTTGTCCCACATCGCAGAGGTGCATATGAGCGAGTACTCTCCCTCCGAGATGATGATTGTCGCCGCGGCGAGGGCGCTGGCCGGAGTGCGGACCGTCTTTGTCGGCGTGGGACTGCCCAACGTCGCCTGCAACCTGGCCCAACGGACCGTGGCTCCCGAGCTGGAGCTGATCTATGAGAGCGGGGTCTATGGCGCACGGCCGGCCCGCCTCCCCCTCTCCATCGGCGACCCGACCCTGGTGACCGGCGCCCTTTCCGTCTGCTCTATGGCCGACCTCTTCGGCCTCTACCTCCAGGGAGGACGGGTGGAGGTGGCCTTCCTGGGCGGCGCCCAGATTGACCGCTACGGCAACCTCAACACCACCGTCATTGGCGACTACACCCATCCCAAAGTCCGCCTGCCCGGAAGCGGCGGTGCCTGTGAGATCGCCATCCACGCCCGGCAGGTGTTTATCATCATGAGGCTGAGCCGCCGGTCCTTTGTGGAACGGCTGGACTTCCTGACCAGCCCCGGCCATCTGGGCAGCGCAGAGGAGCGGGGGCGGCTGGGGATGCCCGGCCGGGGGCCGCAGGTAGTCGTCACCGATCGGTGCGTCTTCCGGTTTGACCCCACCAGCGGCGAGATGGTGGTGGTGAGCCTGCATCCGGGGGTTCGGCTGGAAGAGGTGCAGGGGGAGATGGGCTGGGCCCCCTGTGTCTCCCCCGATCTGAGGGAAACCGAGCCGCCCACCCCGGAGGAACTGCGCCTCCTGCGGGAGGAGCTGGACCCCCAGGGGATCTATCGGTGATGGGGGCAGGTTCCAGAGCAGGGTCTCACACGTCATACGTTATGCGTCATACGCCGTCCAAGGAGAGTGCAAAATGGACGTTCGAGAAGTGGTCATCCTCTCCGCCGTCCGGACGCCCATCGGGGCCTTCGGCGGCGTGCTGAAGGACATCCCGGCGGCCCGGCTGGGGGCGATGGCGGCCCGGGCCGCGCTGGAGCGGGCCAGCGTGCCCGCCGATGCCATAGACGAGGTCATTTTCGGCTGCGCCCGTCAGGCGGGGAATGGCCCCAACGTCGCCCGGCAGGTGGCATGGCATGCTGGCGTCCCTGTGGACCGCCCCGCCTGCACCATCAACAAGGCCTGCGCCAGCGGCCTCAAGGCGGTCACTCTGGGGGTCCAGTCCATCCTCACCGGCGAAAACCAGACCGTCCTGGTCGGCGGCGTGGAGCAGATGTCCCAGATCCCCTACCTCCTGCCGAAAGCCCGCTGGGGCTATCGGCTGGGGGAGGACGTGCTGGTAGACGCGATGTACCGCGACGGCTACATGTGCCCGCTGGCGGAGATGCTGATGGGGGAAACGGCGGAGCTGCTGGCGGAGCGGTACGGGATCAGCCGTGAAGAGCAGGACGCCTTCGCCCTGGAAAGCCACCGGAAGGCGGTCGCTGCCTGGGAGAGCGGCGCCTTCGCCGGGGAGGTGGTTCCAGTAGAGGCGCCAGGCCCCAAGGGGCAGGCCGTTATTGTGGACCGGGATGAGCGGCCCCGGCCCGACACATCGCTGGAGAAACTGGCGAAACTCCCCCCGGCTTTCAGGAAGGACGGGACCATCACCGCTGGAAACGCCTCTGGCATCGCCGACGGTGCGGCTGCGCTGGTGCTGACCACCGCCGGGCACGCCCGCACCCTGGGGGTTGCCCCGATAGCTCGCTTCCTCGGCTTTGCCTCCGGCGCGGTCCACCCACGGGAGATGGGGCTGGGTCCGGTGCCCGCCACCCATCGCCTGCTGGAGCGATACGGCATGGCCCTGAGCGACTTCGACCTCATCGAACTCAACGAGGCCTTCGCCGCTCAGGTGCTGGCTGTGGAGCGGGAACTGGAATGGGACCCCGAGCGGCGCAACGTCCATGGCGGGGCAGTGGCGCTGGGCCATCCCACCGGTTGCAGCGGTGCGCGTATCCTCACTACCCTCCTTCACGCCCTCCGCACCCACGACAAAACGGTGGGCCTGGCGACCCTCTGCGTCAGCGGCGGGCTGGGGATGAGCGTGGCGGTGGAGCGAGTGTGAAAGCCCTGGAGGCACAGAGAACACCAATGAGCCACATTTTCTACAGACGGCCTGCCTTCCCCCACCCGCGCGCCGTCCGGGGTGAGGGGGTTTACCTCTGGGATGCCGACGGTCGCCGCTACATTGACGCTTCCGGCGGGGCGGTCGTCGCCAACGTGGGCCACGGGGTGTCCGAGATCGCCCAGGCGATGGCTGAACAGGCTGCGCGGGCGGCCTACCTTCATGCCACCCTCTTCACCACCGACGCGCTGGAGACCTATGGCGATGAGCTGGCCCGTCGGGTCCCGCTGCCCGATCCCCGCTTCTACTTCCTCACCAGTGGCTCGGAGGGGATCGAGGCAGCGATCAAGTTCGCCCGGCAGGTCCAGGTGGCCCGCGGTGAACCTTCCCGCCATCTGGTCATCTCCCGCTGGGGCTCCTACCACGGCGCGACGCTGGGCGCGCTGGCGGTGACGGGCAAGCCGAAGATGCGGGCCCTCTACCTGCCGATGCTGCACGACCAGCCCCATATCCCCCCGCCCTATTGCTACCGCTGTCCGTTCGGAGCGACCTGTCCGGCCTGTGGCCTCGCCTGCGCCCACGCACTGGAGACGGAGATCCTCCGTCAGGGCCCCGACCAGGTCGCCGCCTTCCTCGCCGAACCGGTGGGCGGGGCAACGCTGGGAGCGGTGGTCCCGCCGGAGGGGTACTGGCCGCTGGTACGGGAGATCTGCGACCGATACGGCCTGATCCTGATCGCCGATGAGGTGATGACCGGTTTCGGGCGGACCGGTCGGTGGTTCGGGATGGAGCATTTCGGGGCAGTGCCGGATGTGATGGTAATGGGGAAAGGGGCCACCGGCGGATACTTCCCCCTCTCCATCCTTGCCGTCCGCGGGACCGACCTGAAGGCCGTCCAGGAAGCGCACGGGGATTTCGTTCACGGCGGGACCTTTTCTCATCACGCCGTTGGGGCGGCGGCGGCGCTGGCGACGCTCCGGTATCTGGAGGCTCACGACCTGGTGCGGGTCGGGGCGGAGAGGGGAGCCTGCCTGGGTCGGCGGCTCCGCGAGGCGCTATCCGACCTGCCCTGGGTGGGCGACATCCGCGGGCTGGGGATGATGTGGGCCGTGGAGTTCGTGGCCGACCGGCGGACACGGGAGCCTTTTCCACCGGAGAAGCACCTGGCCCGAGCTGTGGGCGACCTGGCCTTCGAGCACGGGGTGATCTTCTACCCCGGCTCCGGCGGGGCCGATGGGGTGCGAGGCGACCATGTGATGGTCGCTCCGCCGCTGGTCATCACCGAAGGACAGATCGAGGAGGTCGTGGCTGTGCTGCGGGCAGCCGTCATAGAGGCAGCAGGAAGGAGTTAAACTGGAGGGGGAAAAATGGTCGGCCTGAAAATCCTGAGCGATGCCGAAGTTGAGGCGATCCACGAGGCAACCCTGCGCATCCTGGAGGAGGTCGGCGTAGTGCTCACCCACCCCGAAGCGCGGGAGGTCCTTACCGGCGCTGGCGCGACCGTCCGCGGCGAACGGGTGTTGATCCCCGCCAGCCTGGCGGAGAGCGCCCTCCGGCAGTGCCCCTCCCGGGTCGGGGTGCGGGGGCGGGACGGCCGGGAGGTGGTCCTGGGGGACGGGTCGCTGCACTGGCACAACCTGGGCGGGGCCAGAGACGTATACGACCTGCGGACCGGCCGGTGCCGGCCGGCAACGACACAGGACGTGCGGGACAGCACACGGCTCCTCGATGCCATTGAAGCGGCGACGACGATAACGCCGCTCTTCACCCCTCAGGACGTGCCAGGTCCGCTGATGTCCCTGGCGATGTACCGGCATGCCCTGCCCCACACCACCAAGCCGGTCCAGGGGCCGGGCGTGCAGACCCCCACGGAGGTCCGGCTGGCGGTGCAGATGGCCTCCGTGCTGGGTCCCCCCCAGGAGGTCCTCACCCTCAGCGTGTCGCCTGTCAGCCCCCTCATCTTTCCGGATGATGTGGCCGGGGCGATTGTCGAGATCGCGCGACGGGGGATCGGTTTTGCCCCTCTGCCGTGCCCGACGGCTGGAGCTACCGCCCCTCTCTCCCTGGCCGGCGCGCTGGCCCAGCAAAACGCCGAGCTGCTGGCCTCGGTGGTCCTGGCCCAGTCCGTGCACCCGGGGCTCCCCATCGTCTACTGCGGCCGGCTGGCGATGATGGAGCCACGGACTGGACTTTCCGTCTGGGGTGGTGTAGAATTGGGCCTGGCCTCCGCTGCCACGGTTCAGATCGGCCACCTCTACCGGCTACCGGTCAACGTGTATGGCTTCTCCACCAACTCCCACACGCTGGACATTCAGAACGGGTTTGAACGGGCGGTCAACGCAGTGCTGCCGGCGATGGCCGGAGCGGACGAGCTTTCAGGGATCGGCGAGATGAACGCGGGGGTGACCAGCTCCTACGCCCAGATCGTCGCCGATGGGGAGATCGCGGCCAGCGTGTACCGCCTGCGGAGGGGGTTTGCGGTGGACGAGGACGCGCTGGCGGTCGAGGTCATCGGGCGAGTGATGGACACCGTCCGCAACTTCCTCGGAGAACGCCACACCGTCCGCTACCTCCGCAGCGGCGAGATCCTCACCACCCGCCTGGCCGTGCGGCAGGGCTGGGAGCAGTGGGTGCGGGAAGGCCAGGAGGGAATGGCAGAGCGGGCCCAGGCGGAGGCGGAGCGGATCCTGGCCGGGCACGAAGTTCCGCCCCTGAGTCCGGAACAGGAGCGCGCGCTGGACGAGGTGATGCGCGAGGCGGAAGCTCTGCTGGTCGGTTAGGCAGGGGCAGGCGCTGCGGCAGAAAGGAGGTGGTGAGAAGGGGGAGCCAGATGTGGATCAGGCTGAGCAGTTGCCTGGAGCAAAACCGCTGAGTCCTTTTCAGTAGAGGAGGTGCGAGATGGGAGAGAGCATACGCCCCCGACTCTATGGGGTGCTGAGCATCCTGGCGGTCATTGTCCTGCTGCTGGCGGCCTGCGCGCCCAAGGCGACACCCACTGCAACCGAGGCCCCCCCCGAGGCCGCCACGGAAGCCCCCACCGAGGCCGCCACGGAAGCCCCGACCGAGGCAGCGGCTCCGAAGAGCGTCACCATCACCTTTTTTGAAGAGCCGGACAACCTGAACCCGTGGTACACCCAGATGTGGTTTGCCTGGGTGGCGCGGGACCTCTTCCTGGTGGGTCTCTGGTCACATAACGAAAACCTGGAGATGGTCCCGGAGATGGCGGCGGAGATCCCCACTGCAGAGAACGGCGGGCTTTCGGAGGATGGCCTGACCATCACGATCAAACTGCGGCAGGATGCAAAATGGTCGGACGGGGAGCCGGTCACGGCCCACGACTTCGTCTTTACCTACGAGATGATTATGGCGGACGGCAACAGCATCCAGACCCGTTACCCCTACGACACCTACGTCGAGAGCGTCACCGCACTGGACGATTACACGCTGCAGATCAAACTGACCGAGCCGTATGCCGCCTGGTATATGATGTTCAAGGACGTCCTGCCCAAGCACATCCTGGAGCCGGTCTTCGAGGCGGAGGGCACCATTGACAACGCCGAATGGAACCGGGCCCCCACTGTGGGGAACGGCCCCTTCGTCTTCAAGGAGTGGCAGGCCGCCAGCCACATCGTCTTCGAGGCCAATCCCAACTACTGGCGTGGCCGCCCGAAGCTGGACCAGATCTTCATCCGCATCGTGCCCGATACGGAGGCGCAGATGGCTGCCATCCAGGCGAGCGACACCGACATCGGCGTCTTCCTCAGCGCTGCCGATAAGCCGACCATTGATGCGCTGGAAAACTTCGAGATGGTGACGGTCCCCTCCGGCTACATCGAATCCTGGTTCTTCAACCTGGATCCGAACACCGGCCACCCCGCCCTGCAGGACGTGCGCGTCCGCCAGGCGATCGTGATGGCGGTGGACCGGCAGAAGATCATTGACGAGCTGTTCTACGGCCTGTACAAGATCCCCAGGACCTTCTGGTATGACACACCGTGGGAGGACCCCAGCATCGAGCCCTATCCCTATGATCCGCAGGCCGCTGCGGCGCTGCTGGACGAGGCCGGGTGGACCGACACCAACGGGGACGGCACGCGGGATAAGGACGGCGTGGAGCTCGTCCTGCGCTACTCCACTACCTCCGGCCACGAGCTGCGCGAGGCGATGCAGGTCGTCATCCAGCAGATGCTGGCCGAGGTGGGGATCGGCACGGAGATCGTCAACTACTCCTACGACACCATCTGGAACTCCTACGCCGACGAAGGGCCCATCGCTACCGGTCAGTACGACATCGCCCAGTGGTCGGACGGGGCCTACGAATTTCCCGATCCCAACACCCCCTACTGGCTGTGCTCGGAGAGGGTCTCCGAGGAGAACCCCTACGGGACCAACTGGTACGGCGTCTGCGACCCGGAACTGGACCCCCTGCTCCAGGAGCAGGCGGTGACAGCCGATGTGGAGCAGCGGATCCAGTTGTACTACCAGATCGAGCGCATCATACACGAGAAGGTGTACTGGGTGGGCCTGCGGACCGACCCCGACATCTGGGCAGTGAACACGCGCATCCAGAACATCCGCATCGGGCCGGTGGACTGCTTCTGGAACGCCTTCGAGTGGGACGTCCCCGAGTAAGCTGAACGATCTTACCAGAGGGGGGAGGGGGGACGGTCCTCCTTCCCCCCTCGCTCAAATCTGCGGGAGAGCGTGGAATGGGCCGATACATTGTGCGCCGTCTGTTACAGGCGATCCCGTTGCTGTTGATCATCAGCGTCATCCTCTTTATTCTGGCCAACGAAATGGGGGACCCCCTGGCCTCTTTCGGGGGGCGTCGGCGCATCCGCGCCGAGGACCGGGCCCGCCTGGCCCGGCAGTTGGGGCTGGATAGGCCCATCCTGGTCCAGTACGTCGTCTGGCTGGTGGGCAACGACTGGATGGGGGTTGACACCGATGGGGACGGGGTGGCCGACGCCCGCGGCGCCCGGCGGGGGATCCTCCGCGGCGACTTCGGCACCTCTTTTACCGAACGACGGCCGGTGCTGGAGATTATCAGGGAGCGGGTGGGCAACACCCTCCTGTTGATGCTGACCAGCGAGATAGTGATCCTCATTTTCTCGCTCGCCATTGGCATCTATTCCGCCCTGCGGCAGTACTCAACCCTTGATTACGCAGCCACTGCCTTCTCATTTATTGGCTATTCGATGCCGGTCTTCTGGCTGGCGCTGATCCTGATGTACATCTTCGCCGTCAACTTCAAGCGCTGGGGCCTGCCTTATTTCCCCACCGTCGGAATGTATGACCTGGCGGTCGGCCCCACAGTGTCGCAGATCCTCTGGCATCTGGCACTGCCGGTGGCGACGATTTCCATCATCAGCATCGCCGGCTACTCCCGCTACGTCCGTGCCCAGATGCTGGAGGTGATCAATCAGGACTACATCCGCACCGCCTGGGCCAAAGGGCTGCCACGCCGCACCGTGATCCTCAAGCACGCCCTGAAGAACGCCGCGCTGCCGCTGGTGACGATCCTGGGGATGGACCTGCCGCTATTGCTCAGCGGGGCGGTGGTCACCGAGTCCATCTTTGCCTGGCCGGGGATGGGGCGGCTCTTCTGGGACGCGGCACAGGATACCGACATCCCTGTGCTGATGGGCATCCTGGTCATCATCTCCACGCTGGTCGTCCTCTTCCAGATCATCACCGACATCACCTACACCTTCCTCGACCCGCGGATCCGTTATGATTGAGGGAAGCGACGATGGCAACGACCGAAGTGACCTGGGAGGTTTTCGAAGAACAGGCGGAGCGGCCGCCGCTGACGCCGGCGCAGGTGGCCTGGCGCCGCTTCCGCCGCCACAAGATGGCTCTGGCGGGAGCCGGTATCCTCATCGCCATATTCCTCTATATCTTCATCGGCTCCCTGGTCTTCTCCGAGGCGGACGCCAATTATAACGACCTCTCCGTGCGCCTCTCCCCGCCGTCCTGGGAGCACCCTTTCGGCACCGACACAACCGGCCGGGACATCCTGGCCCGCACCATTTATGGCGGTCAGATCTCGATCATTGTGGGCGTCCTGGCCGTGGTCGTCTCCCTCATCGTCGGCACGCTGATCGGCGCCATCGCTGGCTACTACGGCGGCGTCGTGGACAGCATCCTGATGCGCTTTACCGAGGCGGTCTTCAACATCCCCCAGCTCTTCCTGCTGATCATCCTGGCCAAGATGTTCGGCGGCAAGATCCCCACCTTCCAGTTTCTCGGCCGCTCTTTCAGCGGGAGCGTCATCGTCATCATCGGCGTCATCGGCCTCACCAGCTGGATGTACCTGGCGCGGATCGTGCGGGCCAACTTCCTGGCCCTCCGGGAACAGGAATTTGTCACCGCAGCGCGGTGTGCCGGGGCGCGGAACACCACCATCATCTTCGAACATATCCTGCCCAATTCCATCGCCCCCATCGTCGTCGCCGCTACTCTGGATGTGGCAAGCGCCATCCTCTCCGAGGCTTACGTCAGCTTCCTCGGCCTGGGCGTCCAGCCCCCCACCGCCACCTGGGGCAATATGCTCGATCAGGCCTACCATCACCTGGAGACGGAGCCCTGGATGTGGTTCTTCCCCGGTATGCTGATCCTGCTGACCGTGCTGGGGATCAACTTCCTCGGCGACGGGCTGCGGGACGCGCTCGACCCCCGCGCGCTGGCGGAGACCGGATAGGAGGCCCGACGTGAGTCCACTGCTCGAAGTGCGCGATCTCACCACCCGCTTCTACACGCTGGACGGCGTCGTCTGCGCCGTCAACGGAATCTCCTACACCCTGGAGGAAGGGGAAACGCTGGGGATCGTCGGCGAGAGCGGCTGCGGCAAGAGCGTCAGCGTTCTCTCCCTGATGCGGCTGATCCCCGAACCGCCGGGCCGCATCGTCGCCGGAGAGGCGCTGTACCGGGGGCGGGACCTCCTCCGGCTCTCTGAGGAGGAGATGCAACAGATCCGCGGCCGGGAAATCGCGATGGTCTTCCAGGACCCGATGACCTCCCTCAACCCTGTGTTCACCGTGGGCGACCAACTGACGGAGCCGATGCGGCTTCACCTGGGGATGAGCCGGAAGGAGGCGCGCGAGCGCGCAGCCGAACTGCTGGAGATGGTCGGCATCCCCCGCGCCGCCGAGCGGCTCGACGACTATCCCCATCAGTTCTCCGGCGGGATGCGCCAGCGGGCGATGATCGCTATGGCCCTCTCGTGCAGTCCCAGCATCCTCATCGCCGATGAACCGACCACCGCCCTCGATGTAACCATCCAGGCCCAGATCGTTGACCTGGTGAAGGCGCTCCGCGACCGGCTCGGCATGGCGGTCATCTGGATCACCCACGACCTGGGGGTGATCGCCGGGATCGCCGAACGGGTGATCGTGATGTACGCTGGCTTCATCGTCGAGGAGGGGCCGGTGGGCGAGATCTACGGCAACCCCCGCCACCCCTACACCCTCGCCCTGCTGGCCTCCCTCCCTCGGGTGGATCGGACCAGCAACCAGCGGCTGGCAGTGATCCCCGGCCTCCCACCCGACCTGCTGGGGCTGCCACCGGGCTGTCCGTTCACCCCACGCTGTTCCTATGCCCGGCCCGAATGCCGCGAGAAGAACCCGGACCTGCAACCTGTCCACTCCGGCCACCGGGTCGCCTGCTGGGTTGACGTGACGACGGGGAGGCTGCGATGAACGACCCGGAACCCCTGTTGCAGGTCCGAAACCTCAAGAAATACTTTCCCATCACCCGGGGCATCCTCATCCGGCGCCAGGTCGGCGCGGTCTACGCTGTGGACGGCATCTCCTTCGACATCTACCCCGGCGAGACGCTGGGGCTGGTGGGCGAGAGCGGGTGCGGCAAGACCACGGCGGGGCGGACGATCCTCCAGCTCTATCGGCCCACCGCCGGGCAGGTGATCTTCGATGGGGTGGACCTCACCGCCCTCCGCGGAGAGGCACTGCGGCGGATGCGCCGCCGGATGCAGTTGATCTTCCAGGACCCCTTCGCTTCCCTCAACCCGCGGATGACCATCGCCCGCATCATCAGCGAGCCGCTGAGGGCCCATCACATCGGCACCCCGGCCGAACAGGTGGAGCGGGTCCAGGAACTCCTCCGCCTGGTCCGCCTCAACCCCCGCTTCATCAACCGCTACCCCCACGAGTTCTCCGGCGGTCAGCGGCAGCGGATCGGCATCGCGCGTGCCCTGGCCTCCAACCCTGATTTCATCGTCTGCGACGAGCCGATCTCCGCCCTCGACGTCTCCATCCAGGCCCAGATCGTCAACCTGCTGGAGGACCTGCAGGACCAACTGGGGCTGACCTACCTGTTCATCGCCCACGACCTGAGTATGGTCCGCCACATCTGCGACCGCGTCGCCGTGATGTATCTGGGGAAGCTGGTCGAACTGGCACAGAAAGACGAGCTGTACGACCACCCCATTCATCCCTATACCCGCGCGCTCCTCTCCGCCGTGCCGGTCCCCGACCCCTCAGTGGAACGGCAGCGAAAGCGCATCGTCCTCGAAGGGGATGTCCCCAGCCCTGTGGATCCGCCGCCGGGCTGCCGCTTCCATACCCGTTGCCCCGAGGCCAGGTCTGTCTGTACGGAAGAGGAGC
Source organism: Anaerolineae bacterium (assembly GCA_041082215.1). Taxonomy (GTDB): domain Bacteria; phylum Chloroflexota; class Anaerolineae; order B4-G1; family DUEL01; genus JBDOIF01. The sequence goes on from JBDOIF010000129.1 coordinate 46,904, forward strand.
CAGCCTGGCGCGACATCGGTGGCGGCCACTTCGTCGCCTGCCATGCCGTGTAATCCCGCTTTTGTAGCGCAAGATTTATCTTGCGCAAGCGCAAAATAAATTTAGCGCATTTGTTGAATTTGTAGCGCAAGATTTATCTTGCACAAGCGCAAAATAAATTTTTGCGCCACATCTTTTTTGTTTAAGGAGGAGGTCATGTCCTACACCTACGCCGTCCTCGGAGCCGGCCGCCAGGGGACCGCTGCCGCCTACGATATGGCCCGCTGGGGAGAGGCCCGGCGGGTCGTCCTGGCCGACCTGGACCCCGAGGCCGCCCACCGCGCCGCCGGGCGGGTCAACCGGATGCTTGGCACAACAGTGGCCGAACCGGCCCGGGTGGATGTGACCGACCTGAAAGCGGTGGAGCGGCTGCTCACCGGGGTGGACGCCTGCCTGAGCGCCGTGCCCTATACCTTCAACCTGGGCATCACCCAGGCCGCTATCCGCGCCCACTGCAGCCTGTGCGACCTGGGCGGCAACACCGGCATCGTCCGCCAGCAGCACGCCTGCGACGAACAGGCCCGCGCCGCCGGGGTGAGCGTCATCCCCGACTGCGGTCAGGTCCCCGGCCTTGGCTCCAGCCTCATCGTCTACGCGATGGAACTGCTGGACGAAGCCACCGACGTCTTTATGTGGGACGGCGGGGTCCCCCAGAACCCCCGCCCTCCCTTCAACTATCTGCTCACCTTCAACATCGCCGGGCTGACCAACGAGTATGCTGAACCGGCCATCTTCCTCCGCGATGGGAAGATCGTCGAGGTGGAGCCGATGACCGAACTGGAGACCGTCGAGTTCCCCGAGCCGATTGGCACGCTGGAGGCTTTCATCGCTGGTGGGGGAACGAGCACGATGCCGTGGACTTTTGAGGGACGGCTGCGGACATTGCAGAACAAGACGCTCCGCCATCCCGGCCACTTCGCCCAACTGCGCGCCTTCTACGACCTGGGCCTGTGGGACCTGAAGCCGATCCGGGTCGGCGACACGGAGATCGTGCCGCGGGAGGTCTTCCACGCCCTCTTCGAGCCGAAGGTCACCTTCCCCGGAGACAAAGATACCGTCATCGTCCGCGTGAAGGCGGTGGGGAAGAAGGACGGTCGGGACGCGGAGGTGGTGGTCGAGCTGATAGACCACTTCGACGACGAGACCGGCTTCACGGCGATGGAACGCTGCACCGGCTGGAGTGCGGCGGTCGTCGCCGAGATGATGGCCCGCGGGCAGACGCCGCGCGGCGCGGGAGGGGTGGAGCGCTTCGTCCCGGCCCGCCCCTTTGTCGAGGAGCTCCGCCGCCGTGGGCTGAGTGTGACCGAGCGGGTGGAGACCAAACTGATCTGAGGTGAACAAAAACAGAGGCACGCCGATGGCGTGCCCCTGCACCCACAAAACGGGAACCTAGGCCAGCCCCAGTTCCGCCAGCTTCTCCCGGGTGGGGACTCCGTTCTCGTCCCACCCCCGCAGCCGGTAGTATTCCGGCAGCATCGTATCCAGCTCCACCACGTGCCCCTTCGCCGCACCCTCGGGCATCGGCTCCCCCAGCATCCGCGGCGGCAGGGTGTCGTCGGCGCGGGTGAAGCCGGCCCGGATCAGGAACATCCGCTCCAGGTTGTACACCCGCTCCCCCGCCTTAAGCAGCGTCTCCTCATCATACCCGGCGCCCGTTGCATATTCCATCATCCGGGAGATCCGCACCGGCTCAAGCCGATAGGTCGGCTCGAAGAGGTGGCGGATGCTCAGGAAGACGCATAAACCGGCCGCGTCCACAATGGTAAAGATGTCCTCAAAGTACTTCACGTAGGCCGGCTTGTCCTCAATCGCCAGCGGGTCGAGTCGCTTGGGGACGCCGAAAACCTCCATGTAGGCGATGTCGCCCGCCATGTGGGAAGCGCCGATGTTGGAGGTGGCGTAGAGGAGTCCCATCCCCTTGGCCCCGCGGGGGTCGTAGCCGGGGAACTCCTGCTTTTTGGCAACTATCGCATACTCAGGATGGCCGTACCGTTCGGCCAGGCGGTAGCTCCCTTCGGCAATCAGGTCGCCGAACCCTTCCCGCAGGCCCGCGCGGCGGACCATCTCGATCATCGCGTCGGCATCACCGAACCGAAGCGGCATACCGATGTCGCTCTCAGGGAGGATGCCCCGCTCATAAAGCTCCATCGCGCAGGCGATGGTAACGCCAGTGGAGATGGTGTCCAGCCCCAGTTGGTTGCAGAGGTAGTTGGCATAGGTGATCGCCGCCAGATTGCCCACCCCACATGCGCTACCGACGGAGGCGATGGTCTCATACTCCGGCCCCTCCCCCTCCCCCACGTAGGGTGGCTCGTTGACCCGCGTGAGCCGGCCGCAGGCGATGGGACAGCCATAGCAGGCTTTAGGGCGGATAAGGTATTTACTTCGCAGAGCTCGCCCGGAGATGTCCTCGGCGTGTGCAAAGACCCCCGTCTGGAAGTTGCGGGTGGGGAGGATGCCGACCTCGTTGGTCACTGGCGGCACGTAGGCGGTGCCGTAGACCCGGAGGGACGACCCTGCCTCCACCGCCTTTTTCACCTCCTCGACCACCTCCAGGCAGAGGGCTTTCATCTCTTCGGGATGGGCCAGGGCGGGGGCCCGGGTGCCGCGCACGGCCACCGCCTTGAGGTTCTTCGACCCCATTACCGCCCCCACGCCGGAACGGGCCGCCGCGCGGTGCTTGTCGTTCATAATTGCGGCGATCCGCGCCAATCGCTCCCCTGCCGGCCCGATGCAGGCCACCCGCGCGTGCGTCTCCGTCTCCGCCCGCACCGCGTCCTCCGTCTCAAAGACGTCCTTCCCCCAGAGGTGATCCGCCGGCCGCAGTTCCGCCTTGCCGTCGCGCACCCACAGATAGACCGGCCGCTCCGCCCTTCCCTCGAAGATGAACAGGTCCAAGCCCGTGCGTTTCATCTCCGTGGGGAAGAAGCCGCCGGAGTTGGAGCAGGAGAGCGCCCCCGTCAACGGCGACCTGGTCACCACCATATACCGGTTACCGGTCGGGGCAGGGGTTGCTGTGAGTGGTCCCGTGCCAAAGATCAGTTTGTTCTCCGGCGAAAGAGGCTCAACCCTGGGGTCTATCTCGTCATAGAGATAGCGGATGGCCCATCCGCGCCCGCCGATGAAATCGCGCGCCATCTGTGGATCCACCGACTCAGTCCGGATCTCCCCTGTGGTCAGGTTCACCCGCAGGACCTTGCCGTGCCAGCCATACATTCTCACCCACCTCCTTGTTGCTGGTTGCTCGTTACTGGTTGCTGGTTGCTGGTTTGTCAGCCGCCGGCGATGGCGGGGAAGAGGCAGACGACGTCCCCTTCCCTGAGAACCTGGCCGGGCTGGGGGCCGCGGCCGTTGACCAGGACGACGCTGGCATCACCGCCGGGCACCGGCAGCGTCGCCACCAGTTCGTCCACCGTGGTCCCGGGGGTCACCTCCACCTCGTAGGCGGAACCCTCTGCCCCCTCCGGCAGGTACTTGCTGTAGGTCGCCAGCAACTTGACCGCTACCCTCACTGCCCGCCCTCCAGCGCCTCGGCCAGGAAGGAAATCCGCCGCCGCTCCGCGTCCAGGATGTTGTCCGTTTTGAGAAATTCATGCCCTTCATCCGGGTACAGGGCCAGGTCGCATCGCTTCCCCGCCGCCCTGAGAGCCTCACAGGCCTGGACCGACTCGCTGGCCGGGCAGCGGGGGTCATGCGCCCCGGCGATCAACTGCACCGCCGCCTGCACCCGGTCGAGGAAGAAGTAAGGCGACCGCTCGTAATACAGCTCCCGGTCCCGCTCCGGATGGCCGAAGTTCTCCAGGTCCCAGTGCTGCAGGTCTTCCCTTGAGTTGGCGTGGCCGGTGAACCAGTTGAGGAAGGGGACGACCGCCGACCCGGCCACCCACTGCTGTGGGAAGCGGGTCAGGCAGACCATGGTCAGGTAGCCGCCGTAGCTGCGGCCAGTGACGGCGATGCGCGAGGGATCGGCCAGCCCTCTGCGGATCAGGTAGTCCGCGCCGGCGGCCACGTCGTCGGCATCCGCCCCGCCCAGGTCGAACCGGTTGGCCAGTTGCCATTCCCGGCCATAGCCGATGGACCCCCTGTAGTTGGGGGCCAGGACGACCCAGCCGCGGCTGACCATATGCTGCACCACCGGGTCCCAAGTGACCCGGCTGATCCAGTTGGGGCCGCCGTGGATGAGGAGCACCGCCGGGGCGGGTCCGGCGACCCCCGGCGGGCGGTAGAGAAGAGCAGGTACCATCCGTCCGTCCGGGGCAGGGTAATGGACAAGCTCGGGAGCCACCAGTGGAGCGTCCCGTAGCTCCGGGGGGAGGGAGTGGGTCAGCCGCGCCAGCGCCCCATCCCGCAGGTCCAGCGACCACAGGTCGGCTGGGTCGTGAGGGCTGTCGAAGACAAACAGGAGCCGCGCGCCGTCCGGCGTGAAGGAGGGCCGGCTGTGGATGCCCGGGCCGACCCGGTAGACTGCCTCTGTCCCATTCTCCAGGTCCAGCACCGAAAGGGCCGCCGTCGGCCCCTCGTTGAGGACGCAGGCCAGCCGTCGGCCATCCGGCGCCCAGGCCGGACCTTCCCGGTCTGCCCGTCCTCCGGCAACCCATCGCGCCTGGCCGGAGGCCACGTCGTAGATGCCGAGGGCGAGGTGGTCGCCCTGGGGCGCGGAGAAGGCCAGGGCGGAGCCGTCGGGCGACCAGGCCACGTCGCGGGCGCGGAGGGGCGAACCTCCGGCGTCCGTCAGCAGGCGGTGTTCCCCTGTTGCTGGGGAGACCAGGAAAGCATCGGTGTCCTGCCCCTCCGTCTCGGCGATCACGGCCAGCCACGCCCCATCGGGCGACCAGGTCACGATGTAGTCGTGATAGGGGAGGGAGAGGAGGGGACAGGCCGCCCCGGTCTGGACGTCCATCATATAGGTATGGAACCGGCCCGAGGGGTTGGCGGCAAAGCCGATGAACCGGCCGTCGGGCGACCAGGCATATGCTGGCTGAATGGCGTAAGGCGTGTCGGGGGTCCGGTTGATGTGGAGGCCCCGTTCCGCGTCGCCGAGCCAGATGTCGTACTCCTCGCCCCCGTCCAGGTCCACCAGGTAGGCCAGACGGCGGCCGTCGGGGGCCCAGCGGGGGGCCCGCTTCGCCCCGGGGCCATCGGTGAAACGGGCGGGTGCGGCTGGAGCGGCCAGCGGCAGGACATACACCTCCCAGCCGCCCGTGGCGTTGTGGGAAAAGGCCACCGCCCGTCCATCCGGGGCAAGGTCAAACCCGTAGTCGGGGTCCACCGCCGGAACACGAAGGAGCGTCTCCAGGTCCAACACAGGCCCTCCCCACTGCCTGGCGGCTGTCGGCCGCTCAGACCAGCCGGCCGCTCTCGATGATCCGACCCAGGAACTGGAGGGTACGGGGGTCACGCGGCTCGGTGAAAATCTGGTCGGGGGGGCCTTCCTCGACGACGATCCCCTCTTCCATGTAGATGACCCGATCTGCTACCTCATGGGCGAACCCCATCTCATGGGTGACGATAATCATCGTCGTCCCTTCCCGGGCCAGCTCCTTCATCACGGAAAGCACCTCGCCGATCAGTTCGGGGTCGAGGGCCGACGTGGGCTCGTCGAAGAGCATCACCTGGGGCTCCATCGCCAGCGCCCGGGCGATGGCGGCCCGCTGTTTCTGCCCGCCAGAAAGGCGGATGGGATGGACGTCCCGCTTATCCTCCAGCCCGACCCAGCGCAGGAGTTCCTCGGCTTTGGCGATAGCCTCCTCACGGGGGATCCCTTTGACCAGTATAGGCGCTTCAATGATGTTCTCCAGGACGGTCATGTGGGGGAAGAGATTGAACTCCTGGAAGACCATGCCGGTCTTCAGCCGCAGGTCGCGCACGCGGCCGCGACACTCGGGCGTGATGCACCCCTCGCCGGCCTCCACAGCGACGCCGTCTATTTCCACATGGCCGCTGGTTGGCTCTTCGAGCAGGTTGATGCAGCGCAGCAGAGTGGATTTCCCCGACCCGCTGCGGCCGATGACGACGACGACTTCGGAGGGATAGACCTCCAGTGAGATCCCCCGCAGCACGTGCAGGAGGCCGAACCATTTATGGAGGTTCTGTACGCGGACGATGGGCTTACCGTTCATAGGCGTGTGCCATCCGCCGTTCCAACCGGCTTTGCAGCCAGGAGGAGATGATGGTCAGAATCCAGTACAGAGTTGCAGCGACCAGGAACATTTCGATGAACTTGCTGTCCTTACGGGCGAAGCGGTTGGCCCGGAAGGTGATCTCCCACACCCCCATCACCGAGACGAGGGCGGAGTCCTTTTGCATGGCGATGAACTGATTGCCGATATCGGGGATAATGACACGGATGGCCTGGGGCAGGATGATGCGGCGGAGCATCTGGGTGCGGGTCATCCCCAGAGCGGCTGCTGCTTCGTGCTGTCCGTGGCCCACGGATTGCAGGCCGGCGCGGAAGATTTCGGTCATATAGGCGCCGTAGTTCAGGCTGAGGGCCAGGATACCCGATTGGATCTCGCTCAATGTGAAGAGCCGCCCAAGCTCGGGGTGGCCCAGGCGGATCAGTTGTTGCCCGATCTGGGGCAATCCGAGGTAAATGAAATAAATCTGGATGAGAAGAGGTGTTCCACGGATCACGGAAATGTAGAAGCCGGAGATCCCCTGGGCGATGGGGTTGCGCGACATACGGCCCAGCGCGCCGAAGAGGGCGAGCACCGAGGCGATGGCGATCGAGGCCATGGAGACGCCAATAGTAGTGAGCACGCCCTGAAGGACAAAGCCGAAGTGCTGAAGGATATATCCGGGCTCGAAGCGAAGCTGCAGGAGGCCGCCGGTCAACAGAGCAATGAGGACGAACCAGACAATACCGACTTTCACCGTCTCAATCAGCCGCTGCCGACGGGCCCGTCGGACCAGTTGCAGGCCTACAGAAAGGTCGGGATCGGGCGGGGGAGGCGATCCCGTCAGAGTCTTTTCGGCAGCCATCGCACCTCCCAGAACAACAAGAGGTAGTTATAGAAGGGCGGGGCCG
>JBDOIF010000149.1:0-58559 GCA_041082215.1 Anaerolineae bacterium
CGTTTCTCCACTACCCTGACCACTTCGTCCCCAAGCTGGTGCAATACCTGAGCCGGGTAGTCCCTCGCTCTGTGGCCCGCGCCGACCGGGTGCTGGCCGATTCGGAGGCCACCCGCAACGACCTGATCCGCCTGCTGGGCACACCGCCAGAGAAGGTGGAGGTGCTCTACAGTGGGGTCTCCTCCCGTTTCCACCCGGAGCGGGAGCCAGGGGAGCGGGAGCGGCTGCAGGCCCGCTACGGCTTCGGCGGGCAGCCCTACGTCCTCTCTGTGGGGACCCTCCAGCCGCGCAAGAACTTCGTCCGCCTCATCCGCGCCTTTGCCTGCCTGAAGTTTCAGGGCCAACTGGTCATCGCCGGTGGGCGAGGCTGGCTCTACGAAGAAGTTCTGAAGGAAGCTGAAAGATATGGGGATCGGGTCCGCATTCTGGGCTTCGTAAGGGAAGAGGACCTGCCAGCTCTTTACCGGAACGCCTCCCTTTTTGTCTTTCCCTCCTTCTACGAGGGATTCGGCCTGCCGGCGCTGGAGGCGATGGCCTGTGGTGTCCCTGTCGTCTGCTCAGAGGCCTCCAGCCTGCCGGAGGTGGTCGGAGGGGCCGGGCTGCTTGTGAACCCCTGGGACGAGCAGGAAATAGCAGAAGCGATGGAACGGGCGCTGGAAGATGAAGAGTTGCGGCGGGAGATGGTCGCCCGTGGACTGGAACAGGCCGCCCGGTTCACGTGGGAGCGCGCCGCCCGCCAGTTGCTTTCCGCCTTCGAGCGCATCTTTGCAGTGCCTGATGGACGGAGAAAAACCACTCCCGTTTGAGTTTTTTCCACTTTCGGTGTATCATATCCCCCTGAGCGCATTCCACCAGGAAGCGAGGCCGCCGATGAAAGTCATCCTGAAACAAGACGTTTCCGGGCTGGGGACCAGGGGTGAAATCAAAGAAGTGGCCCCCGGATATGCCCGAAACTATCTGTTCCCCAGAGGGCTGGCCGAAGCGGCCACGCCCGGCTCGGTCAAAGCAATTCAGGAGCAACTGAAGGCCCAGGCAGCGCGGGAGACACGGCTGGCGGAGCGGGCAGCGGAGCTGGCGGGGAAGATCTCTGCCCTGACGCTGACCTTCCAGGCCAAAGCCGGCCCTACCGGCCGCCTCTACGGCTCCATCACCACGGCCGACATCGCCGAGGCCCTGGAGCACGCACTGGGCATCCCGTTCGACCGGCGGAAGGTCCTGAGCGACCCCCTGCGCGAGGTCGGCGAGCACAGGGTGGCGGTGCGCCTGAGCCACGAAGTGGAGGCACAGGTGCGGGTAGTGGTCCAGGCCGAAGGGGCAGAGGGTTCTGCCGGAGAGCTGGCAGAGTCGGATAGATAGCAACGCAATGGAAAACCTGAGCACCTGGCTACGAACAGCCCGCGAAGCCAGAGGCCTCACCTTCCGGGATGTCGAGGCGGCGATCCGCATCCGCGTCCGGTATCTGGAGGCGCTGGAAGCGGGGGATTACGACGTGATGCCCGGAGGGGAGCCACAGGTCCGCGGCTTCCTGCGCCGCTATGCCTCTTTCCTGGGCCTCTCCCCGGAAGAAGCCATTTCCCGCTACGAACAGGAGGTATACGGCGGCCGCCCGGAGCCAGCCCCCGTTGCCCGGCCCACCCCTCAACCTGCCGGCCTCACCCCCTCCCCGGAGAGGGCTGCCGCCCCCTTCCCCTGGCGCTGGCTTCAGGTCATCGGCGTGGTGGGGGTGGTGGCGCTGCTGGTGCTGGTGGGTGTGTGGCTGCTGGGCCGGTCCGGCCTGCCGGGCGGCAGGGAGACGACGCCTGCAGCGACTACCCCTATCCTGGAGGGGCTATCCCCCCTGCCCCCTGTGACGACCCCCATCACCCCTGCTCAGACCGCTGCGCCGCAGGCAACCCCCACCTTCCCCGTCGCAGCGGGCGGCGGCATCACGCTCACCCTCGAGCCTCTGGAGCACGTCTGGGTGCGGGTGGCAGTGGATGGGTTCGTGGCCTTCGAGGGCGTGCTCTCCCCTGAAACCCCCCAGAGCTGGGCCGGAGAGGAGCTGGTGGTGGTGGAAACGGGCAACGGGGCCGGGCTGATCGCCGTGGTCAACGGCCAGCCCCTGGGGACCCTGTGCGGGCGGGGGGAGGTCTGCGCCCGGGGGTGGGGGCCGGAAGGCGAAGTCGAGGTCCCGCCGCCATCGGAATCCCCATGAAAACCGCAGAGATGCGGAGAATTCAGAGAAGCAGCGCAGATCCGCCCACGTCTCCGCGTCTCCCTGTCCCTGCGTCTCTGTGTCCGCCTAACTCCCCCTCCAGATATCGGCGCACCAGGTCCAGCGCAGCCTCAGCGGAGGCGGCCTTATTGGCCCACCGGTCCCCCTTCCAGACATGCCGTTCCACCCACTCCCCATCCGGTGTGGCCAGCGCGATGTAGACCAGCCCCACTGGCTTCTCCGGCGTCCCGCCGGTGGGACCGGCGACCCCCGTCACCGCCAATCCCAGGTCGGCCCCCAGCACTCGCCGGACCCCCTCCGCCATCTCCCGCGCCGTCTCCTCACTGACCGCCCCGTGCCGGCAGAGCGTATCGTGACGCACCCCCAGAAGCGCCTCTTTGACCTCGTTGGCGTAGGCCGTGACCGATCCTGGATAGTAGTCGGAGCTGCCCGGCACGTCGGTGATGCGGTGGCTGATCAACCCCCCGGTGCAGGATTCGGCCACCGCCAGCTTCAGCCCCCGCTCCCGCAGGAGCCTTCCCACCACAGCCTCCAGTAGTTCCCCCATTCCTTCCTCCGTCTCCGGCACGAAAGGCTCCAGTCCCTGCGCCGCCTGCTCCCGCAACCAGGCCAGCGCCGCCAGCCCCGCCGCCCGTTCGCCAGCAGCCAGCGGCAGAGCGGCGAACTCCTCCTTATCCAGCTCCATCACCCGCCCCCCTGAGTCCACCCACAGGTCCAGCGCCAGGTCCTCCGCGCTGACCTCCGTCTCGGTGATCCGGGCCGGACGGCAGATGTTGCAGTACCACCCCTTCAGCCGGCCGTCGGCGGCGTGGATCTCGAAGACATTGTACCACCGATCGGCATAGAAACGCTCCCGCCACCGGTCCCCTGGCTCCAGGACCACATACCCCAGGTCCAGCGGCGGCCGTTCCCAGCGGGTGTCCAGGACCACCGATGCAGGTGTGCGGGCCACGACCCGGCCAGGGTAGGCCGTCACCTCCCTGCCCTCCGAGTCCAGCTTCCGTACCACCACCCACTCCGCCCCCATAATTTTCTCCATCAAAATTGTACCCGACAAGGGGCAAGAGCACAAAAATGAGCTGGACAGAACCCCCGCCGGTGGTATAATCCTCTCAGGGGACAGGAGTGGAAAACACACCGACGGTTCAACTGACCGGCATGGCCCACGGCGGTGCAGCGTTCGGGCGGCACGAAGGAAAGGTCTACTTTGTCCCCTATGCCCTGCCCGGCGAAACGGTGCGGATAGAGGTGATCGAAGACCGCGGCCGGTACGCCCACGCCCGATTGCTGGAGGTGCTGGAACCATCGCCGGACCGGGTCCCCCCACCCTGTCCCTACTTCGGGCCGGAGGGATGCGGCGGTTGCCAGTGGCAGCACATCGCCTACGAGGCGCAGCTCCGGCTCAAAACGGAAGTGGTGACGGACCAGATGGCCCGCGTTGGCCGGATTCCCGAGCCACCGGTGCGCCCCACCCTGCCCGACCCCACCGGCTGGGCCTACCGGAACCAGGCCCGCTTTCACCCCGCTCCCGAAGGGGGCCTGGGCTTCCGCACCACTGCCAGCCACCGGGTCGTGCCCATCGAGAGTTGTCTGATCCTTCACCCCCTCCTCTCTGGCCTCTTCGATGCGCTCGACCTGGACCTGCCCGGCCTTTCCGCCATCACCCTGCGGGCCGGGATCGCCACCGGGGAGCGGATGCTGGTTCTGGAAACAGAAGGAGACGAACCCCCCTTGGTTCAGCTCGACCTCCCTGCCTCATGTGTGCTGCTCCTTTCCGACGGCACACCGGTCAACCTGATCGGCCAGAACCACTTTACCGAGATCGTGGCGGATCGCTCCTACCGCGTCTCCGCCCCCTCTTTCTTCCAGGTCAACACCCCCCAGGCCGGAGAGCTGGTCCGGCTGGCGATGGAAGGGCTGGACCCCCAGGAAGACGACACGATCCTGGACGGCTACTGCGGCGTGGGCCTCTTCACCATCCCCCTGGCGGAGCGGGCCGGGCTGGTGTTGGGGGTGGAAAGCCAGCCCGCGGCGGTCGAGGACCTGCTGGAAAACACCGCCAGGATGGAGAACGTGGAGGTGATCGAGGGGCCGGTAGAGGCGGTGCTGGCGGACCTGGAGGAAGGGCTGGACGGGGCGCTGGTGGACCCCCCGCGCACCGGCCTGACACGGGAGGCGCTGGACGGACTGGTCGGCGCCCGTCCTCGCCGCATCCTCTACGTCTCCTGCGACCCCGCCACCCTCGCCCGCGACGGGCAACGGCTGACGAAGGCGGGCTATCGGCTGAGCTGGGTCCAGCCGGTGGACATGTTCCCGCAAACCTATCACATTGAGACGGTGAGCTTATGGGTGCGCGAGTGAGCTTCCGCTCCCTGCTTCTCCCCGTCCTCCTCCTGTTCCTGACCGCCTGTTTACCTGCCCTTCCCACCACTCCCCCCACGCTTCCCCCCACCTCCATTCCTTCTACTCCCACCATCTCCCCTTCTCCCACCCCAACAGTTACCCCCACTCCCTCCGACCTCTACCTCACACGGGACGACGTCTTCCTCTACCCCGGCCCCGAACTCTATACCGGCGATGTGGTCACCTTCGACGTGACGCCGCACAACCTGGAGGGGATTGACCTTCAGGCGCTTAAAGTCCGCATCTATCATCAGACCCCTGATGGGGCGAAGGTGATCGCCGAGGGCGGGGTGGACTACCCCTCCTTCGACGGCGTCCCCCGCGCCCGCTTTGTCTGGGCCTGGAATACCGCCGGGCTGGAAGGGGTACAGCACCTTACCGTGCGTCTCGACCCCGACGACCGCATCCAGGAGGGAGACGAGAACCCCGCCAACAACAGCGTCACCCTCATCGTCCGGCTGCTGCCCGCCGCCGACCGGCCTCCCCCCGAAGCCGGCGCCGCCTGGGCCACCACCACCACCGAGTGCTGCATCCTCCACTATCTCACCGGCACAGCCGCCGAACGGGACCTGGATGAGATCGCCGCCACCGTCCAGCGAGCGGTGGACTTTGCCCAGGAGCGGGTCGGGGCACGTCTCTCCGCCCCTCTGGAAGTCTACCTGGTCGGCCGGGTGATCGCCCACGGGGGATATGCACAGAAGGCGCTCACCGTCTCCTACCTGGACCGCCACTACGCCGGCTCCGACCTGGAATCGGTGGTCCGTCACGAAGCGACCCACATACTGGATTCGGAAGCGCTGGCCGAATGGGCCCCTGCGCTGGTGCGGGAGGGGCTGGCGGTCTGGGCCACCGGCGGCCATTTCAAGCCGGAACCGATCGCCCATCGGGCGGCCGCTCTCCTCGAATTGGGCTGGTATATCCCGCTGGGCAAACTGGCAAACGACTTCTACCGCCAGCAACACGAGATCGGCTATCTGGAGGGAGCGGCCTTCGTCACCTATTTGATCGAGACTTACGGCTGGGAGGGGTTCCGGCGGTTCTACACCTCCTTCGATGCCGCCAGCGAAACCCCGGCTGAGGCCCTGAACAGAGCGCTGGCAAAGAGCCTGAGAGTGGGACTGTCCCAGGCGGAGGGGGGCTTCCTGGAATGGCTGGAAGATTATCCCCCCTCTCCCCAGGACGTGAGGGATCTGGAGCTGACGGTCCGCCTCTTCAACACGGTGCGCCGCTACCAGGAACGGTACGACCCCTGGGCCTATTTCCTTACCGGCTGGCTCCCCGATCCGACAGTGGCCGAGCCGATGGGGATCGTGGCCGACTTTCTACGCCATCCCCGCGAGCCGGAGAACATTGCCCTGGAGACCATGCTGATCGGCGCTCAGGAGGCTTTGCGGACCGGCGATTTCGGCCAGGCGGAGGCTCTGCTGGATGGGGTGGACCGGGTGCTGGCCGAAGGGACGTTCGCCCGATCGCCGGAGGCGGATTATCTGGCGGTTGTGAAGACGCTGGCTGCTGATGGATATGAGACCCAGCGGATCGAGCTGACCCCCACCTCTGCCCGCGTCCAGGCCATCGCCCGATGGCCCGTCCTCACCGAGCTCACCCTCGAGATAGATAAAAACAAAACGAACAAGCGGATGGGCGAATTGCCCCTTTATTGCGCGGTCAGTTGGGCGGGCCACGGCGGAAATTCGGGTGGGTCGTCGTCGAACCAGGCCCCGTAGACTGCCGCGAAGCTCCCGTCCTGCGCCATCGCCTGCAGGGTCAGGTTCACCCGGTCGCGGAAGGCCGAATCCCCCGGCGGGAGGGCGAAAGCCAGCGGCACGCGGGTCAGCCGGTCGGCGGTGACGCCGAGGCCAGGGGTGGCGTAGGCTGGCCCCAGCATCTCCACACGTTCCCCCGCCACGGCGATCACCTCTCCCGCTGTCAGCGCTGCCACCGCTTCCTCCAGGGTGGCTTTGGGCAGAAGCGCTACCGCCACTCCCGCCGATTGGGCCGCCTGTCGTAACACGTCGGCGGCATCGGTCCCCACGACCGCCGCCACCGTCTGCCCATCCAGCCCGGCGATCCCCTCCGGTACGGCCCCCGCCCGCACCATCAACCCCACCCCACCGACATAGGTCGTCAGGCTGAAATCCGCCGCAAGTTCCGCTTCCCGCGTGTGCGGAACCGCCCCGATCAGCAGGTCCACCTCGCCGCCGGCCACCATCCGCAGCCCTTCCTCCGGCGTCGCAGGCAGAAAATCCACCGCCGTCCGGTCCCCCAACCACCGCTCTGCCATCAGCCTCACCAGATGGACCTCGTAGCCAGCGGGTTCTCCGGCCTCGTTCAGGTACGCAAACGGTGGCCGGTCCGCCACCATCGCCACCCGCAGCCGTCCCCGGGCCTGGATGGCCCCCAGGGTATCGGGCGGGCGGGCCACGACCCGCACCGTCTCCAGCGCCGCCGTCGCCGCGCCGGGCCAGAGTTCGACCGTCGGGACGGAATCGCCGGGGAACCAGCGGTCGTAGAGGTCGTAGAACGTGCCGTCGGCGTACATCTCCTGAAGGGTGAGGGCCACCAGATCGGCCAGACCCGGCTCGTTCGGCGCGTAGGCCGGGGCGAGGAGAAAGCGGCTGTACTGGCCCACGACAGCGGTCCCGGGCACCTCTCTCAATCCGCGCACCAGCCTCCGCCGCAGGTCGGCTACCGCTGCGACCTCCCCCCGCTGAAGCCCTCCCAGCGCCTGGTCGAAGCGGGTGTAGGCGACCAGAGTGGGCGTGAAGGGGACGGCAGCCGTCAGCGCCGCCTCTGCCCCCGATCCCTCCACCACCCCCACCGGAAGCCCCGCCAGGTCAGTCAGGGCGGTGATCGTCAGCACGTCGCCGGTCCGCACCAGCAGCGCCTGCCCATCCTCAAAAAGCGGCGGGCCGAAATCCACCCGCCCTTCCAGTTCCTGAGTGTGGGCCAGCGCCGTGAGCGTCAGGTCCACATCGCCTGCCAGGATGTGATCGGCAGCGGTGTCGGTGCGGACCTGGCGGAACCGGACCGCGCTGGCATCCCCCAGCCAGCGGCGGGCCAGCTCCCGCGCCAGCTCCACGTCGAAGCCGGAAAGCTCCCCCTCTTCCGTGACATAGCCGAAAGGAGGCAGGTCATACCGGATGCCGACGATGAGGTAGCCCCGGGCGCGGATGCGGGCCGGGACCGAGGCCCCGAGCGGAAGAGGGGTGGGCGTGGGAGTGGGGGTCGGGGTGGGTGGGGAAGTAGCCTGGCCGGTGCAGGAGATCAGGATCAACCCTGCCAGCAGCACACAGAGCAGGCCAGATAAGCCCCCAGACCGGTTGCGGCTGGATGCAACTGCCTGGACCATAGGTCGTCCGTCGTCAATCCAGATGCCCCTTGGCCCGGTCAATGCCGCGCATCCCACCCCACCGCTGGACAATCTGCTCGTCGAACAGGTCCGCGGTCTGCGAGACAGCCAGGACGGATGCGCGCAGCTCCTCCTTGTCGCAGGTAGAGCCTACGATGGAGTGCTCAAAGAAGATGTCCCCATCCCCATCTATGCCGAAGGCGCCGAAGCGCTTGGTATCGTTCTCCCGCAGGAGAAAATGGAGAAGGTCGGGGGCCAGATCGCTTCCGTAAGTAACGTAGGCACGCACAGTGATGGTCGCATCGTCGTCTCCCCAGGGTGTCACCACAATGTGCGTCAGGGTCGTGCCCGCCGGGACGACGAAAGCGGGTTTATCGGGTATCACCTGAACCATCTCCCCGAAAAGTTGCCGGAGTTGCTGACCCACTTTCTTGTAAACATCTTCCTGAGCGCGGGTCCTGAAGCTCATTTTTCTGCTCCTTTCGTCATATGTTGAATCTGAATGCCCACGTCTGTCCCGTAGGAGAGGATCACTTTACCCTGTGCATTCAGGTAAGGGATAAGTGTGGGAAGGACTCGCTCCTCCACCAGATGCTCTCCCTGTTGCAGATCCCCCGTAGCCAGGACTGTAGCCGAAAGCCACTCAACGACCGTCGGGTCCCACACGATCTCCAGCCCCTGGCGCTGGTACCGCTCGGTGAGAGAGGGGAGGACCCAGTGTTCGAGCCATAACTGAACCCGCTCGATCGTGGGCCGCTCCGGACGCCAGCGCAGGTCCAATCGCGCCAGGAGGTCTGGTGAGAGAGGAGGAGTGATCTCGAGAGCGGGTTCCTCTTCCGTTTCCCGGCCAGCGTCGTCCCGGCCAAACCCCAGGCGACGCCTGCCCCCCCTCTCCGCTGCTGTGGCTGTCAGCACGATGATGGAATCGCTGAGGTAGATTTTGTGCCCCTGGGCATCGGTGAGGAAACCTGAACGGAAGGCTTCGGCCAATACCTCCTGCGCCTGCGGGTGGCTGGCTTCGACGTTCTTCAGGAGAACCACCGACCACGGCTGGTGAGCCAGTTGACGATGGAATTCCAGGACCGCGTCGTGCCCGACGAAGCCGGGCGGCGCTCCGGTCAGCCAGGTGACATCGGCGGGATGGGTGAAGCGGGCCATATCCAGTTCAATCACCCGATCGCGCGTTCCATACAGGGCCTCTGCCAGCACAAAAGCGGCCAGTTCCGGCGCCTCGCCGGGCGTGCCAGCCACCAGCAGCACCGCATTGGGACGAAGGGGGGCAATGTCCAGCCCACGCATGGTGATCTCCAGGCGCTGTACCAGATGGTCCGCGATCGCTTCTGGACAGAAGGCCCTGGCCACCAGGCGCTGCTTGACCTCGGCCAGGCGCCGGCTGAGGTCGGGGCCCAGGTCCACGGGTATGCCGATCATCCGCTGGACCACGTCCCGTACAGTTTCCGGGGTTACTTCACTGATGGAGTGCAGGACAGCGAAGGCAACGCTTTGCTCAAAGATATCAATTGCCTTATCGGGGAAATGGCGGTTCCGGAGGTACTGCTGAGCCAGGAGGATGGTCAGGCGGAGCGCGTCATCCGAGAAGGTGACTCCCCGTTCCCGCACCGCCCGCTCCCGGAGGGCGTAAAGGATCTCCAGGGTCGCTTCGGGGGAAAGCTCCTGGACCCGAAGCGGCTGGAAGCGGCGCTCCAGAGCCCGGTCCTGTTCGATGAAACGGTGGAATTCCTCATCGGTAGTTGCGCCGATGCAGGCGATCTGGCCTTTGCCCAGAGCAGGCTTGAGGAGGCTGGCCACATCGGAGACCTGCCGCATGCCGCCGCTGCCGACAATGGTGTGGATCTCGTCAATGAAGAGGACGATGCCGTCCTGGCTCGCCTCTTCCAGGACTGTCTGCATCCGCTTTTCCAGTTCTCCCACCACCCCCGCGCCGCCGACCAGACTGGAGGCCTGAAGCGCAAAAATGCGCAGGCCGCGAAGCGGTGGGGGCACCTCTCCTCGCACGATGCGCTGAGCCAGGCCTTCGACGATGGCGGTCTTGCCCACGCCGGCCGGTCCGATGAGCAGCGGATTGCGCTTGGTGAACCGGCAGAGGATTTCCATCACTCCCTGAATTTCCAGTTCCCGACCCAGAATGGGAGGGAGCCTTCCCGCCACAGCCTCCTGACAGAGATCCCGCCCGAACTCCTCCAGAGCGGGTGTGGGCTTTCTGGCGCGGGGCCGGTACGCCACTTCGGGCTGCTCTCCCTGTGGCTCCTCACGGCCAGGCCGGGAAACGATCCCGACCGGTTCGTCCATCAGGGTCCAGCCAGCATGTCGGAGAAGGACCGCTGCCAGGTCCCGTTCCGAAGCGCGGGGCTTGCCAGCCTGGACAGCATGTTGAAAAGCCTCTTCCAACAGGACGGATGGGTCAACCTGCTCCCCCGTATCACTGTTCCGGAGCGATTGCTGGATCTGGCGGTAGTAGTCGCTGGCACGCAGGCCGGAGGCCAGGGACTCGGCCATAGGTCCGTGCCGCTCCAGCAGGGCCAGAAGGAAATGGTGAAGGGCGATCTCCTTATGCCCGAACCGGCCTGGCACCTCCAGGGCGGAGTTCCAGAAGGCCTGTGCCCCCGGGGTCAGTTTCTCGCTGTAATCCATCTGTTTTTTCCCTTCTCCTCTTCAGCACTGCCAGACAGGCTATCCTCTCTCTGGCCAGAGGGATTCTAGCCTCTTATGCCGATAAGTCAAGCCCCTTTGTGGTTCCTCCGTCAGGAGTAAAGGCGGCAGGACCGGATGTACTCCTCTACCGACGGCGGCACGAGATACCGCAGCGGCAACCCTTCCCGGGCGCGACGGCGCAGGTCGGAGCCGGAAATCTCCAGCCGGGGCACGTCCAGCCAGATCAGCCGCTCCCGGACCGCCGGCACTGTCCGCTCCAGCTCCGCCAGCTCCGGCTCCCAACCGGGCCGCCCCATCACCGCCAGGATGGCCTGCCGGACGATCCCGGCCGGGTCCCGCCAGGTAAGGAACTGAGCCAGGCTGTCGCCACCCATCAGGAAGAAGAGTTCTGCCCCAGGGTAATGCTCCCGCAGCAGGGCCAGCATCTCCACCGTATAGTGAGGGCCAGGCCGATCCAGGTCCACCCGGGAGAGGACAAAGGCAGGGTTATCGGCGATGGCCGCCTCGACCATTGCCGCCCGGTGGTGAGCCGGGGTGATGGGCTGCTCCGGCTTGTGGGGCGGCTCCCCAGCAGGGACGAAGAGTACCCGCGCCAGCCCCAACTGCACGCGCGCCGTCTCCGCCAGCGCCAGGTGGCCATAATGGGGCGGATCGAACGTCCCTCCCAGCACACCCAGCTTTATTCCCTGCGTCTCCGCGTCTCCGTGTCCCCCCGTCCCTGCTGTCACTCCTCCTCCCACACCAGCTCCGCCCCGCCGATGCGGACGGTATCGCCCGGCTGGACCCCTGCCTCCCGCAGGGCATCCAGAACCCCCATTCTCTCCAGCACCCGGTGGAAGCGGTAGACCGCCTCATCCAGCTCGAAGGGGGTCATCGCCGCCAGCCGCTCCACCCGCCGGCCGTGCACCCGCCAGCCGTCCCCCTCCCGCTCCACCCAGAAGGCCCGCTCGTCATCCTCCAGCCGGAAGACGGGCACCTGGCGGGCGATGGCAGGCTCGCGGGGCAGCTCTTCCAGCCGCCGGGCGGCCCGCTGGAGGAGTTCGCGGACCCCTTCCCGGGCGAGGCCGGAGATGGGGAAGACCTCATACCCCTGAGCGCGGAGGGCGTCGCGGACCTGGGAGAACCGCTCGCGGGCCTCCGGCAGGTCCATTTTGTTGAAGGCGACAAGCTGCGGCTTATCGGGCAACCCGTGACCAAAGGCGGCCAGCTCTTCGTTGATGGCAGTGAAATCACCCAGCGGGTCGGGGGCAGCCCCGTCCAGAAGGTGGATCAGGAGCCGGGTCCGCTCGACGTGGCGGAGGAACTCGTGGCCCAGCCCTTTCCCCTGACTGGCCCCCTCGATCAGGCCGGGCAGGTCGGCCAGGACAAAATCGGTGTGGTCGTCCAGCACCACCACGCCCAGGTGGGGCTGGAGGGTGGTGAAAGGGTACGGGGCGATCTTGGGCCGTGCGGCGGTGACGGCCGCCAGGAGGGTGGATTTGCCGGCGTTGGGCTTGCCCACCAATCCAACATCGGCCAGCAGCTTCAGCTCCAGATGAAGGGTCCGTTCCTCCCCCGGCTCCCCGTTCTCGGCGATACGGGGGGCCTGATTGGTGGGGGTGGCGAAACGGGCATTGCCCCTGCCGCCCCGCCCACCGCGGGCCACCACCACCTCCTGACCCGGCTCTGTCAGGTCAGCCAGCACCTGTCCGGTTTTGGCATCCCGCACCACCGTCCCTGGAGGAACGGGCACACGGACGTCGGCGCCGGAGGCTCCGTGCTGCTTCTTCCCCTGGCCGTGTTCCCCCCGCCCCGCCTGGAAGCGACATTGATGGGTAAAGCGATAGAGGGTATTGAGGTGGGGGTCCACGTAGAGGATCACATCTCCCCCTTTTCCTCCGTCGCCGCCGGCTGGCCCCCCGAAGGGGATATACTTTTCGCGGCGGAAGGCGACGGCCCCGTTGCCGCCGTCCCCCGCTTTGACGTAGATCGTCGCCTTGTCGGTAAACATACGTTCCCCACTCAAGGGATTACGTAGCGCAAGATTATGAGTTTTAACAAATTGATCCGGCCATAATCCTGGGCGGCTCTTGTGGGAACAATGGGACGCAGGCCGCCAGGCCTGCAGGGACAGGCTAACAACCTGCTACACCCATTTTACCACCGGCAGGGGGTTCGGAGAAGTGAATACTTACTACGCGAACCGTTCTGACTATTCCCCCTCTCCCTGTCTCCGTGTCACCCCTCCCACCCAACTCACCACTCCCCTCTCCAACCGTTCCCGATACTTCCAGAAAAGAATGGCCAGGACCGCGCCTCCTGCCCCCACCGCCCCCCAACCCCACCAGGGCAACTCCGTCGCGTTCGCCCCCACCCAACTGGAAACCACCAGCCCGGGCAGCCGTCCCACCGCCGCCAGAAGCAGCATATAGGGGATCGAAAGGGGGCTCAGACCGATGAGGAAACAGATCACATCGTCCGGCACGAAGGGAAGGAGGAAGACCAGGAAGAAAAAAGCTGGCCCCTGACGGCGGGCGATCCCATCCCATCGGGCCAACCGCTTCGCGCCTACCAGCCGTTCAACCAGCGGTCGCCCGAACAGTCGGGCCAGCCCCATCGCCAGCGCCGATCCCAGTTCCACCCCCAGCAGGCTATAGAAGGTCCCCCACCCCACGCCGTAGAGATACCCGTTCACCACCCCCACCGTCTGGCCAGGGATTGGGGCCAGGAGGACCTGAGCCGCGTTCAGGAGCACGCTCGCCAGCGGCCCCCAGAGGCCGAAGCCCGCCACCCAACCCTGCACCGTCTCCCGGTTCGCCAGCAGCCGGCAGAGGGCCGGCCCCCACCTCAGCCCCGCCGCCCCCAACCCGAGCACAGCCGCCACTATCCCCGCCGTCCGCCACCGGCTCCACCGTGGCCGGCTCACCCCTGCACCTCCCGTCGGGGATCCTCCAGCCGCAGCCCCATCCACAGCCCGGCCGCCACACCCGCTGCCGTCAGCCCGAAGAGGAAAGGGTAAGAAGTAGCCCGCAGCACGATCCCGCCCACCAGCGAGGCCGGTACCAGGATCCCCTGCAGGGTGTTGGCAAGCCCCACGTAGAGAGGGCGATGCTCGTCGGGCGCGATCTCCAGAACGTAGTTGAACGGCCCAAGCATGGCCGAATTGTTCACCAGGCCCACCAGGAAATAGATCAGCGGGTAGCTCCAGGTCAGCCAGCCCAACGGCACGAAATGGATCAACAGCGCCAGAAGCGGCATGGCCAGGGTGGCCGCCGAACCCACCCAGATGACCGGTCGCGGCCCTCCCCGCTCGCTGAGCCAGCCAAAGCCCACGCTGGCCACGATCCCACCCACCATCTGCGCCGAGACGAACCAGCCGGTGACTGCCTCCGGCAATCCCACCGCCTCGGTGGCGTGAAGGACGAAGAAGGGTAGAGAGAGGTTGATGAGGCCGGTCAGCCACCGGAAGCTCACCAGCCGTCGAAAGTTTCGGTCCTTCCGCCAGACCTGGCCCAGTTGACGCAGGAAATCCAGCAGAGAATGCCGGGCTTCCCTCACCTCCCGCCCCGGTTCACGGACCAGGGAAAGAGCAATGGTGGAAGGGAGGAAAGCCAGACCGCTGAGGGCGAAAAGCAGCCCGTAGTTGACCGGGTAGGAGAGGCGAGGGCTTTCCAGGATCAGCCCCACCACCGCACCGACCCCGATGCCCAGCAGGCCGCCGAGCAACTGTCCTGCCCCCACCAGACGCCCCCGTCGCGCCAGCGGCACCGCCCGCGCCATAATGTCGAACCAGGCAACGGAAGCGATGCTGTCGGTCATCGTGAAAAGGGCGATGGAGAAGAAGAAAAGCCCGAGCATCGGCCCCGGCAGACGGGCAAGCCCTGCCCAGATCGCCAGAGCGAGCAGGAAGAAGGCTGGTCGTCCGATGAGGGCGCCTAACATCAAGAACGGCTTCCGCCGGGGCCGGTCGCCCATCACCGCCGCCGCCCCCAACTGCGGCAACAGCCACCCGCCGTTCATCACCGTGCCGATCAGGCCAACCAGCGGCTCCGAATCGGTCAGGGTGCGCACGAAGGCCGGCAACACCGTGCTGGGGTTGATGAACGAGTACGCCACGCCGAAAGAGACGTAGTCCACCAGTAAGGCAAGGAAGTTGTGACGGAAGTGAGGGGGAAAAGGCAGCGACTCCTGCCCCTTCCCCGCCCCCGACCCGGTTTGAGATCTTTTCACCTGGCCTCCATGTTGCAGAGATTGCGCCCGTCAGTGTACCACGAAGGCCCAGCCCGTCAAGGCGCACCGCCCTGTCATTTGCCTCCCTCCCTATTCTGCGGTAAACTTACCGCCACTATGAGCATACCAGACCTGACCTTTCTGCATGCACCAAGCGTCTACGACTTCCGGCGGCGGGCTACCCTCTGGGGTCCCATCTCTGACGTCGTCCCCTCCACCCCTATCTACGACATGTACCCCATCGGCTTCGCCGCCCTCAGCGACTACCTGGAGCAGCACGGCTTCCGCACCCGCATCGTCAACCTGGCCGTCCGTATGGTCCGCTCCGACACCTTCGACGCCGAGCGGTTCATCGCCCGGCTCCGTTCCCACGCCTTCGGCATTGACCTCCACTGGCTGCCCCACGCCCACGGAGCGCTGGAGGTCGCCCGGATCGTCCGCCAGCACCACCCGGGAACCCCCATCATCTTCGGCGGCTTCTCCGCCACCTACTTCCACGAAGAGCTGATCCGCTACCCCCAGGTGGACTATGTGGTGCGGGGGGATTCGACCGAGGAGCCCCTCCGCCTGCTGATGGAGCGGCTGCGGGAGGGCCGGGAGCCAGCGGACGTGCCCAACCTCACCTGGAAAGACGCAGAGGGCAGGGTGCGCGTTAACCCTCAGTCCTACCTGCCGGCAGACCTGGACCACATCCGACCGGGGTTTCGACAGATGGTGCGGGCCGTCATCCGGGACCGGGACCTGCTTTCCTACGCTCCTTTCGAGCACTGGCTCAACTACCCGATCATGGCCACGCTGACGGTGCGCGGTTGCACCCAGCACTGCGCCATCTGCGGCGGCTGCGCTCCAGGGCATGAGCGGATGTCCGGCCGGACCCGCCCCGCTTTCCGCAGCCCGGAGGACCTGGCCGCCGACGTGCGGGAGGCCCGTCGCATCAGCCGCGGCCCCATCTTCATTCTGGGAGAGCTTCGGCTGGCCGGGATGGACTACGCCCGTCGCTTCCTCCGCGCCGTCCAGGGTGTCCCCGGCCCCTTTATGCTGGAGTTCTTCTGGCCGGTCTCCCGCGATTACGCTGAGGAGCTCGCTGCCGCCCTGCCCGATTTCATCGTCGAGTTCTCGCCCGACTCCCACGATCCGGCCGTCCGCAAAACCCTGGGCAAGTCCTACACCAACGAAGGGATCGAAGAGACAGTCCGCAACTGCCTGGCGGTCGGCGCCCGCCGCTTTGACCTCTTCTTCATGATCGGTCTGCCCCGGCAAACCCCCCGCTCGGCCCTGGAGACGGTGGACTTCTGCGAGCACCTCCTCCAGAGTGTGGACGGAAACGGGCGGCTGATCCCCTTCACCGCCCCCCTCGCCCCCTTCCTGGACCCGGCCAGCCCTGCCTTTGAAGCGCCGGAACGGTTCGGTTACCGGCTCCACTGCCGCACGCTGGAGGACCACCGGCGGGCGCTCCTCGCCCCCACCTGGAAGCACATCCTCTCATACGAGACGGAGTGGATGGACCGGGACACCTTAGCCGCCACGACCTACGAGGCGGGCCGTCGCCTCACCCGGCTCAAGGCCCGCTACGGCATCATCTCCCCCGAAAAGGCGGCGGAGACGGAGGATCGGATCAAGCGGGCGCTCTCGCTGATGGCCCACATAGACCACCTGATCGCCACCCGCACCTCCGAGGAGGTGGAACGGGAAATGCTGGCCCTCAAGGATCAGATTGACCGGGCCAATACCTCCACAGTATGCGATAAGGAGGAGCTGGACGTGCCGGTGAGCTGGCTGCCCTTCAATATCTGGGGGCTGGTGAAGGTGGGAGCAAGCGAGGCCTGGCGGATGATCTGGAGCAAAGACGGACGTTAAAATCTCACCCCCTACTCCTGAGGAGCCTTCCCTATGCCCAATTCTCTCTCCCTTCTACTCCGCGGCATCCGCGAAGTGGGCCTGCGCCCTACCTGGGATGGGGTCGCCCACGCCCTGCGCACCCGCTGGGCAGAGGCTAAGTTTGCCCGACCGGAGCAGCCCCTGCATGGGTTTTCCCTCCTGCGGGCCTTCCTTCGCCGTCTGTCCGTCCCGCCTTCCGCTTTCCTCCCCGCCGGGCCGGTCATCCGTACCCCCGGTCCCCTCTACAGCCACGTCCACGACGGCCAGAGCCTCACCCTCACCTTCGCCCACGCCATCTTTACCCTCACCCCCCTATCCTCCGATCGCATCCGCGTCCACATCCAACCAGCAACCAGCAACCAGCAACCAGCAGCCAGCAGCCAGCAGCCAGCAGCCAGCAACCCCCAGCTCGCCACCGACCACCTCCTCTGCTCCGCCTCTACCGACGGGCGGCTGACCTTCCGCACCCCTCAGGGGGAGACCATCGCCGGGGAGGTCGCCCCTGTGGGATGGACCGCCGAGGGCCGCGTCCTCTGCCGCTGGCACATCCCTTCCGGTTCCCACCTCTACGGCCTCGGCCAGCGGGCAGCACGGCTGGACCTTCGGGGCGGCTCTTACATCAACTGGAACACCGACCCCCGCACCTACGAGACCGGCGACGACCCGCTCGACCTCTGCATCCCCTTTCTCCTGGCCCTGCACGCCGACGGACACCATGGATACGGGTTGCTGCTGGAGAACACCACCCGCAGCCGGTTCGACCTGGGCGCGACGGAGCCGGACGTCCTCACAATCGAGGTAGAGGACGAGGCACTGACGTACACCTTCTTCTACGGCCCCTCCATCGCCGCCATCCTGGAACAGTACACCGAACAGACCGGCCGCACCCCCCTATTCCCCCTCTGGGCTCTGGGCTACCACCAGAGCCGCTGGTCCTACTACCCCGAGGAGCGTGTCCGCCGCCTGGCGCGGGACTTCCGGGAGGTCCACCACGTACCCTGCGATGCAATTCACCTGGACATCCACTACATGGACGGCTACCGCTGCTTCACCTGGGATCCGAACCGGTTCCCCGATCCGGCCGGGCTGATCGCCGACCTCCACAGGCAGGGCTTCAAGGTGGTCACTATCATTGACCCCGGTATCAAGAAGGACCCGAACTACCCCGTTTTTCGGGAGGGAAGGGAGCGCAACGCCTTCTGCCGCTACCCGAACGGCAAACTCTTCATTGGACCAGTCTGGCCCGGCAACTGCGCCTTTCCCGATTTCACCGACCCCCAGGTACGGGTCTGGTGGGGGGAGCTTCATCGGGGGCTGGTGGAGGCGGGGGTGGATGGCATCTGGGACGATATGAACGAGCCATCCATCTTCGGCGAGGACGGCGCTACCATCCCCGGCCCGGTCCGCCACAGTCTGGAGGGGCGGGGGGGCGATCACCGGCAGGCCCACAACCTCTACGGCCTCTCCATGGCCCGCGCCACCGCCGAGGGGTTGAGCCGACTCCGGCCGGACCGCCGCCCCTTTGTCCTCACCCGCTCCGGCTGGGCCGGGGTGCAGCAGCATGCCGCCAACTGGACCGGAGACAACCGCTCCACATGGGAATCGCTCCGCCTCACCCTGCCGATGGTATTGGGGCTGGGTCTCTCCGGTGTGGCCTTCACCGGCGCTGATGTGGGCGGTTTCGCTGGCTTCGCCTCGGGCGAGCTTTTCACCCGCTGGCTTCAACTGGGGATTTTCCTCCCCTTCCTCCGCGCCCACACCGTCTTCGACAGCCCGGATCAGGAGCCGTGGTCATGGGGGGAGCCGTACCTCACCATCAACCGGGAAACCATCCGGCTCCGCTACCGGCTTCTCCCTTACCTCTACACTTCCCTCTGGCAGTGCACACGGACCGGCCTCCCCATCGCCCGCCCCCTCTTCCTGGCCTTCCAGGACGACCCCGCCACCCATGGACTGGATGACCAGTTCCTCTGCGGAGATGCGCTCCTGGTCGCCCCCGTATTGGAGGAAGGGGCCACTGCCCGGTCCGTCTACCTCCCCGCCGGGACCTGGTACGACTTCTGGACCGATACGCGGCTTGAAGGGCCAGGCCGGATCGAGGTGGAAGCGCCGCTTTCGCGCATTCCCCTCTTCGTCCGTGCCGGTTCGGTGATCCCGATGGCCTTCGAGGAGGAGGAGGGGCCGCCCCACACAGCCGCGCTATTGGCAGCCCGGCCAGCGTCCCCCCTCATCCTCCACCTCTACCCCGGCGACGGCACGGGCTGGCTCTACGAGGACGACGGCGAAAGCACTGCTTACCGGCAGGGCGCCTATCGGCTCACGCGGTTCACCCTCTCCGTTCCCGGCCCCACGCTCCGCCTGGAGCGGGAGGTAGAAGGGGAGCTGGACCCCGGCTACAGCCGCTCCGTCCTCCTGATACACGACGCGGACGGGCCGCCGGAGGTGACGGAAGGACCGGTCGGAGAAGTAACCTTCGACCCCCGGCGGCGGATCGCCCGCTGGAGCGGTGGGCTGTTCGAGAAGGTTCTACTGCGCTGGTAGAGGGCACCTGCGGAAGGGGCTTCCCCGTATCAGGCCCGTCGCCCCCCCTTGAGCCTCTCCTGCAGCTCTTTGAGAGCCTCCCACTGGCCGGAGGCTGCCAGGCGAGCCTGCTCCGGCCAGGTGCCGGGATCGGCGATCTGGAGAAGACGGGCTTCATCCAGGATCCGTCGCAGGCGCTCCACGTCGGCCTCGGCCAGTTGGGCAAAGGTGATGATCCCCGCCTCCCGCAGGAGACCGGCAATCTTGGGGCCGATACCCTCGATGCGGGTCAGGTCGTCGGGGGCTGGGGGGGGCGCCTCCACGGGGGAGGGCACAGCGCCGACCCCGGCCTGCGGCCGGACCTCCGGCTTCGCCCGCCGGCGGGACCACCACCAGACCAGCAGCGCCACCACCACCAGCACCCCGATGACGATCAGCAGCCAACCCCACCAGGGAATCCCTCCCTGCCCTTCCACCACCCGGGGCGGGAAGGAAAAAAGGGGCGGGAAGAGCAGACTTGAGGCTGCCAGGTCTGACAGAACGTCATACTTTCTCCACATCGCCTTGCCTCCTTTCGCCAGACCGTTATACAAAGAAAGCCGCATCTAAGCCCATTTTATCAAGTCTGCTGGCAGCCGTCAAGCCAGCTTCTACGCCCTGCCATAAAACTGAAATGCATCTCACGCGGCCACGTCGGGCAGGTCTTTCAGCGCTTCTCGCACCCGCTCTGCCGGGTATTCGTAGTTCTCCAGTCTCCCCGCGAAGTACTGTTCGTAGGCGCCCATATCAAAATGGCCGTGCCCGCTGAAGTTGAAGAGGATGACCCGTTTCTCTCCGGCCTCCCGCGCGGCCAGCGCCTCGTCTATCGCAGCCCGGACGGCGTGAGCTGTCTCCGGCGCGGGGATGAAGCCCTCGGTCCGGGCAAACAGCACCGCCGCCTCAAAGACCGCCAGTTGGGGGTAGGCGACCGGTTCAATGTACCCGTGCCGATGGAGCGCCGAGACAACCGGAGCCATGCCGTGATAGCGCAGTCCCCCGGCGTGGATGCCCGCCGGGATAAAGGTGTGCCCCAGGGTGTCCATCTTGGCGATGGGGGCCAGGTGGGCCGTGTCGCCGTAGTCGTAGGCGTAGACCCCCCGGGTCATGCTGGGGCAGGCGGTGGGCTCCACGGCGACGAAGCGGGTGGAAGAGCCGTTCTGGAGCCGGTCGCGCAGGAAGGGGAAAGCCAGTCCGGAAAAGTTGCTCCCTCCTCCTACGCATCCGATCACCACATCAGGATACTCCCCCGCCATCTCCATCTGAAGCCGCGCCTCCTCGCCGATGACCGTCTGATGGAGCAGGACGTGGTTGAGGACGCTGCCCAGGGAGTACTTCGTATCGTCGTGGGTAGCGGCGACCTCCACCGCCTCACTGATGGCGATGCCCAGACTGCCCGGCGAATCGGGGTCCCGCTCCAGGATGGACTGCCCCGAACGGGTCTCCGGGCTGGGGCTGGGGACGACGCGCGCGCCCCACGCCTCCATCAACACCCGGCGGTAGGGCTTCTGGTAGTAACTGACCTTCACCATATAGACCCCGCACTCCATCCCGAAGAGGTTACAGGCGAAGGCCAGTGCGCTCCCCCACTGCCCGGCGCCCGTCTCGGTGACCAGCCGCTTCACCCCGGCC
Organism: Anaerolineae bacterium; assembly: GCA_041082215.1. Lineage (GTDB taxonomy): Bacteria > Chloroflexota > Anaerolineae > B4-G1 > DUEL01 > JBDOIF01. The sequence continues at coordinate 20,916 of JBDOIF010000149.1, forward strand.
TCCTTGCTGTAGAAGGCCTGGGCGACGGCGGTGTTGGGCTTGTGGCTGCCTGGAGGGCTTGCCCCCTCGTACTTGTAGTAGATATGGGCCGGCGTATCCAGCGCCCGCTCCAACCGTTGGGCGCGGACCAGCGGGGTGGGCCGCCAGAGCCGGTAGACCTCCCGCACCGGCCCCGGAATCTCCACGTACCGCTCCCGCGTCTCCTCCTGCTCGATCAGCGCGTCACAGAACAGGGGCGGCGGGAGCCGGGTCGGCTCGCGGGTCACCGGATGCAGAAGCGGCGGGACCTCAAAGGGCAGGTCGGCGACAACGTTGTACCAGGCAGCCGGTAGCCGGTCCTGGGGAAGCAAGAAACGGTTCTGCTCTTTCATCTCGCACCTCCCTGATTTGGTAAATTGGTTCATGGTAGAGAGGTCAATCCGGTTGCTTCGCGGACAAGTCTCATCGTCTCTTCCGCTTCGGCGCGCATGCGGCTGTTCCCTGCGGCGAGGATTTCCTCCACCAGCCCCGGCCGGGACGCGTAGTAGGCTCGCCGCTGGCGGATAGGCTCCAGAAAGTTGTTGAGCGCTGCTGACAATCGCTCTTTGACCTCCACATCGCCCACTTTACCGCTCCGGTAGCGCGCCTTCAGGTTCTCCACCTCCTCTCTGTCGGGATTGAAGAAATCGTGGTAAATAAAGACGGGATTGCCCTCCACACGTCCGGGCACATCGGCCCGTATCCGCTGAGGGTCGGTGACCATGCGGCGGACCTTCTCCCGTACCGTTTCGGCATCGTCGGAAAGATAGATGACATTGCCCAGAGATTTGCTGGCCTTGGCCTGCCCGTCCGTACCCCCCAGCACGTCGCCGACCAGCGCTTCCGGTTCAGGGAAGACCTCTCCGTAGAGATGGTTGAATCGCCGGGCGACCTCCCGGGCGACCTCCACGTGGGCCTCGTTATCCCGGGCGACCGGCACCAGATGGGCGCGGGGGAGCAGGATGTCGGCGGCCTGGAGCACCGGGTAGCCCATCAGCCCGAAGGGAACCGACCGCAGATGGGCATCCCGGGCCATTTCTTTGATGCTGGGCACGCGCTCCAGCCGAGGAACCGTCACCAGCATTTCAAAGAGCAGGTTCAGTTCGTAGGTGCCGGGAATGGCCGACTGGACGAAGATCGTACACCTCTCTGGATCAATGCCCACCGCCAGGTAGTCCAGCACAATCTCCCGGATGTACTGAGGGGTCTCCAGGATGGACTGCTTATCTGGCCGCGTGGTCAGAACATGCAGGTCGGCAATGATGAAGAAGCAATCGTACTCTCCCTGCAATCGCACCCGGTTTGCCAGACTGCCCACGTAGTGGCCCAGGTGCAATTTGCCTGTGGGACGATCTCCGGTCAGGATACGCTTCTTGGGGTTCATCGCGCCCTCCCTATGCGTTCTCTGCGGCAAAACAAAAACGCCCGTCCCATTGCCGGGACGGGCGTTTTCCCCGTGGTGCCACCCCGCTGAGGGGCCTTTCCCACAAACAAAAACGCGCCAGTGACGGCGCGTTGTGGGAAAAGCCAGCCTCACTCCTTCGCAGGTACGAACCAGCTACCAGCAACCGGTCCAATACCCTCAGCCCGGATAACGGTGGCGGCTCCGGCCCGGACTACTGCCCCGCTGGGCGGGGGTTCGGCGGGCGACTCCCAGGCCCATTCAGCACCGGCGCTGGTATCGGGCTCGCAGCCAAAGACCCGACTCTCTGGACCCCGCTTCGATGCCTACTCTTCCTGATCTTCGTCTTTCAGCTATTCAGTTTCTGGGTTAAATTGTACTACGAAAAGCCCGTGATGTCAACTATAGATGCGGAAGCAGGGCCTCCTCCAGGGCCTGTTTGGGCCGATAACCGACGATCCGCTCCACCTCCTTCCCATCCTTGAAAAGGATCAGGGTGGGAATGCCCATAATACCCAACCGGGCTGGGACGGCGGGATTGGCATCCACGTCCATTTTAGCTACCTTGAGGCGACCGTTGTATTCGCGGGCCACCTCCTCTACTACCGGTGCGATCATCCGGCAGGGGCCACACCATTCGGCCCAGAAATCCACCAGCGTGGGCAGGCTGGATTGGAGCACCTCGCTTTCGAACGTCTCGTCGGTTACCTGAACCATGGTCCTCTCCTGGAGAAGTGTCGGGGGGGATTATCCTACAGACCCGGCCATCTGTCAAGCAGGGAAGAGACCCGCTCCGGCAGCTCCTTCAGCGACACCGTCAGCCGCTCCTTTTCCCAGCGGGGTTTGACCTCCGCCCCTCCCGCTTCCACACTGCGTCGGCTCAGGGTGACCCGCACCGGGCAACCGATGAGGTCGGCGTCGGTGAACTTCACCCCCGCGCTCTCGTTCCGGTCATCGTAGAGGACAGAGAGGCCTGCCCGCTGCAGCCGGTCGCAGGCCTCACCGGCCGCCTGCTGCACCTCCTGCTGCCTCAGCAGGACGAGGTGCACGTCGAAAGGGGCCAGAACTGGCGGCCAGAGGATGCCGTACTCGTCGCGATGCGTCTCTACAACGGCTGCCAGCAGGCGAAAAAGGTCCACCGCCCAGGTCTCCATCGTCGCTTCCCGCTCCTTCCCCTCCGCATCCAGGTAGGCCGGCCCGGAGGCCCCGCCCGGCCTGCGGCAACGGCACAGCTCGACAGCCGGCCCGGCGGCAAGCGGCTCGCCACAATGGGGGCAGGGATAGCCAGCCTGAGCCCGCGCCACGTCCGCCAGCAGGGTGACGGCGAAATCGCGGGGATAATTGACGCCGGTGAGGTGATACCCTTCCCGGTTGGCCCCGGCGACGAAATTCAGCCCTGCCTCGATGGACAGGTCCCCCACCACCAGCACGCCATCGCCCTCCAGACCGACCCGCACCCGGAGGCCCACCGGCGACGCATATCCGGGCTCGGCCCCTGCGGCGCGGATCTCCGCGTCGGTGGCAGCCCGCAGCCTGCCGCCCCCCAGAAGCCGAAGCAGCTTGGGTTCGCTCACCTCCAGGTCGCCCCGGATGACGACGAAGACCAGCGTGGCTCCCCCCTGGTCCCCCCGCTCCCAGCTATAGAACACCGCCTTCAGGGTCCGGTCGGTCGGCACGCCGACGAACGAGGCCACATCGGCGATGGTGGGACAATCCGGGGTAGCCACGGGCCGGACATCCGCCAGAGGCTCCGAAGGGCGCGGGGGCAAACGGAAACGGGCCGCATCGGCTGCGGCCGCATAGCCACAGGCCGGGCAACGGACCAGTTTCCCATCTCCAGCCGGGTGGGGGAGCAGGAAGCCCGGCATCCCGTCCCCATCCCCTGCCCCGATCTCTACTGGATTCAACCCACAACGGGCGAAGAGGCCTCGAAGCAGTTCCAGCAACCGTTCCCGACCGTGGCCGGGTCCATCCCCCTGCGGGTAAAGGCCGACCACCTCCAGAAGGCGGACCTCCCGCAGCCGCCACGGCCCCTGGGGGGCCTGCGTCTCCCGGCTCCCAAAGGCGTAAAGGAAAGACGGCAGGTCCCGATAGGAGCGCACCTCCCTCCTGACCCACCCTGTCATCGCCCGGTCCCTTGCCCCCTCTTCCTCCCACAAGGCCGGGGGCAACCGGACCTCCTGCCCCCCTGCGGCCTCTATCGCCTCCCGCAGCAGCTCCTCGATCCGCCGGAGGACCCTTGCGCCCAGGGGAAGCCAGACGTACCCCCCACCCTCCAGAGGGCGGAGCAGCCCTGCCCGAACGGCAAGCTGGAGGCCAGGGGAGTGGACCTCGGCAGGAGCCTCTCGCAATGTCCGGCCGAACAGTTGAGAGATCCGCATCGCCCTCATCCTCTCCCAGGTGGATTATCCGCGCCCAAGGATTTCCCGGAACACACTGCAGGCCTTTCCTGTGTGGGACTGACAGGCAGCGGGGACGTCGGCGGCCGGGACGACTGACCAGGCCCGCAGCAGACGGACGAGGTGGCACAGCGGGAGCCCCACGACGTTGGCGTAGCATCCCTCCCATGAGGCGACGGGCCGGAAAACGGGATGCTGGATTGCGTAAGCTCCGGCCTTATCCAGCGGGTCGCCGCTGGCGATGTAGGCAACCAGCTCTACGTCGCTGTAGGGCCGCATCAGCACGGTCGTCTCCGCCACTTCGACCGCCTCCCGCCCCTGACCCACTACCGCAACGCCCGTGCAGACCCTGTGCGGCCGCCCCCGCAGGCGGCGCAACATCGCCCCGGCCTCGGCGGCGTCGGCTGGCTTGCCCAGCACCTCCCCCCTGAGCGCCACGACCGTATCGCAGCCCACCACCAGCGCCTCAGGATGGAGCGCGGCAACCACACGGGCCTTGGCGAGCGCCAGACGGCCGGCCATATCCTGCGGCGCTTCGCCAGCTTCGGCTTCCTCCTCCATCTGCGCTGCCGCCACCTGGAAGGGCAGCCCCAGAAGGGAAAACAGCTCTTGCCGGCGGGGGGAGCTGGAAGCCAGGAGCAGGCCGATCCGGGGCTGGCCTTTACCTTTGCAGCCCATGCGGTCAGAGCCGCTCCCCTGCCCCGACCGGCATCGCCACCAGGCCGCTGACCACCTTGGGGTAGAAGTCGGTAGACTTCTGCGGCATCCGTTCGTTGGCCGCCGTGCAGGCGCGCACCTGTTCGACGCGCGTGGGATTCATCAGAAGCAGAAACTGGGCATCGCCCCGGTTCACGGCCTCAAAGCCAGGAGCGGGGTCGCGCAGATAGTCCAGGTTCTCCTTCCGCTGGACCGCTTCCTTGTCGATCCCCAGCACCCGCTCGATGAACAGCTCGTGGAGGACCACCACATCCAGCATCCGCCAGTCGGCGGCCCGGTCCGGCAGGATCCGCTCCAGCACGCCAGGGTCCCGCAGCTCCAGCACCGCATACCCCCCGTCGTAGAAACCGAAGCGGGGGCGGTCCGGTCTGGCCTCTGCCAGAGCCTTCTCCAACGCCGCCCGGTCTGAAACGGGCGTCACCTCAAAGTATGTCTTCGCCTTCTCCAGCGCCTCCCTGCCCCCCATCCGGGTATAGGAGTGGATCAGCCGGTGGGTGGGCAGGATCACCAGCCCCGGGTCGCTCATACTGACCAGGGTGACCATCGTATAGTTAAAGGCCGCATTCGCCGGGGCATCAGGGTACTTCTGGCGCATCTCGTCCTGGAAATTGAGCGCCGTCTCGTACCGGTGGTGGCCGTCGGCGATGATCAGATTTCGCTTGGAGGCCATCTCCTCGGCCACGGCCCGGATCACCTCCGGGTCGTCCACCACCCAGAACCGCTGCTCGACCGCGCTCTCGATCACCTGCTCGCGGGCCACGATCGGCGGATGGGATTCCACATACGGCTGGAGGATGGAGTTGACGCGGTTTTCATCGTCGGGGTAGAGGATAAAGATGTGCCCCCAGGCCGTCTCGGTGGCGCGGAACAGGTTCAGCCGGTCCAGCTTAGGGCCGGAGAGGGTCCGTTCGTGGGGGAGGATCACTCCCTCGTCGAAGTGGGTTAACTGGAGGGCGGCGCTGAACCCCCGCCGGGTACGGGTTTCACCGGAAGGGGTGGTATAGGTCTGCTCCAGCACATAAAGGGCGGGGCGGGCATCCCGCACCAGCACCCCTTCCGCCAGCCAGGTGTGGGCATAGCATCGGGCGCGGGTATAGACGTTATCGGCCTCGTTGTCCCAGGGCGTTGCCTTCCCCCGGATGATACGGACAAAGCTGTAGGGGCTCAGGTTGTAGTACCGCTCCTGCTCGGCCTCGTGGATGCGGTCGTAGGGCTGGGTGATCACGGCGGAAAGATCGCCGATCTTCTCCAGGTTGTAACGCAGACCGCGAAACGGCTTGATGATAGCCATATTCCTGCCTCCTTAATCTGCCCTCACCCGCACCCCCGCCCGTCTGCGGCGGGCGCTCCCTCCCCTCTCCCGCACGGCGGGGGAGGGGAGGGAGTAGAGAGGGGGGTGAGGGATATCCCCCTTCCCAGCCGTTACCCCATCTTTCGTGCGAAGTCCATCACGATCTCGGCCACCTCGCCGCCCACCCGCGCCGAGGCCTCCTTGGTCCCCGCGCCGATGTGGGGAGAGCCGATGACCTGCGGGAGCTCCATCAGCCGCCGGCCCCGGTCTTCCTTCTCGTCCTCGAAGACATCCAGCGCAGCGCCCGCCACCTTGCCGCTGACGATGGCGTCGTACAGCGCCGCTTCGTCCAGCGTCCCGCCGCGGCCGCAGTTGACGATGTACACCCCGTTCTTCATCTTTGCGAACGCCTCCGCGCCGATGAGGTGATGGGTTTCCGGGGTATGCGGGACGTGAAGGGAGATGAAGTCAGAGCGGGCCAGAAGTTCGTCCAGGGAGACCTGGGTGGCGCCGGGGACTTCGGTGGGAGTACGCCGGTAAAAGAGGACGGTCATCCCCAAAGCGGCGGCCTTCTGAGCCACCAGGCTCCCGATCCGGCCGCAGCCCACCAGCCCCAGCGTCTTCCCTGCCAGCTCGATCCCTTTGCTGAAGGCCTTTTTCTCCCACTGGCCGGCCTTCATAGACGCGGTGGCCTGGGGGATCTGGCGGGCCAGGGCGAAGAGGTAGCCGATGGTCAGCTCAGCCACCGAGTTGGAGGAGGCTGCGGGGGTATTCTGCACCTCGACGCCCTTTGACTGAGCGTACGCCACGTCAATGTTGTCCACTCCCACCCCACCGCGGATGATCAACTTCAGGTTGGCGGCCTTATCCAGCACCGCCGCCGTGACCTTGGTCCGGCTGCGGACGACCATGGCATCGTAGCCAGCGATGACCGCCTCCAGCTCCTCGGGGGAGATGTCGTCCCGCACGTCCACCTCAACCCCGGCCCCGCGCATGGTCGCGACCGCCTTCTCGTCTATCGGGTCGCAGACAAGGACTTTCATCGCTTCCTGCCTCCTGTTTACAACCCAAGAATATCGTTAATCTGCTCCAGCAGCCACCTTATGTCCTCGACGGTCAGGTCGCCCATATGTGCGATGCGGAAGCACTTTTCCTTAAGGTCGCCGTAGCCATTGGAGATGATGGCGCCCCGTTTGCGCAGCTCCTGGTTCAGCCCTTCCACGCTGATCCCCCGCGTGTTGGTGATGTTGGTGACGGTGAGGGAAAGGTACCGTTCGTCGGAGTAGAGGGCGAAGTAGCGGCGGGCCCAGTCCTGGACAAGGGCGGCCATATCCCTGTGACGCTGCCAGCGTGCCTCCAGCCCTTCGGCCAGGATGTCGTCCATCTGCTTGTTGAGGGCCTGGATCAGGCTGATGGCCGGAGTCGCAGGAGTCTGGTTCTTTTCGTACCGCTTGTCCATCTGCGCATAGGCGAAGTAATGGCCCGGATACGGCACCTGTTTGGCCCGCTCCCTTGCCCGGTCGCTCACCGCGCAGACACTCAGGCCGGGCGGGAGGGCAAAGCACTTCTGCACGCCAGCCAGGCAGACATCCAGCCCCCATGCGTCGAACTCGATCTTGACCCCCGCCATACAGCTCACGGCGTCCACCAGGATCAGCACGTCCGGGTATTTCTTCCGGACCATTGGGGCGATCTCCCAGACCGGGTTCATCACGCCGGTGGAGGTCTCGTTCATCACAATCGTGATCGCGTCGTAGTCCCCTTTGGCCAGAGCCTCGTCCACCAGCTCCGGCGTGATCGCCTGGCCCATCGGCACTTCGACCATGTCGCAGGGGATGCCGTTCTCCTTTGTGATTTCATGCCAGCGCTTGGAGAAAGCCCCGCAGACAGTGTTCAGGACCCGCCGGGTGGAGGCCTGACGCACCGACCCCTCCATCACACCGGTGGAGGAGCAGGCGTACAGATAGACCCGCTGCTGGGTGTAGAGGAGCTTCTGAAGTTTGGGGGTCACTTCGGCCTGGAGCGCGGAGTACTCGGGAGTACGATGACCGATCATCGGTGCAGCCTGGGCCTGGAGGATCTCTTCCCGCACGTGGGTCGGCCCGGGAATGAAGAGCTTTGGAACCATGGTTCACCTCCTGGGTAATTTGGAACGTGGAACGCTTCGGCCCTGTGCCAGCGGTCGGCACAGTCAAAAACAGGGAACGCACGACCGTGCATTCCCTCTGTCCACAACCTGAGAGATTCCCCACCCCCCGGCAGGTCTGGAAAGACCGCTGGAGCGGGTTGCCCCGTCGGTGCCCGGCGGGCTCTCCAGAGGTGCCTCGACACAGGGTCCTTCGACCTGAGAGTTTCGCCGACGCTTCCCGGCCCCAGACGCCAGCTTGCCCCTTCGGTGCCTCCAGGACAGGAGGACTCTCCCCTGTGTCGGCTCCCGGCTCCAGATTTGGCTCTATTCAATTTTATCAGAATTCATCCGGAAGTCAAAACGATCGAGGGGTGAAGGGATCGCTCCACCGCCAGCGCCTCCAGCCTGCACACCTGCGCGCACAGGCCGCAGCCGTAGCAGAGCGCCGGGTCAATCGTCACTGCCTTCTCCCCCAGGCCGAGGGCAGGACAGCCAGTGAGGAGGACGCACCGTTTACAGAGGACGCACTTCTCCGGCACCACCCGCACCATCCCGGCTCTGAGTCCCCGCCGCTGGGCCTGGATGGCGCACTCCTGCCGCGCCAGCACCACCTTCACCCCAGGCAAGGAGAGGGCCTCCTCGATTGCCCGGGTGGTCGCCTCCAGGTCGAACGGATCCACGACGAAAAGCGGTTCCACCCCGATCCCCTCGACGATCCGGGCGATGTCCACCCGCCGGTTACCGGGTGGCTGGAAGGATTCGTCGGTGCCGGGATTGACCTGCATGCCGGTCATGCTTGTCCAGCCGTTATCCATAATCACCACGGTCAGCTCCACCTGGTGCTGGACGGCGTTGATCAGCGGAGGGATGCCGGCATGAAAGAAGGTCGAATCGCCGATGGTGGCGATCACCGGCGTCCGTGCTCCGGCATGGACGTACCCCTGGGCCAGGCCGATGCTGGCCCCCATCGCCACCTCGTTCCACACCGTATAGAACGGCGGGTTCATCCCCAGGATGGTACAGCCGATGTCGCCGGTGACCATCACCTCATCTTTGTGGTAGCCCGCCCTCCGGATCGCCTGGTTGATCGCCATAAACGTCCCGCGGTGGGGGCATCCGGCACAGACGGTGATCGGGCGGGGGGCGGCCCGATCCTCCGCAGACATCCCCTCCGGCCCCCTCTCTGGCACCGACAGCCCCTCCGCCCTGGCGATCCCCCGCACCACATCCCAGACCCCATACTCGCCGATGCGGCTCAACGTGCCGTCCAGCTTGCCGACGATGCGGCCTCCGAACCCCATCCGGTGGGCCTCCACATAGACCCCCCGCTCGATGTGGGGTTCCAGCTCCTCCAGGACCAGCACCCGCCCGCTGTGCTCCAGCAGCCGGCGGGCCTCCCCGGCGGGGAAGGGATGGACCGCCCGCAGCCGCAGGATCGAGACGGTTGTCGGATCGAATCCCAGGCCTGCGGCGACCTCCAGCCCCTCTTCCAGATAGGAGGCCGCGGCCCCTGCGGCGACGATCCCCAGCCCGCCGGGCCTGGCGGCCAGATCGAGCCGGTTCAGCCCCAGCGACCGGAACTCCTCCCCCGCCCGCTCCAGCCGCTCGATCAGGTCCCGATGCTGCGCCATACAGATCGCCGAGCCGGCCTTGGTGAAGCGGGCGATGTCCCGGATCAACTGCGGCTCCCGCTCCGGCGGCTCCGGCGGCTCCGCCACCTCCACCAGCGCTCTGGAGTGGGCGACCGAAGTGACCAGCCGGACGAGGACCGGTGTGCCCACCCGCTCCGAAACCTCAAAGGCATGCTGGACCAGTTCGCAGGCTTCCGGCACCGAGGGGACGTCCAGCATCGGCAGGTCGGCCATAATGGCGAAACCCCGCGTGTCCTGTTCCGCCATCCCCGCGCTCACACCGGGGTCGTCGGCGACGTAGATGACCAGTCCCCCAATGCAGCCGGAGTAAGCGACGGAGATGACCGAGTCGTAAGCCACATTCAGGCCGGACATCTTCATCGTGCAGAGTGCCCGCTGCCCGGCCCAGGAGGCCCCTGCCGCGATCTCAAAGGCGACCTTCTCGTTGGTGCTCCATTCCACGTGGACCCCCCGGGGCTGGCGGGCCAGGAGGCTCTCGATGGCCCCCGTGGACGGAGTGCCAGGGTAGCCCGCGACCACCTTCACCCCCGCCTGCAACGCGCCCAGCGCGAGGGCTTCGTTGCCTGTTAGTAGTCTCTTCATCCATCCCCCTAAAGTACCGTTTGGCAAACTTTCCAGAGACGGTGTATAATTTATTGTGAGAATCCCTTCCGGAGTAGAGAAATGGGGGACATCCCTGCACTTGATGAGATTCGCAAAGAACTTCGCGACCTCATGCCCTTACTGGCCGAACGATACCACGTTGAATCTGTCGCCCTTTTCGGCTCCTACATTCGGGGAGAACAGCGACCGGATAGCGATCTTGACATCCTGGTGACATTCCACCAGCCCCCCAGCCTTCTCCAATTCCTTGAGCTAGAACACTACCTGAGCGATCTCCTCGGCGTCAAGGTTGATCTGGTTATGAAAAGCGGACTGAAACCCCGTATCGGTGCACGCATTCTCCGCGAGGCCATTCCGTTATGAACCCTGAGCGCACCCACGGCGATTACCTGGAAGACCTGCAAAACGCTCTCGAACGGGCCAGAGAGTTCATTGGCGGGATGACCTTTGCCCAGTTCGAACAGGATACGAGGACCGTTTTTGCAGTGATCCGCGCTCTGGAGGTGATGGGAGAAGCCGCAAAGCAGATTCCGGCAGAGGTGCGGGAACGACACCCGAACGTGCCCTGGCGGGAGATCGCGGGAATGCGCGACAAACTTATCCATCACTATTTTGGCATTGACCTTGAGGTCATCTGGAAAACGGTGACCGAAGACCTGCCTTCACTGGCCCCGCTCATCGAACAGGTGATCAGGTCCGAGACCTGAACCCTACGGCCTCAACGGCTCGGCTGGGGATTCCAGCGTCGGCAGGAACTGCCCGCTCCCCGGGCCGGCCACGATCTCCCCCTGCCACAACACCCTGTGCCCCCGCTGGAAGGTCATCACCGGCCAGCCCAGGACAGCGCGCCCTTCGTACAGGGTGTAGCGGGCGTTGGTGTGCTGGTTCTCAGACCGGATGGTGAACGCCCGCGTCGGGTCAAACACCACCAGGTCGGCATCCGACCCCACAGCGACCGTCCCCTTGCGGGGATAGAGGCCGAAGATGCGGGCCGGGTTCTCGCAGAGCACCTGCACCAGCCGCACCAGGCTGATCCGCCCTCCGTTGACCCCTCCGTCGTAGGTCAGGGGCAGGAGCGTCTCGGCCTGGGGGGAGCCGAAGGGCTGCTCCAGGAAGTCGCCGTGGACGTCCTTGATCTTCGGCGCGTGGTCAGAAGCGACCGTCTGGATGGTCCCGTCCCGCAGGGCGGCCCACAACGCCTCCCGGTCCTCAGCGCTCCGGATCGGCGGCCCGATCTTGGCCAGCGCCCCCCGCTCCTCGATGATCTCCTGCGTCAGCGTGAGATACTGGGGACAGGTCTCGGCAAAGACAGGCAGCCCCTCCGCCTGCGCCTGTCGGATCGGCCGCAGCGACCGCGCTGCGGTGACATGGGGGATATAAAGCCGGCAGCCCACCACCTCCGCCATCCGGATAGCGCGGAAGACCGCCTCCTCCTCCAGCGCGGCCGGACGGGTGGTGTTGAAATACCGGGCCGAGCGGTTCGGTCCCTTGAGGTACTTGTCCTCCAGATAGTCAATCCCCCCACCGTTCTCGGCGTGGACCATCGCCATCCCGCCCCGCTCGGCCAGGATGTCCATCGCTTTGATCAACTGGTAGTCGTCGGTGTACCAGCCCTGTTTGAGATAGGTGAGGAAAAACTTGAACGTGCGGACCCCCAGCTCCATCACGCGGGGGATCTCCGGGACCTGCCGGGGAGCCTCGAAGAGGCCTCCGTGGAGGCCGAAGTCGAGGCAGGAGTGGGCCAGCCCGTCCTCCAGCATCGCCTCGACCCGCTCCAGCAGGCTCTCCCCCGTGCGGGCGTAGACAAAATGAAGGAGGGTGGTCGTACCGCCGTAGGCCGCTACGCGGGAGCAGTCTTCCACCGTGTCCACATAGACCGGGTGGACATGGACGTCAATAACGCCGGGAAGAATGTACATCCCCGACACATCCACCACCTCCCGCGCCCCCTCACGCGGCAGGTCCGGCCCGACAGCGCCGATCCGTTCCCCCCGGACCCCCACATCGGCCCGCTGGATGCCATGTCCGGTGACGACGATGCCGCCCGTCAGCAGTATGTCAAAGGAATTACCACTCATCGTCCCTTCCCCGTCCTCGCAGGCGCAAGATATTGCAGCTTAACAGATTATTATGCCAGTAGCTGCACAACCCTCACCCCTCCCCCTACCGGGAGGGGATGCCTGCCGCAGGCGGGCGGGGGTGGGGTGAGGGTCAAGTTTGGCTGCATCAACTGGCCCGCTTCAATGCTTCCAGCACCCTTTCCGGTGTGATGGGCAACTCGCGGACGCGGACGCCGATCGCATCGGCGACGGCGTTGGCCACCGCCGCGGCGACCGGTGTGAGGGGAGGCTCGCCGATCCCCTTGGCCCCGAAAGGCCCCAGGCCGGTGCCCGACTCCAGCACGATCGCCTTTGTCGGGACAAAATCCATTGAGGTCGGGATCAGATACTCGGAGAGGGTCACGCTCTGAGGCCTCCCTTCCTTCACCACATACTCCTCCAGGAGGGCATACCCCAGCCCCTGGAAGCTGCCGCCTTCGATCTGCCCCTCCACCGCCGCCCGGTTGATCGCCCGCCCGACGTCGTGGCAGGCGACGTTCTTGAGCACCCTGACCTGGCCGGTCTCGGTGTCTACCGCTACCTCCACCGCGTGCGCGCCAAAAGTGAAGTCCGGAAAGACCCGCCCCTGGAGGTTCTCCGGGTCGAGGGGGTCGGTGAAGGGAGCCTTGAAGAGGGCCAGGTTGGAGAGCGGCAGTCCTTCGGCAGCGCACATCCGGACCAGTTCCGCCAGCGGCATGGATTCCTCCGGCCTGCCCCTGACAAACACACGCCCATCGGCCAGGTCCAGGTTGTCCGGCGGCTCCTCAAAATGCTTCGAGGCCCGGTCGAGCAGGACCCGGCGAACGGTGCTGGCGGCCTGGAGGACGGCGTTGCCGGACATATAGAGGCCCCGCGTGGCGGTTGAGGTGCCGGCCAGCGGCGTCAGGGCGGAGTCGGTGCTGTAGACCGTCACCTGCTCCAGCGGCACGCCGAGCACCTCGGCGGCGATCTGCGCCAGGCTGTTCACCTGCCCCGCCCCCAGCTCCGGGATGCCGGAACGGACCACCACCGTGCCGTCCAGCTCAAGCCCCACCCAGGCCTGGGAGGTGTCGTGGAGCCAGGTGATCCGACCGTAGCTCTGGAAGTAAGAGGCGAACCCCCATCCGATTTTGACCGGACCCTGGTCGGGTGTCTTTTCGCCCAGCGCCTCCAGCGCCCTGGAGGCCGTCTCCTCCAGCCAGACAGCGCTCTCGATCACCTGCCCGGTCGCGGTCTGGTCGCCCGTCCGCAGATAATTGATGCGGCGAAACTCCAGGGGGTCCATATCCAGCGCCCTGGCGATCTCGTCCATCTGCTGCTCGTAGGCGAAGGCGGCCTGCGGCCCTCCAAACCCCCGGAAGGCGCTGGTGAACGGGTTGTTCGTGGCGACGGTCACGCCGTCCACCCGGACATTGGGGATGCGGTAGGGGCCGGTGGCCATCACGACGGCGTAGAGCAGCACGTAGGGGCTGAGGTAGGGGTAGGCCCCGGCGTCGGAGATCATCTCGATCTCAGCGGCGGTGATCCGGCCATCCCGTCTCACGCCGGTGCGGTGGGTGATGATGAATGGGTGCCGCTTGGAGTGGGCGATGAGGGACTCCTCGCGGGTGTAGACAAGCCGTACCGGACGGCGGGTGTGTTTGGCCAGCAGAGCCAGGAAAATTTCGACGGTGATGTCCTCCTTGCCGCCGAATCCCCCGCCCAGCATTGTGCCGATGATGTGGATTTTGTTGTGCGGCACGCCGACCGCCCGCGCGATGCTGCGGAAGTGCTCGACCACCTGGGTGGAGACGCGGATGTTGATCACGCCCCGCTCGTCCACCCAGGCCACCCCTCCCTCCGGCTCGATATAGGCGTGGTCCACAAAGGGAACCCGGTAGGTGTTCTCCACGACCAGGTCGGCCATCTCCATCCCGGCCCGGACATCCCCCTTGCGGATCTTCCACCGGGCGACGATGTTATCCGGCTCATACACGACGGGCGCGCCAGGTTTCATCGCCTCGATGGGGTCGAACACCCCGGGGAGCGGCTCGTACTCGATTTCGATCAACTCCAGCGCCCGCTCGGCGATCTCCGGCGTCTCCGCCGCCACAAGGGCGATCGGTTCACCCACGTACCGCACCCGGTCACTGGCCAGCACCGGGGCTTCCGAACCCTTTCGGACCCTCTGGCCGGTCTGGCCGGGGATGTCGGTGATCAACCGGCTGTCCGGCAGGTCCTCCGCCGTCAGCACGCAGGCCACGCCGGGGAGCGCCCGCGCCCTGCTCACGTCCAGCCGCCGGATGCGGGCCGACGGCTCCGTGCTGCGGAAGACCCGGGCGTGGAGCATATGCGGCATAAAGAAATCCCCGGCGTACACCGTTGCGCCGGTCGCCTTCCCCAGCGCATCCACCCGGCGCAGGGGCTTGCCCACCAGACGAAGCTCAGGCAGCTCCACAGGGGGGAGGGGCTTGGCCGTGTACCGCTTTTTCCTCATCGTCCACCTCCTACTCCGGCTTCGCAGGGGAAGCGGCGGGGCTGATCTTCTCCGCTGCAACCTGAATTGCCTGGATGATCTTGGCGTAGCCCGTACACCGGCACAGGTTGCCGGAGATCCCCTCCCGAATCTGCTCCTCAGTGGGATAGGGGGTCCGATCCAGGAGTGCTTTGGCGGCAATGAGCATGCCGGGCGTGCAGTAGCCGCACTGGACCGCGCCCACGTCGGCGAAGGCCTCCTGGAGTGGATGGGGGTGCTCCGCCGTCCCCAGGCCGGCGGCGGTGAGGACCTCCGCCCCATCGGCCTGCCAGGCCAGCACCAGGCAACTATTGACCGCGCGGCCGTTCAGGAGCACCGCGCAGGCCCCGCAATCCCCCTTCTCGCAGCCGTCTTTGACGTCTATGTATCCCATCTGTCGCAGGGCGTGGAGCAGCGTCACGTTGGGCTTGAGCGCGACATGGTGGGTATGGCCATTTACGGTCAGGGTAATCAGTTTGGGTTCCATAGGACTTACTCCGTACTGCGTGCTGCGCACTCCGTGAGGGTCCTTCGGACCATCACTTCTGTCACATGTCGCCGGTAGGTGGCCGAGCCGCGAATGTCGTCTATGGGGCGGGTGGCTTCGGCCGCCAGCCGGGCCGCCTCGGCAATGGGCTCTGGCTCCGGCAGCCGCCCCTCCAGCGCCGCCTCCGCCTGGCAGGCCCGGATAGGTGTGGGGGCCACGGAGCCGAGGGCGATACGGACCAGGCGGCAGCGGCCACTCTCATCGCGGTCCATCCGCACCGCCCCACTGGCGACGGCGATGGCATCCGCTTCCCGCAGCCCGATCTTGTAGAAGGCCGTCACGCTGCGGGGAGGGGGAAGCGGGACGCGCACCCCGGTGACCAGCTCGTGGGGCTGACGGACGGTCCGGCGCACGCCGAGAAAGAAATCCCTGAGCAACACCCGGCGCGTTCCCTGGTTGCTGGCCAGCTCGACCTCGGCATCCAGCGCCAGAAGCGGGGGGGCCATATCGGCGGCGGGGGAGGCGTCGGCCAGGTTCCCCGCCACCGTCGCCCGGTTGCGGACCAGGGGGTTGCCCAGGAGGGCAGCCGCCTCCCTCAGCACCGGGGCGTACTGAGCGACCAGGGGGTCATCCAGCACCTGTGCCACGGTCACCCCGGCCCCGATCACCAGCCAGCCGTCCTCCCGACGAATGGCCTGAAGCTCCAGCAGGGAGGCGACGTTCACCACCCAGCGGAGTCGGTAGCGGCCGGACCGCATATCCGGGATCAGGTTGGTCCCTCCCGCTACCGGCATCACGTCCGGCGCATGCTCGGCCAGCATCTCCAGCGCCTCCGGAAGCGTCCGGGGCATCAGAAGTTCGAATTCGGGCAACATGGGCGCCTCCTCTACGCGAACTCGGAAAGTAACAGATTACTGCTTCCCCATTATCGCCCGCACAATGGCCGCGTAACCTGTGCAGCGACAGAGGTTCCCTTTTAAATAGTCGCGGACCTCTGCCTCGGTGGGCGTGGGGTTTTCCTCCAGCAGGCTTTTGGCCGTGATGAGCATCCCTGGCGTGCAGAAGCCGCACTGGAAAGCCGCGTGCTCGATGAACGCCTCCTGCAGCGGGTCGAGTTCGCCATCCGGCCCAGCCAGCCCCTCCACCGTGAGCACCTCGCTCCCGTCCACAGCGACCGCCAGCACCAGGCAGGAGAGAGCCAGCTTTCCATCTATGCGCACGGTGCAGGCCCCGCACTCGCCGATCCCGCAGCCGTACTTGGAGCCGGTGAGGTGGAGCCGCTCCCGCAGGACGTTGAGGAGCAGTTCGTTGGGCGCTACCCAGAGCCGATGCACCTCGCCGTTCACCTTCAACGTGATCTCGCACCGCTCATCCGCCGCCACTCGCTTCCCCTCTCCCGCCTCCTGCTCCCTGCCTCCTGACTCCTGACCCCCGACTCTTGCTTCCTGCTTCCTGTTTCCAGCCTCTCCTGCCCGCCGCCACGCCTCATACAGCCCGTCGTGGACCATCACCCGCACGATTTCCCGCCGATACCAGGCATCCGAACGGACGTCGTCTATAGGGGAGACCTCCTCGGAGGCGATCCCCGCCACCTCGGCCACCACCTCCTCCGTGAGGGGCCGACCCACCAGCGCCGCTTCTGCCCTCCGTGCCCGGACCGGTGTGGGAGCCACCGCTCCGAAAGCCAGCCGGGCCCCGGCGATCCGGTCCCCCTCCCGCACTACCCGCACCGCCGCGTTGACCTTCGCCAGGTCGGCAGCAACACGGGAGACCTTGAGGAACGCGCTGCCGGAGGACGCTGGCGGACGGGGGAGGACCACGCCTGTGATCAGCTCACCGCGCCCCAACGCCGTCCGACCCGGCCCGAGGAAGAATTCCTCCACCGGCATCCGCCGCTCCCCCCCCGGCCCTTCGATCACCACCTCGGCGTCGAAGGCGATGAGGGCAGGGGCGGAGTCGGAGGCGGGGGAGCCGTTCCCCAGATTTCCGCCGATCGTGCCCTGAACCTGCACCTGGGTGGTGCTGAAGGAGGCGCAGGCCTCGGCCAGGGCGGGGTACTGAACCTGAATCCAGGGGTGATTGCGGATCGTGCGGATCGGGGTCCGAGCGCCGATCCAGGTATGGTCGTCGCGGACATCAATGCCCGAAAGACCCGGCACACGGCGGAGGCTGATCAGGCAGCGGGGGGCCAGCCGTTCCATCTTCATATGGACCAGCAGGTCGGTCCCACCGGCCAGCACCCGCGCCTGCTCACCGTGCTCCTCCAGCAAAGCGACCGCCTCCTGAAGCGTCGTCGGCTCCAGGTAGTCGAAGGCGTGCACAAGAATGTGTGTGTTCGTCATACCCCTTCTCCGCGTCCCTGCGTCTCCGCGCTCTCGCGTTCCCTCAGTGCCCGCAGGACCTTCTCCGGCGTGATGGGCAACTCGTAGAAGCGGACGCCGATGGCGTTGGTGATGGCGTTAGCATAGGCTGCGGCCACCGGGTTGGAGGCTGCCTCGCCGATCCCCTTGGCGCCGAGGGGGCCGGTGGGTTCGTAGGTGTGGGCAAAATGGGTCACCAGGTTCTCCAGCAGAGGGCTTTCGCTGACCCCCGGAATCTTCACATCCACCATATACCCCCGGGAGAGAGCGTGCCCGCTGGAGTCCCACCGGTTGTCCTCGTAGAGCGCGAACCCGGCGCCCATATGGAGCCCCCCCTCCAGTTGACCTGCCGCCAGGTCCGGACTGATCACCGTCCCGCAGTCGCTCCCCATCACTGCCCGCACCGTGCGCACCTGACCGGTCCAGGTATCCACCTCCACCTCGACGAAGACAGTCACATAGGCCGGAGGGCAGTTGGTGGGTCGGTAGCTCTCGACGGCGGCGATGGTCTTCCAGCTCTCGGTCCAGCAGCGGGTGGCAAGCTCGGCGATGGTCATCTGCCGGTCGGGGATGGCGGGGGCGTAGATCACCCCCTGACCCCGCTCCTCGTCCAGCCGCAGGTCGAGGGCATCCGGCATCACGTTCAGGTAGCGAGCCGCCGTCTCCAGCAGCTCCTGACGCACTTTCTGGGCAGCCCTGAGGGCGGCCCCACCTCCGGCATAGACCCCCCGGGTGGCGTGGGTAACGCAATCGTAGACGGTGGTGGCCGTCCCTGCGGGTACCACGTTGACCTTGTCCAGCGGCACACAGAGGGCTTCGGCGACCAGCTTGGCGATCGCCTCCAGCGTGCCGCCGCCGTGGTCCATCACCGCCGTCACCACGTCAACGGAGCCGTCCTTGTTCACTTTAACCATGCCGCCGGAAAAGTCAATCACGTCGCCTGGCTGGGGCGCACCGGCGCTGGAGGTGTGGAAGCCGCGGGCCATCCCGATCCCACGACGGTATCGGCCGGTCTGAGAGCCGGACTTGAGCCGGCGCTCCCAGCCGATGGCCTCCTTCCCCCGCTCCAGAAGCTCCGGCACCCCGTCACTGCGGACGATGGAGCGGACCAGCGGACCCTGGCCCCAGAAGGTGTCCCCCAGTCCAACGTAGTTCTTCAGCCGCAGTTCCACCGGATCCGCCCCCAGCCTCTCCGCCAGCTCGTCCATCAGCGACTCGACGGCGAAGGTGACCTGCGGGTTGCCGAAGCCGCGCATTGCGCAGGAGGGGGTCTTGTTGGTGTAGACAGCGATCCCCCTGTAGCGGACGTTAGGAAGCCGGTACATTGAGACCAGCCAGCCGACGCAGACGCCCAGGAAAGAGTAGGGCTGGATATTGTGAGCGCCGACGTCGGTGATCAGCTCCATTTCGGCTCCCAGGAGCGTCCCATCCCGCCGGGCTGCCAGCCTGAGATGGATCTGGGTGGGGTACTTGGTGTGCTCGTAGAAGTCCTCCTCGCGGGTGAGGCTCAGCTTCACCGGACGGCCGGCCTTGAGTGCCAGCGCGGCGCAGATGGGGATGGGGGTGTTCATCTGGATGCTGGAGCCGAAGGTCCCGCCCACGGGCATACGGACCACGTTGATCTTGCTCAGCGGGATGTTGAAAATCTCACCCAGCAGGATGCGGACGTTGTGGATGGACTGGGTCGTGGCCCAGACGGTGAGGCCGCCGTCCGGTTCGGGGCGACAGACGGCGGTCTTGGGCTCCAACTGCATATGGTAGATCTTCGGTGTGCGGAAGGTCCCTTCGACAATCACATCAGCCTCGGCGAAGGCCTGGTCCACATCCCCCTCTTCGACCTGGCGGGAGCAGGCGATGTTGTTTTCGATCTCGATCTCCCTATCTCCCCAGAGCACCCTGTCGTGGATGGGGACGGCCCCCGGCTTCATCGCCTCCAGCGGGTCAACGAGGACCGGCAACGGTTCATACTCCACCCTGATCGCCCGCGCCGCCTGCTCGGCCAGGAATTCTGTCTCTGCCGCCACCGCTGCTACCGGCTCTCCCAGCCGGCGGACCTTGTCGGCCAGGACGGTGGTGTCTTTGTGCAGGACGGGCGGGGTGGTGATGATACGCTGGTTGAAGCGGATGTGGGGTACGTCGTCCCACGTGATCACCACGGCCCCCATCGCTTTCGCCTCGCTGGCGTCCACGCGCTTGACCCGGGCGTGGGCATAGGGGCTGGCGACGATCCGCCCATACAGCATCCGGGGCAGGACGACATCAGACGAATAGACCTCCCGCCCCGTCACCCGTGCCACCCCATCCTTGCGCGGCGTCACCTTACCCAGAATCCTGAACGCCCTCTCCATAGATTACCTCCCCCCAGTCACCCAGTCACCCAATCACCCAGTCGCCCAATTACCCAATCACCTGGTCACCCACTGGTTACTTGGTCACTGGGTTACTCCCATCACCAACGCGATCAACGCCATCCGCACATAGACACCGTTGCGGGCCTGGCGGAAGTAGGCGGCGTTGGAAAGCCCGTCCACATCCGGCGCGATCTCGTCCACCCGGGGGAGGGGATGCATCACCGTCACGTCAGGGTTGACCCGCTCGATCATCTCCCGGGTGAGGATATAACTCCCCTTGAGCCGCTCGTACTCAGCGGGGTCGGCGAAGCGCTCCTTCTGGATGCGGGTCATATAGAGGACATCGGCCTCCGCCAGCGCTGCCTCCAGGTCCGTCGTCTCCTCCACCCGCACCCCTTCAGACCGCAGCGCGGCGACCATCTCGGCGGGCATCCGCAGCGGCTCGGGGCTGACCAGGATGAGGCGGCAGTTGTAGTGGCGGTACAACTGGACCCCGGAGTGGACAGTGCGGCCGTACTTCAGGTCGCCGCAGAGGACGATGGTCAGGCCATCCACCCTGCCTCGCTCGGAGCGGATCGTGTAGAGGTCCAGCAGCGCCTGGGTGGGGTGCTGTCCGGCCCCGTCGCCGCCGTTGATGACGGGATGCCCGGCCACATCCGCCGCCACCTGCGCCGAGCCGATCTGGGGGTGGCGGATGACGATGAGATCGGCGTACTGGTCCACCGTGCGGACCGTATCGGCCAGCGTCTCCCCCTTTGCCACGGAGGTGGACTCCGCCGAAGAGAAGCCGACGACGCTCCCGCCCAGCCGGTGCATGGCAGTTTCGAAGGAAAGGCGGGTTCGGGTGCTGGGTTCGAAGAAGAGCGTTGCCATCACGAACCCCCTCATCAGATCCAGCGACTGCACCCTCTCCAGCCGCCCGCGGAACTCCTCGGCCACATCCATCACATATTCCATCTCCTCACGGGTAAACTGTGCCCCGTTGAGGATATCCTTGCCCTTCAAGCTGACCATAAGAGGAACCTCCTTGAAAATGCAAGAGGCAAGATACAAGTCGCCCAGTCACCCAGTCACCCAGCAACCCTCTGCGCAACCGACGCCAGGCGTGCCACACCCTCGCGGATCTCCTCCGGCGTGAGGGAGCAGAAGGGGATGCGGACGAAGCCGTCTCCGCCGCTGTTGGCAAAGAAGCAGCGGCCATCGGTCAGCCGCAGGCCGGCTTCCTGTGCCCGCCGGAGCAGCTCCTCCGCCCGCCCCGCGCCGTTCAGGTACACCCCCACAAAGAAGCCCCCATCAGGCCGGTGCCAGGACGCCTTCCCGCTCAGGTATTCCTCCAGCGCCTTCAGCGTCGCTTCCAGCCGGGGGCGGTAGAGGGATTTCAGGTACTCCAGTTGCGGTTCCAGCCACCCCCGCCGGATGAACTCGTACACAATGGCCTGGTTGAGGTAACTGGTATTGATGTAGGAATCTTCCGCCGCCATCACCAGGTCCTCCACCAGGACCTCCGGTGCGACAGCATAGCCAACGCGCAGCCCCGGGCTGATCAGTTTGCTATAGGAGAAAATCTGGATCACCCGGTCAGGGGCCAGGTCGAAGAGCGTGGGCAATTCCTCCCCCCGGTAGCGAAGGTGGCGGTAGGGGACATCCTCCACGATCCAGAAGCCATACTTCTGCGCCAGGCGGACGAGCTGTTCCCGCTTGGGTAGCGAAAGGACCGTCCCGGTGGGGTTCTGGAAGTCGGGGATCAGGTAGAAGAAGACGGGCCGTTCCCCCTGCTTCAACCGGTCCTCCACCGCCTCCACATCCACGCCGTCGTCGGCGACGGGGAACCCCACCACACAGGCCCCCGCCCGCCGTAACAGGGCCAGGGTCCGGTCATACGTCGGCTCCTCCACATAGACCGGGTCCCCTGGCTTCAGAAGCGTCCGCGCACAGAGGTCCTGCAGGTTAAGGGACCCCTGTCCAACGATGATCCGCCCGGCGTCGGTGTTGACCTCACAGGCGAGCATTTCCCTTAATGGGGGATAGCCACTGGCTTTGCCATACTGGAGGACCACAGCGCCGTCCTCTGCCAGCGCAACGTCGGCACAGGCCCGCAGCCGGTCCACAGGAAAGGCCTCCACCGGAGGTACGCCACGGGTCAGTTGGATCCATTCTCGCGTCATTCCCTCTTCCTCACAGGCCCAGGTAGTGTTTCTTGATATGCTCGTTGCCAGTCAGTTCGCTGCCCGTTCCCTCCATCACGATCCGTCCGTTCTCCAGGACGTAGGCTCGATCAGCCAGTTTGAGGCCGTAGTGGACATTTTGTTCGACCAGCAACACCGTGAGACCCCGTTCTCGAAGCAGGTGCAGCCTCTCGTAGATCGCATCCACCAGTTTCGGCGCCAGGCCCAGGGAAGGCTCATCAAGCATCAGGAACTTTGGGCAGGAGGCCAGGCCGCGGCCGATGGCTAACATCTGCTTCTCACCACCGCTAAGGGTCCGGGCCAACTGGTCACGCCGCTCGGCCAGGATAGGGAACATCTCATAGACCTCGTCGAGGATCCCCAAACGCAGGCCTTTCCGGTTGCCATAGGCGCCCATCAACAGGTTTTCGTGGACGCTCATATTGGGGAATAGACGGCCACCTTCAGGCACATGGGCAACGCCCGCCCGGGTCACACGATGGGAGGGCCAGCCCTCGATGTTATGACCCTCCAGGACGATCTCGCCGGAGGTCGGCCGGATCAGCCCGGAGATGGTCTTGAGGAGGGTGGTCTTCCCCGCACCGTTGGGGCCGATGATCGCCACCACCTCCCCATTCCCGACATGGAAAGTGACGTCCCGCAGGACCGGGACCTTTCCGTAGCCAGCGCAGAGTCCCTTAACCTGCAGCAGGTCGCTCATCGCACAGCCCCTTCTCCCAGGTAGGCTTCGATCACCCGAGGATCGTTGCCGACCTCTTCAGGGGTTCCCTCAGCAATGAGGGAGCCGGCATCGAGGACGAATATCCGCTCGCAAAGCCCCATCACCATCTGCATAACATGCTCGACCACGCAGAGGGTAACCCCCTGTTCTTCATTCAGCCGCCGCAGGATACCCATCAGTTCGGACAGCTCGGTCGCTGTTAACCCCGCTCCGGCCTCGTCCAGTAGCAGGAGATCTGGCTCTGTAGCCATCGCCCGGGCCAGTTCAACCCGTCGAAGGGAAGCCAGGCCCAGGTCACTGCACTTCTGATGCCGAATCTCATCCAGACGGCAGAAGGCGAGGACCTGTTCCACCTTTTCCATCACGTCGCCCTCCCCGTGCCGATTATACGCTCCGACCCGCACAGTCTCTTCTACAGTCATCCCGGTGAAGGCCCTCGTTACCTGGAAGGTACGAGACATGCCCATCTTGCAGATCGTATGCGGCGGAGCACCCGTGATATCGGTCCCTTTAAAAACCACGCGCCCTGCGTCGGGCATATGCAGCCCGGTGATCGAGTTAAAGAGAGTTGTCTTCCCCGCGCCGTTGGGACCGATCAGGCCGACGATCTTTCCCTCAGCGATTTCCAGGCTGACGTTATGGACCGCGACGAGGTTCCCGAAACGCTTGGTCAGATTATACACCTGTAGAATCGGCTTTGACGACATGATCGCTCCTCGTCACCTTCGAGATCACCCAATGGTAACCATCCTGCAAGAAAGTCGCGATCCCCTGAGGACGGAAGAGGGCGATGACGATGAGGACGACGGCATAGATAGCCAGGTACAGGCTCTCCAAATGACCACCCAGGTTGGCTCGCAGGAACTCCCGCATCGAAACGAGAAAGATGGCCGCGACCAGCGGGCCGTAGGTGATCCCCATCCCGCCGACGATGCCCAGGATCGCCACCTCTGTACTTGCCGGGCTGCTGAAAAAGTTGGGGTGGATAAAGCCATACATGCAGGAATAGATCGCCCCCACCACGCCAACGATGAAGGCGTAGATCATCAGCGCTTTCAGTTTACACGTGCGAGCGTCAACGCCGAGAACTTCCGCAGCATCCTCGTCCTCCCCCAGCGCCCGGAGATAAAACCCCAGTCGGGTCCGGCTCAGGTGGCGATTGACGAGCACCGCGACAACGAGAAAAGCGAGCAAGATGTAGTAGTAAGGCAGGTAGGTGCCGAAGCGCAGATGATAGAGGGAGAAATCGTAGTAGGGAAGGTACCGCTCCACCGGCCCTCCCACTTCCTCCCACATCACGAATGCCACCTTAAGCACTTCGACAAGGGCCGCCGAGGTCAGTGCGTACCAGACCTCGCGTACCCGGAACCGGAAGAGGGGGAACCCAACCAGGACAGCGAAACCGGTTGCCACCAGCCCGCCGAGGATCATCCCCAGCCACGGCGAGATGTTCCACCGGATGAGGAGTGTACCCGAGGTAAAAGCGCCAAGTCCCAGATAGGCAAAGGCAGCCAGGTCCAGTTGCCCCGCCATCCCTCCGATAATGTTCCAGGCAGTAGCAAGGACAGCGTAGAGCAGGACCGTGGTCACAAGCACCAGATTGTACTGATTCGAGCCGATGAGGAGGGGAACGGCGAGGGCGACCGTCAGGGCCACACCCAACAGCGCGCGGTTTATGGCTTTCCACCTGTTGCTCACTATTTCCTCCCGAAAAGCCCGCGGGGCCGGATCCACAGAGCCAGGATGAAGATAAGGTAGACCACGAGGGACCGCGCCCGGGGATCCCAGAGAGTCATTGAGATGGACTCCGCCGCACCGACAATAAGGCCAGAAATGAGGAGCCCGGGGATGGACCCCAGACCCGCCAGGGCCAGCACACACCAGCTCAACAGCCCGAAGCGGAGGCCCATGGTTGGATCCACCTGCTGAAAGGTCATCAACAAACCACCGGCGATGGCCGTCAGAGCCGAGCCCAGGCCAAACGCCAGTGCATAGATCGAGCGGTAACTCACACCCATCAGTGAAGCTGCGTCCAGATCATCAGACGCAGCGCGGATAGCCCGCCCCGGCCATGTCTTGCTGAGAAAGAGGGAGACCCCTCCGATAACAACGATACTGACCGCAGCCGAGATCAGTCGGGAGAACATGAAGTTATACGCGCCGATGTGGAAACTCCCCTGGATAACAGAATACGGCAGGGCCCGCGGCTGCGCCTTCCAGACCAACTGGGCAATAGCTCGCAATAACGTCATCAATCCCACCGTCACCGCGATCTGCGTCACATACTTCTGGCGGAGTGTACCGTCAATGAGGAGGTAGTAGGCCGCGATGCCGAAGATAAAAAGGAGCGGCAGGGTAATGGCAGGCGTAAAGACAGCATCTACCCCCCAGGTCGAGCCGATGAGGAAGGAGAAATACATCGAGAGCATGACGAAGTCACCATGAGCGAAGTTGACGACGTTCATTACGCCGAAGATGAGGGACAGTCCCAGCGTGATGAGGGCATAGACACACCCCATCAACGCTCCATTGAGGATGCTCTGCACGACAATATCCACCGTTCCTCCCTGACCATACCGGGTTGTGGGGGTCTGCCCGGCCGCCAGCGGGTCCGGTATCCCACCAGGCGGCCGAGCAGACGGGATTGCCGGATATACCGAGTCGCCTCTGGTTCACCAACTGACGATAGGGGCACTAGTACTTCGCGTCGGGCCGCGGGAAAACAAACTCCGCTTCCGCAGCGGCGAACGGCCAGACCACCTTCGGCTCACCATTGATCACCTGCATAATGGTGGCGACAGCGTAGGGGTTGTCCCCTGTCCCGGTGAAGGTGATCCGATCCCCAGGGTAGGTCTCAACAGCCGGGCCGGAGGTCAGGTCCAGATGCAGGAAAGCATCCCGCAAGTTGTCCGGGTTTAGCGGATCATCGGGGTGCAACTGACCGGACAGTTCAAGGGCCTCCTTCAACACCCACATCGCGTAATAGTTCATCCCCGCAGCCTCGGTGGGGATATGGCCGGTCTCAGCGATGAAGTCCTCGACAAACCGGCGGTTCTGGGGCGTATCCTTGGCCGGGTTATAGCTATAGGTATTGCTGTAGTACTCGGCTGTTTCGCCCAGCGCTTCGATGGACTCCGGATCGGTATAGCCACAAGCGCCCATACCAGAGATAAACTTGGGGATCTCGCCCGTCTCGCGGAAAGTGTTGGCAAAGAGAATCGCGTCCATGAAATACGGGCAGTGGATCACGGCATCGGGTCGCGCGGCTGCGATCTCGTTGACGATCGAGGAGACATCGGCAATGTCGAAGGGGTACTCCTTCTGATAGACGATGGTCAGCCCGTTGTCCAGTGCCGCCTGCATCGCGCCTGTGGCGTTGCTGCGCCCAAAGGACGAGTCCTCGTTCAGAATGGCGATCCGCTCGATCGAGACGCCCGTCTGCTGGGCTGCTTCAACGACGAACTGGACAGCCGAAGCGCCGTGCTGGCTGGCCTTAGGAGCGGGGCGGAACAGATAACGGCGGCCCATCTGCGTCACGCTATCCACCAGCGCATCAGCGATCAGGATGACCTTCTCGCGCTCAGTGACCTCGGAGGCAGCGACCGTAAGGCGGCTGATATAGAGGCCGAGGATAGCCACCGGGTGGTGCTTGCTGATAATGCTCTCGGCACCCAGGCGTGCGCTGTCCGCTGTCTCCCCGGCATCCTCCACCACCAGCTCCAGCGGAATGCCGCCCAGGGACTGAATGCCGCCTGCCTCATTGATGTGACGGATAGCGATCTCCATGCCGATCCTGGCCTCGGTGCCGAAGACCGCGTGCGCGCCGGTCAGCGGCTCCAGACAACCGACGACGATCTTGTCGGGTAACTCGGCTTTGCCGCCCTCCGGGGCCGCCGGGCCGCAGCCGCCCAGCACAAGGGCCAGGAGGACTATCGTTACCAGTGAAAAGCGAAAGAGTTTGGCAGACATGGGTCCTCTCCTCCCAAAAGGGGAAACTGTGGAAATACTATCTGAACCCAATTAAGGCAATCTTTCTTCCAAAACTATACCGGTCCACCTCCTTTCAACGCCAGCAAGCCTTAGACCCCGCCGCCGACAGGATCAGGAGAGGCACTCGGTCTCAGAAGATTGTCTTCGTCTCGCGGCATGCAGGGCCCGAGAACCCGTCGTAGCTCCCAGGAGCATAGAAATTCGGCTGGCCGTTTCCCAGCACAGACGAACAAATTCCTGTGCCCGCTCAGGGGTATAGCGGGAACGGGGGCCGGCCACACCGATGGCAGCCACAACCTGCCCATCCCGGTCAAAGATGGGCGTCGCCACTCCCCAGGCCCCCAGGTCGGTCTCTTCGTGGCTCTCGGCGTAGCCGTGCTCCCGGATGCGCGCCAGTTCGGCGTAAAGGGCCTCCGGGTCTGTGATCGTGTTGACGCATAGCCGAGGGAGCCCCTTCTCGCGGATGATGGCCTGAATCTCCTCCTCCGGCAGGTAGGCCATCAGGACTTTGGAGGAAGCACCCGCATGGGGTGGTCGGCGCATCCCCACATCCAGCGTCATCCGCACCGGATGGTCGGTCTCGACCCTCTCAATACACACCACCTCAAGCCCCTGATAGGCGGTGAGGATGACCGTCTCACCGGTGGCCGCTACCAATTCATCCATCACCGGACGGGCGATCTGGCGCAGGTCGAGGCTGTCTTTGGCCAGGCTCCCCCAGATGAGAAGATGGTAGCCGAGACGCCATCGTCGGTCTCGAGGGTCGTTGCGCAGGATGCCGTGGGACTCCAGCGCGGCGAGGAAACGGTGAAGGGTGCTTTTGGGGATGCCCAGCTCTTTGCTGAGCTCACTCAGGGACCAGGCCGGTCGTTCGCGGGTGAAACAATCCAGCACGCCAACCAGCCGATCGATCGTCTTCACGGAAATTGCATCGCTCATGCTCTTCCGTAGAAGCGCTTTTTGCAGGAGGTTGTTCCACTATATAGAACGTTGTTCTAAATTATACCACATCTTCTACCAATTGTCAAACCCGTTCCGGGTTCTGGGGGGCGTATCTCAATTTCTGGGCGAGTGATCCTCTCGCTCGCTGGCGGATCGCGAATCCCACGAATGGCCCGAATACAGCAAATAGAAGGGATACCTGCTCCATTCGCGGTATTCGTTTCCATTCGCGCCATTCGTGTTTCCCCAGGTCCGGCCCAGGCCAGGGATCTCACCCCCAAACTGAAATACACCTTTCTGGGACTGTTCCGGGGTCTCAGTTACAGACCTATTGACAAGCGAAGGGAAAAATGGTATAATGTGAACGCTCACGTGAACGCTCACATAACCCGGAGGCCCTATGCACTCCAGGCCCACCATCCAGGACGTCGCCCGGCGAGCCGGCGTATCCCGCCAGACCGTCTCGCGCGTCCTCAACAACAAGGGCGAGGTCCGGCCGGAGACCCGGGAACGGGTGCTGGCGGCTATAGAAGAACTGAACTACCGCCCCAACGCCGTCGCCCGCAGTATGGTACGCGGGCACACCTGCACCCTCGGCTGTATCGCCCCCAGCCTCACCGATTTCACCTTCGCCAGCATCATTGAAGGGGCACAGGCCGAGGCACGTCGCCTGGGCTACTTCATCCTCACCGGCAGTGCCCCTACCGAACAGGCAGTGGAATCCCTGCTGGAAGAGTTCCTCCACCGCCAGGTGGACGGCTTGATGGTCTTCAACCCCTACGCTGACGGCCGCTTCCGCTACCTCCTCCCTCTCATTGAAAACGGCACCCCCGTCGTCTATCTGGGCAATACTTCGCGAGGTGAGCCCGTCTCCTCGGTCCGTTGCGACGACCCGGACGGCGGCTTTCAAGCAACGCGCTACCTGCTGGAATTGGGGCACACGGCCATTGCGACCATCACCGGCCCGCCCAACGAGGAATGCGTGGGCGACCGGCTGAACGGCTACCGTCGGACCCTGGAGGAGAACGGGCTTTCTGTGGATGACCGCCGGATCGTCAGTGGCGATTGGTCTGCCCTCTCCGGCTACCGGGCCACCCGTTCTCTGCTGGAGGCCGGTGTGCCCTTCACTGCCATCTTCGCCCAGAACGACCAGATGGCCATCGGTGCGATTCGGGCCCTTCGGGAAGCCGGCCTGCAGGTCCCGCGCGATGTTTCCGTTATCGGCTTTGATGACATCCCGCTGGCCTCCTACTTTGACCCGCCGCTGACCACGCTGCGCCAGCCGATGGCGGAACTGGGCGAACAGGCGGCGCGCCTGCTCATTTCGGCTCTTCGTCAGTCCACTCCCATTCTAGAACAGTTGCTCCTGCCGGCCTGCGTCGTGGAGCGGGCCTCCTGTGCTGCACCTGCGACCGGCATGTAGGACAACTGCTCGCAGTTGCCCTACCGCCTGGCAATCGTTGCGTTCTTTTTGAGTACCGGAAGGCCCTGACATCGGAGGGCTTTCTAAAACTTCCGCACAGGAGGTGCTTATCGGGTAAGCCTGTGTTCCCTCAACCCAATTTTATCGTTTTATTCCCCACTCAGATAGGAGGAGAGTGCCATGAAACGGTATCTGCTGGCCCTGCTGGCCCTGGTCGCCACCCTGACCCTCATCGTTGCGTGTGCTCCCCAGACGGTGACGGTGACCGTAGAGCGGACTGTGCCGGTTCGGGAGACGGTGCAGGTCACCGTGGAGAAGCCGGTGGAAAAGCGCATCGTCATCTACAACTCCTACATGAGCGACCCGGCTCCCCGGGAGGCCGACGCGGCCCTTGTGAGGATGTTTGAGGAGGAACACCCCGATATTGACGTCATTCACAGCACCATCGCCCACGAGGACTTCAAGCAGGCGATTCGAGCCTACCTCACCGCCTCCACCCCGCCGGACGTGATGACCTGGTTCGCCGGGAATCGGGCCCGCTTCTTCATTGACAGGGGCCTGATTATGGACATCAGCGACGTCTGGGAGGAAGAGGGATGGAACGAGAGTTACCCCAGAGGGTTCCGCGCCCTCAGCACGGTGGACGACAAGCAGTACTTCCTCCCGGCGAGCTGGTACTGGTGGGCGGTCTACTACCGCAAGGACATCTTTGACCAGTACGGCCTGGAGCCCCCGCAGACGTGGGACGAATTCCTGCAGATCTGCGCCACCCTCAAGCAGAACGGCATCACCCCCATCACCATCGGCACCAAGTACCCCTGGACAGCGGCTGGCTGGTTTGACTACCTCAACATGCGGGTGAACGGCCCCGAATTCCACATCAACCTGATGCTGGGCAAGGAGCGGTACGACGACCCGCGCGTCAGGCGGGTGTTCACCGACTACTGGGCGCCGCTGATCCAGAACGGCTACTTCCTAGAAAACGCCGCCGCCTACAGCTGGTCCGAGGCGCTCCAGTTCATGATTGATGGCCAGGCCGCTATGTACCTGATGGGCGACTTCCTCCGGGACAGTTACCCGGACGAACTGGAGGGCAACCTGGACTTCTTCCGCTTCCCCATCATTGACCCCAATATGCCCATCGGCGAGGAAGCGCCCACGGACGGCTTCTTCATCGCCGCTAACTCCCAGCACCCGGAGGAGGCCAAACTGTTCCTGGCCTTCCTGGGCTCGGTGGAGGCGCAGCAATACTTTGCCGACACCCTGGGGCGGCTGCCGACCAATATGGGGGTGGATACCAGCAATTTCACCCCGGTACAGTTGAAGGGGCTGGAGCTGATCCAGGGCGCCGACTACGTGTCCCAGTTCTACGACCGGGATACCACTCCGGAGATGGCCGAGGAGGGCATGGCGGCCTTCCTGGAGTTCTGGGACAACCCCGACGCCATTGACGACATCCTGGCCCGACTGGAAGCCGCCCGGCAGGAAATCTTCGCTGAGCAGTAGCTGCAGTGGGGGAGCCCGCTGGGCTGCGGGCTCCCCCTTCTGGTCCTTTAGAAGCGTAGCGCAGGCCGCCAGGCCTGTCGTCGCAGGCGAACCGCCTGCGCTACGCTTCTCGCCCTCTTCTCCAGGAGTATGGGATGAGCGTGAAAACGTTCCGATTCCGTCTGACTCCGTATTTCTTCTTCATCGGCCCCCTCATCATCTACTCCATCTGGGTCATCGGGCCGATGATCTACACCATCTACCTGAGTTTCACTAATTGGGACGGTGTTTCCTCCCCCGCCCTCATCGGCTGGCGCAATTATCAGAAACTCTTTCGGGACCCCGTCTTCTACATCTCCCTGACGAACAACCTCAAATGGATGCTCTGCTTCATCACCCTCCCGGTGATCGCCGGGCTGGCCCTGGCGCTGGTGCTCAACCGGAACATACCGGGGGCCAAGTTCTTCAAGACCTCCTTCTACTCCCCGATGGTTCTCTCCCTGGTCGTCTGTGGGCTTATCTGGTCCTGGATGTACCACCCGGCGAAAGGGTTGATCAACGAGACCTTCCGGGCCATCAACCTGGACATGCTGGCCAAGGGGTGGCTCAGCGACCACCGTCTGGTGATGTGGGCCATCATCGCTGTCGGCGTCTGGCGGCAGGTGGGCTACGTGATGGTCCTCTACCTGGCCGGCCTGCAGGGGATTGATCCCACGCTGGTGGATGCCTCCAAAGTGGACGGCTGCAACCAATGGCAGACGATCCGGCACGTCATCCTCCCCCTCCTGAGTCCGGTGACCGTCGTGGTGGTGGTCATCAGCATCATTGACTCCCTGCGCGCCTTTGACCTGGTCTCGGTGATGACCCGGGGAGGGCCGTATTACTCCTCCAGCGTCCTGGCCAACTTTATGTACATTGAGGCCTTCAACAACTACAAAATGGGCTACGGCGCGGCGATTTCGGCCATCCTCTTCCTCCTCAGCGCCATCTTCATTTTCATCTACCTCTGGCGGGTTCTGCAGACGGAACTGGAGTATTAGCGATGAGCGCGCGACGGTTCTTTCGCTCTCCCTGGCGAACGGCCGGATACATCCTGCTGGTCATCGTCACCCTGCTCTGGCTGGTCCCCTTTGGCCAGGCTATTCTGACATCCTTTCGTTCCTACGACGACATCATGATTCGCGGTTTCTTCTCGTGGCCCAGGACCATCTCCCTGAACAGTTACCGAGAGGCTTGGATACGGGGCGGGTTAAGCCGTTATCTGCCCAACAGTTTCATCATCACGATCCCCTCCCTGGTCCTGACGCTCCTCTTTTCCTCCCTCTCCGCCTACGCCCTGGCCCGGTTTCGCTTTCCGGGGAATCGGGCGCTGTACTTTCTGTATGTGGGCGGGACGATGCTCCCCTTCCAGGTGCTGATGCTCCCGGTGTTCCGCCTGACCAACGCGCTGGGCCTCTACGATACGTACTGGGGGTTGATCGCTTTCCATACGGCTTTCCAGCTGGGCTTCTGCACCTTCCTCCTGCGCAACTACATGCGCACCGTCCCCGGCGAAATCCTGGAGGCAGCCCGTATGGACGGCTGCAGCGAGTTCCGCATCTGGTGGCAGATTATGATGCCGCTGACGCTCCCGGCCCTGGCCGCCCTGGCGACGCTGGAGTTCACCTGGATTTTCAACGATTACCTCTGGGCCATCATCCTCCTGCGCAGCGACCAACTGAAGCCCGTCACCGCCGGCCTGGCGACCCTCCAGGGCCAGTACGTGACGGACTGGACCGTCATCGTGGCGGGGGCCCTCATCGCGACGGTCCCGACAGTGATCGTCTTTCTCTTCCTCCAGCGGTACTTTATTGAGGGATTGACTCTGGGGGCCACAAAATAACCCCCGGAGCCGCGAGCGGTGGCAGCGACTTTGGTTTTTTGGGAATTCCCGCAGTCGGGGAATGCCGTGCCCACAAAACGGCGCCGAGCGTGGCGCAGGCTGTTAGCCTGTCCCAACAGGCCCGGCGGCCTGCGCTACATTGCCCACAAACGGCCAGCGTACCAAGCAAATTCCCGGAGAGCGACTTTTTCGCTGTCGCCGATGCTGGTATAATACGCTCATCCCAATTCCAAGCGAGTCCCCCATGTTCTACTACGGCTGCGACTACTACCCTGAACATCGCCCGGAACCTTTCTGGGAAGAGGACGCCCGCCGGATGCGAGAGGCGGGCTTCAACGTTGTCCGCATCGGCGAATTCGCCTGGGCCCGCATGGAGCCGGCCGAGGGCCAGTACGACTGGGGCTGGCTGGACCGGGCTATAGAGACCCTCTACCGGCACGGCCTGCGCATCGTCCTGGGCACGCCGACGGCGGCTCCGCCCCCATGGCTGGTGGCGGCCCACCCCGAAATCCTCCCCCGCGACCGTCACCGCCGGGTCCGCCACGCCGGGAGCCGCCGCCACTACTGCCCCAACAGCCCCCTCTATCGGGAGTACACCCGCCGCATCGTCATTACACTGGCGGAGCGATACGGTTCCGACGAACGGGTGGTCGGCTGGCAGATAGATAACGAGTTCGGCTGTCACGACACCGGCCGCTGCTACTGCGACGTCTGCACGGCCCGCTTCCGGGAGTGGCTGCGGGAGCGCTACGGCTCGCTGGACAGGCTCAACGAGGCCTGGGGAACCGTCTTCTGGTCTTCCATCTACCGTTCCTGGGACGAGATTCCCCTCCCCTGGGCCGCGCCGGCGGAGCACAACCCGGCGCACCTGCTGGACTTTCTCCGCTTCGGCACTGACTCTTTCCGCCAGTACCAGCAGTTGCAGATCGACATCCTCCGGGAGCGGGCCCCGGGGCAGTTTATCACCCATAACTATATGCCTTTCCACTCGCGGGAACTGGATTTCTACGACCTGGCGGCCCCGCTGGACTTCGTCTCCTGGGACAATTATCACTTTTACGGCGCCACACCGGCTCTCGTCGCGGCGACCCATGACCTGTACTGGGGGATGCAGGCCCGCAACTACTGGGTGATGGAGCAACAGGTCAGCCAGGTGAACTGGGCGCCCTATAACCCCGTCTTCCGCCCCGGCGAGGTGGGCCTGAAGGTCTGGCAGTCGGTGGCCCACGGAGCCGACGGCCTCCTCTATTTCGCCTGGCGGGCAACGACGCAGGGGGCCGAAATCTACCACTCTGGCCTCCTGGATTACAGCAACCGGCCGACCCGGGGGTACGAGGAGGCTCGCCGGATCGGTCAGATTCTCCAGCGCCTGGCCCCCTATCTGGAGGGGAGTATCCCCCCGGCAGAGGTCGCCATCCTGCACGATTATCCTTCCCGCTGGTCGCTGGACATCCAGCCCCACAACCGGGACCTGGCCGACGACGAAACGTTCCGGCAGGCGCTGATGGGACCCTACCAGGCCCTCTGGGCCCGCAACATCCCCGTGCACATCCTGCGGGCTGCCCCGGAGACCGACCTCTCGGCCTATAAACTGGTCATCCTGCCGGCGCTCAATCTGATCGGCCCTGAACTGGCAGGGCGGCTCCAGGAATACGTCCACAACGGCGGTGCCCTCATCGCCACCGCCCGCACAGGTTTCAAGGACGAATACGGGCGGGTCCCGGGTCAGCCCCCCGGCCATCTTGCCGAACTGGTGGGGGTGAAAGTGGGTGAGTTCGATTCCCTTCCCCCGGACCGCCGCAACTCGGTGCGGTTTGTCTATGGGCCTGCCGGCTCCGCCCCTGTCTCTCTATGGATGGAGGTTCTGCAACCGACCGGGGCCCGACCGCTGGCGGTTTATGAAGAGGACTTCTACGCCGGGGAGCCTGCTGCGACCATAGCTGAGGTGGGCCAGGGCCGGGCCTTCTACGTGGGCATTCTGGCGGGCGCGGAGTTCTACGGCCCGCTGATGGACTGGCTGCTGCCCCAACTGGGGATTCGTCCCCCTCTGGCGACACCGGAAGGGGTGGAGGCAAAGGTCCGGGCAGGCCCCAGGGGGACGGTGCTTTTTCTGCTTAATCACAACGACCGGGCAGCCCGGGTTGCCCTCCCCGCTCCGGCCACAGACATCATCACCGGAGAGCGCTGGGACGGTGGAGAAATCGGTGCACGGGAAATCCGGATTTTTTTATTTCCACCAGTTTCTGCTGAGAAGGGGGGATGAAGTTTGAGGCAGGCGGCAAAGCCGCTCGCCTCAATATGCTCCCTCTATTTCCGCCGACAGGAAGCCCGCAAGAGCAGCCCGGTGGGGCACCTGATCCGATCGCACCCGTTGCAGCAGACGCGTACAGGCATCATGCGCCAGCGCGGCCTCCTCCGCTGATGGTGGTCGCGCATCTGCTAAGATTCATAAAAGTGCCTGGCCCGTTACCGCTTGCAGAGCCGGGCCAGGATCCGGCGCAACTCCTCCATCCGGGGCGGCTTGCTGATGACGGCGTCCACCTGGGGCGGAATCCGCTCTTCGTCCAGCAGAATGCCCCAGCCGCTGAGCAGGACCACCGGCGTCTGGGGCGAGGCCGACTTGACCTGCCGCGCGACCTCCCGCCCGTCCACATACGGCATCCCCAGGTCGGTAATCACCACGTCAAACGGTTCTCCCCGGTCACAGGCAATCCGAAAGGCCTCCAGCCCCGCCTCTCCGCTATCCGCGACCTCTACCATATGCCACTCCTGCGTCAACGCCTCCTTCAGAGAATGGCGAATAAGAGGCTCATCGTCAATGAAAAGAACCCGCAGGGGTGGGAGGGCAATCTCTTCTTCCCCTTCGGCCGTCGCGGTGATAGGAGCCTGCCGCACCGGGAGAATGATGCGGACGGTGGTTCCCTGACCGGGGGCGCTATCTATTTCCAGGTGTCCATCGTGTTGCTGGACGATGCCGTACACCATCGCCAGGCCCATCCCTGTGCCGCCAGGCTTGGTGGTGAAGAACGGCTCTATGGCCCGCCGTCGGGTCTCTTCGTCCATCCCGACACCGGTATCGGTGACTTCCAGGACTACATAGCCTTCCTGGTGCTCTCCGGGGGCGGGGAGGTGCCGGGTACGGAGGGTGAGGACTCCTCCCGCTGGCATCGCATCCACCGCGTTGAAAATCAGGTTGGTGAGGGCCTCACGAACTTGAGGTTCGCGCGCCAGAACATCAGGCAGTTGCAGGTCCAGTTCCATCTGGAGGTGGATGGTGATGCCCCGCTCGTGAGGAATATCCCGCCACCGGGGGCGGGTAAGGCTGGAGACCTCTTCTACCACCCGGTTCAGGTTGACCGGGACAAACGTCTCTTCGGGGGCGGGGCGGCGGTAGAATTCCCGCATGCGGGCAACGGTCTGGGTGACATCCTCGCAGGAGGCGGCGATGGCTTCCACATACGGACGGAGATTCGGAGAGAGGTCGGGGTCCCGGAGGAGCATTCGGGCATAGAGGACGGCGGGGGAAATGGCGTTGTTGATGTCGTGGGCGATGCCGGAGGCCATCTGGCCCAGGGCGCGCAGCCGCTCCTGCTCCATCACCGCCTGCTGGGTCTGACGGAGTTCTTCGTAGGCGGCCTGGAGGCTCTGGTACAGCCGGGCATGATGGGCGGCCAGGGAGACGTGCTCCGCCAGCGCGCGCAGAAATGTCGTTTCCGCGCTGGAGAAAGCATCCGATTCATGTCGGAGTACAGAGAGGACTCCAAAAACATTGCCGTCCACCATCAGCGGTATACCTACCGCCGAGCGTAATCCCAGGGCCACGACATATTTTGTGAGGTCCGAGATGGGGCTTCGCTCCAGGTCCGGCACAGAGAGCGTCTGCCCTTCAAGCAACAGGTTCAAGACCTCTCTGCGCGGGAAAATGGACATCCCTTCCGTCAGGCCGAGTTGGGAAGTGAAACGTCGGGCTTTAGGGCCGATGGCCGAGAAGGTGATTTGCCCCCTATCGGGATCCAGCAGGGAGATGAGCGCTGCATCTACCGGCATTTCCTCCTCAATATACCGAAGGGCGGCGCGGAAGATGCTCTCCAGGTCCTGCCGTTCGGCAATCGCCCGGGCGATGCGATTCAGCAGGTCCACCCGGGCCATGTTCCGGAGAAGTTCCTGTTCAGCCTTTTTGCGCTCCGAGATGTCGCGGGTGATGCCCAGAATCCCCACCAGGTGCCCTTCCGGGTCGCGCAGGGGGGTGAATGTTGTCTCCGTCCAGACCGTGGAGCCGTCCTTGCAGGTCTCCTCCAGTTCCAGGACCCGGGTGCGGAAGAGATCGCCGTTCCCCCGCGCTTCCCGCTCCAGTTCTTCCTGGAGCGCCCGCATGGCCACTTCCAGCGAGGCGGGGGTGAGCGCCTCCGCTGGAGTCTGGGCCATGGCCTCCTCCACGGTGAACCCCCGGATGCGGGTGACGGAAGGGCTGATGTAGGTGAAGCGGAGGTTCGTATCCAGCGTGAAGATGATATCGCTGGCATTCTCCGCCAGGAGGCGGTAACGGGCCTCGGAGGCGCGTAACTGTTCCATGGCCTCGTCCCGCTCCTGCCGCAGGCGGGCCTCTTCCATACAGCGACGCACCGCCTGGGGCAGGCGGGGCAGATGACGCTTGAGGACGTAGTCGTTCAGGCCCGTCTGAAGCCCGAGTACAGCGACCTCTTCGTTGCCGCTGTCGGTGAGCATCATTACCGGTACGTGGGGGTGCCGCTCTCGCACCTGCGCCAGCACCCGCAGCCCATCGGACCAGTGGAGGATGTGATCAGTGAGCACCAGGTCAAAATCTCCCTGCTCCAGTGCCTGGTCCAGGTCGCTCTGCCGGATAATCTCGGTGAAGGTGGCATTGGGGAATTCCGCCCGGAGTCGCCGCTTGACCAGTTCCCGGTCCGCCGGATTGTCGTCCACCAGCAGAATTCTCATGGCGCCACCTCTATCTCCACCCAGAAGGTGCTGCCCTGGCCGGGAGTGGATTCCATTCCCATGCGCGCGCCCATCC
>JBDOIF010000096.1:0-1534 GCA_041082215.1 Anaerolineae bacterium
AGCCCCGAGATGATTGCCCGCGCCCGGGCCAACGCGCGGGCCGCCGGAGTGGAGGTCCGCTTTGAGGTCGCCGGATTCGGCGAACTCTCTGCTTGCTTCGGCGGCGGCTTTGACGGCGTCCTCTGCCTGGGCAACTCCCTGCCCCACGTCCTGACACTGGACGCTCTGCGCGCGGCCCTGGCCGACTTCGCCGCCTGCCTGCGGCCCGGCGGTGTCCTGCTGATTCAAAACCTCAACTACGACCGGATTCTGGCCCGGCGGGAGCGCTGGATGGAGCCCCAGGCCCACCGGGAGGGGGAACAGGAATGGCTCTTCCTGCGTTTCTACGACTTTGACCCCGACGGCCTGCTCACCTTCAACATCGTCCGGCTCTACCGCGCAGGCGGCCCGTGGGAGCAGCGGGTCCTCTCCACCCGTCTCTGGCCCCTGCGGCAGGCGGAACTGGTGGCCGCACTGGCGGAGGCCGGATTCACGGCGCTCAACCTCTACGGAGATATGCAGGGCGCGCCCTTTGATCCCGAGCGGAGCCCGAATCTGGTTGCCGTTGCAGTCCGGAAACCGCAACGGCGTTGAGGGGTATTCCTCCGAGGAGGCCTGACGATGAAGCGGGTCATAGGAAGTATGCTGGCAGCGCTGGGCGGCTCCTTCGCCCTTTTTCTGACGGTGGGGTTTGCTCTCGGCACCCGTGCCCAGAACTACGAGGCGTGGTGGATCAGTCTCCCCCTCGGCTTTCCGCTGGTGTGGACGCTTTTCGGCCTCGCCTGGGCAACAGGGACAAAGCGCCGCGTCCGCCCTGTGGTCGGTGTTCTGATCAGCCTGGGAGCCCTGGAGTATGCGGGGTTTTTCGCCTACGCCACTTTGGGAATCAGTCGCCAGGTGTCCAGGTCTGCCAGCCTCCTGGCCGGGGCCGCGTATCTGGCCCTCTTCCCATTGTGGCTGCTGGCTCTCCTCTTCGCCGCAATCGCCTGGGCTCTCCTCAGAGGTCAGAATTTACGCGGGGTACGCTCCATATTTCTGGGCATCACGACAGCCTGGCTGGCCGCCTGGCTGGGGTTCTGGGGAGTATGGTTTCCTCGCATGGGAAACATCCGTCTCCTGACCCCCCAGTCCTGGCTGATCCACGCTTTCTTCTGGCTTCCGGCCCTACTCACCCTTGTATTCGCTCTGACATTGAGGAGGGGTGGCTCCAGTGGTGAGCAAGATGGATGAGAGAGGAAAAACGCAGGTGCTTATCCTGGGCGCCGGCTTCGCCGGACTGTACACCGCGCTCCACCTGGACCGTCTCCTGCCGGAAGACACACCGGTGGAGGTCACGCTGGTGGACCAGAGCCACTTCCACCTTTTCACGCCGCTGTTGCACGAAGCCGCCAGCGGGGTCATCCATCCTGGCCTCATTATGACCCCTATCCGGCGGCTCCTGCGGCGCAGCCGGGTCCGATTCCTGCGCGCCCGCGTGGACAGGATTGACCTGGAACACCGCCGGGTGCAACTCTGTTGCATCGTCCTGCCCTACGACATCCTGGTGATTGCCCTG
>JBDOIF010000030.1:0-20553 GCA_041082215.1 Anaerolineae bacterium
GCACGACTTTCGTCGTGCCCGTCTTCTCACTCGCAGGGGATAGTTTAAGTTCAGCCGTCGCTTTCCTTCTTGGTGCTGCCTGCGGAGCTCTCTTCCCCCTTGCCGGAATGGCTCTTCTTTCCGGGGGTCGCGGTGGAGGAGCCGGCCCGGTTATCGGTGACGTAGAACCCCGAGCCCTTGAAGATAATCCCTACCGGCTGAATCAGCCGCTGGACCTCCCCCCCGCACTCCGGGCAGATCTGAAGTGGATCGTCGCTGAACCGCTGCATGCGCTCGAAACGGACACCACACGCCTTGCACTCATACTCATAGAGCGGCATAAGCCTCACCTCCCCTCACTACCGCTAAGTCTTTCATATTATACTTCACTTCTCTCTACTTGACAACCCCGAAAACCTCGGAGGTGTATTTCAGTTTGGGGGCGAGATGTCCCTGGCCCGGGCCGGACCTGGGGAAACACGAATAGCGCGAATGGAAACGAATACCGCGAATGGAGCAGGTATCCCTCCTGTTCGCTGTATTCGGGCCATTCGTGGGATTCGCGATCCACCGGCGAGCGGTCACCAACTTGACAAATCCGGTCTATTGTGATAATATATCAATCAGATTCGAAACATCATTTGTCCGAAAAAGACCGATGTCCGTTTCCCTGAAGGAAAGGCGCCTTCAACAGATACTTGAGGTCGCCCGAAGGGACGGCCATGTGAGCGTCATGG
Organism: Anaerolineae bacterium; assembly: GCA_041082215.1. Taxonomy (GTDB): domain Bacteria; phylum Chloroflexota; class Anaerolineae; order B4-G1; family DUEL01; genus JBDOIF01. The sequence continues at coordinate 717 of JBDOIF010000030.1, forward strand.
AGCTCAGCCAGCGCTTCGGCGTCAGCGACGTCACGATCCGACGGGACCTGCGGGAGCTGGCTGCCCAGGGGTTGCTCCGCCGCGCCCACGGAGGAGCCGTCCCCACAACCCCCGCCCCCCCCGAACCCCCTGTCATCCAGCGCATGTCGCATGAACTGGCCTGGAAAGAGGCTATCGGCCGGGCCGCCGCCGCCCTGGTGTCCGATAACGAGTCGGTCTTTATCGGCTCTGGCTCCACCACCGCCCACGTCGCCCGGAACCTGCTTGACCGCAGGGGCCTCACCGTGGTCACCAACGCCCTCAATATCGCCACCGAACTGGCCGCCGCCGAGGGGATCACCGTCGTCGTCACCGGCGGGATGATGCGCGCCTCCGAGCTTTCCCTCGTAGGCCACATCGCCGAATCCTCCCTCCGCGAAGTGCGGGTGGATAAGGTCATCATCGGCATGCGCGCCATCAGCCTGGAGGCGGGGATGACCAACGACTACCTCCCCGAAGTGATGACCGACCGCGCTATCATCGAGATGGCTCCCGAACTGATCCTGGTGGCCGACCACACCAAGTTCGGCAAGATCGCTTCCGCCTACGTCGCACCGCTGGAAAAGGTCACCACCCTGGTAACCGATCCACAAACCGACCCGCACGTCCTGGCCTCCCTCCGGGAAATGGGGATCCGCGTCATCATCGCTCAGTAACAGGAGCAACAGGGTCCAATGCCCATGGGCCTCTATACATGGCAGGAGATCATCAGCCAGCCGCAGGTCTGGCGGAGAACTTTGCAGCGCTTCGCCGATGACCGACCGAAACTGGAATCATTCCTGAAAGACCTGGCCCCCTCCTCTATCCTCGTCATCGGCTGCGGTTCCACCCACTACCTGGCCCAGAGCGCAGCGGCGCTCCTCAGCCACCACACGGGCATCCCGGCCTCCGCTTCTCCCTCTTCCGAAATCTGGCTCTTCGGCGACCCTCCCTCCACCGGTCAGACGCTTCTCCTCGCCGTCTCCCGCTCCGGAGCAACGACGGAAACGGTCCGGGCTGCGGAGCGGTTTCGCGCGGCCAGGGGCGGGCCGGTCCTGACCGTCACCTGTTACCCCCAAAGCCCCCTCGCCGACCAGGCCGACTTCACCCTGGTCGCCTCCGACGGGCAGGAGCAGAGTGTGGCCCAGACCCGCTCCTTCACCAGCATGTTCCTCCTTATCCAGGCCCTCGCCGCCCTCTGGGCCAGCAACGAAGATGCACTGGAACGTCTCAACCGGCTCCCCGACCTCCTGGAAGCTCTGCTTGCCCGGCTGGGAGACCTGCCCCGCCGGTTGGGAGCCAGTCTGGACCTGGAGCGTTTCTTCTTCCTCGGCGGCGGCCCGCTTTACGGCCTGGCCAGCGAGGCCATGCTCAAGACCAAAGAGATATCCCTTTCCCACGCCGAAGCTTACCACCCCCTGGAGTTTCGCCACGGGCCGATGTCCATGGTGGACGGGCGGACGATGGTTGTGGGCCTCCTCTCGGACACCGGCCTCGCAGAGGAATGGCGGCTGCTGGAGGAGATGCGCGGGCTGGGAGCACAGACGCTGGCACTGGTGGAGGACGCTTCGGTCCTCCCTAACCGGTCGGCCGACTTCACCATCGAACTCCGCAGCGGCCTGGACGAGTGGGAACGGGGTCCCCTCTACCTGCCGGTCATCCAGCAACTGGCTTACCACCGGGCGCTAGCAAAAGGGCTGGACCCGGACCGGCCCAATAACCTGCAGGCTGTGGTGAAGTTGTGATGAGCGCCAGCCACCGCCCTACCATAGATATCCACGTGCACGTCCACCCGGGCCAGGCGGAGGCCCTGCTGGAGATTATGGATGCCAGCGGACTGAGCCATGTGGCCAATCTGGGCATCCTGGAGGTGCTGGGTATCCCCTTTGAGGAAGGGATGCAGACCTTCCGTCGGGTGCTGGGGGACCGCTTCGTCTATTTCACCACACCCGACTTCCGCGACACCGCCCCTGGCTTCGGTAAACGGATGGCGGAAGAGCTGGCACGTAAGGTGGATGCAGGGGCAGCAGGGCTCAAAATCTTTAAAGAACTGGGGTTGCGCCACCGCGATGTGGACGGTCACCTCATCCCTGTGGACGACCCCCGGCTCGATCCTCTCTGGGATATGGCAGGGGAGTTAGGGGTTCCTGTCCTCATTCACACCGCCGATCCGGTGGCCTTCTTCCAGCCACTGGACGAACAGAACGAGCGGTGGGAGGAGCTCCAGCGGCATCCCGAATGGCACTTCGGGAAGCCCGGCTTCCCCGACCACGACTCCCTCCTGGCCCAGCGCAATCGGGTCATCGAGCGCCATCCCCAAACGACCTTCATCGGCGCCCACCTGGGCAACTTTCCGGAAAACCTGGCCTATGTGGACCGTTGCCTGGAGCGCTATCCCAATTTCTACGTGGACACCGCGGCCCGCATCGGCGAGATTGGCCGCCACCCGGCCGGGGAGGTCCGGGATTTCTTCTGCAAACACCAGGACCGGATCCTCTTCGGCTCCGACCTCACCCTGGGGTGGGACGCCTTCGAGGAGGAGGAATCGGAGCGGGAGGACCTGGACGGCCAGGCCGGTTTTTACGATGCCCATTGGCGTTTCTTCGAGACGAACGAGCGGCAGGTCGAGTACCCCGGCTACCCCATTCAGGGGCGATGGAAAGTAGATTGCATCGGCCTGCCGGAAGGGGTGCTGGAAAAGCTGTACGTTCGCAACGCGCAACGGCTGATCCCGGCTTTCCGGCGCTAAAACGGCCTTCAGGAGAGGAGGTGTGCAGCAGGAAGAGGGGAAGAAGAAAGGAATTAGGGCGTTTGGAAACCAGGATCAATCCATAGGAGGGAGAAGATGGACAGGAAGGTGCTCCTGATCGGGTTCGTTCTGCTGCTGGTTGTGAGCCTGGTCGCCTGCGGCCCCTCCGCGACCGAAACACCTGCCACGGAGGAGGCCGGTGCGGCAGAGACAGCGCCGCCGGAAGGGGCCGGACCGGGAGGGATCAGCCTGCGGATGTGGGCGCACCAGAACCCCGCCTTTAACGCAGGGTACCAGGCGCTGATCGAGGCTTACCAGTCCGCACATCCCGATGTGACGATCGCGCTGGAGACCTTCGATTACGACACCTATATCCAGACCCTTCAAACGGCGATGCCAGCAGGCGAAGAGGCCGACATCATCCAGTTGTTCGGCACGTGGACCAGCGAGTACGCCGGCCGCCTGGCACCCGCGCCGGAGGATGTGATGACGGTGGAGGAGGCTCAGGACCTCTTCTACGCCGCTCCTATCGGCGGCTTCATCGTGGATGGTGTGCTATATGGCCTGCCCCAGGAGTTCAATATGGAATACGGCGGCGTCCTGGTGAATAAGACGCTGTACGAGCAGGCTGGCCTCCCCTATCCGCCGCAGTGGGAAACGATGGAGGACGTCCTCAGGGATGCCCAGGCTCTGGTCCAGACCGACGAGACGGGCATGATGACGGTGGCCGGTTTCCATTTCACTGCCTCTGACCCCGCCTCCTTCTCGTTCCTGGCTGGCATCCTCCAGCACGGCGGCGACTACTGGAACGCCGACCACACCGGCTTCACCTTCAACACGCCGGAGGCCAGAGCAACGCTGGAATGGATGGTCTCCGCCGTGGAGGAGTGGGGCGTGGTGGACCCCGTGCTGTTCAACGATGAGGAAAACTGGGTCGGCCAGGCCTTCTTTGAGAGCCGGGTGGCCATCGGCTACATCGGCGCCTGGGCCATCGCCGAGGGGCGGGCCAACTACCCGGACTTTCCGGACGAGTGGGACTACTTCTACCTGCCGCCTATGGTGGAGGGAAGCGACCCCCTCTTCGTCGCCGATTCGGGCTGGGGACTGGCCGTATCTCCCAACAGCCAGCACCAGGATGTGGCCTGGGACTTTGTGAAGTTTGTGGCAGCCAATGTGGACAATGCCCGTCAGTGGAACATCGCCAGCGGCACCATCCCGGCCATTCCTGAGGTCGCCGAATCCGACGAGATCGCCGCGGCCATGCCGTGGGTGCCGCGGGCGCTGGAGATCCTTCCCTACGGCCGTTACCTGGGCAGCATGCCTGACCGCGACCTGGTGATCTACGAAATCGTCTACCCTCACATCCTCAACACACTCCAGGGGGTGGAGACGGTGGATGAGGCACTGGAAGCAATAGACGCCGAGGCGAACGCCACCTTCGAGTAGCGACGCAACGGGCCGGCTGCAGGGACGCGGCGATGCCGCATCCCTCCATCACCCCGAACGGAGAGGAGGATATGCGCCATCCCACTCTTCGACCCGTAAGACGAAACAGCGGCCGGACGGCCAGCCAGCGCCGCTTCGTCCTGGGCGTCACATTTCCCACCATCCTCTACGCCGCCGCGTTCTCCCTGCTTCCCATCGTCTGGGCACTGGCGCTGATGTTCTTCGAGTACAGCCCGGGACGAGCGGGGGGGGCGATCCTGGGGCTGGGGGGGGATAACCCCTTCGTGGGCCTGGAACATTTCCGCAATATGGTGGTGGGGATGTCGCGGGAAGCCCGCCTCTTCCGCGTCAGCCTGCGAAATACCCTTGTCTTCGCCTTCGCCGTGCTTCCCCTCAACCTGGCGATCACCCTCCCGCTGGCCGCCCTCATCGAGTCGGTGCGGGGTCGGCTGAAGACCGCCTTCCGGGCCATCTACTTCCTCCCCGCCGTCACCTCCTCGGTGGGCGTGGCTATGATGTGGGGGTTCATCTACGATCCCCAGAAAGGGCTGCTGAACGCCGTCATCCGCCTGATCGGCGGCACCCCCATCGCCTGGCTCTCCGACCCCAGAACCAAGTTCCTGGGCATCTCGGTAGCCTTATGGGCTGTGATCGCCGCCTATCTGTGGCAGGACTTCGGCTACAACCTGGTGATCTTCATCGCCGCCCTTCAGGGCATCCCCCACGAGTTCAAAGAGGCAGCAATGGTGGACGGGGCCAGCCCCCTTCAGGTCTTCCTGAAAATAACCGTGCCCCTGCTCCGCCCCACCCTCCTCTTCGTCTGCGTGATGACGATGCTCTCCTCCTTCCAGGTCTTCGACATTATCCAGGTGATGACCGACGGCGGGCCGAACTATCAGACCCACGTTCTGGTGCTCGACATTTATAACAATGCCTTCCGCTACCAGCGAATGGGCTGGGCGGCTGCCGGCTCCTTCGTGCTCACCGTCGTGGTGATGCTCATCACCATCTTCCAGATGCGGCTGCTGCGCACCGAATGGGAGTATTGAGATGACAACCGCTGTCCGCTCATTAAGGCTCGTCCTGGCCCGCCGTCGGTTACCACCGCCCACGCTTCGCTACAACCTGGGGCAGATTCTGGTCTACTTCCTGCTGATCCTGGGTCTCTCGGCCACACTGACGCCGTTTGCCTGGATGATCCTCACCTCTTTCAAGACAGCGACGGAGATCCTGCGCACACCCCCCACCTTCTGGCCGGAGAACCCCACGCTGGACAACTATCGGACCATCCTCCAGGACCCCCAGTTGCCGCTCCTGCGCTTCTACGGCAACAGCGCCTTCGTCGCCGTCAGCAACGTCATCACCACCCTCTTCACCAGCTCCCTCCTCGGCTACCTTTTCGCCAAGTACGAGTTCCGGGGCAAGCAGGCCCTCTTCGGCTTCTTCCTGCTCACCATGATGATCCCCTCCCAGATGACAATGATCCCTGGCTACCTGATCCTGGTCAAACTCCATCTGATCAACACTCTCTGGGGCCTCGTCCTGCCCAGTTTCCTGGACGCATTCGGCATATTTATGATGCGGCAGTTCATCGAGACTATCCCCAACGAACTGCTGGACGCCGCCCGGATTGACGGGGCGTCGGAGTGGCAGATCTTCCTCCGCATCGTGCTGCCTCAGTTGGGACCGGCGCTGGCCACGCTGGGCACCCTGAACTTTATGGGGAACTGGAACGCTTACCTGTGGCCTATGGTCGTCATCACCCGGCTGGAACGACGGACGCTGCCCATCATCCTCACCTGGTACTCGACGCAGCACACCACCCAGCCCCACATCACGATGGCTGCCTCTGTCCTGATGGTGATGCCCATCCTGGCGGTCTACTTCTTCTTCCAGCGGTGGATCGTGCGGGGCATCACGTTGACGGGGTTCAAGTAGGAGGATCCATGCCCAAGATCGCTTTTATCGGTGCCGGAAGTGTGGTCTTCACCAAAGAGCTCCTCGGCGCGATCCTCTCCTTCCCGGAGCTCCACGGCGCTACCATCGCCCTGCACGACATCGCCCCGCGCCGGCTGGACGCGGCGGAGCGGATGGCCCACCGGATTTCCGACGAGCTGAAGGCCGGCGCCCTCATCCAGGCCTCCCTCGACCGCCGGGCCGCGCTGGAAGGAGCCGACTACGTCATCAACACCGTCGCCGTCGGCGGGATGGAGGCCACCCGGCTGGACCACGAGATCCCTGCCCGGTACGGCATCCGTCAGGTCATCGGCGACACCCTCGGCATCGGCGGCATCTCCCGGGCCGTGCGCACCATCCCGGTCGTGCTGGAGATTGCCCGGGACATGGAATCCCTCTGCCCCAACGGGATCCTCCTTAACTATGCCAACCCGATGTCCATGGTCACCTGGGCCGTCTATCGCGCCACCTCCGTCCCGGTGGTGGGCCTCTGCCACAGCATCTACTGGACCTCGGTCCAGTTGGCCGGGTATATCGGCGCCCCCTTTGACGAGATCACCTTCGACGGAGCCGGAATCAACCACCAGGCCTGGATCCTCCGCTTCGAGCGGAACGGCTATGACGCCTACCCGGAACTGCGCCAGGCGATGAAGCGGCCCGAGGTCTGGCAGCAGGACCCGGTTCGCTTCGAGATGTTCCGTCGCCTGGGGTACTTTGTCACCGAGTCCTCCTTCCATAACGCCGAATACACCTCCTACTTCCTCAAGCGGCCAGACCTGATCGAGCGGTTCGGCATCCCCGTCGGCTTCTACTTGAAGGAGCTGGAGGAGCTGGCCCGGGAGTTCGAGGAGACCTACGAGGCGCTGCTCGCTGGCAGGCCCCTGCCCATCGAACCTACCCCCGAATACGCCCCTCAGATCATCCACGCGATGGAAACAGGCCAGGTCCGTAAGATCTACGGGAACGTGGCAAACACCGGACTGATCCCGAACCTGCCCTGGGGGTGCTGTGTCGAAGTGCCCTGCGTGGTTGACAGGACAGGGGTCCATCCCTGCTATGCAGGAGAACTTCCGCCCCCCCTGGCCGCCATCAACCGGGTCAGCGTCAACGTCCAGGAACTGACCGTTCGCGCGGTGCTGGAGGGCCGTCGGGAGTACCTCTACCATGCCGCCATGCTCGATCCCCTGGCCTCGGCGCTTCTGGACCTGGACCAGGTGTGGGCGCTGGTGGATGAGCTGCTGGAGGCCCACGGAAGATACGTCCCGGAGTCGCTGGGCGGCGGGTGGAGGGCTGGGTGAATAGGTGATTGGGTGATTGGGTAATTGGGGAACTGGGTATGTTACAGAGAATGCTTCCCCTCTTTTTCGGTGTGGTTCTCCTGCTGGTAGCTGCCTGTGGTACTGGCTCTCCCCCTCCCACACCGGATTGGCTGGCTGTGAACGATTTCCTCTACCAGCTTCAGCGAGCCGACCCGGAGCGGATCGGAGAGACCGCCTACGACCTGGTGGTCATCCCTATCGGGGCAGCCGGCGGCAGCCGGGAAGTGATCGAGAAGCTCAAGCACAGCCCCGGCGGGGAGAAGATCGTCCTCTGCTATATGAGTATCGGGCAGGCAGAGGACTACCGCTTCTACTGGCAACCCGCCTGGAAAGAAAACCCACCCCCCTGGCTTGCCGAACCCGACCCCGATTGGTCCGGCGATTACTGGGTCCATTTCTGGGACCCCGAATGGCAGGCCATCATTTACGGCTCGCCGGAGAGCTACCTGGACCGTATCCTCGAGCTGGGGTTCGATGGAGTCTATCTGGACCGGGTGGACGCCTACGAGTACTGGCAGGAGCGGGGACGGGAGACCGCAGCGCGGGAGATGGCTGACTTCGTCATCTCACTCGCCGAATATGCCCGGGCGCGACACCCCGGCTTCGGGGTCTTCCCCCAGAACGCCGAAGAGCTGGGGCTGCTGTTCCCGGATTATCTGGAGACAGTCACAGGCATCGGCGTGGAGGACCTCTATTACGGCTATCCCCGCGACAACGCCCCTTCCCCACCGGGATGGACCGCACAGCGGGAAGCGGTCCTGGACCGGTGGGTGGCGGCGGGCAAACTGGTGTTGACGATAGACTACACCCGCATCCCGGAGCAAATAGATGACGCCTACGCCCGCGCCCAGAAGCGAGGGTATATCCCCTTCGTGACGGTCCGTTCGCTGGGGTTGCTGATGATCAACGAGGGCCACGAGCCGGATTGAGGTACGTGGCAATGGCTCGAGAGGTGTATTTCAGTCTGGGGGCGAGATTCCCTGGCCCGGGCTGGGCCTGCGGCAACACGAATGGCGCGAATGGAAACGAATACCGCGAATGGAGCAGGTATCCCTCCTGTTCGCTATATTCGGGCCATTCGTGGGATTCGCGATCCATCGGCGGGCGAGAGGACCACTCGCCCCGAAGTTGAAATACGCCCGGCTGGGGGCGAGATGGCCGAGAAGCGCGTCCTCGTCGTTGGCGAGCTGAACGTAGACCTGATCGTGAGTGGCCTGGAGGCCTTCCCCGCCCTGGGGCGGGAGATCCTGGCCGGTGGGTTCCAGGTAGTGCTGGGCAGCTCCTCCGCCATCTGCGCGGCCGGCCTGGCCCGCCTGGGTGCCAGGGTGGATTTCCTCGGCAGGGTCGGCACCGACGACTACGGCGCTTTCATCGTCGGGGAGCTGGAGCGATTGGGCGTCGGCACGGCCCGGGTGATCCGCGACCCGGTGGCGCGCACCGGCGCCACCATCTCGCTGACCTATCCACAGGACCGCGCCCTGATCACCTATCTGGGATGCATTCCTCACCTGACGGTGGACGATGTTGACCCCTCGATCCTTCGCCGCTACCACCATCTGCACGTCGGCTCCTATTTCCTCCAGGCGGGGTTGCAGCCCGGGTTGCCTGCGCTGTTCCGTCGGGCCCATCAGGCAGGGCTGACCGTTTCGCTGGACGTCGGGTGCGACCCTCAGGGGAAATGGGGCGGAGAGGAGTTGCTGGCCCTGCTGGGGGAGGTGGACATCTTCCTGCCGAACGAAGAGGAGGCCCGTTCCATCGCCGGGGTGGAGGAGACGGAGGCAGCCCTTCGCCAATTGTCGGAGCGGGCCCGGCTGGTGGTCGTCAAATGCGGCTCCTCCGGGGCGATCTCCCTTTACGAAGGCCGCGTCGTCCACAGCCCCGCCTTCCGGGTCAACGCCATAGACACCACCGGCGCGGGGGATTCCTTCAACGCTGGCTTCATCTACGCCTGCATGCTGCAGGAGATGCCGCTCCCGGAGGCGCTGCGCTTCGCCAATGCCTGTGGGGCTCTCTCCACCACCGGCCTCGGCGGCACTGCCGCCCAGCCCACCCTCGAAGAGGTCACCCTCTTCCTGTCCCGCGCAGCGGAGGTTGGGGGCCATTGATGAACTACCTGGACTTCGTGGTCGCCTCCCACCGGTTCGGCCGCCCTCTGGGCATCCCCTCGATCTGCTCGGCCCACCCCGCCGTCATCGAGGCCGCTTTGCGTTACAGACAGGCGTACCCCCGTCCCCTCCTCATCGAAGCCACCTCCAATCAGGTCAACCCGTTCGGCGGATACACCGGTATGACGCCGGCGGATTTCGCCCGCCTTGTCGGTGACATGGCCGACGCCGTGGGCTTTCCCCGCCGCAGCCTGATCCTGGGGGGCGACCACCTGGGTCCCCTGCCCTGGTCTGACGAACCGGCTGCCCGCGCGATGGAGAAAGCTAAGGAGATGGTGCGGGCCTGTGTGCAGGCCGGGTTCGTCAAGCTCCACCTCGACTGCTCTATGGCATGTGCCGACGACAGCGATCTGCCGGTGGAGAGAGTCGCGGCCCGCACGGCAGAGCTGGCACAGACGGCAGAAGAGACAGCCGCTGAACGGAACGACAGCCTGCGTTACGTGATCGGTACGGAGGTCCCTCCGGCCGGAGGGGCGCGGTCGGGCGAACCCTCCCCTACCGTCACCGACCCGGCAGCGGTTGCCGAGACGATCGAGCAGACCCGCCGCGCCTTCTCCGCCCTGGGGCTGGAAAGGGCCTGGGAAAGGGTCGTGGCTGTGGTCGTGCAGCCGGGCGTTGAGTTCGGCGACGAGGCCGTACATGAGTACGATCCGTCGAGGGCAACCGGCCTGGCGCGCTTCATTGAAAGCGTCCCTGGTATGGTTTATGAGGCCCATTCCACCGATTATCAGCCCCGTTCCGCCCTGCGCGCTCTGGTCGAGGACCACTTCGGCATACTCAAAGTGGGGCCGGCCCTGACCTTCGCCTATCGGGAGGCCGTCTTTGCCCTGGCGATGATGGAGGCGGAGCTTGTCCCTGCACAGGAGCGCTCCCACCTGATCGAAACCCTGGATACGGTGATGCGGGAAAAACCGGTCCACTGGCGCAGGTACTACAGCGGGTCGGAGCGGGAGCAGGCGTTCAAGCGCCGGTACAGCCGAAGCGACCGCATCCGCTATTACTGGGCAGAGCCGCGCGTACAGGCTGCGGTAGGGCGACTGCTGGACAACATCGGCTCGCGTCCCCTGCCGTTCCCGCTGGTGAGCCAGTTTGCTCCCTACGCCTGTGACGAAATCCGACGCGGGTCCCTCCCTGCCAGCCCCTCCGCCGTGATCTACGCGCGCATCCGGGAAGTGCTCGAAGATTACGACGCGGCCTGTGACGGCGGACCCGGCTCCGCCATCGCTGCGTCATTTTGACCCGCCAAATGGCTACAGCTCCCTCCTCTGGGTGTCCAGATCGCCGGATTTGACAATAATCTCTGTTCGATTTATAATGTTATTGAAAATCAAGAGGTGGGCCAAAAGCGTACAGCGGCTCGGTCTCCGGGATAAAGGAAACGCTCTCACAAGCAAGCCCCTCATTCCCTGCTTTCCTTAAGCCTTTGTCCTTTTCGCCCCCCAGAAAGGAGTTTCTAATGGCTATGCAGATGATTCCCCCGGCAGAGGTGAACAACTCGAAGATCAAGCTCATCTTCGACGAGGCCTTCCTTGATAACGACATTACCGAGAGCGGCGAGGTCCGTGTCACCGAAGGAGGGATCAAAGTACTGGTCTCGGTTGATTCCGATCGCCAGCTCTTGAGATACCTCATGCTCTTCGGATACCGGCCAGGGGCCAAGGTCCAGGACCAGTTGGAGCTGGTCAATGAGCTGAATAAGAACATCATCTTCATGCGGGCCTGGTCGTTTGGCAACGGCATCGCCTTTGACTATGCACTCCCCTACGACGGCGGGCTTCTGCCCAAGCAGGTGGTCAGCGCCTACCAGTGGCTGCGGAAGACTGCTCTGGGAGGCCTGCAGCAGTACGATCGAAAGAACATCGTCGCCTGAGGTAAAGCCCGCCCAACCTCCAGCAGAATACTTCTCGGATTTTCCATTGAGGGAAGCTCGCACGAACGAATGCCGGAGCTGCCGGAGGTTGAGACCATAGCAAGCGGCCTGCGGGAGATCGTGGGCCGACAGATCGTCGGGGTAGAGGTACGCTGGCCTCGCGCCGTCGTGCCCGGGTTGCCTCTTTTCGAAACTGGCCTCCTCGGACGCACGGTCCTGGGGGTGCAGCGACGCGGTAAATGGGTGGACCTCCCCCTGGAGGGGGAGGTCCATCTGTTGATCCATCTCCGTATGAGCGGCCGGCTGCTTTTGGAGTCGGCTGAGGCGGCGGAAGACCCCCATACGCGGGTGGTGGTGCGGCTGGACGATGGCCGCCAGCTCCGTTTTTCCGACCCCCGCAAGTTTGGCCGAATGGTGCTGACGGCAAACCCCGACCAGGTGCTGGGCGACCTGGGGCCGGAGCCTCTGGGGGAGGCTTTCACCGTCCGAAAGCTCCGGGAGATGCTGGCCCGGCGAAAGGCCCGGCTGAAGCCGCTACTCCTCGACCAGCGCTTCCTGGCCGGCCTGGGAAACATCTACGCCGATGAGGTCCTCTGGCGGGCCCGGCTTCATCCCCTGCGCCGCGCCGATACGCTCACCGAAGAGGAGACCGACCGGCTCTACAGTGCCATCCGCAGTGTGCTGAAAGAGGCAATCGCCCGACGTGGAAGCACGCTGGACGACCGGAGGTACGTGGGAGCCGACGGCCAGCCGGGGAATTTCGCTCCCTCACTGGCCGTGTACAGGCGCGCCGGTCAGCCCTGCCCCCGCTGTGGGGAGACCGTCGAGCGCATCGTCGTCGGAGGCCGGGGGACCCACCTCTGCCCCCGATGCCAGCCGCTCTGACCCCGGGGGCCCGAAAACCCCTCACCTGCCGGATCACCGGACCACCCTGCGGTAGACCTCCAGGGTCTTCCGGGCGGTCTTCTCCCAGGTGAAACTGCCCGCGCGCAACAGCCCCGCCTCTCGCAGCCGGTCCCGCAGGCCCTCCTCCTTCAGCACCCTCATCATCCCCGCCGCGATCGCCTCCGGCTCCTCCGGATTCACCCATATCCCCGCTTCCCCCACCACCTCAGGGAGCGATCCCCGATCCGAGATCACCACCGGCGTCCCACAGGCCATTGCCTCCAGCGCCGGGAGACCGAATCCCTCGTAGAAGGAAGGGGTGGCAAGGAGAGCTGCCCCGTTGTAGAGGGCCGGGAGGTCGCCGTCGGGGACGTCGTGGAGGAAACGGACCCGGTACGTCAACGCCAGCTCCTCCAGACGGGCGAAAACTTCCCCGTACAGCCATCCCCGCCCACCGACCACCACCAGTGGGGCCTCCACATCCCCCCGGTCCAGCAGGATGCGGTAGGCCGTCAGCAGCCCTGGCAGGTTCTTGCGCGGCTCCAGCGTGCCGACGAAGAGGAGATACCCGCGCTTCAGCCCATAGCGGGCCAGTGTCGCTTCGACAAGGGGGAATGGCAGGGGGCGAAAGGCCGGATCGGCGGCCAGGTGAACAGCAGTAACCCTCTCCGGAGGGACCCCCAGCAGCCGGATGAGATCGGCCCGGGTGGCCTCCGAGTCGGCCAGGATGTGGTCGGCCCGGTGAACGGCCCACGCGATCTGCCGGTTGTAGTAACGGCGGCTCTCGTCGGTGAGGAACTGGGGGAAGTACAGGAAGTTCAGATCGTGCACGGTGATCACGAAGCGGCGAGCGCCGAAGGCCGGGGGGATAAAATCGGGGCTGTGAAGGAGGTCCAGCCCCAGCCGGGCAACCTCCACCCCCAGCGTCCACCGCTCCAGCCGGTGGTGGCAGGGGGTCCAGAGCGTAGCGCGGCGGAAATTCTCTCCCGCCTCCTTTCGCGTCGGATCCCGCCGGCTGCGCAGGACCCGGTAGTCGGTGGCGGGGTCAAGGGCGGCGAGGGCCGGCAGCAGATGGGAGACATAGCTGGCGATCCCGCCGCGCCGATAGGCGACCATCCGGGCATCTATGCCGACTCGCACAGGGCCATTATAGCCTGCGGGCCAGGTCTGTCAATTTATCGTCCACTTGACAAGCTCGCCCTCTTGTGGGAAACTGAAGAACCCCAGGCGGGAGGCGGAAGGATGTTTCCTCTCAAAGACACGGTACGCGCGCGGGATGTGCCCCTTGTGAACTGGCTCCTGATCGGCATCAACGTCTTTGCCTTCATCCTGGAGACCCGATTGGGGCCTCGGGAGCTTCAGCAGCTTGTCCAGGTTTTGGGAGTGGTGCCTGCCCGCTTTATGGGCCATCCCAGCCTGCGGGAGGTGCTCACCATCCCCACTTCTATGTTCCTCCACGGCGGCTGGTTCCACCTGATCGGCAACATGTGGGCTCTTTACCTTTTTGGCGACAACGTCGAGGACCGGATGGGGCATGGGCGGTATCTGGTCTTCTACCTGCTCTCCGGCGCGGCGGCTGCGCTCACCCACATCCTGCTCAACCCCCTCTCCGGCCTCCCCACCGTCGGGGCCAGCGGGGCTATCTCCGGCGTCCTAGGGGCCTACCTGGTCCTCTTCCCCACAGCGCGGGTGGTGACGCTCATCCCCATGTTCTTCCTGCCCTGGTTTGTGGAAATCCCCGCCCTCATCTACCTGGGGTTGTGGTTCCTTTCCCAGTTCTTCAACGGCCTCTTCACCCTTGCAGCGGCGGAAGCGATCGGCATGTACGGAGGCGTGGCCTGGTGGGCCCACGTGGGTGGCTTCATAGCGGGCGTGCTGCTGGTGAAGTTCTTCGAGCGAAGGCGAAGCTACCGTGCATGGTACGCCGATGAGTACTGGCCATGGTAGAGGCAGGTGACAGGGAGGAGTGAAGGGAAGATGTCTTTTCTCGATCTGTTCTGGATTTTCTTTATGATTGCTTCGCTGCAGCCGGTGGTCCGGCAGAAGATGCTGGAAGCGGCCCGTGTGCGTACGCTCCGTCGCCTGGAGCAGAAGCGAGGGAGTCGGGCGATCGCCCTCATCCACCGCCAGGAGACGCTCCGGCTCCTGGGCTTCCCCCTCGCCCGCTACATTGACATTGACGATTCAGAGGAGGTGCTGCGGGCGATCAAGCTGACAGACCCTGAGGTGCCGATAGACCTGATCCTCCACACTCCTGGGGGGCTTGTGCTGGCAGCAGAACAGATCGCCTACGCCCTCTGCCGCCACAAAGCGCCGGTCACGATCTTCGTGCCCCATTATGCTATGTCCGGCGGCACCCTCATCGCGCTGGCAGCCGACCAGATCGTGATGGACGAAAACGCGGTGCTGGGGCCGGTGGACCCCCAACTGGGCCAGTATCCGGCAGCTTCCATCCTCAAGGCCGTAGCACAGAAGGACGCGAACGAGGTGGACGACCAGACGCTGATCCTGGCCGACGTGGCCGAGAAGGCGATCCGTCAGGTCAAGCAGACCATCGTCCGGATCGTGCGGGAGCGGATGGAGCAGGAGCAGGCAGAGGAGCTGGCCGATAAGCTGGCCTCCGGCATCTGGACCCACGACTATCCAATCACGGTGCGGGAAGCCCAGGAGTTGGGGCTGCCGGTGAGTACGGAGATGCCCAAAGAGGTCTACGACCTTATGAACCTCTACCCTCAGACCGCTCAGCGGCGCCCGTCGGTGGAGTACATCCCCATCCCCTACCGCTCCCGGGAGGAGGAACGGCGCACATCTGGTCGGGGGTAGTCAGTGGGAGCCCGGCGGACTGGCTGCGAGGTCCTCCTGATCGCCGCGCAGTGGCACACGAGGGCGCTTCTCCTGGCGGAGCTGCGGGAGGCCGGGTATGAGGTCGTGGCCCTGCCCGGGCTGCGGCTGGCCCTCCCGGCCCTGGCCGCCGGCCGGGTACGGCCTGTGCTGGTGGTGCTGGATACGGCCGACGACCCGGAGGCCCACCCCCAGCGGGTACAGCAACTGCTGCGGCTCCTGGAAGACGTGCCAGTGGTTCTGCTGGTAGGGGCTTATGGGGCATCGGCCTTTGCGCCGTTGCAGGGCCGGGTAGCTGCCTGGCTGACCCGCCCACTGCGGGTAGCCAGCGTTGTGGCGGCGGTGCAACGGCTCTGCCCGCTCGACGCCCCAGACCGCCGACAACCCAACTCGGAGGTTCGATGAAGGACATCACTCGCAGGAAACCTTTGTTGCAGGAGACGTATGAGGCGCCGCAAGAGTGGCAGGAGGCAGTGCTGGAACGCCTCCGGAGAGGCGGACCCGTATGCCAGCACGCAGCCGCATATATCGCCCGCCACGGCGTCCGCCTCCGGTTTCGGAAACAGAGCACGGGGGCGAGATGGACGGCGGGCGGGGATATCGAACTGAACCCCCTGTGTTACCCCCCTCAGAGCGACCCGACCGATCCCGGGCTGCTGGGCGCAATCGTCCACGAGGCAACCCATCTGGAGCAGGGGCCTGCAATGGCGCTCTCCGTGGAGGGCGAGGTCGGTGGATGGCGGGCGGAGTTTCTGGCACGGGCAGAGCTGAACGCCCCGATCGAAGACGAATGCTGGCGGGCTGTCGCTTCCACCCCTACCTCTCCGACCAAACAGGACCTGCTCAGGGCGCGGTCGAAGATGATCGAAATGGCGGGGCGTCGTTACCTGGTCTGGCTCCTGCCCCTCAGGGCGAACCGGCTCACCGCCCTGGCAGCGTGGATAGCAGGCAGGGTACGACGCAGGGGCTGAAAGCATCCCTGTCGCAGCACCGACCTTTCAAGAGAGAACCCGTTGCCCGGCCCGATCCAGGGCCTTCCGCACCCTCCGCGCCAGCACGCCCAGCTCTGGCGATTCCAGCATCTCCGCCGTCCGCGGCCGGGGAAGGTCCACCCTCACCTCCGCCACAATGGAAGCCGGCCTCGGTCCCAGCACCAGGACCCGGTCTGCCAGGAGGATGGCCTCCGACACCGAGTGGGTGACCATCACCACCGTCTTGTGCCATGCCTGCCAGATACGCAGGAGTTCCTGCGCCATCCGCTCCCGCGTCAGGGCATCCAGCGCGCCGAAAGGCTCATCCAGCAGGAGAAGGCGAGGGCTATGCGCCAGCGCCCGCACCAGGGCCACCCGTTGTGCCATCCCGCCGGAAAGTTGCGCTGGATATACCCGCTCGAACCCCGCCAGCCCCACCAGGTCCAGTAGCTCACGGGCCTTCTTTCGGGCCTCCTCTCCGGGCATTCCGGCCACCTCCAGCGGCAGAGCTGCGTTTTCCTCCACGGTCCGCCAGGCCATAAGCGTCGGCTGCTGGAAGACGATGCCTACAGTACGGCGGGGCCGATCCACCTCCATCCCCGCCAGATAAACCTGTCCTCCCGTCGGTCGCTCCAATCCAGCCACCAGCCTGAGCAGAGTGGTCTTGCCACAGCCGGAGGGGCCCACCAGGCAGAGGAATTCCCCTTCCGCCGCCTCGAAAGAGACCCCGGCCAGGACCGGAAGCCATCCGTCGGTCCGACGGTAGGCCATCCGCAGCCCCTTCACCCTCAGAAAAGGCCCATCCTGGCCGGCCACTTCCATCCCGTTCCTACGGGAGGAACTCATTGGTGAAAGCCTCCTCCACTTCCACTGGAGTGGAAAGCAACCCCGCCTCCCGCATCACCTCCTCCGTCGTCTGCCAGGCAGCGAGGTCGGCCCACCCCAGGGGTTCCCCGTACCAGTAGGGGAGCGTGGCCTCCAGCACCGCCTGTTGCGTCGCCTCGTTCTCGTCCAGGCCCTCCACATACTTGCGGGAGATATCGAAGGCGGCATCGGGATCGTCCAGCGTGTCGGCCAGGCCCCGCAGAAAGGCGCGGACGAAACGGCGGACCAGCTCCGGCTGCTCCCGTATGGTCTCCTCATTGGTGATCAGCCCGTTGGAAATCAGGGGGGCATAGTCGGCCACCGGCATCACCACCACATCGTAACCTGCCTGTTCAAGCTGGACCGGCTCATTGTTGGCGTAGACCACAGCCGCGTCCACCCGGCCCTCGGTGAGGTTGGCCAGTTGGGTGTAGCCGATCACCTCCAGTCGGACCTCTCCCTCTGGCAGCCCAACCGCCGAGGTCAGCGCCCGCCAGCCGATGTAGCTGGCCCCAAAGGTCTCCGGGATGCCGACCCGTCGCCCTTTCAGGTCGGCGGGCTTTTCGATGCCGCTCTCCTTCAGGGCCACGACTGCCACCGGAAAGCGGCGCCACCAGTTGACGACGGTGACGACGGGCAGCCCCTGGGAGCGGGCCAGCAGCACCTGATCGCCGCTGGCAACGGCGAAGGGGAGTTCCCCTGCCCCGACCAGCCGGACCCCGTCCGTTTCCCATCCGTAGTCGAACACAAGCTCGATCCCCTCGTCGGCGAAGTACCCTCGCTCCACCGCGACGTACCAGGGGGCAAACTGGACGTTGGCGACGTATCCCATAGGCAGGCGGATAGACGTCAACTCTGGAGTGGATGCACCGGACCTGCCGCATGCTGCCAGGATGGAGAGCAGAAGCAGGGAAAACAGGATATAGCGTTTGTACATTGTTTGTACCTCCTATATGAAGTGTCAGGCGTCAAGCGTCAGGCGTCAAACGTCAGGCTTGACGTTTGACGCTTGACGTTTGACGTTTGACATCTCACACACCACGCCTCCCCACCACCACCCGTTCCACCACCGCCACCGCCCCGTAGAGCGCCTGCGCCATCGCCACCAGCGCGCCGATGCCGACGAAGACCAGAGGGGTATCGTAGAGCTGCTGGCCCTGCTTGAGCAGGTAGCCCAGGCCCCGGTCGGAGGCGACGAACTCCCCCACCACCGCGCCGATGACGGCCAGCGTGGCCCCCACCTTGAGCCCTCCCAATAGCACCGGCAGCGCTGCCGGCACCTCCAGCATCCAGACGGTCTGCCAGCGGCTGGCCTCCAGCGCCCGCATCAGGTCCCGCAGCTCCCGCCCCACTGACCGCACACCGACGATGGTGTTGACCAGGATGGGGAAGAAGACGATGAGGGCACAGGTCAGGACCTTGGGGAGAAGGCCGGTGCCGAACCAGATGACGAGCAGAGGAGCGATGGCCACGACGGGGACCGACTGGGAGGCGACGATGTAGGGGGCCAGGAGCCGTTCTGCCAGGGGAGAGTGGGCCAGCCCGTAGCCCAGCAACGTCGCGACCAGCACCCCAAGCCCCAACCCTGCCAGCACCTCTTGCAACGTCACTCCGGCATGGAAGAGGAGGGAGCCGCTGACAAGCAGCTCCGCCAGCCGGTGCGCCACCGCTTCAGGTGGGGGGAGGATAAAGGGAGGGTACTTTCCCAACCAGATCACGCCCTTCCACACCGTCAGGAAGGCGAGCACTCCCAGCCCGGCCTGGGTGATCCGTGGAGTGAACCGTCCTGTCATTGGGCAAAACACTCCTTCGGTCGCGCAAATTCTGTTCGTTATGTGAAAAAAAGCCCCGCGGGCAGGCCACCCACGGGGCAAGGCAGTCTGTGGCGCATAAAGAACCCCGAAGACCAGACGGCCTTCGGGGCATACTTTACGCACGCCGCAGAACACGGCTTAACCGCTCACCTTCTCCCATCCGGACTCTCACCGTCGGCTCCGGACTGGACGGCGATGCCGTCTTCACCGGATCTGCCGCCTGAGCGGCTCGCGGGCTTGGCAGGCCCTGGGCCTGCCCTACCGCCGGTCGGGGATTTCACCCTGCCCCGAAGGTGATCGAGTTTGACAGTTGTGGTGTTGATTATACCTCCCCTGACGAAACTGTCAAGTTTGATGAACCGGGCTTCGGGCAAAAGTTCGGACAGGGCCGGAGAGCGACCCTCACCCCACCCGGAAGGGGGCCAGGGGGTGGGGTGAGGGCAATAGGGTGAGGTCAGAAGCGGCCAATGAGCGCCTGTGCCCAAACTGACGTCCGAACGGCTGGCCGCTCAGCCGCGCCGCCGAAGGCGGCGTCGGCTGCAGCGGCGGGTTAGCCCGCACCCCCGTCTTCCAGAGGATATACCACCAGGGGCTTCGCTTTTCCTTTGACGCTGATCTCTCGCCTAACGCCAACGCGAACCGCTCGCCCTATCTTGTTGTAGACATTCTCAGATATTAGCACTTCGCCTGATTGCGCCGCGCTTTCGATGCGTTTGCATGTATTCACAGTATCGCCAATCACGTCGTAGAATTTTACCCCTGCGCTTCCTAACAACCCTTCCACGAGCAGTCCGCTCTCCAGCCCAATGCCTACTCCAAGATGTGCGCTCGATAGCAACTGCTTGATTTGACTGCGAAGTTCGAGGGCTGCCCGAACGGCTGAATCTGCCGTTGAGAAAACCGCCATCACTTCATCGGCGGACAATTTGAATTTGATGG
>JBDOIF010000041.1:0-143499 GCA_041082215.1 Anaerolineae bacterium
CGGCCTCGTCGTACTGTCCCCGCGTGCTCAGCAGGTCGGCCAGGCTGGATTGGGTCACCGCCACGGAGCGGCTGTCGCCCAGCGCCTCGAAGACGCGGAGGCTTTCGCGGTAGAGCCGTTCGGCCTCGTCGTACTGTCCCCGCGTGCTCAGCAGGTTGGCCAGGCCCGATTGAGTCTGGGCGGCCCGTCGTCGAGCGGTCTGGACATCCTCGTCGCGGGTTGCCGCTGCGAGCAGGGCCCCGGCGGCGTCCAGTCCGGCCCGAAGCCACTCTACCTGCCGGGAAAGCATCCCAACCGGAAAGGTCCAGGCGATCTGCAGGGCCAGGCCCACGGCCAGCCCCGGTTCGCGCCACCAGTCGCCCAGCAGCCAGTCGGCGGCCCGCTCCACCTCCGCGCGGCGCGCCGCCAGTTCCTGCCAGTCCTGAACGCTGCGCGGAACGGTCTTCTCCAGGTAACGCTGCCAGCAACGGGCGTGGGCCAGCCGCGCGGCATCCTCGTCGGCGGTCCCCCTCAGCCGCTCGTCGGCGTACTCGCGCAGGAGGTCGTGCATCCACCAGGTCGCCTCCTCCACCTCCTCGACCAGGCCGGCGTCGGCCAGCTGGCCCAGCGCGCGGCGGGCGGTCTCCTCGTCCTCCTCCCACACGGCGGCGACGGCCGCCAGGTCGAACTCATTGCGGGCAAAGACGCCCAGCCGGCGCAGGCGGGCCTGGTCGGCCGGTTCCAGGTCGTCGGCGCTGGCGTCGAAGGCGACGAGCACGCTCAGGTCGGGCCGCTCGCCCTGGTCGAGCACGCGGGCGCGGCGGGCGCGCAGTTCGTCTCGCAGCGCGGCCAGGGGGCGGCGGGCGCTCTCGTCGCGCCGGTGGGCGATCTTTTCCGCCCGCCGCGCGGCCAGCACCAGCGCCAGCGGGATGTTCTCCACAAGCTCCGCCACGGCCGCGGCGGCCTCTGGCTCGGCCTCTACCATCCCCGGCGGGAGCAGGCCGGCCAGCAGGTCGCCGGATTGGGCCGGGGTGAGGGGGTCGAGTTCGCGCACCGCCGCGCCGGGCAGGGGCAGGTCGCTGCGGCGGCTGGTGACGAGCAGAGCGCAGGGCGGGCGCGGCGGTTCGATGCAGCCAAAATCGGCCAGGTGGCGGCCGCGGATGTCGTCCAGCACCACCACCGTTGGCGGCTGGCCGCGCCAGGCCAGGGCCAACTGGTCGGCGCGCAGGCGCAGGTCGTCGTGCTGGAGCGTCACCCCCAGGGCTTTGGCCATGCGATCCTGGATGGCATAGACGTCGTTCGGGCCGCAGTCGAACCACATGACGCCGCCGGCAAACTCACCCTCCAGCTCGCGGGCGACAGCGATGGCCAGCTCGGTCTTGCCGATGCCGCCGATGCCGCGCACGCCGGCCAGCGCGGCCGCCTCGCCGCAGCGCAACCGCCCGCGCAGCCATTCCCGCTCCTCCTCGCGGCCCACCAGACGCAGGGCGCGCGGATTGGGGATGGGCGCGGGGATCGGCCCGGGCGGGGGCTGGGGGGCAGGCCCTTCCCGCCGCTCAAGCAGCAGGTCGCGGATCTCCGGCAGGACGGCGGTGTGCTCGGCGGCGGCCTCGGCCGCCTGCGCCGTGCGTTCGGCCAGTCCGGTCAGCCCCTGCATTTGCCCGGCCAGGCGGCGCAGCAGGCCGATCTGCAGCGCGCCCTGGAGTTCGCTGTGCGCGGCGGCCAGGTCCGTGAAGGCCGTCACCAGCGCGGCGATGAAGCGGTCGAAATCGAGGCCGGGCAGTAGGTCGGCATCGTAGCCGGCGGCGTCGAACTCGCGGCGCAGCAGGGCCAGGTCGAGCGCCGCGTCGGGGTGCGGGGCGTGGAGCAGCAGCGACAGCTCCTTCTGCACCGCCGGGCGGTGGAAAAAGCCCTCGAACAGCTCCTGGTAGTGTTCGGCCAGGTCGGCCTGCAGGGGCAGCGCGGCCAGCGCGCGGCCCAGCGCCTCGGTGAACACCTCCTCCAGCGCCTGCTGGCGGGCCGGGGTGCGGAAGGGTTCGGCGGCGCGCCTGCCGACCGCCCTGAGCAGGCCGTTGACCAGGTCTTTGGCCCAGCCTTTGAGCAAGTCAATGCCGAGGGCGGACAGGAAGGCCTGCGCCGCGGGGGGGAGGGAAGAGAACCCGTCCATGCTCATTCTGCCCCCTTTCTCAGCCGTCAAGCGCGTTCAAGAAGGAGCGGGCCGATGCCAGAAACGATTATACCTTAAGAGCTGCCGGTTGGGAAGGAGTGGTTGTGGTGGGAGAGTTAACCTCATCCCTCGGGAGGGGGCAGGGGGTGGGGTGAGGGCCAGGCGGAGCGATTACCCCCCGCGGGATTTCCCTTGACATTTCCTCAATATTTAGGTATAATGAATGCATCTGCAATAAATTGCAATAACAAGGAGTCGCAATGCCCCATTGTCGGACCCTGATCGAGGCCCTCCATCAGCGCGGGCACCGGATCACCCCCCAGCGGGAGATGGTGATCGAGACGATCGCCCACAGCGGCCGTCATATGACCGCCGAGGAGGTGTACGAGGAAGTGCAGGCACGGAGCCGGGCGATCAACATCGCCACCATCTACCGGACCCTGGACCTGCTGGTAGAAGAGGGGCTGGCCAGCCGGGCCGACCTGGGAGGAGGGCGGGTCGTCTACGCCACAATCCGCCACGGTCCCCACATCCACCTGGTCTGTCGCCAGTGTGGGGCGGTGACCGATGTTGAGGCAGAGCTTTTCAAGCCCCTTTTCGAGTACATCTGCGCGCACTATGGATTCATCTGTTCTCCCCAGCACTTTGCCATCCATGGCCTCTGTGCAGCCTGCCAGCAAGCAACCAGCAACGAGTAGCAAGATGCAAGATGGATGAAGGAGGGATAAGATGTTGTTCAGTACAGTCGTAGCTTCGCCACCCCCCATGCACATCCCCGACGGCTTCCTCAGCCTCGGGGTGGCTCTGATCGGTTGGCTGCTGGCTGCGATCGGGGTGGGGATCGCCCTCTGGCGCAGCCGGGAGGCGCTGGGCGAGCGGCAGGTGCCGCTGATGGGCGTGCTGGCCGCCTTCATCTTCGCCGCCCAGATGCTCAACTTCACCGTCGCCGGCGGGACATCCGGCCACCTGATCGGCGGGGCGCTGGCAGCGATCCTCCTGGGGCCATGGGCCGCTGTGCTGACGATGACCACCGTCGTGGCCGTGCAGGCGCTCCTTTTCCAGGACGGAGGGCTTCTGGTGATGGGGGCCAACATCACCAATATGGCCATCATCGCTCCGCTGGTGGCCTACGGCCTGTACCGGGGAGTGCGCCTGCTGGCCGGTGAGCGTCGGTGGGGGGTGTGGGCTGGCGGCTTCGCCGCCGCCTGGGCCTCGGTCGTCGTGGCGGCGGTGGCCTGCGCCATCGAGCTGGGCTTTTCCGGCACCTCCCCGATCGGCATCGCCCTGCCGGCGATGGCCGGCATCCATGTCCTGATCGGCATCGGCGAGGGGCTGATCACCCTGGGCGCGCTGGCTCTGGTCGCCGCAGCACGGCCGGACCTGCTGGCGGGGGAGCGAGCGCAGGCGCCGGGCGGCCTCCGCTGGGCGCTGACCGGGCTGGCGGTGGCGCTGGTGCTGACGCTGCTTTCCCCACTGGCCTCCCCACACCCGGACGGGCTGGAGCGGGTGGCGGAGGACCTGGGCTTCATCGAAGCCGCTCAGGACGCACCCTACACGGTGATCCCTGACTACGTCTTTCCGGGCATCTCCAACGAGGCGCTGGCGACCATCGCCGCAGGTATTGCAGGTACCCTTATTGTCTTCGGCATCGCGGTTGGGCTGGCGGCCCTTTACCGGCGCCGGAGGATGGCGGAGGCCTGATGCACATAGACGCTCTGGACAGCTACCGGCCCGGGGAAAGCCCGGTCCACCGGCTCGATCCGAGGGTGAAGCTCGTCCTCACGGCCCTTTTCATCCTCGTCGCTGCCCTCATGCCGGATCGGAGCTGGATCGGTTTCGGGCTGATGGGGGGACTGATCCTGCTGGCAGAGCTGCTCTCCCGGGTTGGGCTGGGGCTGGTCCAGAAGCGGTCTGCTGTCGCCCTTCCCTTCACCCTGGCAGCGCTGACGGTGGTCTTCTCCACGCCGGGCAGGGCGCTCCTGAGGGCGTACCTGCCCGGCGGCCCCTGGACGGTCACCGACGCCGGGCTGCTCCGTTTCCTCTCCATCCTGCTGCGGTCCTACCTCTCCATCCAGGCCGCTGTCCTCCTCACAGCCACGACCCCGTTCCCCGACCTGCTCTGGGCCATGCGGGCCCTGCGGGTCCCGCGCACCCTGGTCGCCATCGGCGGCTTTCTCTACCGCTACCTCTTCGTCCTGGCCGACGAGGCGGCCCGGATGATGCGGGCCCGGGAGGCCCGATCGGCGGCTCCCGGCGGCCGGGGCGGCAGGAATGTCGTCTGGCGGGCCCGGGTCACCGGCGCGATGGCGGGCAGCCTCTTCATCCGCTCCTACGAGCGGAGCGAGCGGATCTACGCGGCGATGGTCGCGCGGGGGTACGATGGCGAGATCCGCACCTTGGCCCCTCCGACCCTGCGGCCTGCCGACCTGGTCGCCGGCGCAGCGGTGGGGATGGCCCTTCTGTCCATCCTCTTCGTGGGAGGGCGGGGATGAGGGAAGAGACCCTGTCCCGAACCCGGTTTGTCGCCGGCCTTGCCGAAACGCCGCCCCCTGTCCTGGTCTCCGGCCTGCGCTTCTCCTACCCGGATGGGCGGGAGGCGCTGGCGGGGATTGACCTGCTGGTGGGACAGGGGGAAAAGGTGGCGCTGGTGGGGCCGAACGGGGCGGGGAAGTCCACCCTCCTGCTCCTGCTGACCGGCCTGCTCAGAGGGGAGGGGACCATCCAGGTCTTCGGCGAGGCGCTGCACGACGGGAACCTTCGTCGGCTGCGGGCGCGGATGGGGATGGTATTCCAGGACCCCGACGACCAGCTCTTTTCCCCCACCCTCTTTGACGACGTGGCCTATGGCCCCCTTTACGCCGGGTTGCCGGAGCCGGAGGTGCGACGGCGGGTCTCCTGGGCGCTGGCCCAGGTTGGCCTGGATGGCTTCGAGGAGCGGCTCTCCCATCACCTGAGCCTGGGGGAAAAAAAGCGGGCCGCCATCGCCACCGTGCTTTCGATGCAGCCGGAGTTGCTGGTGCTGGATGAGCCTACGGCGGGGCTGGACCCCCGGGCGCGGCGGCGGCTGATCGAGCTTCTGCGGCATCTCCCGCAGACGATGCTGGTCGCCACTCACGATATGCGGATGGTAGCGGAGTTGCTGCCACGGACGGTCATCATAGACCGGGGGCGAATTGTGGCCGACGGCCCCACTGCACAGCTTCTCTCCGACAGGCAACTGCTGGAAGCCCACGGGCTGGAACTGCCCTGAGCGGGCGGGTTTTCTACTTTCTCTCCCTCAGGACCGCTGCCATTCCTTCCCGCGAGGGGAAGCCACGGGCGCTGATGTCCGCCTCCAGCGCCTCCAGGATCAGCCGGGCTGCCTGGTAGGCTGGCAGGGCCAGCACGCCCGGCGGCGTACCGCCGGAGACCTCCTGGTAGGCGGCGACGAAAGCCGGGCTGGTTCCTTCCTCCCCTGAGGGTATCCACAGGGGGGGGAACCAGGCCCCCTCTGCGGCCTCCCCCGCCACTGCTGTGAAGTCGGCCGCAGCCAGCGCCGGACCGCCCCGAAACTCTCCCATCCAGCCTGCTGCCCGCAGCGCCGCCGCCACCTCTCCGGCGGTCACCGGATCGGCGTCGCAGAGGACCACCGGAGGGTGGGCCGCCACCACCTTTTCCAGCCACCCCGGCTCCTCCGGCGAAACCCGTGGGGTCAGCCGGACCCCCTGCTCTTCGGCGGCTGCCTCCAGTGCCTGGCCCAGCGGCTCCCCCTGGCTTACCAGCGCCGCCGTCTCCACCCCCTCCAGCATCGCCCGGGCCGTCTCCTCTGCCATTGGCCCCATGGGAAAGACCCCCTCCTCCTCCGGGGCTGCCAGCGGCTCCAGGCCGCCCATCGCCACCAGGGGCAATCCGGCTTCCGCATAGGCTGAGGCCGCCGCCGCCGTCGTTCCGGCCCGGAAGTGGCCCAGAACCACCACCACCTCCGGGTCCACCGCCAGCTTTTCCGCTTGCCTGGCTGCCATTTCGGGGTCCCCCCCATCGTCGTAGGCCACCAGTTCAACGAAATAGGGACCGACCTTCCCGTCGGCCCCTATCCCACCGGCAACGTTTGCTTCCCGCAGCGCCAGCCGCACTGCTGGAAAGAGGTCGTATCCTGCATACCGGTACCGTCCCTCAAAGGGGGCCACCAGCCCGATCTTAACAGTGGGTCGGACCGCGTCAGGGACCTGGCAGGCGGCAAGAAGAAGGAGGCAGAAGACGGATAGGGCGAGGCGGGAAGCAGGAAACGTCGGGCGTGGAATGTCAGGCGTCAAGGCCCTCCTCCGCCACACGATGCGTAGTTGGCATAGTGCTCCTCCTCTGTGACAGCGAAGAGGTGGCTGCCGTCGTTGGCATGACAGTTGGCGATGAAGTAGAAGTAGTCGGTATCGGCAGGGTAGGCTGCCGCCTCAAGGGAGGCCAGGCCGGGGCTGCAGATGGGGCCAGGCGGCAGGCCGGGGTAGCGGTAGGTGTTGTAGGGATGGTCAATCTCGGCCAGGCTGTTTACCCCCAGCGCGTCGAAATAGAGCTTGCGCCACCACTGACCGGTCGTTTCGTCATACCCCAGGCTGTACTGGACCGTCGGGTCGGCGTTCAGGAGCCAGCCTGCCTCCAGCCGGTTGAGGTAGACGCCGGCAATGACGGGCCGCTCTTCCGGGATCACCGCCTCTCGCTCCACAATGGAGGCCAGCGTGACCATCTCGTACAGAGAGAGACCGCGCCCGGCAGCGGCAGCCTCCATCTCGGGCGTCACCCGATCGTCGAAAGTGGCGAGCATCCGGGCCAGCACGTCGTAAGCAGTGACCTCTTCCGGCAGCCGGTAGGTCTCCGGGAAGAGGAACCCCTCCAGTGTGGCGGTGGGGGGAAGGGAGGCCAGAAACCCGTAGCCTGCCAGTTCGGTCTCCCGCCAGCCGGTGGTGGCCAGCGCCCGGAACTCCTCTTCCGGGATGCCGGTCTGCCGGGCGACTTCGGCGGCTACCTCTTCCAGTCGCAGCCCCTCCCGGACCGTCAGGACCCGTTCCGGCCGCCGTCCGCTCTGGAGGGCCTGGGCGATCTCCGGTATGGTCATGGTCTGCCGGAGGGTGAAAGTGCCCGCCTCCAGGCCGGCGTCCAGTCCCTTATACTGGAGGTAGCGCCGGAAGAGCTCGGCATCCGAGATCAGACCCGCCTCCTTCAGCCGTCGGGCTATGTCTACCGCTGTCTCCCCCGGTTCGATGATGAAGGTGACGGGGGTATCGTCGTTTCCGGCCGGCCGTGCCAGATCGTCGGCATGCATCTGGATGTAGGTTTCCAGCGCCACCTCCTCTGCCGGTCCCAGGGAACCGAAGCCACAGACGGAGAATCCTCCCACCCGTCGGGCAGCCCATACTACACCGCCGACCGTCACTCCCACGGCTATCAGGGCCAGCGCGAAGGCCCCGATCCGTCCGGCCTGTTTCATTCGCTCCTCCCTTCTTCCCAGGTATGGCTGTCCAGAAATCCCTGGAGGATAACGGCGGCCGCTACTGCGTCCACCTCTCCCCGGTTGCGCTGCTTTCTTTTCCTGCCCGTTTGATGCAGAATCTCCTCGGCGATCGAGGTACTGTACCGCTCATCCCACATCTGTACCGGCACCGGGAGCGCATTGGCCAGGTTGCTGGCGTAGCGCTCCACCTCCTGTGCCTGTGGGCCGACCTCACCTCGCAGTGTGAGGGGCCTGCCGACGACCACGAGCTGGGCATTGTGCTCGGTCACCAGCTCCACAATGGCTGCGAAGTCCTTCTCCTGTGAGGTTCGTTCCAGCGTTTGCAGCGGACGTGCTATCGTACCGGTGGGATCGCTCACCGCTACCCCGATCCGCCGTTCTCCTATATCCAGCGCCAGTATTCGCATATTTCAACAACCTGACGGTGTAGGGCAAGCTGGAGCTTGCCCTACATTGATCCGTGGTGGCGGCACCGGAACCCGGTCCAACCAATCGGGCCAGACGGTGTAGGGCAAGCTTAAGCTTGCCCTACATTTGGGCCACGACCCGCACTTCGATCCGTGGTGGCAGCACCGGAACCCGGTTCAACCACTCGGGCCAGATAGAGATGGAAGGGGGCGCCGCCAGCGGCATTTCCGACGTTAACCATTCCGCTGCCCGGGGAACTGGCCGGCCCGCCACCCCTTTCCGGATCGCGACCTGGTCAATTTCTGCAGCAGTGTATCCTGTGGCGGTGACGAAGAAAGTCAGGTCTCCCTCGCCGATCGGCTCTTCGGCTGCTTCGCCGACCTCGAAGTCGAAAGCGACCAGCGTATAGCCGGATGGGAGACGGCGGGACAGGCTGGCATAGGCCACCGTTCCGACATTGCCCCGGTCCACGGCCAGGCCGGTGATCAGGAGCCGCATATGGGCCCCCAGCGTATCTGCCCGTTCGGTGAGGAACCGATTGTAGGCCACCTCGCTGGCCTGGATCTCCAGCGAGGCGCAGGGGAGAAACTCGGTCGGCTCCAGATAGACTTTCAGCCCCTCGCACGCCTCGTCCAGCAACTGCTGGGTCAGGAGCGCCCGCGCTCGGTCCATATCCTCCTGGGAGACCGCCCGCACTTCCTGCGCGGCGCCGCCGGTGGTCGGCTCCGGGTTGGTCACGCGGAGAGCCAGGCCAGCCACGCCAAGCACCTGGTTAATCTGATTCGGCCCCACATTTCCCACCGGCCCCTCCTCCAGCGCCTCGATGGGAGCGGGAGCCTGACCGAGCGGGGGGACGGTCACATCCTGTGTCGTGGCGAACCGGATCGGGAAGCTGCCGGAGGAGGTGCGCACGACCGTGCCCGCTGGCACTGTCACCTCCTGGGCCAGCAGGTTGGTGAAAAGGACCGTGCCGGTGGCGCGGCCGGATTCGTAGGCGGTGGTGCCGGTT
Organism: Anaerolineae bacterium; assembly: GCA_041082215.1. GTDB lineage: Bacteria > Chloroflexota > Anaerolineae > B4-G1 > DUEL01 > JBDOIF01. The sequence goes on from JBDOIF010000041.1 coordinate 9,046, forward strand.
GTCTCAACCTCGATGTATCCTTCAAAGTAATCCCCTACCCGTCGGGCAGGGACGAGTCCCCGTTCTATATCCACCTCTTCCATCTCCGGGTCGAATACGATGGAGACGGGGAGGATGGTGGTGATCGTCTCCCCCTGGGGGACCAGGGTGATGGTGGCCGTGGGGACGATGATGTAGGCGGAGGCCAGGAGGGAAAGAAGAGTGAGGACGAAAACCAGCAGCCGGCTTCCCTGGCGGGCGTGGCGCACCCAGGGAGGCAGGGGACGAGAGGGGGGAGGGATAAGGGGAGGCTTCTCCTCCCACCAGGGGAGGCTGGGTGGCTCCACGACGGGTTGCTCTGGCCGGGGCCACTCACGGGCGCCCTCCGCCCGCTCAACCGACGGGAACACGGGCAGCCCTCCCAGACGGACCAGCCTCCGCCGTTCAGGGTCTTCGGAGACGATGGCGATCTCCAGGCCCAGGCGCTCCGCCTCCCGCCGTACCAGCTCCGCATCCAGCGGGCGGGAGAAGAGGCTGGATTCCCAGGGGAGCACCAGCACAACACGGCCGTCCTGCGCCCGCCTCAGGCGATCGCGCAGCACGGCCAGGTCGTCCCCTTCCTGCAGGTAAATGACCGCTGTCATCCTCCCCTATTCTGCCAGCATCTCCTGCAGCAGGGCGGGCGCCTTGCGGATGGCCTCGTCCAGCCGGCGGATATCCCTGCCCCCTGCCTGGGCCAGCGTGGGGCGGCCGCCGCCGCCGCCACCGACCACGCTGGCGACGCCCCGCACCAGCCTTACCGCATCCACTCCCCGTTCCACCAGGTCGGGGGTCACGGCGGAGACAAAGGCGGGCCGGTCGCCCACCACAGCTCCCAGGACCGCCACACCGGACCCGATCCGCTCCCGGTACCAGTCGGTCATCTCCCGCAGGGTCTCCATATCCGGTACTTCCACCCGGGCGGCCAGAAAGGAGATCCCCTTGACCTTCTGTACCTGACTCAGGAGCTGTTCGAACTGGAAGCGGGCCAGCCGTCGCTGGAGCCGGGCGATCTCCTTGCGGGCAGCCTGAAGCTCCCCCAGCGCATCCTGCACCTTCTGCTCCAATTGCTCGGCCGGGCAGGAGAGATGGGCGGCGGTGCTCTCCAGGGCCTGCGCGTTGCGCAGCGCCCACTCGACCGCCCCGCGGCCGGTCACCGCCTCGATGCGCCGCACCCCTGCGCCGATCCCCTGCTCGGAGGTGATAAAGAAACAGCCGATCTCCCCCGTCTCGTTGACGTGCGTACCGCCGCACAGCTCCTGGCTCAGCGGCTCGTCGGGCCAGCCGACGCGGAGCACCCGCACCACATCCCCGTACTTTTCTCCGAAGAGGGCGATCACCCCCTCCTCAAGGGCCTCGCGGTACGGCCTGTATTCCCATGTTACCGGGTAGTTGATCAGGATCACTTCGTTGACCGACCGGACCACCCGTTCCAGCTCCTCCCGGGTCAGCGGGTCGGAGTGGGTGAAATCAAAGCGGAGCCGGTCCGGTGTAACAAGGGAGCCGGCCTGCTGGACGTGCTCGCCGAGGATGTAGCGAAGCTCGTTGTGGAGGAGATGGGTGGCAGTGTGGTTGCGGGCGATGTCCATCCGCCGCTCGTAGTCCACCATCGCCCAGGCTACATCGCCAACGCGGGGTTCTCCGAGGGTGACCCTCCCCACGTGGACGATGAGGCCAGAGGCCGGACGCCTTGTGTCGTGGACGGCGATCTCCCAGAGGGGTTCTTCCCCGTCCTCCGGGTAGGCGGCGATAACCCCCGTGTCCGATACCTGTCCGCCCGACTCGACGTAGAAGCAGGTCTCCGGCAGCACCACTTCCACCGGATCGCCCACCTTTGCCGATTGGACCGGCTTTCCTTCCCGCAGGATCGCCGCCAGGGTGGTCTCGACCTCGGTTGCCGAGTAGGGGTCGTGGGCCACGCCCTCGTCTGTCAGAACGCCCTTTTCCTGCAGCTCTTCCAGGAGTTGCCGGTATATCCGCAGCCCTTCCTCATCGGCTGCCTCAAATGTCTCTGCGGCCCGTGCCCGTTCCCGCTGGGCCTCCAGGGCGGTATGGTATCCCTCTTCGTCCACCGATAGCCCCTGTTCTTCGGCCACGTCGCGGGTGATCTCCAGAGGGAGGCCGAAGGTGTCGTAGAGGTGGAAGGCCTCCTCGCCGCTCACCACCCGGTCGCCGCGGGCCTTTGTCCGCTCCAGCACCTCGTCGAGGCGGGCCAGTCCCAGGTCCAGCGTGCGGAGGAAGCGGCGCTCCTCCTGCCGGATGGTGGTGAGGATGAACGCCCGCCGCTTCTCCAGCTCTGGAAAGACGGCCCCCATCCGCTCGATGACAACCCGGGCCACCTGGTCCATAAACGGCTCCGTGAAACCGACCTTGCGGCCGAAGCGGATCGCGCGGCGGAGGATCATGCGCAGGACATAGTTGCGGCCTTCGTTGCCCGGGATCACCCCGTCGCCGATGAGGAAAGTGACCGCCCGGCCGTGGTCGGCAATGACCCGATAGCCGACGATCTGGCGTTCCCGCTCGTCGTCGGAGTGGCCCAGTAACTCCTGTACCCGGTCCATAATGGGGGTGAAGAGGTCGGTCTTGTAGTTGGAGTCCACCCCCTGCAGGATGGCCGTCGCCCGCTCCAGCCCCATCCCTGTATCCACATGGCAGGCCGGAAGCGGCTCAAGGGTCCCATCCGCCTTATGGTCGTACTGGATGAAGACCAGGTTCCAGAGTTCCAGGAATCGGCCGCAGTCCCTGTTGACGCCGCAGACGTGGGTGGGATCGTCTTTCCGGTCGCAGAACTCCAGCCCCCGGTCGTAGTGGATCTCGCTGCAGGGGCCGCAGGGGCCGGTATCCCCCATCTCCCAGAAATTGTCCTTGCGGCCGAAGAAGAGGACGTGGGAGGGGTCTATGCCGGTTTCCGAGCGCCAGTAACCGGCGGCTTCCTCATCCCGTCCCAATTCACCCTTATCGTCCTCGAAGCAGGTTGCCCAGAGCCGCCCCGGCTCCAGCCCCCACTCCCGGGTGAGCAACTCCCAGGCCCAGGCGATAGCCTCTTTCTTGTAGTAGTCGCCGAAGGACCAGTTGCCGAGCATTTCAAAGAAGGTGTGATGGTAGCCGTCCCGCCCCACGTCTTCCAGATCGTTGTGCTTGCCGGAGACGCGCATGCACTTCTGGGTGTCGGCCGCCCGGGTGTAAGGGCGGGTGCCGATACCCAGGAAGACGTCCTTGAACTGGTTCATCCCGGCGTTGGTGAAGAGAAGCGTGGGGTCGTCGGCGGGAACCAGGCTGGAGCTGGGGACGATGGTATGCCCCCTGGCGGCAAAAAAGTCCAGGAAGCTCTGCCGCACCTTATCGCTGGTCCATCTCTTCTCGCTCATTGGGTGCTCGCTCCCCCCATCAGGGTGCAGGTCATTTTAGCCGAAAGGGGGGAAACTGTCAATCTGGTTGCTGGTGGAGGTGTATTTCAGTTTGGGGGCGAGATGTCCCTGGCCCGGGCCGGACCTGGGGAAACACGAATGGCGCGAATGGAAACGAATACCGCGAATGGGGCATGTATCCCTCATATTCGCTATATTCGGGCCATTCGTGGGATTCGCGAACCACTCTCCCTTTCCCCCCGCGCCGTGGAGCCGGAGCTGGTCCCCCACGTTCTCCGCTTCGCCGGCCACGGCTGGGGGCGAGGAGGCCGAGATCCAGCGCGGCGGTCGGGTCCGTGATTGGCTGGCGGAGGTGCCTTCGTATAGCCTGAGAGTGTGCTTCAGAGAACATCCCAACCGCTGGAGGTGAGGGAGGCTCGGTTTTTTGACTACACGAAAATGTCCGGGAGCGCTTGACAATTCGCCCCCCATCCGCTATATTCCCACCACGGAATACGCAACACGAAATACGCAACCCGGAGGCCCCATGAGCATCGAAGAGAAACTCGAACAGCTCCGCCAGATGCGCCAGCAGGCCCGCCTGGGAGGCGGTGAAGAGCGGATCAAGCGCCAGCACGCCGCAGGGAAGCTCACCGCCCGCGAACGGGTCGAAAAGCTGCTCGACCCCGGCTCCTTCCGCGAACTGGATATGTTCGTCACCCACCGCGCTACCGGCTTCGGCATCGAAACGCAGAAGTTCCTCGGCGATTCCGTCGTCACCGGATGGGGCACGATCAACGGCCGCCCCGTCTACATCTTCTCCCAGGACTTCACCGTCTTCGGCGGCTCCCTCTCCGAAGTCCACGCCGAAAAGGTCTGTAAGATTATGGACCTGGCGATGAAGAACGGCGCGCCGGTCATCGGCCTCAACGACTCGGGCGGCGCCCGCATCCAGGAAGGGGTGGTCTCCCTGGCCGGCTACGCCTACATCTTCCTCCGCAACGTGCTGGCCTCCGGCGTGATCCCCCAGATCTCCGCCATCCTCGGCCCCTGCGCCGGCGGCGCCGTCTATTCCCCCGCCATGACCGACTTCATCCTTATGGTCAAGGATACGAGCCACATGTTCATCACCGGCCCTGAGGTCATCAAGGCGGTCACCCGGGAGGAGGTCACCTTCGAGGAGCTGGGCGGGGCGATGACCCACGCCTCCAGGAGCGGCGTGGCCCACTTCGCCGCCGAAGACGAGGAGCACTGCCTGGCCCTCATCCGCCAGCTCCTCTCCTACATCCCCCAGAACAACCTGGAAGACCCCCCCTTCGTCCCCACCGGAGACCCACAGGACCGGATGGACGAGGAGCTGAAGCGCATCATCCCCGATAGCCCCACCAGGCCCTATGATATGAAGGAGATCATCCGTCGTGTGATGGATGCGGGGACCTTCCTGGAGGTCCACGAGCACTGGGCGCAGAACATCGTCGTGGGGTTCGCCCGGCTGGGCGGTTTCTCCGTGGGGATTGTCGCCAACCAGCCGGCGGTGCTGGCCGGGGTGCTGGACATCAACGCTTCCCGCAAGGCGGCCCGTTTCGTCCGCTTCTGCGACGCCTTCAACATCCCCATCATCACCTTTGTGGACGTACCGGGCTTCCTTCCGGGAGTAGATCAGGAGCACAACGGGATCATCCTCAACGGGGCCAAGCTCCTCTGGGCTTACTGCGAGGCCACGGTCCCCAAGATCACTGTGATCACCCGCAAGGCGTACGGTGGAGCCTACGACGTGATGAGCTCCAAGCACATCCGGGGCGATATCTCCTACGCCTGGCCCACGGCGGAGATCGCGGTGATGGGGCCGGATGGGGCGGTCAACATCATCTTCCGCAAGCAGATCGCCGAAGCCGAAGACCCGGAGGCGGAACGGGAGCGGCTGGTGCAGGAGTACCGGGAGCAGTTTGCCAACCCCTACGTCGCCGCCGCGCGGGGGTACGTGGACGACATCATCGAGCCGCAGGAGACCCGTCCCCGGCTGATCGAGGCGTTGAAGATGCTTCAGAACAAACGGGACACCAACCCGCCGAAGAAGCACGGAAACATTCCGTTATGATGTATGACGCATGACGCATGACGTATGATGCGTCAGGCGTCAAACGTCAGGGGCACAGGAGGTTGCGGTGGAGAGAAAGCAGAACATCCGCCAGGTGGCGTCCCGGCTCACCCGCCCCTTCGAGCACCTGATCATCGGCCAGGTGGACGATTACTGCGCCTATCTGACCCGCATCGAGGGGACCTATGTTTTCCACCACCACCCCCGGGATGAGATGTACCTGGTGCTGGAGGGCGAGATCGTCATTGATTACGGTGATGGCTCCAGCGTTACCATAGGCCAGGGGGAGAGCCTGGTGGTGAAGGCGGGGCTGAAACACCGGTCCCGGTCGGAAAAGGGAGCACTGGTGCTGATGTTCAAGGCGAGGGATCTATTTGCGAGGGAGAACACAGATCAGCAGGATTTGACGGATTGAGTCGTTAACCCCAATCCGTTAATCCTGCCAATCCGTTCCTGCTAATCCGTTAAACCTACTAATCCGTTAATCCTGCTAATCCGTGTTATGCTACTCTACAGGGAACTCACAGGAACAATCATAGGCATATATTACGACGTCTACAACGGCACCTCCCGCACCTACCCCGAGTACATCTACGAGAACGCAATGATGGCCGAACTGAGGGATCGAGGTATCCCATGCCGACGTCAGGAGGAGTATCAGGTTCACTACAAGGGCCAACTGGTTGGCCTGCAACAGCTCGACCTGTTCGTCGCTGGCGAGGTCTGTGTGGAACTGAAAACTGCGCCTGCCCTGCTCCCAATCCACAAGGCGCAGGCCATCTCCTATCTCAAGACCATCGGCAAGCGTGTGGGCCTGCTTTTCAACTTTGGCAGTTCCGACCCAGAATTCGAGCGCCTCTATTTCGAACCCAGGCTGCCCCAGAACAACTCCAACAGCCTCTCCCATGCCCTTTCGGAGTTCCCGGACACCTATCTCTCCCCCGAGCTGACCCACGAAATCATTGGCGGGCTGTTCGAGGTCCATTCCACCCTCGGCCCGGGCTTCATCCATCGCATTTATGCCAATGCCTGCTATCACGAACTCCGATTGCGTGGCCTGGAGGTACGTCCGCAGAAAGCCTACCAGGTCATCTACAAGGGATGTCCCATTGGCGAGATAAGCTTCGGGCATCTGCTTGTCAACGGTTCGGTATTTGTCTTTCCCGTCGCCATCCAGGACCCCAACGACATTCACATCAACAACCTCAAAGACTGGATGCGCGCCCAGAGCATTCCCATCGCCATCCTCGCCAATTTTTACGACACCAGCTTGCGCCCAATGGTTCTGCGTATATGATCCGTTAATCCTGCTCATCCGTGTTCTGGAGATGCTATGAAACCGCTAAAGATTTGCGACCTCATGCTTCGCGACGGCCATCAATCCCTCCTCGCCACCCGCATGCGCACCGATGATATGCTCCCCATCGCCGAGAAGATTGACCGGGTGGGGTACTGGGCGGTGGAGATGTGGGGTGGAGCCACGTTCGATTCGGCCATGCGGTTTCTGGATGAGAACCCGTGGGACCGCATCCGCCGCCTCAAAGAGCGGATGCCCAACACCCCTTTCATGATGCTCCTGCGGGGGCAGAACATCGTCGGTTACCGCCACTACCCGGACGATGTGGTGGAGCGGTTCATCGTCCACGCCCACGCCAACGGCATAGACATTTTCCGCATCTTCGATGCCCTCAACGACGTGCGCAATATGCGCTGGGCGATGGAGGTGGCCAAACGGGAGGGAGCCCATGTCCAGGGGGCCATCTCCTACACCATCGGCCCGCCCTACAGCATAGATTACTTCGTCGAACTGGCCCTCCAGCTGGCCGAGATGGGCTCCGATTCCATCTGCATTAAGGATATGGCCGGCCTCATCACCCCCTACGCCGCCTACGAGCTGGTCCGTCGCCTCAAAGCTGAGCTGGAGATCCCCATCCTCCTCCATTCCCACTCCACCAGCGGCATGGCGACCACCGCCCACCTGAAAGCGGTAGAGGCGGGGGTGGACATTGTGGATACGGCCATCTCCTCCCTTTCCCTCACCACCTCCCATCCCCCCACCGAGTCCATCGTGGCCATGCTGAAGGGGACAGAGCGAGATACGGGGCTGGACCTCGACCTGCTGGCCGATATCGCCGCCCATTTCGCCCAGGTCCGCCGGAAGTACGCCCGCTTCGAAAGCGGGATGTTCGGCGTGGATGTGCGCGTCCTGCAGTATCAGATCCCTGGAGGGATGCTCTCCAACCTGGTCTCCCAGCTCCGTGCTCAGAACGCCGAGGACAGGTACGAAGAAGTGCTGGCGGAAGTGCCACGGGTGCGGGCCGAGCTGGGTTACCCGCCGCTGGTCACCCCTTCCAGCCAGATCGTCGGCACCCAGGCCACCCTCAACGTGCTGATGGGGGAACGGTACAAGGTGATCCCCAGGGAAGTCAGGGACTACATCCGCGGCCTTTATGGCCGCCCGCCCGCACCGATAGACCCGGAGGTGAAGCGGAAGGCCATTGGGGACGAGGAGCCCATTCAGTGCCGCCCGGCCGACCTGCTGGAGCCGGGGATGCCCAGGGCGTGGGAGGAGATCGGCGACCTGGCCCGCAGCGAGGAAGATGTCATCTCTTATGCCCTCTTTCCCCAGATAGCCCGTCCCTTCCTGGAGCGGCGCGCCCGTGGTGGGGACGGCCGGGAGCCGGTGGTCGCTGCCATCGCCGGCCTGCTCCTGAAGCGGCTGGAAGCCCGGACTGCCGCCCAACCTGCCGCCGGCCCTGCCATCTCCCCCTGGAAAGTCTCCTGGCGTCCCGGCTCCGGCCACTGGTGGGGCCTCATAGACGGCGCCGGCGGTATGCGCTAGCAACCAGCGACCAGCGACTGGCAACGAGTAACGAGTAACGAGCAACCAGCTCCGGAGTCAACCGATGAAACAGGAATTCACCATCATCCTTAACGGCGTCCAGTATCCCATCGTTGTCGAAGGGGAGACCATCACCGTTAATGGCCGTCCCTTCACCGTGGAAGTGGCCGACGACGGCACGGTGCTGGTGGACGGGATCGCCTACGAAGTCGCCCTGGAGGGGGATACAGCCATCGTCGGCGAGGAACGGTTGCCCCTTGAGGTCAAAGGACTGACCGTTGCTGTGGCTGCCGCCCCCACCCCGCCTGCCGCTGCCCCCACCCTCCCCGCTGGCGAGGCGGGCCTGGGTGCGGTCCTCGCCATCATGCCCGGTAAAATCGTCCGCGTGATGGTGGAACCCGGCCAGGAGGTACAAGAAGGAAGTGCAGTTTGTGTATTGGAAGCAATGAAAATGGAAAACGAACTCCATGCTCGCAAAAGCGGCACGGTCAGGGCCGTATATGTGAAACCCGGCGACGATGTGGAGAAGGATCAGGTTCTGGTGGAGATCGAGTGACCAGACGTCTATCACTACCAGCCTGGGACGAACGTTAATTGCCATACGCGCCGGAAGAGACTAAAATAAAGCATCGAAAGAATCCGTAAATCCAGCCTATCCGTGTTCTAAGGACATATGAACCCAACCATACCCCGCACTCTGATCATCGGCGCCGGCATCGCCGGGATGCAGGCCGCGCTGGATATCGCCAACGCTGGCTACGAAGTGGTCCTGGTCGAACGGCTGCCCTCCATCGGTGGGCGGATGGCCCAGCTCTCAGAGACCTTCCCCACGCTGGACTGTTCCCAGTGCATCCTCACCCCACGCACCGTCGAGGTGGGCCACCACGACCATATCCAGCTCCTTACTTACTCAGAAGTGGAAGCCATCACCGGTCAGGCCGGCCACTTTCAGATCCGCATCCGCCGCCATGCCGCCTATGTGGATTGGGACAAATGCACCGGCTGCGGCCTCTGCCAGGAGAAATGCCCGAAGAAAGTGCCCGCCGAATTCCAGCGGGGGATCGGCCTCCGTAAGGCCATCTACACCCTCTCCCCGCAAGCGGTCCCCAACAAGCCTGTCATAGACCGGGAGAGCTGTATCTTCTTCGAGAGGGGCAAGTGCCGTGCCTGCGAGAAGTTCTGTCCGGTGGGAGCGATAGACTACGGGCAGGAGGACACCTTCATCGAAACCGAGGTGGGGGCCATTATCCTGGCGACAGGGTACGACCTCTACAGCCTGGAGAACCTGTCCGAGTACGGCGGCGGCAGGGTTCCGGACGTGATTGATGCCCTGGCCTTTGAGCGTCTCCTCTCTGCCTCCGGCCCCACCACCGGCAGGATCCTCCGTCCCTCCGACGGACGGGAGGCAAAGGAGATCGTCTTCGTCCAGTGTGCCGGCTCCCGCGCCCCCGGCCGCTATATGCCCCACTGCTCCAAGGTCTGCTGCATGTACAGCGCCAAGCAGGCCATCCTCTACCGCCACCGGGTCCACGATGGCCAGCCCTACATCTTCTACATAGATATCCGCTCTCCTGGCAAACAGTACGACGAGTTCGTCCAGCGGGCAATGGAAGAGGAGGGGGTCGTCTATCTGCGGGGGAAGGTCAGCAAGCTCTTTCGGCAGGACGACCGGGTGGTGGTAATGGGTGCGGACACCCTCACCGGCAGGCAGGTCCGCATCGCTGCCGACCTGGTAGTGGTGGCCCCGGCGCTGGTCCCCCGGCCCGAGACCCGGCGGCTGGCCCGGATGCTGGGGGTGGAAATAGACGACACCGGCTGGCTTATCCCCGCCAATGGCGACCTGCAGCCGGTGGAGACCAACCGGCCGGGCATCTTCCTGGCCGGCACTGCTACCGGCCCGATGGACATTCCCGAGACGGTGGCCCATGCCAGCGCCGCCGCTGCCAAGGTGCTCCAGCTTTTCGCCCGGCGAGGAAATGGCTAATCGGCCTTCGCCAGCGCCACCTGCAGCTCATCCAGCGTGGTGATCCGGGCAATCCGGGCCAGGAAGGCCCGGAGAGAACCGCTTTGCTCCCGTAACTGCCGCACTGCCGGCCCGATAGGGTCCTCCCCGGCAGCTCCCGGCTCGTCGGCATAGGAGCCGTGGAAGGCGAAGTAGGCCTGGTTCAGCTTCCGGATCCTGTAACCGTTCTCCCAGAAGAACTGGCGGCGCTCCTCCATATATCGCTCCGCCTCCTCCACCCGGCCCTCCGCCAGCAGCCGGTCCACCTCCACGCGCGTCCGGTGCATCTCCGCCCGGAAGTCAAAGGCCGGGGGCTCCGGCTCCACCTCAGCCTGAGGAGAGGATACCGGAGGGGGAGGCGGCAGCAGGTCGGGATAGTACCGGGCCAGCACCGCCCGCCCCAACTCCTTTCCCACGATTGAGGCAGTCGTCTCGTTGATCGTCCGTGTCTCCTGGCCCCGATCGTAATTCCACCCCAGGGGGTAGAAATCGAGGTAGTGATGGGTCCACTCGTGGGCAGCCACTTCCACCACCCAGGCCAGGTCCGGGTGCTCCAGTATCATCGCTGGCCAGGCGGACATGCCGCCGATCGGCGTCACCAGCGAGGAAACATCGAGGGTCCCATCTACCTGCGCCTCCAGTTCCTCCTGGCGGGCTACCTCCAGGCCGGGCTGGAGGTCCTGCTGGCAGATCGTCTCGATCCGCTCGCGAGGAGAAATGATAAGAAAGTAGGGAAGGGGCGTGAAACGGACGCCCACCTGGGGAAAAGGCTGCCCCAGATAGGCCAGCCCCTCCTGGGCCAGGATCACTCCCACCTGTTCCTCAATAACCGCCTCGACCACCGGCTGACGGGCCATCAGCTCCGCCCGCACCCGCTCCCACTCCGCCCTCATCCCGGCTGTTGCCGCGTCGGGGTCTGTCACCTCCGGGTCGGCGTAGATCCACTCAATTTGCGCCTGTAGCAGCCACACCTGCCCCAGCCGGGCCTCGTAGCGTCGGACCAGGGCCGCGCGATCCGGCTCCCGCATGTACCGCTGGGGCTGGAGGAGCCAGTAGACGAACTTGGAGCTGACCGCTTCCGCCTCCCATCCCCAGAAGTCGAAGCGGACATCGGCGACGAGCCGGTTCACTTTCGTGGAGAGGGCAGAGGGCGGCGGTCCATCCCTTTCGACCAGCAGCGCCAGCAGCGCCAGAAACAGGAAAAGGAAAGGACGCCGAAGCAACCAGCGGATCAGCCGACCAGGTCTCGTGAACATGAACTTTTCACCACCCCGCGTCCCCCCGCCTCCGCGTCTCTATAACTGCCCTCCTCCCCGCAACGCAGCCCCCAGCTCCCGCTCCAGCCGCCGGACGATCTTATTCCGTATCCGGGCTACTTCCTCGTCCGTCAGCGTCCGGTCGTCCGCCTGGTAGGTGAGACGGTAGGCCAGGCTCTTGCGCCCCTTCCCCACCTGCTCGCCCCGGTAGACGTCGAACAGGACCACCGAACGGACCAGCGGCTGGCCGGTCTGGACGATGAGCTCCTGCACCCGCACCGCCGGCACTCCCTCTTCCACCACCACTGCCAGGTCCTCATAGACCGGTGGGTGGAGGGAGACAGGGGCCATCTCCCGTGGTGCGCCCCATCCGGCCAGGAGCTGGTCCAGATCGAACTCCAGGGCACAGACCGGCTGGGGCGGCAGGTCGAAAGCTTCCCGCGTCAGCGGATGCAGCTCACCCATCGTCCCCACTGCCTCTCCGCCGACCCGCACCCGGGCACAGCGGCCGGGGTGGAAGGCCGGGTCCTCCGCCGGCTCAAAGCTTCCCTCCAGCCCCAGCCGGGCCAGCAGCGTCTCCACCACCCCCTTGAGGTCGTAAAAGCCCATCGGCGATCGGTCCTGCCCCTCCAGCCAGGACCGGGCCTCGCGGGGGCCGGTCATCACCACGCCGAGCCTCCGCGGCTCACAGGGGAGCATCTGCCCCTCCACCGGCAGGTAGACAGCGCCGATCTCGAAGATCGCCACCCGGTCCAGAAAGCGCAGGTTCTCCTGCACAGTGCGGAGGAGGGAGGGGAGGAGGGTCTGCCGCAGGTAAGCCCGCTCCGCCGAGAGCGGGTTGCGCACCCGCAGATAGGAAGCCGGGTCCGGCGGATGGCTGCCGGGCCGCAGACGGGCCTCATCCCCAATCTCCACCAGCGAATAGGTGATCACCTCGTCCAGTCCGCAACCCACCAGGATATCCCGCACCCGCTCTGCCCCCTCCAGGCCAGGATTGGCCCGCTGCGGCGGAAGCTCATCCCGCATCAGGGTCGTCGGGAAGCGATCATACCCCCAGACGCGCCCCAGCTCCTCTACCAGATCAACGGGCCGGGTGACATCGAGGCGGTGGGAGGGGATCAGAACGTTGAGGGCTTCCGATTCGCCAGCGACTGAAACCCCGAATTCCAGCGATTCCAGGATGTGCACCATTTCCTCAACGGGGAGCTCGATCCCCAGGATGCGGTTGGCGTAGGCGGGGTCGAGCCGGATCGTCCGCTGCGGCTGACGGCCGGGGTAGAGGTCGCCCATCACCGGGACGACCTCTCCGCCGCCCAGCTCCGCCATCAGGTGGGCCGCCCGGGCCGCTGCCTTAACCGTCAGCTCCGGGTCAACCCGCCGACCGAACCGGTTGCCGGACTCGGTGGAGAGTCCCAGCATACGGGAGGTGCGGCGGACGTTAAGGAAGTGGAAATTGGCGGACTCAAGGAGGACGTCGGTGGTGGCGTCGGTGACCTCACTCTCCAGCCCGCCCATCACACCGGCCACGGCCACCGGTCCGCCTCCATCGGTGATGAGCAGCATCTCCCCGTCGAAAGTGCGCAGCTCCCCGTCCAGGGTGGCCATCTGCTCGCCGGGGCGGGCGCGGCGCACGATGATGGCCGGCCGCTCCTCCCCCGGCCGTGGCCGGAGGACGTGGTAGTCGAAAGCGTGGAGGGGCTGGCCCAGTTCCAGCATCACATAGTTGGTCACGTCCACGATGTTATTGATGGGGCGCATCCCGGCCAGGCGGAGCCGCATCTGCATCCAGAATGGGGAAGGGGCGACCTTCAGCCCCCGGATGAAGGCGGCCGAGTAGCGGGGGCAGAGGTCGGGATCGGCGATCTCCAGATAGACGAAACCCGGATCGGGGGTCAGCTCCGCCGGGTGCTTTTCCAGCACTTCCATCGCATCCCGCCGGAGGGGGACGTCCAGCAGCGCTGCCGTCTCACGGGCGATGCCGAAGACGGACTGGAGGTGGCCGAAGGGGCCTTTGACGTCGAACTCCAGTATGGCGTCTCCCAGGTAGTCGGCCAGGGGCACGCCGACGGGGGCATCGTCAGGAAGGTAGATGATGTCCTCGTGCTCGTCGGAAAGACCCAGCTCCTTCTCTGAACAGACCATCGCCCGGGAAGGGACGCCACGGATCTTGCTCCTTTTCAGCTTCATCACCTGGCGGCCCTCGGCGTGGCCGTCGTAGATGGTGGCGCCTTCCAGAGCGAAGGCCACTTTAAGGTGCAGGCCGCTCTGGCCCCGGCGTGCCAGCAGGCTGGGCGCGCCGGTGACGACCACCTCTGGCTCCGGGCCACCGTACACCACCTCCGCCAGCACGAGCCGGTCGGCGTCCGGGTGGGGGAGGACGGCCCGCAGTTCCCCCACCACAATCCGTTCCCGATCCCAGGGCAACTCTGCCCCTGGCAGGCCGATATAAGTGATCGTCTCCACCTCCAGACCAGCCAGCGTCAGCCGCTCGGCCAGCTCTGGCACGGGTAGAGAAATCTCCACATACTCATTGAGCCAGCTCAACGGTACTTTCATCGGCTCCTCTCCTCAATAAGACCATCCTCACCACAGATGTACGGAAGGCACAGAGAAAGATCGGGATGCTTTCAGAACCTTTGCGAAACTCCGTGTTCTCCGCATCTCTGCGTCCCCGTGTCTCCTAGAACTGCCTCAGGAACCGCAGGTCGTTGCGGTAGAACTGACGGATGTCGTCTATGCCATACTTGAGCATCGCCGGCCGTTCCACCCCCAGGCCGAAAGCAAAGCCGCTCCACTCTTCGGGGTCGTAACCGCCGTTCAGGAGCACCACCGGATGGACCATTCCGGCGCCGGCGATTTCCAGCCAGCCGGAATACTTGCACACCCGGCATCCCCTCCCGCCACAGAGGATGCAATCCATATCCGCCTCGATGGAAGGTTCGGTGAAGGGGAAGTAGGAGCCGCGGATACGGATGCGCCGCTCGGCCCCGTAGAGGCGACGGGCAAACTCCGTCAGCGTGCCGATCAGGTCGGTCATCGTGATCGCCCGGCCCACTGCCAGCCCTTCGACCTGATAGAACTGGTGCTCGGAGCGGGCGGTGACCTGCTCGTACCGGTAACACTTGCCGGGGAGGATGACCCGGATCGGTTCCGGGTACCGTTCTCGCATCACCCGGATCTGGCCTGGCGAGGTGTGGGTGCGCAGGAGAAGCTGATCGCTGATCCAGAAGGTGTCCCACATGTCCCGGGCCGGGTGGTGGGGCGGCATGTTCAGCAGGCCAAAGTTCAACTCGTCGGTCTCCACGTCGGGGGCTTCGTAGACCTGGAAACCCATCTCGGCGAAGATGGCGATGATCTGCCGCAGGGTCTGGGTGGTGATATGGAGATGGCCTGGCCCCACGGGCCGTCCCGGCAGGGTGACGTCCAGCCGCTCCTCCTCCAGGAGCCGGTCCAGCATCGCCCGGCGAACCCCCTCCTTTCGGCTCTCGTAGGCTGCTTCGAGGGCCTGTTTGAGCCGGTTGGCCCGCTGACCGGCTGCAGGCCGTTCCTCCCTGGGCAGCTCGCCGATGGACCGGAGGGCAAGCGTCACCGCTCCCTTTCGCCCCAGGTAGGCGCGGTACCATTCATCCAGTGCCGCCTCGTCCTCTGCCCTTTCCAGCGAAGCCAGCGCTTCTTTTTCCAGTTGGTCGAATTGCTCCAGCATCAGCCCCTCTCCTTTGTGATAAGGACCCCCTCTGTGCTCTCTGAGTCTCCGTGGTAAGACAAACGACAAACGCCCTCGTCCCTGGGGACGAGAGCGTTTCAACCCCCGTGGTACCACCCCACTTGGCTCCAGAGGAGCCCCCTCATTCCACCGACGGCGCTTAAAGGCGCGATCGGCTGCCCTGATAACGCAGGGCCTGCGGAACGGGCTACTTACTCGCCGCCAGCCGCCAGCAACCAGCAACCAGTTTCACCCGTCGGCTCAGGAGCGAACTTCGGCGGGCTTCGTTCGGGCAGGGCTTTCAGTCCAGGGCCCTGCCTCCCTGGAGACCCGAAGGTCCCGCTTACTCCTCTCCGTCACAGCCTTTTGCTCTGCTCTATGCTTTCAAGATCAGATGAGGTTGGGCATAAGTATACCACAAGAACCCGATATTGGGTAGCCCGCCGCAACTGCTATCGGGCCATTTGTGGGATTCGCGATCCACCGGCGGGCGAGAGGGCCACTCGCCCCGAAATTGAAATGCGCCCGTAACTGCCCACGCCCCACCATTCCTTTCCCCCTTCGGGCAGGGGGGATGAGGGGTTAAGATCCGCCGCCAACGCGCACCAATTTCGCGCCCGGCGGCTCGGTGACCAGCCCCAGCGGGGCAAGAAGGAGCACTCCGTCTGCCGGAGCCAGCCGGCCAAAGATGGCTGCTACCGGCTGGCGAGTCAAAGCGGTCAGGATACGCCAGCCTTCGGATAGAGGGATGGCCTGTCCTTCAGCGTCCATGAGATGGACCCCGGTTCCATCTACAAAGAACCGTGTCGGCGCAAAGAAGGCATACGCCTCTGGCGCTGCGAGCGGATGGGCCGCGGCTGCCTGAAATTGTCGGAACAGGTTCGCCGTCGAACGCTCGGCGTGCATCAGGGCCTGTTGCCAGTCGTCGTCGGTCAGCGGTGACTCGGCTATCTCCAGCAGTTTGATCCGGCGCGGTGGCGGCCCGGGATAGAGGCCGACATTTCCCTCCAGCCGCCCGCTGTAGGATGGCTTGGGCGCTCGTCTCTTCAGTTGCGCGGGGATGATCTGTTTTTCGGTATAGAGCGAGCCGTCGTCCAGGCTGAGCAGAAAGCTGGTGTCCACGATGAAGCCAGTCTCGAGCGCGACCGTCTCATAGGCCAGTTCCACCAGGCGCACGCCTTCCCGCAGCTCCAGATCGCCCTCGCGCCAGGTCTTGCCGACCAGTTCATCGAGGAATGTCGGATCGGCAGCGGGGTCCTGGAGCGCATGGCGGGTGGCCTGCAAGGTCAACCAGGCTCCGCTCAGGAGCTCAGCGTAGGCTCTTTCATCCAGTCGCCCGGGATCTTTCAACGCGGCCTGAAGCATAACGCCGAGCCGTCCCACCAGCCGGGCCATACGCCGCAATTTGTGTGACTCGACAGTGTGTGCCAGATCGGTTACCCGCGTCACCTGGGCCTCGGTCAGCGAGAGCAGCCCATAGGTTGTCAGCTCCACCAGCAGCGCCTCGACCTTGTCCAGCCCTTCCATCTGCACCTGACGCACGTCGGCTTTAGGCCTGGGGGTGCGGCGCACCTGGCCCTGGGGCCTGGCGGCAGCAGGCGCCTCGCCCATCACAAAGCGCTCCGGCGCGCGTGCCCAGGCAATGAGCACTGCTGCGACATGCTTGCAGAAGGGCCGCCTGCGGTGCGCCGGGCAGGTGCAGCGAGGCACAAACTGATCCCCTTCCAGCGTAAGGCTCACCTGATAGGGCCTGTCCCCCGACCCGGCGACCAGCGCGTGCAGGCTGGTCCCGGTTTGCCAGGTATCGGATATCCTGTTCTGGTTGAAATATACCTCACCGCTGCGGTAATCGTCGGGCAGACAAAGCGACTGGACCTGATGGTCGGTCATCCGCTTCATCGGGCGATTTCTCTCCCTTTCAACACATCCTCGATCAGTTCCACCAGCCTGTTGGGTGTACAACTAAAGGTGGGGATATCAAGCGCGCGCACCCGGCGGGCCAGGTCGCGGTTGAACGAGGGCCGTCCGCTGTCATCCAGCGCCAGCAGGCAGAGCACGCGCACGTGGCTTTCAACCAGCGCACCCAGATGGCGCAGCAACGTTTCTGCGTCACCCCCTTCGTACAGGTCGGAGATCAGGATCAAGAGCGTCTTCTCCGGCTGGAGCACCAGGTCGGCAGCGTAGCCGACGGCGCGGGCGATGTCGGTGCCGCCTCCCAATTGTGCGCCGAAGAGCAAGTCCACCGGGTCGTCCAGCACGTCGGTCATATCGGCCACCTGGGTATCGAAGAAGATAAGGTGGGTGCGCAACGCATCAAGTGAGGCAAAGATGGCAGCCATGATGGAGGCGTAGACCACCGAATTCGCCATCGAGCCGGATTGATCCACACACAGGATGATCTGCCACTCGCGCAGGCGACGCTGGTTGGCCCAGAAGTAAAGGCGCTCCGGCACAAGCACCCGCCTGGTGGGATCATAATGCTTAAGATTGCGCTCGATGGTGCGTTTCCAGTCCAGGTTGCGGTAGACCGGCAGCGCCGAGCGGCGGTTGCGGGCCAGCGCTCCGATCACTGCCTGGCGAATTTGCGGCTCCAGTTTCCTGCGGACCTGCTCCACGATTTCGCGCACCACCTGACGGGCGGTCTCTTTGACCTCGTCGGGGATCATCGCCTGCAACGAGATGAGCGCCGCCACCAGGTCCACGTTCTTTTCGAGTTTGGGCAGCGTCTCTTTCTCAAAGAGCAACTGGCGCAGGCCGCGCCGCTCGATGGCATCCTTCTGCACCATCGCCACCACGTCGGTGGGGAAGTACCGGCGCACGTCGCCGAGCCAGCGCGGGATGTTGGGCAACGACGCCCCTGCACCGCCCGGCCCCTTTTCGCCGCCGTAGACCAGTTCGAGCGCGTCGTCCAGGCCAAACACGTCCTGCTCCGGCGTGATGGGGGCCAGGCTTGCCAGGACCATCCCGCCGCCGAGGGCGCGCTCGGCCTTGCGGCCCAGCACCAGCCGCCAGCGCAACAGCGCGCGTTGCTGTTCGGCCGTCAGCTCCATCGCCTCATCCCCTGCCTAACAGCCGCCCCAGGAGGGAGCCCTTCCGACTCAATTCGTCCAGTGCGGCGTCCAGCTCCCTGTTCAGGGCCTGCTTGTACCACGTGTGGCCAGCCACCGTGTCCAGCCGTTTCTGCAACGCTTGCAGAAGCGGCAAGGCCTGCGGGTCGCCCCAGACATGCAGGCAGGCGACAGCCAGCTGAAGCACCTGTGCGTCGTTCCCGGTGCGCACAACAGCCTCCACCGGCGGCCACAGATGAACACGTGTCTGCTCGTCTAGAGGGAACTGTCGAGCAGCATAAAGGGCCTGGATACGGGTATTGGGTGCCTGGATGCCCTGAGCGATGACCTCCAGAAGCCAGGGCTGCCGCGTCTGCTGCCAGCTCTTCACCACAGATGTGCCTGCGTCACCGAATATGAGTGCGTCGCGTATGTCCGGCAAAGCTGCGCTGGCATCCAGATCGCACAGGGTGCGCACCAGTTGTCCGGCCAGGCGGTTATGGAGCAGGCTGCTCCCTGCAAACCGGCCCGGCTGTTTGGCCCGCAATAGCGCCCTGAACGTGCTGATGACGCGCTCGCGCTGCTCGTCCGTCAGGGTTGGGGCCAGTTGGCCGAGCGCGCGGGCGGCGTTGACCCGGCCCTCGGCGGAGCCCTTCTCAAGCAGGTCGAGCAGCGGATCGAGCGCCTCGGCGCCCAGACCTGTCACCTGTATGATAAGGGACTCGGGGGCCTCGCCGTCGGCCAGGTGGCTGAGCAGACGGGTCAACCTGTCCGTCCTGGCCCGGTAGGTATCGAGCACGGCCCGGGCCTGCGGTGCCTTGATCTTCATCAGTGCCCGCTCGAGAGCCGCATCCGCGCTTCGTTCTAAAGCCTGTCCAATCGCCTCAACCGCCGGCGCGCCGATGGCGACCAGGGCTTTCTCAATAGCCTCCCGACTCGCCCGGAGACGTGTCTCGTTCAGCATCTCCAGCAGGGCAGGCACTGCCGCCGGATCGCCGATACGTCCCAGCGCCTTAACCACCGGATCGCGCAGGTGGGGCATCGGCTTCAGGCGCCGGGCGATATGAATCAGCGGCCACACGGCAGTGCTATCGGCCAGTTCTGCCAGCCCATCGGCGATCAGCGCAGTGCTGGCAGCCAAAGAGAACGAGTCCGTCTCGATCAGGCGGAGCCAGGTCGGCAGCGCGGCAGGGTGCGCCAGGTGTGTAACGAACGCGGCAGCGTGCTCGCGCGCCTTTTGATTATGCCCTGCCTTAAGCTGCGCCAGGTAGTGATTCAGGAGCGGCTTTTCCGCACGGGTGTGCCGCAGCACGGCAGCGGCGTCGGTCAGGTGATTCCTGGACAAAGCGTCCAATCGCTCGATGAGTGCACCGAGCGTCAGTTGCCTTTGCTCGAACAGAGCGACGGACGCCGGGAATCCCGCTACGGCTTTCTGTTCGGCGCGGTCGGCCAGTCGCTCAGCGGGCCAGAGTGCCGCCTGGGCATAGGCTTTCACCAGCTCGTCCTCGTCGGCCAGGGCGGCACTGAGCGGCTGCGCAGCCCTCAGCCGCCAGAGGAGCTTGGCCGCGGCGCGGCGGCGTTTCTTATCCTTGCCCGTGGCCTGCGCCAGCGCCTCAGCTACAAGCAGGGTGCTGCACTGGCCCATTCTCAGCAACGCCGCCTCGACCGGACGGGCCACGTCGCCATCGCCCAGCAGTCCGACCAGAGCGGTCAGCGCGCTGTCCGTGCCGATGCGCGCCAGCGTCTCGACCACAAGGAAGCGAATGCAACGCCCGCACTGCTCCTGCACGGCCAGCAGCCCTGGCACCGCTTCGTCGCCCAATTCGGCCAGACGACCGGCGGCGTAGGCGCGGACGAGTGGCTGGGCGGACTGGAGCGCGGCCAGCAGTCCCTCCAGGCGATCCAGGTCGCCTGGGGGGCGGGGAAGGAGGACGTTGGGAGCCTGGGGCAGGGCTACCACGTCCTGCGCGTCGTGCGGGTTGAGCACGGCGGGCTTCAGCAGCCGTGTGCGCACCAGGCCAATCCCGCTCCAGGCAGCGGCCCAGGCAGCAGCACGGGCGTGGTCATCCGGGGCGTCAACCACGGCCTGCAGGCGCTCCCCCAGTTTGCCCAGGCCGGCAGCGGTGAGATCGTCCGCAAGCGCAGTCAACTCGCTCAGCACCACACCGGCATTCGCCAGGCCGGAGACGGCGAGGGTAGCAAGCGTTGTTTCGGTTCGAGAAAGCAAGTCATGAATGGCCACAGGCACCTTTCAGGGATTCAAATATCTGAAGTCCAAGACTCTGTCTTTGGCGGGCAAGTCCTCTTCTGGCTTGTCTCGATTTTGGCATTACAAGACCTCCAACCCATCCCCTAACTCTGCGTCAATCGCTGCAATCTCCTCCGCCGTCACCTGAGGGACCACAGCGGTACGGGCCTGCCCGACGGGCAATTCCAGCAGGCGCGCGAGTGCTGCCAGAAGATAGTCCATCTCGGCCGGCGCCAGGTCGGCAAAGGCGCGGCGCAGGACAGGCAACACAGCGACGAAGCGCCCCGCTGGTATCCTTTGCAGGTAGCCGTCGAACCAGGCGACGATCTTCGGATTGCGCAGCAATACAGCCCGGTTGAGGGCAAGCAGCCCTTCGAGAAATTGGGCGCCGGCCAGCGGCTCCTCGCCGGGCGAGAGACGGCGGCTCAGAAGCGCCGTCAGGTCCGATTCCGACAGCGCCCCACCGACAAAGAGCAGCGTGCAGGCCAGCCCCGCCAGTGTCGGATGCGCCCGGTCGCTTTCGGCGATCAGGTGCAGGCGAGAGGCCAGCAGCGCTGCGTCCAGCTCGGACGACTGGCGCGCCACGTCGTGCAGGGTGATAAGTGCATTGCGGGTAGGCGGCACGGCGTCGTCGGCAACAACGGCAGCCCCCGGCAACAGGAGGCTGGCGCGAACGTAGACCTTGGAGAGCAGGACTTTGACGGCGTCCACGCCGACTGCCCGTGACGAACCGTACTTGACCAGCGACTGCAGGTTATAGGCAGCGCGCGCCAGCGACGGGAGATCATCGTCGGCGCTGGATGTATGCTCGCAGGCCGCCAGCCCCCCGGCATAGAGCGGTTCCAACCGGGTCAGGACGATGCGCAGGAGGGTTTCGGCAGCGTCGGCCACACGACGGGCTTCGGTCAGCGCGCGGCGGAGGCGACGGGCGCATACCTCGGCCAGCGAGTTGCCCTGGACGCTGGCTTCGATCAGGCGGATGTCGGTCAGCGGCGTCCACTGCAGCATCCACTTCTCGCGCAGTTGCCCCAGCCAGCGGGCGGCATCGTCGGCGTCGGCTCCGGTTCCGCCGCGCCCAACCATCTGCACGGCCTGCACCTGCCCAAAGGGGATCTCGGCGACGACCAGTCGGTGCAGGAAGACCGATGTCTCTACATCGGCAGGTTGGGTGAGGTAGAGCCGGCATTCACGGGGCGAATCGGAACAGGGCAGGCCCAGGCGGGCGACCGTGTCGTAGAATTCCTGCTGGAGCGAGGTACGTTCTACCTGCGCCGAGATGGCCCCCACCGCCTCGCCGATCAGCAGCGGCCAGAGCACACTGCCCACTGACAGCGTGCCGCGCCCGTAACAGGCCTGCGCCGCATCGCGCACCTCGCACAGCCCTGGCACGGGTTTATCGCGCAGGGCGGCCAGCGTGCAGGCCAGCCAGTTAGCCTCGATGGCGTCGGCCAGGCTGACGGCATATCCGGTGCGATGGAGTGCATCGGCTGTGCGGATGAGCGCCTCCTGCGTGGCCCGGCCAAAGTCGCCGCTATGCTCCCAGACCATCTGGTAGTAGGCAGGGGCGCGGTTGCCAGCGCCGTAGCCCAGTTGTTCGGAAAGACGGGGGTAGGAGTAGGGTATAAGCGTCAGTCTGGCGGAACGCGCCCTGATTTCGGGGTATCGGGCATCGGGATCGGGCGATCCCAGGGCCGGGGCATGGGCTGCGCCACAGACGATCAGCATATCGGCGGGATCGTACCCTTCGGTCAGGGCGCGGGCGATCTCGGCCCGCATCCAGGCTTCGCGCCCGGCGTTGTGAGCGCCCACGCCGTACTCGCGCACCAGAGCGCCCAGCTCAAGCATCGCTTCTGAGAAGTCACCACCGAACATCTCAAAGCGGCACTCCCAGAACTCCTCGTAATCATCAAAGCCCAGGCGGGCAGCGATAGCCTGCCACACCTCGGACAAAGCTTCCCCCGTTTCTCCGGCCGTTCGCCGCTCCTCCAGGAATGCGCCGGCTGGCAGATCGCAGAAGCGCAGTTCAGCTCCCACCTCGCGGCCCACCTGAAGCGCGACGTATTCGGGAGAATAGGCGCAGAGGGGCCAGGTGACAGATCGGGGTTCCTCGTCCTCGGCCAGCGCCTCGGCGGGCAGGTAGGCCAGGATCGCCATCGGCGGGCGTGTATCGGGCGCCAGGAGGTGGGGGATGAGCTGTGTCGCGTCACAGGGGCCTTCGATCAGCACCAGCCGGGGACGGGCAGTGCGTATGCACCTGGCCAGATTTCGCGCGCTTGCAGGAGAGTGGTGACGGATGGGAAAGACGATCACAACAGTCCCTTACCAGCCTGATAAAACGCCTGCCACTCGCTCTCCTTGCGAGGCCGGGCGACATTCTCCAGATACTCTTCCAGGCAGGTTATGTCACGGGCATCCTCTTTCGCCACAGCCCCCACCATCGAGCGCGCTATCTCTTCCACGCCGACTCTGCCATCGCCGAAGTGCTGGGCCAGGATACAGCCGTTCAACAGGACCGAAATCGCTTCCGCCGTGCTCATCACCGTCGAGGGGGATTTGACCCTGGTCTGACCGTCGAGCGTCAGGCCGGCACGCATCTCCCGGAATACCGTAACCAGCAACCTGAGCAGGTCGGCAGGCACCTCAGCCTGAATCCGGTAATCGGCCATCAGTTCCCGCGTGCGGGTCTCGACGATGGCCATCTCCTGCTCCAGCGTATCCACAACGGGCAACGTGACGAAGTTGAAGCGGCGCTTGAGCGCGCTGGACATTTCGTTGATGCCCCGGTCACGGGTGTTGGCCGTGGCGATCAGGTTGAAGCCGCGTCGCGCAGACACGACCTGGCCCAACTCGGGGATGACAATCTCTTTTTCCGAGAGGATGGAAAGCAAAGTATCCTGCACTTCGGAAGCGCAGCGGGTGATCTCTTCGAAACGCGCAATCTGCCCCTGGCGCATCGCCCGCAACAGAGGGCTGGGCACAAGGGCACGCTCGCTGGGGCCTTCCGAGATCAGCAGCGCGTAGTTCCACGAATACCTGATCTGGTCCTCAGTGGTGCCTGCCGTGCCCTGGATGATGAGGCGGCTCGTGCCGCAAATGGCCGCCGCAAGATGCTCGCTGACCCAGCTCTTGGCCGTGCCCGGTTCGCCGATAAGCAAGAGCGCCCGCTCCGAAGCCAGTGTAGCGATGGCGACCTGGATCAGCCGCCGGTCACCCAGGTATTTGGGGCGGATAGGGATCTTCTGACCGTCGGGTGTGGAAAAGGTCTCCTTGCCGGAGCCCATCAGAAAGACCTCAACCCGCCTGGGTGAGAGGGCCCAGCCAG
The DNA here is from genome assembly GCA_041082215.1 of Anaerolineae bacterium. Classification (GTDB taxonomy): domain Bacteria; phylum Chloroflexota; class Anaerolineae; order B4-G1; family DUEL01; genus JBDOIF01. Next base: position 32,929 of record JBDOIF010000041.1, read on the forward strand.
GCGGGCGGGGATAAGGGTCATCGTGCTGGAGCGCGGCCAGTTCCTGCGCATACCGCTCTTCAGCAGGCTGGCGGATGATCGTTATCGTATCAGACATAGGAAACTCACCCCGTAACGGCTTCTCAATCCTCTGCTTCTCCGTCCCCATCGGAGGTCTCGATGTAGTCCAGCGCGAACCGGATGTCGCTCGGAATGCGCACCGCTGTGTGCCCACAACTCGGACAGGTCGCGTCTTCTTCGCTGCTCTCAAAGCGCAGTCCGCAGCAGTTCCAGCAGATGAACCGCTCAGGCCCTGCACGAACGACAACCTGCGCGTCCTCTGCCGGGGTGCCCGTGCTCAGTTCCTGCAGTATCCCCCGCAACCTCGCTTCCGTCTCCTGCGACAGGCCATATACGACAAAATGCAGCGCGGTAATCCGGCCAGCACCGCGCGAGCGGGCTTCGGCCAGCGCCTGGTTGAACAATGCCCGCACCTTTTCGCGTTCAGAAACCATTTGTCCTTCCCCAAATTGCCCTACCGCCGAAGCACCACGGGGAGATACACCCCCCACCCCGCCTCCGACCGGTCGGTCACACGGGCCACCGCAGAAAGATCGGCCCGCGAGGTGGCGGTCACCACGGAGACGTCCACCACCCGCCCCGAACCCACCGGCGCGGTGACGCTGAAGTAGACCGTGGCCGTCGCCAGCCCGGGCACCGTCACCTGCACCGGATGAAGCCAGTGTTTCCACCCGCTTCCCTCCACCACCGTATAGGTCAGATCGAAGGTGTCGGTGAGGATGCAGAGGTTGGTAAGGGTATGGGTGTACACCGTACTGCCGCCAGCCTCCTCGATGTGGCGATTGTAGTCCGGCTGAAGGCGGACTCCTCGAGGGGGCATCTTCAGGAGATAGACCGCCCCTCTCTCCTCACCGGTGAACGGAGCACCAAGCGCCAGCCCGTCGTAGGGCAGGTCCAGGAAATCCCCCAGCGCCAGCGCCATCCCCATCCGCCCCCGCTCGGCCGGCCCTTCCAGCACCACACCGGCATCGGCGTAGAGGTTCCCCGTTGTGGTGATCCGGGAGCCGTAGAGGATATAGGCCCGCCCGTTGTGCAGACGTGCCCCAAGGGTGGACATTCGCGCCCCTACCACCAGGTCCGCCCGGCCATCCCCGTCCAGATTCCCCGTTCCCAGCGAGTAGCCGCTCTGCTCGCCGGGGGCGCCGCTGGCCAGGACCACGTCGGCGGCGCTGGCCGGCAGGGAACCACTCAGGCCGCTTCTCCCGTAGAAGAGATAGACGGTGCTGAAGCCTTCCCCGGCCTGCCCGTCTCCCGTGGCCCCGATGACCAGGTCTGCCACACCGTTCCCGTTCACATCTCCCGCCGCCACCATCCGCCCCAGCCAGTCCTTGACCCACATCCCTGTGATCCGGAGGTCTGCCTGGGCGACGGTCCGAGAGCCGGTGAGGCTCCCGCTTCCAAAGAAGACAGCCACTTCCCCTTTATGGGGGCTGGCGAAGGGATCGTCGAAGGGGGCGCCGATGATCAGGTCCTCATACGTTCCATCCCCGCTCACATCGGCAATCGCCACGGAGGTGCCGACGGCAGCGTATGCCTCCTGCCCGCTCACCGTCAGATCGGCGTCGGCGGCCGATACCCCGCCCGTCAGCGTCCCCTGGCTGCTGAGAAAGACGTATACCTGTCCCGTCCGTGTGACGGCCGGCCCGGTGGAGAAAGCAGGCGCGCCGACGGCCAGGTCGTGTTTCCCATCCCCATCCAGATCGCCCGTCGCCAGCGCATACCCGGCCCACGCTCCCGCCTGCGTTCCGGAGACGACCACATTGGCCTGGGAAAGGGAGAGGGAAGTGGGAAAAGAGCTGCGGCCGTAGACCACATAGGCCCGGCCGTATTCTCCAGGCGCGACCTCGGCTGGCGCACCGATGACCAGATCGGCTATGCCATCGTCGTTCAGGTCCCCCACTGCCAGGGCCGAACCGGCCCTGCCCCATGCCCGATCCCCCGACATGGTCAGGTTGGCCTGAGAGAGGGGAAGGACGCCGATCAGCGAGGGAGGATTGAAGAAGACGTAGATTCGGCCCGCCTGGGTGAGGACTGCGCCGGGAGACTCATCCGGCGCGCCGACGATCAGATCGGCCTGACCGTCGTCGTTCAGGTCCCCCACCGCCAGGGCCCAACCGGCGTGTCCCCCCTCCTCCACCCCATTCAGCCGGGCCAGGGGAGGACGCGCGGCCAGGTCCACGACCAGGATGGCGGCGTGGATCGTCACTGTCACCGTCAGGGACAGCCCCGTTCCGAGAAGCACAGCCAGCAACAGGCGAAGAGTGCTTGCCCGTTTTCCCATCCCCGCTCTCCCTTATGGAGCCACGACGGTGATGGCAGTCGGAAGCAGGATATAATCCCCACCTCCCTCCACCGGCACCCGCGCCATCGTCGTCGGGTCGTAGAGACCGACGGCGATCCGGGCAGGGCCGGCGTATCCGGCCTCGTAAAAGACCAGCTCATGGTAGTCCACGATGGTCTCTCCCGGGACCCACCCGGAGGTTGGCCGTGTGCCGCTTGCTGGAACTCCATCGTGCTGGCCGATAAGCCGGTCAAACTCGGGGGGGAGGAGGTGGGTGAAGACCCAGTAACTGGAGACGTTCGCCCCTTCCAGCGCCTGCCAGTAGAGGGTCAGCCCCAGCGTCTGATCCGTGCGCACTTCGGTGGCCGAAAGGTCATACCCCACCAGCACAGCCACATTTCCCAGCCGCATCCCTACGGGGTGGGCCGGCATGGGGCCAGCGGGGGTTGTTGGCGTGGGGGAAGGCGAAGCGGCAGGCTCCGGCGAGACGGGCGGCGGCGGAGGGACGGTCACCGTGACCGTCGGCAGCGTCCCCATCAGGGGGGTTGAGGTGGGAGAGGGAAGAGGTGTGGGGGTATCCAGGCCAGCCACCGGTGCCGGAGTCGGCTCTGCTCCCCCCTCGGGCAGGACGCGGGGGAGAAGATAGACCTGCCCCATAAAGAAGATAGCTCCCACCGCGATAAAACCGACGGCGACCCTCCACCGACGGCCGACCTGGGCGGCTATCGTCTCCCGTTCGAAGGCGGTGAGGCTGCAGCCGAGCTGTCGCCGAAGCGCCAGCGCACGGATAATGGAGACAAACGCCCCCAGCCCGCAGGCAGCGTAGAGCACCCATGCGAAGTCGGCGAGAGTGGAAAGGAAGACCTTCATAGCTGCTTCAGCACCCCCCGGATAATCGTCTCCAGGCGTGGAGCCAGGAGCCGCCCTGTCTCCAGCACCTCCTTGTGCGTTGTCTCCCCCCCTCCATCGGTGACAGCCACATTGCTGATGCCGGAAAGGCCCAGCACCCGCATTCCTCCATGCCGGGCCACCGTCACCTCCGGCACAGTGGACATGCCGACCGCGTCGGCGCCGATGATCCGCAGAAACCGGATGTCGGCGGGGGTCTCAAAGCTGGGGCCAGCCAGGCAGATGTAGACTCCCTCGTGGCAGGGGATCCCTTCCTGCCCGGCGACAGCCCGCGCCATAGCCCGCAGGTCGGGGTCGTAGGCCCTCGACATGTCGGGGAAACGGGGGCCGAACCGATCCAGATTGGGGCCCCGCAGCGGGTTCAGCCCTGCCATCCCCACCAGGTTGATGTGGTCCCGGATCACCATCACGTCGCCGGGATGGAAGGCGGGGTTCAGCCCGCCGGCCGCGTTGGTGACGATCAGCACCTCCACTCCCAGGAGCTGCATCGCCCGCACCGGCAGGGTCACCTCGGCCATTGAGTAGCCCTCGTAGTAGTGGGCCCGCCCCTGCATCACCATCACGCCCTGTCCCTCCAGGCGGCCGATCACCAGCCGGCCCACGTGGCCCTCCACCGTAGCCTGCGGAAAATGGGGGATCTCCGCGTAGGGCACGACCGTCTCCGCCTGCACTGCCTCGGCCACAGCGTTCAGCCCGGAACCCAGGATCAGCCCAACCCTGGGCTGAATCGTCAGACGGCGGCGGACCGCCTCCGCCGCCTCTTCGATGACCGTCAGAGTGATCCCTGTGTCGCTCATAGGCGATCCAGAAGCTCTTTTTTCTCCCGCTCGAACTCTTCTGCTGTGATAGCACCCTGCCGACGGAGCTCGTCCAGGCGTGCCAGCAACTCCGGGACCCTATCGGGGGCTACTCCTTCCCCCATATACCCACTCATATGGGCCTTCTGATCCAGCATTGAGGTCTTAAAATGGATGGGATGAGCAATACGCCGGAAAATGTTGACCCCGATGTCGGAGCCGGTGATGATCCGCACATCTCCGTAGTCCAGCAGACGGCCCAGCGCGGATTGCTCCATCACTACGTCGTTGACCTTTTCCAGTGAGGAGTCGGAGACATATTTTCTGTAAATGCCCCGGACCTCCATCACTCGCCGGTTGGTGACGATATACTGCTCGCTACGCCATACGGTGAAGCGGATAAAGAAGTGGCCCAGCGGGACAAGCAGGAACAGGAGGCCGAACAGGGTGTAGGGAGGGGAGAAGATGAACCCCAAAATGGAGAAAGCGACGATGACGATGACCAGGCCTGCGTCAATCAGGATCGCAGGCAGTAAGCTCAGCCAGTGTCGCCGTGTGACGAACACGATGCGTTCACCCTTCGCCAGAAGCTTTTCTACATAACTCATTCAGATCCTCCTGTCCTGCTCAAGACTCCTCGTCCTGAAGGTATACCTGGGTTGTGGCCAGGTTCGCATGTCCCAGATGTGCCTTTACCTCCTGAAGCTCCGCTCCGTTTTTCAAAAGGCGCACCGCGCAGGAATGGCGAAGCGTGTGCGGCGTGACCTCCCCTTCGATCCCCGCTCTCTCCACCTGCTCCCGGACGATGAGCCACAACCCTTGGCGGGTCAACGGTCGGCCCCGGTAATTGACAAACAGCGTGTCTACATCGCCGTGGCGCACCAAGCCGGGCCGTCCCCGTTCCAGGTAGAGACGAAGCGCGGCGGCCGCTTCTGCCGTCAGGGGAAGGGTTCGCTCCTTCTGCTCCTCTCCCCGGTAGTGAACCACAGCCTCTTCCAGGTCCACATCCTCCACCCTCAGGCTGATCACCTCGCTGACCCGCAGTCCGGTTGCATAGAGAAGCTCCAGCAAGGCCCAATCCCGTAGCGCTTTGAGCGTTTTGCCACCGCGCACCGTGTCCAGGAGGCGATTGACCTCTTCGGAGGACAGGACACGGGGCATGCGGCGTGGGACCCGGGGGGGAGGGACCATTGCCGACGGATCATCGTCCAGGATGTTCTGAGCAATCAGATAATGAAAGAAGGAACGGACCGCTGCTACCTTGCGGGCCACTGTGGAGATGGTGTAGCCCGCCCCCTGAAGCCATCGGCGGAAGTCCAGGACGTGCCGCTGGGTGACGTGTTTCCAGGAGCCGACGCCCTGAGCAGAGATATGCTCAAGGAACTGGGTCAGGTCATTGCGGTACGCCGCAACCGTATGCCTGGATGCGCCGGCCTCCTTTTCGAGGTGGTCGAGAAAGGCTGCTATCGCTGTCCACATACCCGCTACCCCCTGCCCCGATCCATCTCCCTCCCAGGGGTTCATCCTACGGCCTATTCCATTATAGCACAACTTTGCATAAACGGACAACCTTGTTGCAGGATAAGCCGAAGCTTGCCCTGCAGAATTCGCGGACTCGCTTGCACAGCCGGGGATTGCAGGGTAGAATCTCCTCAAATACTTCGATCAACTATAAGGAGCACCTGTGATGAAGACTCAAGCTCTCATCATACGACACGGCCAGACGGCCTGGAACCGGGAGGCGCGTTTCCGGGGGCAGACGGATATCCCCCTGGACGAGGTCGGTCTCCAGCAGGCTCGATGGACGGCTGAGTATGTCGCGGCCCGCTGGCCCCTGGCAGCAGTTTACGCCAGCCCGATGCGCCGGGCGATGCAGACAGCCGAGGCCATCGCCCTGGCTCAGGGACTTACGGTCCAGCCCCTGGAAGGGCTGCTCGACATTCACTTTGGCGAACTGCAGGGCATGGCCGTCTCCGATGTCAGGGTCCGCTACCCCGACCTCCTGCAGGCCTGGTGGGAAGCACCTCACACCGTCCGCTTCCCCGGCGGCGAGGGGCTGGAGGAGGTGCGCCAGCGCTCCACTGCTGCTCTGAGGAAAGCCGTGGAGCGCCACCCCGGACAAACGGTCGCTCTGGTGGCCCACACAGTGGTCAATCAGGTGCTGTTGTGTGCGGTGCTGGGCCTGGGCAACGACCACTTCTGGTCGGTCGGGCAGGATACCTGCGCCGTCAATCTGGTCGAATGGGACGGAAATCGGTACCGGCTCGCGCTGATGAACGACACCAGCCATCTGTGGAGGGCAGCGCGCTAGAAAAAGTGCCCGCGTCCGACCAGTGCGAAGCTGCGGTGCGCGCGCTGGCTGCCCAGGTGGATCGCCTGACCCCCGGCAGGGTTCAGGCCATCCTGCGCCGTTACCCCCGCCCTGGCGGCGGGCTGTTCACCCGGGACCAGCTTCTGCGTACTTACCATCGTCTCTGTGCCGAAGGGCGGATGGCCCCTGCTCCCGGGCTGGTCAAACATCTTTCCCGCAAGCCCACCCGCACTATTTCAGGGGTTGCCCCTGTCTCTGTCCTTACACCACCCTACCCTTGCAGGGGGAGCTGTATCTACTGTCCCTCCGTTCCCGAAGCCCCCAAGTCCTATCTGCCGGATGAACCGGGGGTACAGCGGGCGCGCCGCTTCGGGTACGACCCCTTCGGTCAGACCGTTGGACGCATTCAGGCGATGGAAAACATCGGCCATTCCACAGACAAAGTGGAGCTCCTGATCCTCGGCGGTACCTGGTCGGACTACCCCCCCGACTTCCAGGAGTGGTTTGTCCGCCGCTGCCTGGATGGCCTCAACGGGGTCGAGGCGGGGTCGCTGGAGGAGGCCCAGCAGCTCAATGAAGCCGCCCCTCACCGGAATGTGGGGCTGGTGGTAGAGACCCGGCCCGACTGCATCACCCCCGACGAGGTACGCCGTTTGCGCCGGCTGGGGGTGACCAAAGTGCAGTTGGGCGTGCAGAGCCTGGATGACCGCATTCTGACCCTCAACCGGCGAGGCCACACTGTGGCCCAGACCCGGGCGGCGGTGCGGCGGCTTCGGCTGGCTGGTTTGAAGATCGTCCTCCACTGGATGCCCAACCTGCTGGGGGCCACGCCGGAGAGCGACCTGGCTGATTTCCATCGGCTATGGGACGATCCAGCCCTCCGGCCCGACGAGCTGAAGGTCTACCCCTGCCTGCTGGTAGAGGGGACCGGGCTCTACGAGCTTTGGAAGGCCGGGGAATACCGTCCCTACGATGAGGAGACGCTGGTCAGGCTGCTGGCAGACTGCAAGACCTCGGTCCCTCCATACTGCCGGATCAACCGGCTGATGCGGGACATCCCCGCGCCGGACATTGTTGCCGGTGTCACCAAATCCAACCTGCGGCAGGTGGTTCAGCAGAGGATGGTGGAGGCGGGGCAGACCTGTCGGTGCATCCGGTGTCGGGAGATACGGGACGTGCTGGTGGAGCCGGAGGCGTTGCGGCTCACCGACACCACCTACCCCACCGACGCTACGACCGAGCATTTCCTGGCCTGCGAAACGGCGGAAGGGCGGCTGGCGGGGTTTCTCCGCCTTTCCCTGCCGCAGGTGGAGCCGGAGATGTCGGAGCTGGAGGGATGCGCGGTGGTACGGGAGCTCCACGTCTATGGCCCGGCGCTGGCGCTGGGGGTTCGCAGGGAGGGGCGGCCCCAGCACGCCGGGTTAGGCACCCGGCTTCTGGAGGAAGCACAGAGGGTAGCCCGCTCTGCGGGGTACCGGCGTCTGGCCGTCATTGCTGCTGTGGGTACCCGCCCCTACTACCGGCGGCGGGGATTTGCCCTGTACGGAACCTATATGGTCGCCCCCCTCTGACCCGGAACAGGGGAGGCAGTTCGCATAGCCTGAAGACCGGCTAAAGGACACACAAAGCAGAAAGGGTCCGGTTTCCCCTGGCCGTTGATGACTACACGAAATCAAGCGGAGGCCAACCGGCCGGTCCGCACCCCTTCGGCCAGCTCAAAGCCGGCCGCCAGTGCCTTCAGATTGACCTCCTCCGTCCCCCGCGGGGCCCGGGCCCGCACAGCAGCCTCCAGCGCCTCCCGGGAGACCACACCCGTCAGCCCCGCCAGAAGCCCAAGGGCCAGCACGTTGGCCGTAATGGCTCGTCCCGTTACCTCTTTCGCCCACTGGGTGATGGGAACCCGCACTGCCATCGTCGTCGGCGCGCGAGAAACGTAGGCAGAGTCCAGGATCAACAATCCCCCCTGCCGCATCTCCTCCGCATACCGGTCGCACGCCTCCTGGCTCATACAGAGCAACACATCGGCCCGGAGCACCTTGGGATAGGCGATCTCCCGGTCCGATAGCACCACCTCCGCCCGGCTCGCCCCTCCCCGCGCCTCCGGTCCGTAGGATTGTGTCTGCGTTACATACCTGCCGTCCCGCACGGCCGCATCGGCCAGCATGATGCCCGCCAGAACCAGTCCCTGCCCACCTGTCCCGGCCAGCCGGATCTCGATCCGTCCCCCCATCACGCCGCCTCCATCCGCGCCTGCTCGACCAGCTTCCGATATAGCTGCGTATATTCGACAAGGTCCTCCCGGTCGGCAAAGACTCCACGCACGATCTTGCCCACCCGCTCCTCCTCCGAGAGGTCATCCGCACCCTTCCGTGTGACGCTGTTTTCTTTCAAAAGACGCATCATATCCGGCGCCCTGCCCCAGCGATTCATCCGCCCCAGCGTGGTGTGGCAGTAGCTGATCGCCTCCACCACCGAGAAGCCGTCCTTCTGGATCGCCCGGGCGATGTACTCCTGAAGCTCCGTGACGTGGTAGACGGTGCTGCGGGCCACAAAAGCCGCGCCAGCGCAGGCCGCCAGCTCAGCGATCCGGAAGGGAGGCTCGATATGGCCGTAGGGAGCCGTTGACGCCAGCACCCCCAGGGGAGTGGTAGGCGAGTATTGCCCACCGGTCATCCCATACGTGGCGTTGTTGACCACAATCGTCGTCAGGCCAATATTGCGGCGCGCGGCATGGATGAAGTGATTGCCGCCGATGGCCAGCGCGTCCCCATCCCCCATCACCACGATAACCTTCATCTCTGGCCGGACCAGCTTCAGCCCCGTGGCGAAGGCCAGCGCCCGGCCGTGCGTGGTGTGCATCGTGTTGAAGTCCACATAGACCGGCATACGGCCCGTACAGCCGATCCCGGAGATCATCGCCACGTCGTTCTTATCCAACCCCAGGCTGTCCACGGCACGGATGATGGCCCCCAGCACGATCCCGATGCCGCATCCGGCACACCAGACGTTGGGGAATTTCTTACTGTGCCGCAGATACCGTTCGTGAACCCGTGATTCAGGCTGTGCTCTCATCTCAAGCTCACCTTGTCTATAGCCGTCAGGATCTCCTCCGGCCGGATCAGTTCGCCGTCGGCACGGTTGGCCCGCCAGACCTTGTGCCGGCCAACGACTCGTTCCACCTCCAGCGCCAACTGCCCCATATTCATCTCCGGCACCACCACCCGATGGATTCGCTCCGCCGCCCGGGCGACCACCTCCTCAGGGAAAGGCCACAGCGTCTTTAACTTCAGAAAACCGACCCGCCGCCCCTGCTGCCGGGCCAGTTCCACCGCGTGACGGGCGGAACGGGCTGTGGCCCCATAGGCGATCACCAGCGTCTCCGCCTCCTCCACCCCGTCCTCTTCATAGAGCAACACCTCTGAAAGCCCCCGCTGGATCTTGCGGAAAACCCGGTCCAGCCAGGGGTTGATCTCGTCAATGCGCTCGGTCGGGTATCCCCGTTCATCGTGATAGAGGCCAGTGATGTGATACCGATAACCCTCACCGAAAGGGATCAGAGGAGGGACGTCGGAAGGGAAGTTCTCGTAGGGTTTATACCACTCCGGAGGGACCAGGGTTACCGCCCGCTCGGCCCGCTCCACCGTGGCGTAATCCGGCAGCTCTACCCGCTCCCGCATATGTCCGATCACCTCATCCATCAGCAGAATCACCGGCGTCCGATACCGTTCGGCAAAGTTGAAGGCCGCCACGGTCAGCTCAAAGGTCTCCCAAACCGAGGAGGGAGAAAGGGCAATGATGGGGTGGTCTCCGTGAGTCCCCCACCGGGCCTGCATCACATCTCCCTGGGAGGGGCTGGTGGGCCGCCCTGTGGAGGGGCCCAGCCGCTGCACATCCACGATGACGCAGGGGATCTCCGCCATCACAGCATAGCCGATGTTCTCCTGCATCAGGCTGAAGCCGGGGCCGGAGGTGGCGGTCATCCCCTTGGCGCCCCCCACCGAAGCGCCGATAACGGCAGCGATGGAGGCGATCTCATCTTCCATCTGAATAAAAACGCCGCCCACCTGAGGAAGACGGCGCGCCATCAGTTCAGCGATCTCCGTGGCAGGGGTGATGGGATACCCGGCAAAGAAAGTACAGCCGGCGGCGATGGCTCCCTCGACACAGGCCTCATCTCCCTGCATCAACACCGTCCTCATACTCCCTCCTCAGGCTCGACCTCGCTGACAAATATGGCGAAATCCGGGCAGTGCAGCTCACACCATCGGCAAGCGGTGCAGGCCTCCGGGCGGACAACGATCACCCGTCCTTCTTCATCCTGCTCCAGGACCTTCATCGGGCAGAACTCCACGCACAGCCCACATCCTTTGCACCAGTTCGGGAACAGCGTCACCCGTCCACGGCGTTTCTTAGCCCTTCTAACCTTCACCTCAACCTGTTCGGACATCGCCTGTACTCCTCCTTGTTTCCAGGAGCGCATTATACCACCGGAGACCCCTTCTGCCCAATGTGCTGGGTGTAGTGGGGTGAGGTCAGAAGCAGCCGTGGATCGCGAATCCCACGAATGGCCCGAATACCGCGAACAGGAGGGATCCCTGCCCCATTCGCGGTATTCGTTTCCATTCGCGCCATTCGTGTTTCCCCAGGTCCGGCCCGGGCCAGGGACATCTCGCCCCCAAACTGAAATACACCTCGATAAGCGCTTGTATTTGACAAATCGGAGGGGAGCGCTATACTGTAAAAGGAGAACTCTGGGGGAGGTGAGAAATGGCGAAGGAAGTGAGTGACCGGACAAAGCCCTTCTCCGGCCCCTTCTGGGATCACCTGCGCGCAGCGCGGAAGGAGGTGCGCGCGGCCTGGCAGGAGGCCCTCCCTCCCTCTTTCCGCGAACACCAGAGGGCGGCCAAACGGGAGGTGCTCCTGGCCTTCCGCGAGCTGATTGACTCCGCGCTGGAGCGGGTGGAAGAGCGGGAGCCTCCGCCTGCAAAACGGGTCGAGGTGAAATCGTAGGTAGGGGCGACCCATCGGGTCGCCCTACGCTCCCAGGAACCGCTGCCGCTGCTCCGACGAGAGCAGATTGAGGACGTTGGGGATCTCCACCTGCTGCTCCGGTGGCACCCCTTCCAGTAATTTCCGCACCGCCTGGGCGGCCTCCGCTGTCTTCGGCTTTGCCTCCAGCTCGCTCAGAAACTCGTCCACCTTTCCCACCGTCATCCGGCCAATGAGCTGATCGGGCGAGATCCCAACCATAGAGAGTTCGTGGAAGACCTGGCGGAGGCTGGCCACGGAGACATTTCGTTTCTCCAATTGAGGGGCGACATAGTCGTTGAAGAACCTGGCATCCAGGATAGACTTGCGGCCCGCTTCGACCTCCCGCATCTCCTTCCAGAGATTGCGCCCTTTGACCAGCCCCTCAATCACGCTGTGGGTCAGTTCGGTGCCTCCCCATCCGACGATCGCCGCCGTCAGCACCCAGTCAATCAGCGTGCCCACGGTGAAATTGTCGAGGATGCCACCGACACCGGCATTGAAAAGCAGCATGTTGGGAGAAGAGAAGAGGACATCAAAGCCGAGCAGCCGGAAGAGGCGGACGTTGGTCAGGCCGATGGCCAGCAGGGCGACAACGGTCCCGATCCAGTGAGAGTAAAGCTTCTTCTGTATGACATAATCCGACGCTTTCGTATCCGGAACCCCGGCCCGGTTGGGCCACAACCCCGCCTTTTCCCATCGGTCCCAAAAGGCCTCCAGCACCCGCTCAACAGAGGTGGCGATGGCGATCAACGGCGCCAGCGTGATCCACAGCGCATCCGCCGCAGTCTCTCCCTCCTGCCCCAACGGGGCTGCCCATGCCACTGAGGTGGTCAAACCCAGGAGCAACAGCACCCCTACCGCGACCCAGAAAGTTCGTCTGCCCATTGATAGCCTCCTGTTAGCATAAATTCCATGTCTCCACGTCCCCGCTGCTCGCGTTATGCGCGAATAGTATACCGATTTGCCCGGTACGGCAAATTCAGGCTATTCGCGGCCTGAGATCAACCCATCATCTCCTCCAGAAGCCGCTCCGTCTGCCGCTTCGTGCCCGATTCCTGCTCCCCCACCGGCCCCACACAACCAGGGCAGCCATCGGCGCAGGGACAGGTAGTCACCCGCTCCAGCGCCGCCAACAGCAGCTCCTCGAACAGCTCGTAGAGACGGGGGGAAAGCCCCGCCCCACCCGGCACCTGGTCGTAGAACAGCAGCCGGGGCAGGCCGGTCTCCGGAGCGCGTACCTGGACCACCGACCCCAGGTCTCCCGGCGCGCAGAGAATGCGCAGCGGCGCCAGGTGGCGTAACAGATAGGCCAGGCCAGAAAGCCCACTCCGCGCTCCCCGCGCCCGCTCCACCCGCCGATGACAGGCCGAACAGAGAGTGATCAGGTTATCCAGCTGATTGGCCAGCCGGTAGAGGTCGTTGGCGCCGGGTATGTAGCCGAAGGCGTGGAAGGGAACGATGTGGTGGACATCGTGCTGGCGGCCCTCCCGTTCCGGCGCACCGCAGTGACGGCAACGGTAGCCGTCGCGGGCGCGGGCCGCGTCGCGCTGAGCGGGCCAGTTGGGACCGTAGTCCACCGGCGGGCGGAGCACTCCCTCCTCCTGCATCCGCTCCACCAGCCCCTCCGCCAGGTCCAGCCAGACCCCCACCGTCCCCATCCGCTGCTCTGGCAGGTCCACCTCCCCCCATCCCAGCACCTCGTGGGTCCAGCGGCGGATCTGCCGATAGCCGGTCACCCGGCTGACGACCTCCACCTCTCCCAGCCCGGCTCGCCACCCCGCACTCCCCTCCCGCTCTTCCAGGACCTCCAGCACCTGCACTTCAGTGGTGGCGCTGGCGCGGGTGTAGAAATCCACCGCCTCCGCCCGCACCCGGGCCAGCCCCTGCTCCCAATCCAGCTCCTCCACCAGATAGGTATCTCCCTCGTGCAGGTAGACCGCGCCAGGGTAGACCAGAAGCGGCGCGCTGGGTCGGTCCATCTGGCCGATCATCTCTGGCGGGTCTGTCCCCACGTCCTGTATGAGCACCACATCCGGCGTGGAGGTGCGGAGTCCCACCGCGCCCGCCGGATACTCATCGGCGATCCAGGTGTAGCGGCCGTTGGAGCGATGGACCATCCCCTCCCCGGCCAGAAGGTCGAGCAGCGGCTGCACGTCGGTGAAGGTGCCGAACGGCTCCTCCGCCCCGAAGGGGAGCTCGAAGGCAGCGCAGGCCAGGTGGTCGGCCAGGATCGCCAGGTTGTCCGGGTCCAGCAGCGCCTCCTCCACCGGCCGGCCGAAGAGGTAGCGGGGATGGGCCGCCAGATACTGGTCGAGGGGGGAGGGGCTGGCGATGAGGACGGCCAGGGAGCCTCCGGCCCGTCGCCCGGCCCGCCCCGCCTGCTGCCAGGTGCTGGCGACGGAGCCGGGGTAGCCCACCATGATGCAGGCGGTCAGATCGCCGATATCCACCCCCAGCTCCAGCGCGTTGGTCGCCACCACCGCCCGCACCGTCCCCTCCCGCAGTCCCTGCTCGATCTCCCGCCGCAGAGCGGGCAGGTACCCGCCCCGGTAGCCCCGCACCCGCTCCGGGTCGCCCCCACGGGCAGCGACCAGCTCCCGCAGGTAGCCCAGGAGGACCTCGGTGGTCAGCCGGGCGCGGGCGAAAAGGATCGTTTGCAGGTCCGCCTCCAGGAGATGCTGCGCCACATCCAGCGCCGCCAGCACCGCCGACCGGCGGAGGCCAAGCCGGGAGTCCAGTAGAGGAGGGTTGTAGATCAGGAAGTGCTTCTCCCCCCTTGGGGAGCCGTCCTCCTCCACGGGATAGACCTCCGCCTCCAGCAATCGTTCGGCCAGCCCCCGCGGATTGGCGATGGTGGCAGAGGCGCAGAGGAAGCGGGGTTCGGCCCCGTAGAAGCGGCAGACCCGCCGCAGCCGCCGGAGAAGGTTGGCGACGTGGCTGCCGAAAACGCCGTGGTAAACGTGAAGCTCGTCCAGCACCACCCAGCGAAGGTTGGAGAAGAAACGAGCCCATCGGGTGTGATGGGGGAGAATCCCCGCGTGGAGCATGTCCGGGTTGGTCACCAGCAACCGGGCCTCCCGGCGGACGGCGGAGCGGTGGGCGTGGGAGGTATCCCCGTCGTAGGGCCGGACGGCGATGGGGGCCTGCAGCGAGCCGACCAGGGGCGTGAGGGCAGCCAACTGGTCGTGGGCCAGGGCCTTGGTGGGGAAGAGGTAGAGCGCACAGGCTGTCGGGTCGTTCAGGAGGGTGTGGAGGACGGGGAGGTTATAGGCCAGGGACTTGCCGGAGGCAGCCGCTGTCGCCAGGACGACGTTGCGGCCCTCCAGGGCAACGGAGATCGCCTCCGCCTGATGGGTGTAGGGGGCCTCAATTCCCAGGGAGCGGGCCGCCTCGACCAGACGTGGGTCGAGGGCGGCAGGCCAGGAAGCGATGCGGGCCGGACGGGCGGGGATCCGTTCCCAGGCAGCCACACAGCGCATGAAATCCGGGTCGTTCCGGAGGCGAGCCAGCAAGTGGGTAAGTCGGTCCATAGACCCGGAGACACGGGGACACGGGGACGCGGGAGTGGAGAACAATCCCCGCGTCGCCGCGTCGCCGTGCTGTCCTCTCCTCCTTACTCCCTCCGCCCTCGCTGGAACCGGTCGGTGAGGGAGCGGGGCTCCCCTCTCCCTGACGGATGGAGCGAGGTCCCACAGCGGCTGCAGAAGCGGGCTTCCCGATCCAGCAGAAGGCCGCAGCGGGGGCAGGAGACCGGCTGGACATCCCCCAGAGGTGCGCCGCAGGCGGAGCACTTGGGTGCGCCGATGGGGTTGGCCACCCCACAGTAGGGGCAGGTGACCATTGTCTCCTCGGCCCGCAAGCCGAGGGTGGCCCCGACGCTCTCGCAGTAGTGCTCCACCGCTTCCCACACCTGCTGAGGGAGCGTAAGCCCGGCGATGCTGCGGGCCACGTCGTCTATGCGGGTGATGAGGGAAATGGGGTTGACCAGGGCCATCAGCCCTGTCTGGGCCAGGTCGGCCACCGCCCCCAGCCACCGCTGCTGGCCCAGGGAGACCTCCACCCCGCCCTCGATGCGGGCGATGCCGACAGTGAGGGCGGTCTGCGGGCCACCCCAACCCCAATCCCGGGAGGCGATCTGGACCAGGACGTGGTCCCCCCGTCCCACCCGCTGGGCCATCAGGTCGCCTCCATTGAATTGGGCTACCAGCGCGTCGGCGAGGGCCTCAGGTTTGATCTCACCACGGTAGGTTCGTTGTTCCATAGCGAATCCCCCCAAATCGTCAGGGCAGGTTGGCCACCCAACCTGGGATAGCTAGCAGGGTTGTTTCCCTATTGACTACACGAAGCGTAATCGGTCACACACCACAATCCTATCCTACCTCCCCACCGCCACATCTACCTGACAGCCGCCCGACGTCCACCTCCCAGCGAAGCCCGGCTCAACCGGTTGTTGAGGTTCGGACGTGAGTTCGGACACAGGCGCTCAGTTGAAGTTGACTTCTCCGCCTCCCTGTGCTATCCTATCCCCGCTATGGAAATACTGCGCACATTTGTCGCCATACCGTTGCCCCAGCCGTTGCTGGCAGAGCTGGGCCGGTTGCAGCGGGAGCTTGAGCGGGCCATACCGCCCCGGAGCGTCCGCTGGGTGCAGCCAGACTCCATCCACCTCACCCTCAAGTTCCTGGGCGACACCCCAACCGGGAAGCTGCCTCAAATCCAGGCGGCGCTGGCTACCGTAGCCCGGAACGCGCCCCCCTGCGCCTTTACCGTCGGAGGGCTCAGCTGCTTCCCCAACCTCCGCCGCCCCCGGGTGATCTGGGTGGGGGTCCAGGAACCCACCGGCCGCCTGGCCGCCCTTCAGGACGCCGTCGAGGAGGCCATGGCCCCCTTCGGCTACCCGCCGGAGGGGAGAGGCTTCACCCCCCACCTGACCCTGGGCCGGGTTCAGAAGCGGGCCTCTTCGGGCGAAGCCGCCCGCATTGGGGAGGCGGTCGCCGCCGCTCCGGTGAGCACCCTGGGCCAGGTCTCCGCCGACCACTTCGCCCTTATCCGCAGCGTCCTCCAGCCCACCGGGGCCGAATACACCACCCTGGCAGAATTCCGGCTGGGATAAGCCTTACATCCCTCCTTCATGCACGTCTGTGGCGTGGGTGACGGGCGCTTCCTCCGCCGGCCCCTCCCCCACAACGACGCCGGCGAAGGCCCCCAGCGGCACCTCCACAAAGAGCGGTCGCTGCACGTTCTCGGTGACCTCCCTCAGCGGCACCCCCTCTTCCTGAAACAGCCGCTTGATCAGATTGGAGCAGGTCTTGCCGCCGCAGGCCCCCATCCCGGCCCGCGTCACCGCCTTGATGTGGTTCATATCCCGCACGCCCGAACGGATCAGCGCCCGAATCTCCCCTACGGTCACCCGCTCGCACCGGCAGACGATCTCCTCCTCCTCCATCCGGGGCACATACCGGGCCATCGGCTCCGTGACCGTCGTCTCCTGCACCCGGATTCCGGCGATCTGCCGGGCAATTTCCCGCGGCGCCCGCACCCGCACCAGAAGCGTCCCCGGCGCAAACCGGGGAGCTCGCACCTTCACCACCTCCACGTTGCCCAGGACCGTCCCCTCGGTGTCCAGAACTGTCACGACATCCCCTTCGCGGATCGTCCCGGGCGGGAACTCGTAGGCCAGCGTCACCGTTGGATGCTCTGCGTCCTTCCGGAAGTCCACCAGCGTGATCGCCAGCCCCGGGCAGATGGCGACGCACCGCTCGCAGCCGATGCATCCCTCCCCCTTATACTCCGGCAGGCTCCGGATGTCCTCACCCTCCATCACAATGCACCCCTCGGGGCAGACAGAGACGCAGGGGTTGCAGGGGATCTCCTGGGCACAGTGGAGCACCGGAAAGACCCCCTCTTCCACCTCCGGGATGTCCTCGGTAACGACCGCGCCGGGCCTGGACTTGAGGATCTCGGCGGTCCGATGCCACTCCGGCGGCACTTCCCCCACATCCCGCCCCAGCGCGCGGGCGATCTCCAGTCCCCGGATGCGTCCGGTGAACATCGCCGCCGACGCCTCGGCGATTTCCTCCGCGTCCCCTGCCGCGTAGACCGGCAGGCCGAACTCCCTCGCCTTGTTGTAAAACTCGTCCACCGGGTCCAGCCCCACCGCCACCAGCACCGTATCGCAGGCGAAGGTCTTTTCCGTGCCGGGGATCGGCCGCCAGCTCTCGTCTATCCGGGCGATGGTGACCGATTCCACCTCCCTCTCCCCGTTGGCGCTGAGGATGGTGTGGGAGGTGTAGATGGGGACCCCCATCCGCACCAGCTTATCCTTATGGACCTTGTAACCGCCGCACTCGGGAAGGGCCTCACAGAGACCGACGACCTGGATGCCAGCCTGGAGGGCGTGGTAGCCAGCGATCAGCCCCACGTTTCCCCCACCGACGATGAACAGCCGCTCCGTCGGCCGCACCAGGTCGCGGTTCACCAGCGTCTGGAAAGCGCCTGCGCCGTAGACCCCCGGCAGGGTATTCCCCTTGAAGACCAGCGACTTCTCCCGCGCGCCAGCCGCCACCAGCAGCACGTGGGGATGGACGACAATGTACCGGCCCTCCCGCAGCACCCCTACCTTCCGGTCGCTGTAGACCGCCAGGGCGGTGGTGTTGAGCCAGACCTGGACGGAGGCGAACTGGCGGACCTCCTGCTCCAGCCTGGCAGCGATTTCGATCCCCCGTGTGCCGGCGTAGCAGGCGTCCACCGAACCAAAGAACTTATGGGTCTGAAGGACCAGCTTGCCCCCCAGCCGGTGTTTGTCGTCCACGATGAGCGTGCGTACTCCCGCTTTGCCCAGCTCGATGGCCGCTGCCAGCCCTGCGGGGCCGCCGCCGATGATCAGGCACTCCACCTCCACCGTCGGGATGGGCCGCATTTCCGGCGCAGAGTGGACGTTTGGAAGGACTGGCCTTCCCTCCACCGGCTCCACCCGCATCCCCGGCCTCACCAGCGTCATACAGGCCTTCACCGGCAGACCATCGGCCATCACCATACACTGGGCGCACTGGCCGTTGGCGCAGAAGATCCCCTGAGGCGCTCCGTCCTTCGGATGGTGGCCGAAGATGCGGACCCCGTTGGCGAAAAGGGCCGAGGCGATCGTCTCTCCCTCCCGGGCCTGCATCGCCTGTCCCTGCCAGATGAACTCGAACTCCGGCCGCTCCTCTATGGGCAGAATCGGATGCTCTCTTACACGAAAACCGGTCGCCATGCTCCCCTCCGATTGTTTGCAGGAAACCCCACTGATGGTATAATATCGCCCACGTTTACCCCAACGATAAGGAGGGACGCCCAATGGAGGGCATCCTGGATCTGATCTCGAAGCTGCTCTTCTGGTTTGCCCTGGCAGCAGGGGTCATCTTCACCGCCCTGCACGGCGGAGCCATCGTCTGGACATTCCGCGACATGCGGGCCCGGTCGCGGGACGTGCTGGCGCTCATCGTGGCTGTATTGATGGTCGCCCTCATCCCCCTCTTCGGCCTCATCGTCTACCTGATGTTGCGGCCCCGGGAGACACTGGCCGAAGCTTACGAACGCTCTCTGGAACAGGAGGCGCTCCTCCAGGCCATTGAGGAGCCGGAGACCTGCCCTGGATGTGGCGCGCGGGTGAAATCGGATTATATCCTCTGTCCCAACTGCCACACCCGGCTGAAGCAGTCCTGCCCCTCCTGCGGGCGGGCGCTTCACCTCCGCTGGTCCGTCTGCCCCTACTGTGGCACTGGCGTCAGGCCACAGGTGGTCGAGCCGGTGCCGGACCTCACCCCAGAAGAGGGTGCACACGGCTGACGGCTATCCCCTCACCCCTCCCCCTACCCCCTCCCCATCTCCCGCGCAGCGGGAGAGGGGAGGGAATGCCCGCCACAGGCGGACGAGGGTGGGGTGAGGGCCACCCTACTCAACCTCTCCCTCCTCTCCCACCACGTGCACCTTGAGCATGTTGGTGCGACCCTCACCACCGAAGGGGATCCCTGCCGTGAGGACCACCCGGTCCCCCTTTCGGACGAATCCCTCCCGGTAGGCCGCCCGCACCATCAGTTCTACCATCTCATCGGTCGTGGCGAAACGGGGGACCTGGACCGGCGTCACGCCCCACACCAGCGTCAGCTTCATCAGCGTGCGTGGGTTGGGGGTCACGGCGACGATGGGCACCCCCGGTCGGTGGCGGGCCACCATTCGGGCCGTCGTGCCGGACATGGTGGCGGTGAGGATGGCTGTGGCTTTCACCTCGGCGGCGATCTCCACCGTCGCCCGGCTGATGGCCTCGGTGACGGTGGAGACCGGCGGCGCCCCGGCCTCCTGCAGGAACTGCCCCGGAGCCAGGTGGGCCTCGGCGCTGGCGCAGATACAGGCCATCATCCGGGCCGCCTCCACCGGATACTTCCCCACCGCCGTTTCGCCGGAGAGCATCACCGCATCGGTCCCGTCCAGCACCGCGTTGACCACGTCGGATGCCTCGGCCCGGGTGGGGGTGGGCTGTTCGATCATAGATTGGAGCATCTGCGTGGCGGTGATCACCGGCTTCCCAACCCGGTTGCAGAGCCGGATGATCCGTTTCTGGTGGAAGGGGACTTCCTCCGGCGCGGTTTCCACCCCCAGATCGCCCCGCGCCACCATCACTCCGTCCGCCGCCTCCAGTATCCCGTCGAACGCCTCCAGCGCCTCCGGCTTCTCGATCTTGGCGACGATGGGCAGGTCGGCCCCCCAGCTCCTCAGCAGCTCCCGCAGCTCTGTCACGTCGGCGGCTGTGCGGACGAAGGAGAGGGCAACGAAATCCGCCCCCTGCTCGACGGCGAACCGCACATCCTCCCGGTCCTTCGGGGTGAGGGCGGAGATAGGCAGCGGGACGCCTGGCAGGTTCACCCCTTTATGAGAGGAGAGCTGTCCGCCGACGACCACCCGGCAGCGGACCGCATCCCCCTGCCGCTCCTCCACCGCCAGTTCCAGGCTGCCGTCGTCGAGGAGCACCCGCTGACCGGGCCGCAGCGCTTCCAGCACCTCGGGATGGGGCACCGGCAGCCGTCCAGGGGCATAGGAGGTGGTAGTCAGCGCGACCTGTTCCCCCTCGACCAGCCTCACCCCTTCCGGGGGAAGCGCCCCCACCCGGAGCTTCGGCCCCTGCAGGTCAGCCATCACCGCCACCAGCCGCCTCTCTTCCTCCGCCACCCGGCGGACTGTGGCGATAGAACGGGCATGGGTTGCAGCGTCGCCGTGGGAAAAGTTGATACGCGCCACACCCATCCCTGCCCGGATCAGCCCCCGAACCACCTCCGGGTCCTCCGAAGCCGGGCCAATGGTGCAGATCATCTTGGTCCGAGGCATGGACCTGCTCCCGCTACGGCTCCTTTTCCAGGCTCAGCTCGTAGCTCCCCGTCTCTCCTCCATACGCCCGGGCAACGATGCGGTAGACGCCGGACTGGGGCAGCTCGTACTCTCCGATCAGGGCGGAGTAATTTCCCCCGCTATCGTCGTCGAACGCCAGAAGAGTGCCATCCGGGCCGTAGAGTTCCAGATAGGTATCGGTCAGCCCTTCCAGGCCCACCATAGAGATCGTCACCTTATCCCCGGCGCTCCCTTCGAAGGTCCAGACCTCCCGCTCCCCCTCCACCAGAAGGCCCTGCACCTTTTCCCCGTAGTTGACGCTACCGCCCTCCGGCGGCTCTACCCCGACGAGGGAGAGCTGATACTCCCCATTCCCGGAGTAGGCTGAAACGCGGAACTCATACGTGCCAGCTACGGGAAGGTAGAGGCTGGAAAGCCGGGGGTTGTATTCTCCGCCGCTGTCGTCGTCGAAGGCCATCGAGTCGCCGGCGCCATTGAACACCTCAAGGACGGGGTCCCACTCCCCCACGGCGATCACGTCTATAGAGACATATTCATCGCCGGGCGAGCGGTAGCTCCAGGCATCGGTGGCGCCGGGGGCAAGGGTGGCCGTGACGACCTCCCCCAGCTCCAGTTCACCCTGCTGCACAGCCTCCAGGGGGGTGTAGAATTCCATACTGCGCAGCATCTGGTCGAAAAGAGGCCAGACCTCATCCCATCTCTCTTCAGGCGAGGCGGCAAGCACTATCGCACCGACCTGGTCGTCCATATAGGCGGCCAGGTATCCTTGCAGCGGCTGCCCACCCTCGCTCCAGTGGAGGGAGACCCCCAACCCTTCCTGGGAGGCAAAGGAGCGAGGTTCCACCTCCCCGCTCTCCTGGCCCTCTGCCGTCGCGAATCCCTCCAGCACGAAATCCAGCAGCCCCTCAGCCCCGGCCTCTTCTCCCCCCGGGCCCACCTTGTCCGGCGGCCCCGAGAGGATCAGCATCACCGCGCCAGCGGAGAAGGCGGAGCTATCCAGCACCTCCTGAGATTCGGCCAGAATGATCCCATCGGACGAGATGTCCGTCACCCAGTCGGACGGGTAGAGAAAGCTGATGCCGCCGAAGGGGTGTTCGAGGGGGATCATCCCTCCCTGAAGAGGGGGCAACGGAGGCGGTGGAGGTAGGGGAACCTGCGTAGGGGTAGGAGTGGGAGGTGAAAGTGTAGGTGTTCCCCCTCCTGACGTCGGCAATCTACAGCTCAACCCGCTTGCCAGCAGCAACACCAGCGCCAACCAGGCCGTCCAACGGACTCCAGATTTTATCATTTTCTTATTCTCCTTTTTTGCAGCCACTGGACACCCCGGTCGGCGCCCAGAAATCCCATCGCAGGGGCACTACTGCCACCGGGCCACGTGGGCGAAGGCCCCCAGCCCGGCGTACCGGCCGCGTTCCCCCAGGTCTTCCTCAATCCGCAGAAGCTGATTGTATTTGGCCACCCGATCCGAGCGACAGGGGGCGCCGGTCTTGATCTGGCCGGTGTTCAGCGCCACCGCCAGGTCGGCGATGGTCGCATCCTCCGTCTCGCCGGAGCGGTGGGAGACGACCACCCCCCACCCTGCCCGCTGGGCCAGCTGGACAGCCGCGATGGTTTCGGTGAGGGTGCCGATCTGGTTGACCTTGCACAGGAGCGCGTTGCAGGCCCGCAGGCGGATCGCCTTCTCCACCCGCTCCACGTTGGTCACCAGCAGGTCGTCGCCGACGATCTGGATTTGCTCCCCCAGCCGCTCCATCATCAACGTCCAGCTCTCCCAATCGTCCTCCGCCAGACCGTCCTCAATGCTGATGATGGGGTACTTCCCCACCCAGCCAGCGTAGAACTCCACCATTTCCGGGCCAGTCAGTGTGCGCCCCTCTTTCTTGAGCACGTACTTTCCTTCCTGATAGAACTCGCTGGCAGCAGGGTCGAGGGCGACATAAATATCCTCACCGGGTGTGTAACCTGCCTTCTGGATCGCTTCCAGAATCAACTCCACCGCCTCTTCGTTAGCCCTGAGGCTGGGGGCGAAGCCCCCCTCGTCGCCGATGCCGGTGGTGTACCCCTTCGCTTTGAGGACCTTCTTGAGGGCCTGGTAGACCTCACTGCTCCAGCGAAGCGCTTCGGCAAAGGTAGGAGCGCCCGTCGGGACGATCATGAACTCCTGCAGGTCGGGGCCGTCCAGGGCGTGCTTCCCGCCGTTGAGGATGTTCATCATCGGCACCGGCAGGACGTGGGCGTACACCCCGCCGATATACCGGTAGAGGGGGAGCCGGAGGCTGTTGGCGGCCGCGTGGGCGACGGCCAGAGAGACGCCCAGGATGGCGTTAGCACCCAGCTTTTCCTTTTTCGGCGTTCCGTCCAGCTCCAGCAGCAGGGCATCAATCCCCGCCTGGTCGGTAGCATCCCAGCCCAGCAGCTCCTCAGCGATGAGATCGTTGACGTTCTGGACCGCCTTGAGGACCCCCTTGCCGCTGTACCGCTCCGGGTCGCCGTCACGCAGTTCCAGCGCCTCGTAGGCGCCGGTGGAGGCCCCGGAAGGGACGGGCGCCCGTCCCCAGGAGCCATCCGCCAGCACCACTTCCACCTCCACCGTTGGATTGCCCCGCGAATCCAGGATCTCGCGGGCGACGATCGTCTCAATAGTCGTATCCATAGTCTTTTCCTCCGAACTGTAGAATTCCGCGTCACCGCGTCCCTGCATCTCCGTGTCTCCCTATCTCCTTTTCACACCCCCAACTGCTCATACAGCCGCCCGTAGTCGAAGTGCTCGTCCATCAACTGCTCAAACCGCTCCAGCTTCTCTGGCTGCCCCAGCCGGGTCTTGCCGAAGACCTCTTCGACCGCCTCTACTGCCTCCATCGTGTTTTGTCGCACCAGGAGGACCGGCACCCCGGCCTCCTCGGCGCGGCGAAGGATCTCCGGCTGGGGCCGGAGGTGGCCGGTGAGGATCAGGCAGGAAGTCGCTGTCTCCAGGGCCGCAAGCTGAATATCGGCCCGGTCTCCGCCGGTGATGATCGCCTTTGTGCCGGGGATACGTCGGATGCGGGGGAGGGCCTGCTCCACACTCATCGCGCCCACCACCAGGTTCTCGATCAACAGGTCGGATTTCTCCGGCAGAGCGAGGAACTGAGCCCGCAGGACCTGCGCCAGCTCCCCCACGCTGATCGCCTGCAACTCCTCCTGGTGGGGAAGGACTCCCAGAACGGGTATTCCCCGCCCCTCCAGACAGGGTCGGGCGACATCGGCGACGAACGTACGGGCGCTGTCCGGCACCGCATTGATGAGCAGCCCCAGCAGCCGTCCCCCCAGCCGCAGTTTGGCCACCTGACAGTCGTCCACCAGCCCCATCTCGTTTCGGAAGCGGATCACAGCCAGCACCGGCACATCCAGCGCCTCCGACACCTCCAGCGGCCCCAGGCCGATCCCCACACCCTCTCGCAGCGATGCCCCGCCTTCGAGGAGGACGATGTCCTTGCCGGCAGCCACCGCCTGATAAGCGGCCCTGACCTCGCCCAACAGGTCGCGGGACGAACAGCTACAGAGGGTGTCGTGAAGGAGCGAGGGGGTGAGGACGACACCGACCAGGCTTGAAGAAGGCTCCCTCAGCCCCAGCGCCCGCCGCACGAAGTCGGCGTCCTCATCCAGCGCCCGTCCCGGCACCGGCTCCCAGGGCTGGGTAGAGAGGGGCTTGAAGTAACCGACCCGATACCCATCCCTCTGCAGCCGCCGTCCCAACGCCAGGCAGACGGCCGTCTTGCCGCTGAAGGTCTGCAGGGACGTCACATACAACGCTTTCATCACTTCCTCCACCTGCTACGAGCAACGAGCGACCAGCAACCAGCCACTAACCCAGCACCAGCCGCATATCCAGCGCCACCGCCCCCCGCCCCTCATCGAAGACCATCAGCGGGTTGACATCCAGCTCGACGATGTCGGGGAAGTCGGTGACCAGCTGGCCGACCCGACAGAGAGCATCCACAATCGCCGCGTGGTCGGCCGGCGGCTCCCCCCGCATCCCCTCCAGGAGCGCGTAGGAGCGGATCTCCCGGATCATCTCCTCCGCCTCCATCCGGCTGAAGGGGGCCACGCGGAAGACCACATCCTTAAGTGCCTCCACGTAGATGCCGCCCAGCCCAAAAGCCACCAGCGGCCCAAACTGGGGGTCGCGGCTCATCCCGATGAGGACCTCCCGGCCCGGGGGGACCATCTTCTGCACCAGGCAACCCCAGATGCGGGCCCCCGGCACGTACCGGTTGGCCCGATAGACGATCAGATCGAAGGCGTCCCTCACATCGTCGGGGGAGCGAAGGTTCAGCCTGACCCCCCCCACATCGGTTTTATGGAGAATATCTGGCGAAGCGACTTTCAGCACCACCGGGTAGCCCATTTCGTCGGCGGCTGCGATGGCCTCCTCGGGTGTGGCCGCCAGGCGGGAGGGGGGCACCGGGAAGCCGTAGGCTTCCAGGATGGCCCGCGCCTCGGCGTCGCCGATGCTCACCCGCCCCTCCGACCGGGCCTGATCCAGCACCCTGCGCACCGCCTCCACATCCACCTCGAACCGTTCCGGCTGGCGGACCGTCCGCTCCCGCTCCCGCCGGTAAGCGACCATCGCCGCCAGCGCCGCCGCTGCCCGCTCCGGGAAGGGGTAGTTGGGGACCTGGTACTGTCGCAGGACCTCGATCCCGGCCTGGATGCGGGCCTCCCCCATAAAGCAGCCCAGCACCGGCTTCTCCGTCTGGCGGGCGATCCGCCCCACGACGTGGGCCGTCTCTTCGATCTGGGTCATCGCCTGTGGGGTGACGATGACGATGGCCGCGTCCACTCCGGGGTCCTCCAGCACCAGCCGCAGCGCGTGCTCGTACCGGTCCGCCAGCGCATCTCCCAGCACATCCACCGGGTTGGCGGCGGAGGCCGCCCCGGGGAGGTCGGCCATCAACAGCTCGATTGTTTCCGGCCGAAGTCGGGCCAGTTGAAGCCCGGCGTGCTCCAGCGCATCGGTGGCGAGGATCCCCGGACCGCCGGCGTTGGTGACGATGGCCACCCGGTCCCCTGCCGGGAGCGGCTGGTAGGCGAAGGCCTGGGCGTAGTCGAAAAGGTCCTCCATCGAATCGGCCCGGATCACTCCCGCCTGACGGAAGGCGGCTCGATAGGCCGCCTCCGACCCGGCCAGGCTGCCGGTATGGGAGGAGACAGCACGGGAGCCAGCGCGGGTGACGCCGGACTTCACTGCCACGACCGGCTTCTTTCGCGTCACCCGGCGGGCAACCTCCATAAAGCGCTGACCATCGGGCAACCCCTCGACGTAGATGAGGATCACCCGGGCGCCGGGATCGTCCTCCCACGCCTCCAGCAGATCCACCTCGTTGACGTCCGCTTTGTTGCCCAGGCTGACGAAACGGGAGAAGCCGATCCGGCCCGCCAGTGCCAGGTCGAGCACCGCCGTCCCCAGCGCACCGGACTGGGACATGAAGGCGATGGGGCCACCGGGGGGCATGCCGGCGGCGAAGGTGGCGTTAAGGGGAGTCTCGGTGTCTATGATCCCCAGGCAGTTAGGGCCGACGAGGCGGATCCCATACCGACGGGAGATCTGGATCAGCTCCTGTTCCCGCTCCAGCCCCTCCCGCCCCGCTTCCCGGAAGCCTGCGCTGATGACCACGGCCGCGCCCACACCTTTCTGGCCGCACTCTTCCAGCACGGCGGGGACAAACGGATAGGGGATCACGATCACCGCCAGCTCCACCGGCCCCGGCACATCCAGAATGGAGGGGTAGGCCCGAAGCCCCAGGATTTCCCCCGCCTTAGGGTTGATCGGGTAGAGGTCGCCGGGGAAGCCGCCGTTCTTGAGGTTGGCAAGAACCGCGTACCCCAGCTTTTCCGGATCGCGGGATGCGCCGATGACGGCGACCGAGGATGGTCGGAAGAAGGCTTCCAGCATCGCTTTTGCTCACAGGAACGAGGGCCGGATTTACCGCGTCCCCCTCCGCCCGGCAGCCCCAGAAGGACCAGGGGAGGGAGAACCGGCCTGCACCGAGAAGAGTATACACCTGTAGGGGGAGAAAGGCAAGGCGGAATCGGCAACAGAAATTTGTGAGTTCGCCGGAGTTGTGCTAGAATCTCTTCACTATGGCACGCATCGTCTTTATGGGAAGCCCGGAATTTGCCATCCCTTCCCTGGAGGCGCTGGCCCGCGCCCATCAGGTAGCGGGCGTCGTCACTCAGCCGGACCGGCCGGCTGGCCGTGGGTCCCGCCTGCAGCCTCCGCCGGTCAAGAGGGCGGCCCAGGCCTCAGGTCTGCCGGTCTACCAGCCGGAGAGCCTCCGCACCCCCGACGCCCTGGGACAA
The DNA here is from genome assembly GCA_041082215.1 of Anaerolineae bacterium. GTDB lineage: Bacteria > Chloroflexota > Anaerolineae > B4-G1 > DUEL01 > JBDOIF01. Next base: position 60,041 of record JBDOIF010000041.1, read on the forward strand.
CTGGCAGCCTGGCAACCTGAAGTGGTCGTCGTTGCCGCCTTCGGTCAGATCCTCCCGCCCGCCGTGCTCGATCTGCCCCCTCACGGCTGCCTCAACCTCCACGCCTCCCTCCTCCCCCGCTGGCGGGGCCCGGCCCCCATCGCCGCTGCCATCCTGGCCGGAGACGGGGTCACCGGCGTCACCGTGATGCGGATGGACGAAGGGGTGGATACGGGGCCGATCCTGGCCCAGCGGGAAGAGCCGATCCGGCCCGATGACACCACCGGCTCCCTATCCAGGCGGCTGGCCCTTCTGGCGGCGGAACTCATTGTCGAAATACTCCCACCCTACCTCTCGGGCCAGCTTTCCCCTCAGCCCCAGCCGGAAGAGGGGATCACCTACTGTCGCCCTTTAAAAAAGGGGGACGGTCAACTGGACTGGGGGCGGGGTGCGATTGAGCTGGACCGGCAGGTGCGGGCGACAGACCCGTGGCCGGGGGCCTACACAACCTGGCGGGGCCAGCAACTGAAGGTCCTCCGCGCCGCGCCGCTCCCCGACTGGCGGGGGAACCTGCGCCCGGGGACGGTTTTCCCCCTCGGGAAAGGGGCAGCCGTCGCCACAGGAGAGGGGGCCCTTCAGCTCCTGGAAGTACAGCGGGCCGGCAAGAAGCCCCTACCCATCGAGGCCTTCCTGCGCGGGCAACAGGACTTCATCGGAGCGGTATTGGGCCAGGGCTGAAGCTAGCCTACCACTCCTCGTCCAGCGCCTCTTCGAAGAAATCCTCTTCCTCCTCCCAGTCCTCTTCCCACTCCATTTCTTCGTCCTCGAAGTCGGGGACGTACTCCAGAAGAATGGGGTCCAGACCAATCACTTCCAGGAGCGCACCGCACTCCTCACAGTAAATCCGGTCGTAGAGAGAAATATCGGGAGGGACCGAGAGGATCGTGTTGCATTCCGGGCAGCGCACCATCTCTCACCTCCGCGGAGGCCACTCAACTATCCGCTGGCCATCAACGGTTCAGCAGCCGGATGACAATGTTGAGGACGACCGTCAGGAGGATGCTGAGGATGATGGAAGCCAGAAGGGGAACGATGCAGGTAAAACCCGGTCGTTCAATGCGGATGGTGCCGGGGAGCTGACCCAGGCCGGGCAACCGCGCCAGAAGCCAGAGCAAACCCCCGACGGCCGCCATCACAATACCCCCTAAGACCAGCAGTTTACCGGCCCATTCCAGCCCTTCCATTGTCACCTCACAACAACGCGGGTTGTTCTACTCTGTCGTACGGGATCCCCAGATGGTCGTATGCGCGGCGGGTAGCCACCCGTCCCCGCGGCGTTCGCTCCAGGAACCCAATCTGGAGCAGGTATGGCTCAACCACGTCCATCACTGTATCCGGTTCCTCGCTCAGCGCCGCCGCGATGGTTTCCAGCCCCACAGGCCCCCCACCGAACTTCTCGATAATGGTGCGCAGGGCCTGCCGATCCAGCTCGTCCAGCCCCAGTTCGTCCACCTCCAGGAGCGCCAGCGCTTCCCGGGCCACCTCCTGGGTGATCCGACCGTCGGAGCGGACCTGGGCATAATCCCGCACCCGCTTGAGGAGCCTGAGGGCCACGCGGGGCGTGCCCCGTCCCCGCCGGGCGATCTCCGTCGCTCCGTCCCCATCCACCTCGATCCCCAGCACCTTCGATGCCCGGAGCACGATCGTCTCCAGGGCAGCCTGATCGTAGAACTCAACCCGAAAGACCGCACCGAAGCGGGCCCGCAGCGGGGCAGTGAGGAGCGCCAGCCGCGTCGTGGCTCCCACGATCGTGAAGTGGGGCAGCTTCAGCCGGATGGAGCGGGCGCTGGGCCCCTTGCCCACCACCAGGTCCAGCGTGAAGTCCTCCATCGCCGGGTAGAGGATCTCCTCCACCGGGCGGGAGAGGCGGTGAATTTCGTCAATAAAGAGCACCTCTTTCTCGCGGAGGTTGCTCAGAATGGCGGCCAGGTCGCCCGCCCGCTCGATCGCCGGCCCGGCAGTAGCCCGAATCGGCACCCCCATTTCGCGGGCGATGATGTGGGCCAGCGTCGTCTTCCCGAGCCCGGGAGGGCCGTAGAAGAGGATATGGTCCAGCGCCTCGCCCCTCCCTCTGGCGGCCTCGATGAGAATGGTCAGATTCTCCCGCACCCGATTCTGCCCGATCAGGTCGGCCAGCCGTCGGGGGCGGAGGGCCTGGTCCAACTGGACCTCGTCGTCCTGTAGCTGGGGTGAAATCAGGCGCTCGCTCATACGTTTAAGATTATACCGACTTTGGGGCAAAAAGGGAAGCAGAGAATTCCCAGCGGTGAAAAACGGGCGGGCGCTCTCCGGAGGTGGAGAGAGCGCCCGCTGAGGAAGCCCGCTCGGCTGCCCAGGCCCTTATTGGGTGTAGAAAGCCACCCCCAGCGTCCCCGGCCCCGTGTGCGTGCCGATCACCGGGCTGACCTCCGCTATGTAGGACTCCTCAGGGTCCAGCACCTGCTGGGCCTTTTCTAATAGCTCCCGGCCCTCTTCCAGGGCGTTGGCGTGGACGACGGCTACCCGGGGCACCGGAGCTGCACCCCGACGCTCCAGCGCGATCTCCAGCAACCGATCCAGCGCCTTCTTCTTGGTCCGCACCTGTTCCAGCGCCTCGATCTTCCCACCCTCCAGTTCCAGAAGCGGCTTGATCTTCAGTGCCGTCCCCAGAAACCGCTGCGCCCCGCCGATCCGCCCCCCCCGGTGGAGGAATTCCAGCGTATCCACGACGAAGAGGACCTGCAGCCGATACCGCACCCGGTGGGCCGCCTCCAGCACCTCCTCCAGCGAGGCCCCTGCCTGAGCGGCCTCCGCCGCCGCCATGGCCTGGAATCCCTGCCCCATCGAGGTAGAGCGGGAATCCACCACCTCGACCCGCAGGTCGGAAAACATCGCCTTTGCCGCCTCCGCCGAGGCTACCGTGCCGCTTAACCCGGATGAGATGAACACACCAACCACCGTATCGGTCTTCATCTGTTCCGCAACCTGGCGGAAAAAGTCCACAAACTCTCCGGCCGAAGGCTGGGAAGTGGTCGGCATGACCTTAGCCGACCCCAGGCGCTGATAGAAGGCTGTGGGATAAATGTCCACCCCATCCTTCAACACCTCCTCGCCCCACAAAAGGTTCAGGGGGATCACCGGGATGCGGAGCCGTTCCCGGACCTCGGGGGGGAGATAAGCTGTGCTGTCGGTTGCAACGGCAATACGCTGAGCGCACATCGGGATATCCTCCTTCCTCGTCTCTGAATCCACAAAGGATAACACCGGAGAGCGGCGAGGGATGCGCCGGGAGCGGTCATTCGAAGCGGGGAATTCAGCCTGTAAAAATGAGGAGGGGAGCTTACTCCCCTCCTCATCCTGATCCTACTCAAAGATCCAGCGGTCCGTATCCCGCGTATACGAGAGAATTTCCTCTTCCGTAAAGAAGAGCGGGATCTCGAAAGCCGCCGTATCTGGACCATCCGATCCGTGGACCAGATTGCGGCCCACCTCCAGTCCGAAATCGGCCCGGATGGTGCCCGGAGTGGCCTCTGCGGGGTTGGTGGCCCCCATCGTCCGCCGCACGATCTCGATAGCCCGGTTCCCCTCCAGCACCATCACCACGACGGGCGCGGAGGTGATGTACCGGATCAGGCCCTCGTAGAAAGGCTTTCCCCTATGGACCGCATAGTGGCGCTCTGCCAGTTCGGGCGTGATCTGCATCATTTTCATCGCCACGATCCGCAGCCCTCGCCGTTCAAAGCGGCCGGTGATCTCACCGATCAACCCCCGCTGCACTGCATCCGGCTTAATGATGACCAACGTGCGCTCCACTTTTCCTCCTTGAACCTGAACGAGTCTCGGTCCACACAAACGGGCGGGGGATTCCCCCGCCCGGACCAGCCGATTTTTTCGGGCAATCACAGGCTCTCCAGCGCCTCTCGATAGACCTCCAGCGCTTCCTCCAGCCGGCCGACGCGCATGTAAGCATCCCCCAGCACCCGCCGTACTGCCGGATCGGATGGGCGTTCCTCCACATAGGCCTCCATATCCGCCATCACCTCATCCACCTGTTTGCCGGACCGCAGGAGCTGCGAGTAGACTTCCAGCGAATCGGCATACAGACCCGCCCGCCACATCTCCCGGGCCAGCGCCAAACGGGCCTGATAGTCCCGTGGATGGGCCCGCACGTATCCGCGCAGGCTTTCCACTCCTTCCGGCAATGGTACCTCGACAATAGGAGGAGGCACTGCCTCCCCGCGGGGAGGTTTCGGCTCCCACGGCCGCCTCTCGACGCGCGTTTGCACCAGGGTCTCTTCCAGAGGCGGCACCTCCGCAGCCAGCTCGACCTGGGGCGGGGACGGTTCGGCCTCGAACTCGATCCAGCCGAACCCTTCTTCGACGGGCCGTGCAGCCTCAGGAGGTGCCGGTTCGGATGGCGCTTCCTCCACCCCAAAGGCCGTCCAGCCGAAGGCCTCCGGCTCCGCCGGGAGCACCTCCGCCCGTGGCACCTCCGGTGGAGAGAGTTCTTCCGGGCCGGGGAGCTCTTCCGGTATTGCCGGCCTGGGGGGAGGGGCCGGTTCAGGTGCCGCCGCGGCGATCAGCCATTCCGGCGCTGCTACCTCCTCCAGCTCTTCCAGCTCCAGCTCGCCCTCATGCGGGCCAGCTTCTTCCAGATATGGAGGAAAGGCTTCTACCCTCTCCTCTGCAGGAGGAGCGGCTTCCTTCACAGGCGGGGCCGCCTCCCGCGGACGCCCCATGATCTCTGCCATCCGCGCCTCCGCCTCCGCCTCCGCTGCCGCCCTCAGCTCCTCCTCCTTGCCGGCCACCAGCGACTCCAGCCAGGCCAGCGCCTCATCTCCGCTCGGCAGCCCTTCTCCCTCCAGCCACGAGGGGGCTGCCCCTCCTTTCTCCTCTGGCGGCGGGGCCTCCACCTCTGGCTCGACAGGCGGCATCGCCGCCGCCTCCTTCAACCAGTCCGGGACCTCTCCCTCCTCCTCTGGCAGCAGGGACTCTTCCGGGAGCGGGACCTCTACCTCCGGCCCGACGGGCGGTAGAGATGCCGCTTCCATCAGCCAATCCGGGATCTCCCCTTCCTCCTCCTCCGGCAGTGGCTGTAACTCCTCCTCCGGCCAGCCCGGTGGGGCTTCTTCCTCAACTTCGCCCAGCCCCGGCGGGGCCATCTCCCTGAGCCATTCGGGAATTTCAGCAGGGACGGGGGGCTCGGCTGGGGGCCATCCGGCCTCCTCTTCCACCGCCCCTGTGCCAGCCAGCCAGTCGGGGAATTCCAGAGCCCCACCTTCCTCAGCGGTCTCCGGGGGTAACTGCTCCCCCCATTCGGCCTCCTCAAGCCCCCGCAACCATTCTGGCTCCTCCTCGAGCGCCGGTGCCTCTTCCTCCGGGCCCTTCGCCATCTCCACACCGACCGGCCTGCCAAACGGCCGCTCCGGGACCTCAATAACCTCTTCGCCCCGGGGCATCGCTTCCTCAGGGAGCCCTTCTACCTCCTCTTCCTCCCCCGCTCCCAGCTCCTCCAGCCATGAGGGGATCTCGATCTGGATCCCCATTCCTGTCTCCAGGTCAACCAATCCCCGCTCGGCGCCGGCCATCCCGCCCTCCGCCTCGGCGGCGACCATCCAGGCCGGTCGCTCGGCAGCTTCCGGCAAGACGTATTCCAGGCGCGGCAGCCGGATCTCGCGCGGCTCAAGCGGAGAGCTATCGCCCAACAGCCTCACCGCTTCCTGATGCTCGGGGTCGAGCGCCTCCGCCCGTTCCAGGTGCACCCGCCCTTCCTCCCGCCCGCTGCGTGCCCATATCTCGCCCAGGATGAGATTGGCCTTCAGACAGTACGGCAGCTCCTCCAGAACGTGCAGGCAGGCTTCCTCTGCCTGAACCCGCTGATCGTTGCGCCAGCATGCCTCCGCCAGCGCCACCCACAGGTCTATTCGCCCTGGCTCCTCTGCCACCAGGGCCCGAAGTTCCTCGACGGCGCGAGAAAGGAGATTGCCCCGCAGGTAGAGGCGGGCCAGCCCTGCCCGTGTCAGGTGGAGGCGAGGGGGCTCCACCCCATCCCGACGGCTATAGAGCTTTCGGAGCTCGTCCTGGATTGCATCGTTGTTCGGCTCCAGCTCGAAAGCCCGCTCCATATGCCAGATCGCCCGCTGGAGGTCCCCCCGGTGATCGGCGATGATGCTCATCCCCACCCGCGCCACGAAATCCTCGGGGTCCCCGCTGAGCACACGGAGGAACATATCTTCGGCCAGATCGTGCCGTCCGGCCTCCACCATAGCTTTTCCCAGCAGCCGATAGACCGGCAGGTACTTGGGGTAATGCTGGAGGATATGCCGTCCATGGGCCAGGGCCTCATCATAGCCGCCCTGAGCGATGGCTTCGTCAATCTTCTGAAGATAGGCCTGCAGGCTGATCTCCGCCATACTCTCCCCCTTACCGCTATACAACAACCCCCTTTTTCCATTATGCACCAATTTCCGAGAAAAGTCAAAAGCCTCTAGCTCAATCCGTGGACCTCCCGCAGGCGGTCCAGCAGCGGGCTGATATCCGGCTCCGGAGAGGCCGGCAGGCCAAAGGGATCGGAAACCTCGCTCTCCCCCAAAAGGGCACGGAAGGTGTTGAGCACGCCGTTGGCCAGGACGTCCAGGTGGTATCCCCCCTCCAGGGTGAAGAGGATCCGCCCACCGCACAGCTCGTTTGCCATCGCCACCAGCTCCCGCGAGAGATAAGCGTATCCATCCAGCGAAAGCCGCATCATCGCCAGCGGGTCCTGCCAGTGGCCGTCGTAGCCAGCGGAGACCAGGATCAGGTCGGGCTGGAAGCGGCGGGCCAGCGGCCACACCAGCTCCTCGAAGACGCGGGCGTAACCGCGGTCGCCCACCCCGGCCGGCAGGGGGACATCCAGCACCGTCCCCCTTCCCTCCCCCTCCCCGACCTCGCTCCAATGGCCGGTGCCGGGGTAGAAGGGGTACTCATGCGTGGAGAAATAGAACACGCCGGGATCGTCCTCGAAGACGGCCTGTGTGCCGTTGCCGTGGTGAACGTCGAAATCGGCAATGAAGACCCGCCGGACCGATGGGAAGGTCTGAGCATGCCGGGCTGCCACCGCCACATTGTTGAATAGACAAAATCCCATCCCTCGATCCGGCAGGGCATGGTGGCCTGGAGGGCGGACCAGGGCGAAGCCGTTGGCGATGCGGCCATCCAGCAGCGCTTCCACTGCCGCCAGCAGGCCGCCCGCGGCCATCTGCGCCGCCTCGTAGGAGCGGGCGTTCATGTACGTGTCGGGGTCGAGATGCCCCCCGCCCCGTTCCGCCACCCGCCGCACCTGCTCGATGTAGGTCCGTGTATGGACCCGCTCCAGTTCCTCCGGCGCCGCCAGTCGCGCCTCTACTGCGGTCAGCCGTTCCAGCAGGCCGCTCTTCTCCAGCAGCTCCATAATGCGCCGGAGTCGACCGGCGTTCTCTGGATGGCCTGGCAGGTCATGTTCCAGGTAGACCGGGTGGTAGACATACCCTGTTGCCATTGCCGCACCTCCTTTCCCGACATGGCAGGCCGGGCACCCTAACATCCCTCCGAAGACCACAGGGCAGAGAGGGACGTCGAGTGCCCGGCCCCGTTCCGCTTACTTCCCGTTTGGAGGCGAGATTATGGCCTCTCTCCGGGATCCGATCCTCCTGACGGCTGGGTCACCGCCACAAGGTCAGAAACTGCACCCGAACCCGCCACCACGACGTCTCGTTTACTCTGCCGCAGCGCCCACAGGAACAGACCCAGCAGGATCACCCCCGCCACGCTGAGCGCTGCTGGTTGGTCCCTGTATTGAACCAGGATCGGTGCAGCCAGGAGGCTGATCAGGTTGACCACCTTGATCATCGGGTTGAGGGCCGGGCCGGCCGTATCCTTCAACGGATCGCCGACAGTATCGCCAACGACCCCGGCCTTATGGGCCTCCGACCCCTTGCCGCCCAGGTGGCCGTCCTCGATATACTTCTTGGCGTTATCGAGCGCGCCACCGGCGATAGCCATAAAGACCGCCAGGAGCTGTCCGGAGAGGATCACCCCGGCCAGGAAGGCCCCCAGCGCCTCCACCTGGAAGACAATCCCGACCAGCAGCGGCACGGCTACGGATAGGACCACCAGGCTGACCAGCTCCTTTTGAGCAGCCGCCGTCGTGATCGCCACCACGCGGCCATAATCCGGCTTGACCTTCCATTCCATCACCCCAGGGATACGGAACTGCCGCCGCACCTCCTCCACGACCAGAGAGGCTCCCCGGCTGACCGCCCGCAGGGCGAAGGAGGAGAAAAGGAAGGGCAACGCCGCGCCCAGCAGGAAACCGATGGTCCCCTCCAGAAGCGAGACACGGATGCCAGTATTCAGGAGCCGTTGCTCGATCGGGATACCCATCCGCTCCTGCACCAGGGAGACATCGGTCACGAACGAGAAGAAGAGGCTTGTGGCAGCCACGACCGCCGAGGCGATGGCAACCTGCTTGGTGATCGCTTTCGTCGTGTTGCCGACGGAGTCCAGCTCCGCCATAATGTGCATTGCCTCCGGGTCAACCCCCACCATCTCGGCGATGCCGTTGGCGTTATCGGCGATCGGCCCGTAGGAGTCCATCGCCACGTTGTTGCCGGTATGGGAGAGCATACCGATGCCCACCATTGCCACACCGTAAAGCATGTGGAGGGGCTGCCCGTGGTAGATCAGGTAGGCCACCCCCAGGGAGATGGCGATGACCACCACGCTCCACACACTGGTCTCCATCCCCACCGCCAGACCGGAAAGGACCGTCGTCGCGGAGCCCGTGCGGGTGGCCTCCACGATTTCGCGGACCGGCTTCCTCTTTGCGGAGGTGAAATACGAAGTGATGGGGTTGAAGCTCACCGCCAGGCCCACCCCGACCGCGTTGAGCAAAGCCAGCCGCCAGTCCTGGACATACCACCAGGCGAAGAGGAAGGACCAGAGGACGGTGTTAACGCTGGAGACCTCGTAGGAGCGGAACATCGCCTCTTCGGCATCCCGCGCGCGAAGGAGCCTGAGGGGAAATCCTTCCCAGATCGGCACGGTGAAGGTGCCCAGTATCGAGGAGACGACGCCGATGGCCCGCACGATCAGGGGGTAAACAATCCAGACGATCTGGCCCGTGGCATAGGCCAGGGCGATGCCCAGGATCAGCGTGGAGACGATGGTGACCTCGTAGGACTCGAAGATATCGGCGGCCATACCGGCGCAGTCGCCGACATTATCCCCCACCAGGTCGGCCACGACGGCGGCATTGCGCGGGTCGTCCTCCGGCACGCCCGCTTCCACCTTGCCCACCAGGTCCGCTCCGACATCGGCCGCCTTGGTATAGATGCCGCCGCCGATCCGCATGAAGAGGGCTACCAGTGTGCCGCCGAAGCCGAAACCCAGAAGGGCGTCTGGCGCGGCGCGGCCGAAGATCATAAAGATCGAGGTGCCGCCCAGCAACCCCAGGCCATCGGTGAGCATCCCGGTGAAGGTGCCCGCCCGGTACGCCACAGTGAGCGCGCCGTTGTAGTTGCGGCGCACCGCCTCCGCCGCCACGCGCACGTTCCCCTCAACGGCCACCCGCATCCCCAACTGGCCAACAAGGATGGAAAAGGTCGCTCCCAGGATGAAGGCCCCCGCCCGTCCCAGGGCAATGATCAGCTTGGCCCGATCGCCAAACAGCTCCTGGGCTTCCCGGGAGGGGGTGACCACATAGACACTCAAGAAGAGCAGGACGACGAGGAGGAGGAGAACCGGCAGCATGGTCCTGAGCTGCCGTCGCAGATAGGCGTTGGCCCCCACCCGAATGCTTTCCCAGACCTCCTGCATCTCCTTCGCCCCCTTGTCCCGGCGGATCGTATCCCGCCAGAGCCAGAGAGCGTAGAGGAGGCCAACGAAGGCAACGAGGATGACCCCCCAGAGCATGGATTGTTCGATCGCGTTCAGCTCACTCACGGCAACCTCCGGACAAAAGGATTTCAGCGGTCATACTGGCCGGAGAAGCTGGTGGCCCCGTACCGCCCGACACCACAAACATCAACGGAACCGCCGGTCCCCGTGGAACCGGAAGGCCGGCGGGAGCACACCGTTCATCCCGACAGGAATGGGGAGATTGTATCCAGTTCCGGAAATAAGTCAAGCAGACGAGATCACCCTGCCAGCAACCGCTCCAGCTCTCGCCTGGAAGCTGTCCCCACCTCTTCATGGATCGAGCGGCCGTGGCTATCCATGGTCACCACCACCGGAAAGTCCTTTGCGCAGACCACCCAGAAGGCCTCCGGCACACCAAATTCATCCTTTTTATGAACTGCTACCACCTCCCTCATCGTATCTGCGATGAGCGTGGCCGCTCCACCGACCGCATGGAAGTAGACTGCACCGTACTTCTTACAGGCTTCGAGGGTGCGCTCCCCCATCCCTCCCTTACCGACCACCCCCCGCAGGCCGAAATGGGCGATGACATCGGCCTCATAGGGCTCCTCACGGATGGAGGTCGTGGGGCCGGCGGCGACGAACTCCCAGCGCCCGTCCTCCCGCTGGCGGACCACCGGCCCGCAGTGATAGATGACGCCCCCCTTCAACAGTCGCCTCAGCTCTTCGTACAGGGCACGCTCACCCTCCGGCACAACCCCGGCCCGGATGAGGGTCTCCACCATATACTTATGGGCCGCATCCCGTCCGGTAACGATCAGGCCAGAGAGGAAGACCGTATCACCGACGTGCAAAGCGCGGATAGCTTCTTCGGAAATCGGCGTCTCCAGCTCGTACGTTGCCATCCCCACCTCCTGAGCTGCAGGACAGGCTGAAGCCTGTCCTACAGAAGTTTAACGATAGGTCACCTCGCCGTCCCGGACCTCCATCCGTGCCCGCCGACACGCCCAGCACATATAGGCTACGGTGACAAAGTAGCAGGCGGGCAGGCGGTGATAAGCCCCGATCTTGACACCGAAGATGGTCGTCTTTCCGCCGAAGCCCATCGGTCCAACACCCAGTTCATTACATTCCCGCAGCAGGCGCTCTTCCAGTGCTGCCAGCTCCGGCACCGGGTTGATGTCGTCCAGCGGGCGGAAGAGCTGCTCTTTGGCGTGGACGTAGCCCGTACCCCGGTCGGCGCCGATGGCCACTCCCAGCACCCCCGGCGCGCATCCTTCCCCCTGCGCCCGAAACACCGCGTCCAGCACCACCCGCCGCACCCCCTCCAGGTCCCGCCCCGCCTTCAGGGGCGCATAGGGAAGGCTGTACTGTGTGCTCACGTTTTCACTCCCGCCTCCCTTGAGAAGCAGGGCTACCTGCAGGACCGGCTCTTCCCACTCCTCAAAATGGAAGGTGGGGAAGCCCTCTCCCAGGTTATTTCCGCTGTTGCGTCCGGTCACCGAATCCACTGCGTTGGGGCGCAGGTACGCGCGGCGGGTGGCCTCGGCCACGGCCGCCTCCAGTTCGGCGCGCAACCGGGCGGTGCTCACCCCATGGGGATGACGCACGTAGAAAATGGGGGTTCCGGTATCCTGACAGACAGGTGCGGAACGGGACCGGGCCAGGGCCACGTTCTCCAAGATGGTGTTCAACGCACTGGCAGCCGGGGAACCGGCCACCTCCCGATCGCGGGCAGCCCGCAGCGCCGCCTCCACATCCGCCGGCAAATCCGATGACGCCCGTCGGATCAGTTCGACGAAATGTTCAACCAGCTCGTCCATCACACACTCCCACTGTACAACTACACAGAGTACGGAATACGGAGCGCGTATTGCGTACTGCGTACTGCGTGATCATCCTATGGCTTTGGAATCGCCAGGTCCGCCGGCCCCAGTTCGGAGAGCTTCAGGTGGGGATGGGTGGCCTGGATCAGTTCGTGGATGATCTGGGCGTATTTCACCTTCTCCCGCGCCTGCCAGGCCAGGAAGTCGGGGCTGGTCCACGGCTTGTACCAGGCCCCGGCCCCCGCTGCCAGCGCCGGCCCCGGCTCGATCTTGAAGTAGCAGGGCGCACAGACGCGGGCCATCTCCGCCCCTTCATAAAACCGGTTAAAACCGCCGAAGGAGTCGGAGAGGTAAATGTGCAGGTCCATCGGAATATCAATCGCCTGGCGGATGGAGGCCAGTTGGGGAAGGGAAAGGTCGCCCAGCGGGTTGAACGTGGAGGCCCCCAGCATCTGAAGGACCTTTCCTCCGGCTGCGGAGGCGTGGCCGGCGAAGATGCTCACTTTGAAGACCACATCCCTGGGGATGTCGCCGGTCTTCTTCAACTGATTGACCACCCAGAGCAGCCCCTCATCTATGACCAGGAAGCCACGGAAGCCAATGTCAATACAGCGGAGGAATTCGGCGATGACGAAAGAGAGCTGGTCGGACCCCCGGTAGCGCAGGCCGGAGAGGCTGCCCTCCGGCGTCGCCAACTGCCGCCCCACGTCCCATCCGGAGCGGGGGCCGGGGGTGATGATCACTTCTAACTTCGCCTCCGCCGCCATCTGGGCGAAGGCCCGCAGCTCCGCGTCGTCCAGCAGGGTGGAACCCATCACCGTTGAGATCAGCCGGTGGATGGGGACCTTCCGCCTGTTCATCTCATCAATCAACGCTTCCAGCACCTGCGGCCGCTCCACGCCGGAGATCTCCATCCGGTAGTGGGCGCCGTCCGGAAACCGCTTGGGGCTATCCGGCAGATCGTAGGCGTCCCGCCCCGGGATACCCACCTTCTCCAGCATCTTCTGGACCTCATGCAGATCGCGCATCGTCTTTTCCTCCTGACAAATCACTCGACGGCATCAATATGGGATCAGCCTCCCTCCCTCCCGTGCAGACCGGAGGCTGCCCTGCTTCCACCGCAGATAGGACGGTCCTTGCAGGAACCCTTCCACAGTGACCGCCATTTCGTTCAACTGCATCCAGGCCGGCAGGAACTGCGCGTTGGTGTAGTAGTGCGTCCGGCCGTCGTAGGCGTCAATCAGATAGACGCCCCGCTCATCGTAGCCGACGGCGATGAAGGTGTGTTCCCACTGGACAACGATGGAGAGAGAGCCATCGGCGGAGACCCAGGAAGCGACCTCCGGCCTGAGCATCCGATAAGTGGCCCAGACCATCACCGGCCGTCCGGCGGCCAGCTCTGCCCTGAGCCGATCCAGCGTCAACCAGCGGTGGGCCTGAGCGTCCAGGCCGTATCGGCGGAGCGTCCGGGCCACAGGTTCAGCGTAGACCCCGTAGCCGCCGGGCGGCAGGCTCCCCGGCGGATCGTCCACGTTCCCCACAAACCCTTCGTGGGGATTATCGGACTTGGGAAGCGCCTTGAAAAAGGTCTCCTCCGTGACCTCCACACCCCAGAAGGCGGCCAGGTCCACTGCCGAGCGGGCCTCGCAACTGAGGGGCCGGACCTGTCGGTGGCCGACGACGCCGTCCACGTAAGACCGCACCGGCGCGCCGGGATCGGCGAGCGCCCGACCGGGAAGGGCCATGGAGGCCATCGCCGCAGCCAGAGCCAGGACCCACCCTCGCCGCACCCTCTTACTCCTCCCCGCCGACGGCCTCCAGGGCTTCCACCACGACCTGCGCCTCCGCCACCGCCTGAGGGGCGGCCTCATACACAGCGATCCCCCTCAGGTCCGCCTCCACGATCTGAGGGCTGGCGGAGAGATAGCCGATCACCGGCAGCGGGCTTCGTCCAGCGACAAAAGCGCGGTCGGCCTCTGAGCGAATCCTGTTCCCCACCGCATACAGCCGCCTCAGGCCCAGGTCGTGGGCCAGATCGCGGATGCGTTCGGCCACCTGGAGGCTCCGCTGGCCCGGCTCCACGACCACCAGCATCGCATCCACCGCCTGTGCGGTCGCCCGGCCCAGGTGCTCCACCCCCGCTTCCATGTCCATGATCATCACCTCGTTCCGGTAGAGCAGGAGGTGGGTCACCAGAGCCTTCAACAGGGCGCTCTCCGGGCATATACAGCCAGAGCCGCCCGCCTCGATCGTCCCCAGCCTGAGCAGTCGGACGCCGCCGTAGGAGATGCTGAAGCGGTCCGGGATGTCGTCCACCCGGGGGTTCAGGCTGAAGAACCCGCCGTAGGAGCCGGGTTTGGCCCCCGTCCGTTCATAGATCAGCTCCTCCATCTCCGCAATGGGCATCAGCTTTTCGAGCAGCTCGGACGGAAAGCCCAGGGCCCCGGCCAGCCCTCCGGCGGGGTCGGCGTCAACGGCGATAACGTCGCGCCCCTTCCCGGCGTAGATGTGGGCGATCAGCGCAGCCAGCGTCGTCTTGCCGACGCCCCCCTTCCCGCTGATGGCAATCTTCCTTAATCCCCCCATCGGCCCATCCCTCAGAGAAGCCCTTTTCCCTGCAACAGCGGACGGGGGTCTACCAGGTTCTTCCTCAACTCCGCCACCTCCTCCCCCAGGCCAAAGGCGAGAGCCATCAACTGTGTGATGTAGAGGACCGGTATCTCGAAGTCAAGCCCCATCTGCTTCTGTCGGTCCGAGATGTTGACCTGGCACAGAGGACAGGCGGTGACGATCAGGTCCGCCCCATACGCCTTCGCGCTCTTGAGAATCCGGGCAGAAAGATCCAGCGCCACGGGGGTCTGGGTGATCCCCAGGCTGGAGCCGCAGCAATCCGTCTTGGCCGACCAGTCAACCGGCTCTGCTCCCAGGGCCCCGACTACCTCATCCATACTGGTGGGATTCTCGGGATTATCCACCCCTGTATATTTGGGCGGCCGGGTCGTCGCGCAGCCGTAGTAGGAAGCCACCTTCAACCCCTTCAACGGCTTCTGGACACGCTGACGGATAGCATCCAGCCCGGCATATGCAAGAAGGGTCTCCACCGCATGCCTGGCCTCGACCGTTCCCCTGTATCGGTAGCCGATCCGTTCTGCCACCTTATCGGCCAGCTCCGGGTTATGGCGGACCTCGTAGGAGCCAGCCCGGAACCGCTGGTAGCATCCCAGGCATGGGGCCACCACATCCTCCAGCCCCATTCGCTCAACGAGCGAAAGGTTGACGACGGCGTAGTAGCCTGCCAGGACCGGGTCGGTGGTGTGGGCAGGGGTGGAGCCACAGCAGACCCACCCGGGCGGCTCGACCAGCTCGATCCCCAGCGCCTGGCACACAGCGCGGAAGGTATGATCGTACTCCGTGGCGGTGGACTCCAGCGAGCAGCCAGGGTAGTAGGCGATCGTCTTCGGGCCAGCATCCACTTTCTGTACCCTCCTGGGGGGACGGACGAACTCCGGCAGGAGGCGGATCTTGCGCTTAAGGATCATCTCCACGCCCAGGTCCATATCCTTCATCGGCTGCAACGTCAGGACGTTCATCGCTGCCATCAGGCCCGCCTCGTAGAGACGGCCCGCTGCGCCGATCGTTTTGAGGAAGACCTGAGTGAAGAGTTCCACCTCACGGATGGGCGGCTTGATCCCCCGTTTCCGCGATTCGATCCGCAGCGTGTCCATCACGCCGGCCACGTCAATCCCCTGGGGGCAGCGGGTCGTGCAGGTGACACAGGCCGCACAGACCCAGGGGGTCTTCGCCTCAAGGACCCGTTCGTCGTTAAACTGAATCGCCCGCATGACCTGATTGGGCAGGAGGTCCATATACTCTGCCACAGGGCAGCCGCTGGAGCAGCGCACACACTGATAACAGAGGTACGGGTTCGATCCGGTATGCTCCTCGACGATCTCAGCCAGCGTCTCCGTCGCCACACGTTCTCTTGTCGCCATGCTCGTCTCCCGTGCGACCATCAGACCTGCGGCCGTGGCAGGAGTCCCGCTCCCTCAACGATAGGCCGCACCGCCTCTTCCCACTCGATCGCCATAATATGCACGCCAGCGACCCCCTCGATCTCACGAAGCTGCTGGATCTGTTCGATGGCGATGCGGATCCCCTCCTGTTGCCAGGCCTCGCGGCGAGCCTCCTTATCCTCCTTGGGGATGTTCTTCACCGCCGCATCCATCCGCTCCACGTACTCTTCAGCCACCAGCATGCCCGGAACCTTATCCCGCATATACCGGGCCGCGCCAGCGGACTTCAGGGGGCCGATCCCGGCCAGAATGTAGACCTTCTCGTGCAGCCCCATATCCACTACCCGCTTCATGTACTCCCTGAAGCGAGGAATGTCAAGGACGATCTGGGTCTGGATGAAGTCCACCCCGGCGGCGACCTTCTTCGCCAGCCGATAGGGGCGGAAGTCGAAGGGATCGGCGAAGGGGTTGACCGCTGCGCCGATGAAGAAGTGGGGCACCTCCCCTTTGATCGGGTCGCCGCACTGGAACCGCCCCTCGTCCCGCATTACCCTGACCATCTGGATCAACTGGACCGAATCCAGGTCGTGGACGTTCTTGGCCGTCGGGTGGTTGCCGAAACTCTGATGGTCGCCCGTGAGGCACAGCAGGTTGCGGACACCCAGCGCGGATGCCCCCAGGAGGTCGGACTGAATCGCCAGCCGGTTCCGATCCCGGCAGGTCATCTGCGCGATCGGTTCGAGACCCTCCCCTATCACAAGGACCGCAGAGGCGATGCTGGACATGCGGACGATGGCGGTCTGGTTATCGGTAATGTTCACCGCATCGGCGACCCCCTTCAGCAGTTGCGCTTTGCTGCGGATCACCTGCGGGTCGGCGCTTTGAGGTGGGCCCAGCTCTGCCGTGACCGCGAAGTGGCCGGCTCGCAGGATCTTTTCCAGATTGCTGCCCGACTTGTAACTGCTGGTCCGTTCCTCAGCCATCGTTCCACCTCATTCAGCGTGGGTTAACCGGAGGTCCTCCCGCACGATCTTGCGCGGGCCGCCGTCCCGGCTTCGTTGCCAGTTCTTGGGCGGCTGGACCTCCAGGAGTCGTTCGACCTGTCCGAGGGCGATCGCCCGCTCCCAGATCAACTGCCAGGCGCAGGGTATGTCCGGGTTCACCTCGCACACCCCCCTCTGGGAGCCGCCACAGGGGCCGTTGAGCAACTGCTTGGAGCAGCGGGCAATGGGGCAGATGCCGAAGGTCACTCCCAGGATACAGTCTCCACAGGCCTGACATCGCTCCTCCCACACCCCCTGCTCCTCCGGCAGGCCCAGGAAGGTTGTGTTGAGGCCCGGCAGGGTCAGGGTGGCTGGAAAGCGCTCGTTCATCGCCTGGACGCCGATGCCGCAGGCCAGGCTGAGCACCACATCGTACTCCTCCAGCCGCGGCTTGAGCGGATCAATATACTCCCATTCACATTGTCGCTGCACCGTGACCTCATCCACCTCCATCGGGTGGCCATCCAGCTTGCTCTTCATCCGCAGCGCCGAGGCGAGGATCCCCACCTCCTTCTCGCCGCCGGCGAAGCAGACCGTCACACAGGTGCCACAGCCAGCGACCAGCACCTTCCGGGCATTGCCCAGCAGGGCCATGATCTCTTCCAGCGGTTTCTGTTCACCTACAATCATCGCATCCTCCGTATGACGTATGACTCATAACGTATGAGGTAATGGGCAAAACCTCACTCCTCTCGCAACGGATTCGGTCCCAACGCCCGCACCTTCTCCGTCATCTCCCTGACATATTCGGCGAACTGGACCGCCATCGCCGAGGAGAGGTTGACCATCCGCACCCGTCCTCCGCCCAGCCCGATCTGATCGAGCAGGTCGGCCAGGTAGGCCACCCTTCTTTTGGCGTTGACATTACCCTCCAGGTAATGGCACTCTCCCTCCAGTCAGCCGGCCACCATCAGGCCGTCAACGCCCCGCTCGAAGGCGTGGAGCATCTCCACCACCTCCACCCGGCCCGAGCATGGGACCTCGACGATACGGACGTTGGGGGGGTACCGCAGCCGCATCGCTCCGGCCAGGTCGGCGGCAGCGTAGGCGCAGTGACGGCAGCAAAAGGCCAGAATCTTCGGCTCGAATGCGTCTCCCTCTGCCATCCCCACCTCCTGCTCCATGGCCCAATGGCCCAATGGCCCAATGACCCGATCACCCAATCACCTAAACCACAACCGCATCCACCTTCGCCTCGATCTGCACATCCCGGTAATGGAGCAACTGGATGGCCTTCGCCGGGCACTCGCCGACGCAGACGCCGCACCCGTGACACTGAGCCGGTTCGATGTAGGCTGCGCCGATGATCCCTCCCACCCCTGTCAGGTCGGCACGGATCTGCGGGACGTGGTAGGGACAGATGCGGACGCAGGTCAGACAGCCGACGCATTTCTCCGCATCCACCTGAGCGACGATGCCGCCCACTTCCAGGTAGTCCCGGCTCAGGATCGTCGCTGCGCGGGCAGCGGCGGCCTGGGCCTGTGCGATCGCCTCCCCCAGGAACTTGGGGTAATGGGCCATCCCGGCCAGGAAGAAGCCGTCGGAGGCAAAGTCCACCGGCCGCAGCTTGACGTGCGCCTCCAGGAAGAAACCATCCAGGTCCACCGGCAGTCGGAGTCGGGTAGAGAGCCCCCGTGCTCCTTCCGAAGGCACCACGGGCATGCTCAACACCACCAGGTCCGGCTGAAGGACCAGCTCCGTACCCAGCACCGGCTCCCACACCCGAACCTGCAATCTCGAATCGGCGACCTGCACCTGTGGCTTGCGGTCAAAGTCGTAACGGATGAACACCACCCCGGCCCGCCGGGCCTCTTCGTAGATACGCTCCTTGAAGCCGAAGGTACGGATGTCCCGATAAAGGACGATCACCCGGGCCTTCGGGTTACGCCGTTTGAGCATCAGCGCGTTCTTGAGGGCGGTGGTACAGCAGATGCGGGAGCAATACCGCTCGGCCGGACCGATGCACTGGATCATCACAACCGACTCCGGCAGGTCCTTTCCCTCGGCCAGGCGCTCCTCGAACTCCTGTTGCGTCAGGATGCGCGGGTCGCTGCCATAGCCGTACTCCGGCCCCCGGTACTCCTGCCCGCCCGTAGCGACGATGGCGACGCCGTGGCGCACCTCCGACTCGCCCCGGGGTCCCCGCAGGCGGGAGGTGAAGTTCCCCACAAAGCCCCCGGTCTCCAGCACTTCTGTATTGAGATGGACCGTGATCAGCGGCTCCGCTTCGACCTGGGCGATCAATTCCTCGGCATAGGCGCGGGGATCGAGCCACACCCGTCCTCCAACCCCTGTCGCCTCCTGTAGCGAATAGCGAAGATGGAGCAGATTGCCTCCCAGAGAACCCGCCCGCTCTACCAGATGGACGGGGAAGCCCTGTCGGGCCAGGGTCAGGGCAGCGTTCATCCCCGCTGCTCCACCGCCGATCACCAGCGCCGTCTTCTGGACCTGTACCTGCGTCTTGTAGAGAGGTTCCAGCCGGGCAGCCTTCGCCACCGCCATCCGGACCAGGTCTTTGGCCTTCTCGGTGGCCGCTTCCCAGTTGCCAGGGTGGACCCAGGAGCACTGGTTGCGAATATTGGCCATCTCAAAGAGGTTGGGGTTCAATCCGGCCTGGCGGATAGCATCCTGAAACAGCGGCTCGTGGGTGAGGGGGGTACAGGCAGCGACGACCACCCGGTTCAGCCCCTTTTCACGGACGACCTCCGCGATGTGGCGGATGCTATCCTGGGAGCAGGTGTACAGATTGTGCTCGGCATGAGCCACGCCGGGCAGTGTGGCCGCATAAGCCGTCACCGCCGGCACATCCAGAAAGCCAGCGATATTCGATCCACAATGGCAGACGAAAACGCCGACCCGTGGCTCTTCGGTGGAAATATCCCGCTCAGGCGGCCAGACTACTTCCTCGGTCTCCGTCCAGCGGGCGGGGGCCAACAGCAGGCCCGCCAGCCCGGCCGCCCCGCTGGCCTCCACCACCGATTCGGGGATGTCCTTTGGCTCGTGGAAGGGTCCCAGGGCGAAGACCCCCGCCCGGCTTGTCTCCAGCGGAGCGAAGGGGGTTGTCCGGCAAAAGCCGTAGTCGTCCAGCTCCACCCCTGCCCGCCGCCCCAGGTCTCGCGCCGCTTCGGGGACCTCCATCCCTACGGAGAGCACCACCAGGTCGAAGGCTTCCTCACGTAGCGCAGGCTGACAGCCCGCGCCATCTGCGGGTTGAGAGCCTGCGCCACCGTCCACGTACCGGATGACCAGGTTACGGGTCTTCGGGTCCTCCTTTACCTCCGAGACCCGGCAACGGACGAATCGGATCCCGTACCGTTCCTTCGCCCGTCGGTAGAACTCCTCGTACCCCTTGCTGAAGGCCCGCATATCCATCAAGAAGACGGCGATCTCGGTATCCGGCTCGTGCTCGATGGCGAGGATGGCCTCTTTGAGGGCGTACATGCAGCAGACGGAGGAACAGTAGTCGTGCTTCTGATCGCGGGAGCCAACGCACTGGATGAAGGCGATGCGTTTGGGCGTCCGTCCGTCGGAGGGGCGCTGGACGTGGCCCAGGGTGGGGCCGGAAGCGTTGAGGAGCCGCTCGAACTGTAGGGAGGTGACGACGTTGGGATAGCGGCCCCAGCCGTACTCCCCGGCCTTCTCGGCGTCAAAGGCCGTGAAGCCCGGGGCCAGCAGGATGGCGCCGACATCCAGCTCTATCGTCTGCTCCACCATGTCATGATTGACGGCTCCAGCCTGACAGGCGTAAACGCAACTCAGGCACTCCGAGCAGATGCCGCAGGCCAGACAGCGAGCCGCCTCCGCCTGGGCCCGCTCGTCGGTGTATCCGGCGACCACCTCCTCGAAGGTGGAAAGCCGCTGCTCGACCGGCATGACTTCCATCGGGACGCGGGGCTGGATTTTGACCTCGCCGCGCGCGACCCGCTCCTCAATCTCGGCCCGGGAAAGTTCCACCACCGGCAGTTTGGGCCTTGCCGGTAGCTCAAGCTCCTCCCCCTGCAAATACCGATGGATCGCCTGTGCGGCCCGGTGACCGGCGGCGACGGCCTCGATGACGAACGCCGTCCCGGTGGCGACATCGCCGGCGGCGAAGACGCCCGGACGGCTGGTCGCCAGAGTGTTGGGGTTGACGGCGACCGTCGCCTGATCGGTAATGCCGACCCCGGCGCTCTCCGGGATGAAGGCCAGGCCGGCCCGCTGACCCACGGAGAAGATGACGTTGTCGCAGGGAATGAAGTGCTCCGAGCCGGGAACGACAACCGGCCTGCGGCGTCCGGTCTCATCGGGCAGGCCTGGCTCCGTGCGGACACACTTCATCCCAACCACCTGGCGGCCACCGTACCCCACAATCTCCACTGGCGTGACCTGCCAGTGGAAGACGACGCCTTCCTCCTCTGCCCGTTCCATCTCCTCCGGATCGGCGGTGGCCTCCTCGCGGGTCCGGCGATAGTAGACGTGGACTTCGGCGCCCAGGCGGCGCGCAGTACGTGCCACGTCCATCGCCACATCGCCCGCGCCGATGACGGCCACCATCTTACCCAGCGTCGGCGGATTGCCCAGCCGGACATCCCGCAGGAAGTGGGTGTTGATCAGCACACCCTCCAGGTCGGCGCCAGGGATGTTGAGCCGGATGCCCTCATGCGCGCCGACAGCGATAAGGACGGCATCAAACCCCTCTGCGAAGACATCGTCCAGGTTGTCCACAGGGTGGTTGAGCCGCAACTCCACGCCCAGGTCCACGATGTCCTGGACCTCACGGTCCACTATCCACGAGGGCAGGCGGTATTCCGGCACGCCGACGCGGAGCATCCCCCCGGCGACAGGCAGGGCCTCAAAGACTGTGACGCCGTAGCCCATCTTGCAGAGGTCCTGGGCAGCGGTCAGGCCGCAGGGGCCGGCGCCGATCACCGCGACCCGCTGGGAGTACAGGCGTGGGGCCGGTTCGGGCGGCACGCGCGGATGGGCGTATACTTTGTCTGTAACGAAACGCTTGAGGGCCCGGATGTTGATGGGTTCATCCAGTTTCCCCCGGTTGCAGGCGTCCTCGCAGCGATGGTTGCAGATGCGGCCGCAGATGCCGGGGAAGGGGTTATCTTCTTTAATGACTCGCAGCGCATCTTCGTAGCGGCCCTCGCGGATAAGCGCAATGTAGCCCTGGGCCCGCTGGCCGGCAGGACAGGCGTTGCGGCAGGGGGCGATGCCGCGTTTTTCTATGGCGTAAGCATTGGGAACGGCCTGGGGGTAGAGCTTGTAGGCTGCCCGCTGGACCTTCAATCCTTCATCGAAGTGGCTGGGGATGATGACAGGGCAGACGTTCCCGCATTCGCCGCAACCGGTGCATTTGTCCAGGTCAATGTAGCGGGGCCTCTTCCGCAGGCGGACGGTGAAGTTCCCCGCCTCCCCGTCCACGCTGAGGACCTCGGTATCCACCAGCAGTTCTATGTTGCGGTGGCGGCCAGCGTCAACCAGCTTGGGGCTGAGGATACACATGGCGCAGTCGTTGGTGGGGAAGGTCTTATCCAGTTGGGCCATATGCCCACCGATGGCGGACTTCTGCTCCACCAGATAGACCTTAAAGCCGGCCTCCGCCAGGTCCAGCGCGGCCTGAATCCCGGCGATGCCCCCGCCGACCACCATCGCTGCGCCGATCACTCTGCTGTTCCCATGAGAGCCCTGCCCGGACATCGCGCACCCTCCTTCCCAAGCCATCGGGTCGCTTCAGCCCCCAGTCACCCACTCACCCACTCACCCGGCCCTCCCCTTTAAAGGATTCGGCCCCAACTCCCTCACCTTCTCCGTCATCCTCCGCGCCGCTTCGGCAAACGTTGCTCCCATTCCACCGGATACAAAGACCATCTCCAGCCGCTCACCGCCGATTCCGATCTCGTCCAGCAGCTTCTTGACATACTTCACCCGTGCCAGCGCCCGCTCGTTCCCGTGGACGTGGTGGCAGTTGCCCAGAGGGCAGGCCACCACGTACACCCCATCTGCTCCCTGCTCGAACGCTCCCAGGATGTAGCGCACATCCACCTTGCCCGTACAGGGCAACCGCACCAGCTTGACGCTGGTCGGATACCGGATCCGCAGTGCCCCGGCGGTATCGGCAGCCATATAACCGCAATAGATGCAGGTGAAAGCCGTGATCTCCGGCGTGAACTCACCGCGCCCGTTGCCTTTATCCTCGCTCACATCCTCCTCCAGAAATCCGATATACAAGTCACCCAGTCCCCCAGTCACCCAATCACCCAGTCACCCAACTCCCCAACGGCTGCGCCAAAATCTGTTCATCCTTATACGCCACCAACTGGATCGCCTTCGCCGGGCATTCCGCTACACAGGTCCCGCACCCCTGGCACAACCCCGGCTCGATGTAAGCTGCGCCCTTGATCCCGCCCACCCCCGTATCCTCGTACCGCACGCGGGGGATCTCGAAGGGACAGGTCCGCACGCAGGTGAGACACCCAACGCATTTCGACTGGTCCACCTCTGCCACCACCCCACCGATGTAGAGGCGATCTTTGGTGAGGATGGTAAGCGCCCGACCCGCCGTCGCCTGGGCATTGGCGATGCACTCGTCTATGAACTTGGGGTAATGGGCCATACCGCAGACGAAGATGCCCTCAGCGACGAAGTCCATAGGCCGCATCTTGAGGTGGGCCTCCATAAAGAAGCCCTCGCTGGAAAGCGGCACCCCCAGAATAGAAGACAGCTCCTCCGTCCCCTCAGCGGGCTGCACAGCCATGCTGAGGGAGACGAGGTCCGGGTAGAAAGCGATTTCCTGCCGCAGAGATGGGTCCCATGCCACCAGCTCCAACTGAGGGCCGACGAGGCGGATGGTTGGCCGGTGGGCGTCGTCGTAGCGCATGAAGATCACTCCGCGCCGACGGGCCTCGGTGTAGAAATTCTCCCGGAAGCCGTAGGTGATGATATCCTGATAGAGGACGATCACCTGACAGCGAGGGTTCAGCATTTTCAGGCGAATGGCGTTCTTCATCGTGTTGGTGCAGCAGATGCGGCTGCAGTACTCCACCGCACCCGGCGGACGGACACACTGGATGAAGACCACCTGATTCAGGCCCGCGATCCGCTCTGGCTGGTGGGTGATAATGTCTTCCAGCTCGAGAGAGGTGACCACGCGGGGGTCCCGCCCACGCATATAGACCTCGCCCTGCCACTCCTGCCCTCCGGTGGCGACAATGGTCACCGCGTGGGCGACCTCGCTTTCCGCCACCGTCCCATCCCGTCGCCGTGTCCGAAGCACGGAGCGAAAGTCCCCTACGCGCCCCGTTTGGGAGACCAGTTCGGTGCGGGTCAGCACCTGGATCCGCTCATGGCCGACCACCCGATTGACCAGGTCCCGCAACAGGCGCTGGGGGTTTTGCCCTTCCGCCACGTAGTAAACGTAACGCAGGTTGCCTCCCAGCTCCTCCGCCCGCTCTATCAACGTAACATCATAGCCAGCGTCGGCGATGGTGAGGGCTGCGGTCATGCCAGCGATCCCGCCGCCGATGACCAGCGCCCGGCTCACCGGCTTCACCGCCAGCTTGCGCACCGGTTCCGCTGCCCGCACGCGGGCCACTGCCATCCGCACCAGCTCCTTCGCTTTTCGGGTCGCCCCGGCAGGATCGTCCACATGGGCCCAGGCGCACTGCTCCCGCACGTTGACCATCTCCAGCAGGTATGGATTCAACCCTGCCTCCCGCACCGTCTTCTGGAACAACGGCTCGTGGGTCCGGTGGCTGCATGCCGCCACCACGACCCGGTTCAGCCCGTGCTCCTGGATCCCCGAACGGATCGCGGCCAGGCCTTCTTCGAAGCAGCCGTACTCCACTGCCTGCACGTGCACCACGTCTGGTAGCCCTTCGGCGAACCGCATCACCGCATTCACATCCACCACACCGTCCAGCGTAGGGGTGCAGCGACAGAGGAACACCCCCACACGGGCCGGCTCGCCGCTCACGTCCCGCTCTGGCGGAAGCCTGTCCGGCTTCCAGAGGAAGGGATGCTCTCGACTGGAGGGCATCGCTCCCAGCCGGTCGCGCATCAGCCGCATCACGTCTCCGGCGGCACCGGCGGCGTCTATGATCGTCTCCGCGATCTCCTTGGGGGACTGGAACGTGCCACAGACGTAAACCCCCGGACGGCTGGTTTCCAGCGGGGCGAACTTATCCGTCTCGCAGAAGCCGGACGGGTTCAGCTCGATCCCCAGCACGCGGGCCAGGTCCTGAGAGCCCTGTGGAGGACGGGCCCCCAGGGAGAGGACCACCAGATCGAACCGGTCCTCCCGCATCCGGCCCTCCTCGTCCGGATAACGGAGGATCAGGTCGTGGGTCTGAGGGTCTTCTTTTACCTCAGAGATGCGGCAGCGGGTGTACTCCACCTGGTACCGCTCGCGGGCCTGTTCGTAGTAGGCGTTGAACTCCTTGTTGAACGCCCGCTCGTCCATCATAAAGACCTGGCAATGGACCCCCGGGATGCGCTCTTTGGCGATCATCGCCTCTTTAGTGGCGTACATGCAGCAGATGGAGGAGCAGTAGGGGTACTTCTGGTCGCGGGAGCCGACGCACTGGAGCCAGGCAATACGCCTGGGGAGCTCTCCGTCGGAGGGGCGGCGGACGATGCCCTCCGTCGGGCCGGACCGGCTGGCAAGCCGTTCGTACTGCATGGAGTGGATGACGTTAGGGTAGCGGCCAAAGCCCAGCTCCGCATACTCGCCGGGATCGGAAAGGGTGTAGCCGATAGAAAGGATGATCGCCCCTGCGTGCACATCCCACTCGACCGGCTCTTCATCCAGGTGGATCGCCCCCGTGGGACAGACAGCCTCGCAGCGACGGCACGTCTCACACCGGGGGAGCTTATCCACGATGTAGGCGTCGGGCAGGGCCCGGGGCGCCATTTTGTAGACCGCCTTGCGGATCGCCAACTGCTCCTCGAAGGGGCTGGGAAGCTCGACCGGGCAGACCGCCGCGCAGAGGCCACAGTTGATGCATTGTTCCGCCGTCACATAGGTGGGGCGACGGCGGAGGGTGACAACGAAGTCTCCCGCCTGCCCGGTCACATGGATCAGGTCGGTATTGGTGAGAATCTCGATATTGGGATGCCGGTTGAAGTCAAGGAAGGCCGGAGAGATGGACGGGCGGGTACAGCCGTAGCCATGGTCGGATGTGCCCCGGCAGAGGACGCAATCGTGGGTGGGAAACATATACCCCAGTTGCGCCACCCGTCCCCCCAACCAGGGCAGGCTTTCGGCCAGGTAGACTTTCAGGCCGGCCTCGGCCAGATCAATGGCCGCCCGCATTCCGCCGACGCCCCCACCGACAACCAGCACCGCCCCAACGCTCTGATCACCCTCAGGCATACAGCCTCCTCAATCGAAGATCGTTCAACCACGGAAACGCAGAGAGCACAGAGCGCACTTTCTCTCTACGTTCTCTGTGTCCTCCCTGTCTCTGTGGTGAAACCCTGCTCATGTCGCGTGTAATCCGGCAGGAGGATGGGGGAGACGACACCGGTATCCACCCCCGCCTCCTCCAGCTCCCGGTTCCATACATCCAGATGGGCCAGGGTGGGCTTGCCCGGCCGGGCCTGATGGGCATAGGCCGCCGCAGACCGACCCGCCCGCCTGCCGAAGACGGTGATCTCCAGGAGAGAGTTGCCCATCAGTCGGTTGTGGCCGTGGACTCCCCCGCTGACCTCCCCGGCGATGAACAGGCCGGGCACGTCGCAGGAACTGTCCGCCTTCAGCCGCACCCCGCCGTTCTGGTAGTGCAGGGTGGGATAGACCAGCATCGGCTCCTTCGTAATGTCAATCCCGAAGCGGCCAAACTGGCGCACCATAGCCGGGAGTGCCCGCTGGATGGTGCCGGGGCCGTGGATGATGTCTATCATCGGCGAGTCCAGCCAGACTCCGGGCTGTCCGGTAGGGGTGACGATGCCGTTGCCCCGCGCACACTCCCGGATGAAGGCCGCCGCTTCCACATCGCGCGGCTCCAGCGGGTAGACGAACTGCTCGCCGTATTTGTTAACGACCTGCGCGCCCAGCCCGCGCACCTTCTCGGTCACCAGCAGGCCCAGAATCTGCTCCGGGAACGCCGCACCGGTGGGGTGGTACTGCATAGACTCCAGATACCCCAGCCGCGCACCGACCCGGTAGGCCAGCACGACACCGTCGGCGGTGGCGCCGTAGTGGTTGGTGGTGGGGAAACCCTGGTAGTGGAGCCGTCCGCCGCCGCCCGTCGCCAGGACGACAGCCTTCGCCCTGATATAGCCCTTCGCGCCTGTCTCCAGGTTCATCACTACCGCGCCAGCAATCTGCCCTTTATCGTCCAGCACCAGTTCTATCGCCGGAGAGAACTCTATGACGATGATGTCCGGCTCCCGGTTGCGGACCTCGTCCCGCAGGGTGCGCATGATTTCCGCGCCGGTGTAGTCGCGGGCGGAGTGCATCCGCTTGCGGCTGGTGCCGCCACCGTGGGCCTCTATCATCGTCCCGTCCGGCTCTTTGTCAAACATCATCCCCAAGTCTTCCAGCCATTTGATGACGAAGGGCGCATCCATCACCAGCGCCTCCACCAGCTCGGGTACGTTGGTGAAGTGGCCGCCGCCGATGACGTCCAGATAGTGGATCGCAGGGTCATCGTTGGGACGGTCAGCAGCCTGGATGCCGCCCTGGGCCATCATCGTGTTGGCGTCGCCGAAACGGAGCTTGGTCACCAGGATGACCTTCGCGCCGTTATCGTGGGCCAGGAGCGCCGCCGACGCACCCGCGCCCCCCCCGCCGATGACCAGGACATCCGTTTCGGCAATGGGATTGGAGAGATCAAAATCCGGGCCGATGTGGGGCCGGCCCTCCACAATATCCGCCAGTTCCAGCGGCATCCTCTGCTGTCCTTTGCTAACGCCAACGCGGATGGTGCGGAAGGTTTCTTCTTTGTAATCGGGGTGGTAGGCCTTGAGAATCGCCTCCCGCTCCTCCAGCGTCATCGTCGGGAAGGTCTCCTTCAGACGCCGGGGCCGGGTCGCCTCCACCAGTCGGATAGATTCCTGCATTTCCGGCGGGTAACCGCTCATATGTCCTCCGTGTTGCGTACTCCGTGCCGTGTATTTCGTGTCGCGTATCGTAAAGTATCAGACCCCCGTTCTCTACTCCGGCTCTATGTCCCGCGCCTTATAGCGGGTTTTCAGGTCATCCATACTCAGATTCTTCAGCTCCTGGATTGCAGCGTCGAACCTGCCAGATCGGATTTCCTCCAGCCGCTTCTGCAGGTGCTCAGAGCGGGGGGCCAGGTAGCGGCCGTAGAGACGGCGGGCGAGGATGGCGATGTTGTACTGGGCCTCCTCCGCCGGGCAGCGGGCCGCGCAGAGGCCGCACATAATGCAGTCGAAGGAGAGGTCAGCCACGCGGGCGATATCGCCCCGCATCCCCGCCGCCATATAGGCCCGCACGTCGAGCTCCTGTGGGCAGGCCTTGGTGCACGTGCCACAGCCCAGGCACCGCAGGACCTCGGGATACAGGCTGAAGAGCGTGGTCGGCGTTGGCTCCAGTTCGGCAATGTTGTATGTGGCCCGGCGGGCAGGGAAGAAGGGGAGCTGGGCCAGGTACATCCCCGGTTGCACCACCGTCTGGCAGGCCAGGCCGAAATAGAGCTTGGGGTCCCCCTGGATGCGGTACGCCGTGGCACAGGCTCCGCAGAACCCGCCCCGACACCCGACCCCCCGGACCAACCTGTACCCCGCCCACTCCATCGCCTTCATAATCGTCAGTGCGGACGGCACCAGGTACTGCTTGCCCATAATGTAGACAGGTATCAGCTCCGCCTCCGCCACCTCGGGCTGCTGCTCCGTCATCTGTTCCGTCACCATTTGTCCTCCCACCTGATCGCCGAGTCACCCAGTCACCCAGTCACCCAGTTACCGAGTCACCGAGTCACCGAATCACCCAGTCACCTCTCCTCCCCCACCTCCGACCACTCATCCTCGCGGAAGGTGATCAGCGGCAACGGCTCCTCCACGCTGCGGCCGGGCACGTAGTCGAACGCCGCCTGGACCTGCTGGCCGACGGCGCGGAAGACGCGGGCCACCGGCAGGTCGGCGGGGCAGGCATCGGTGCAGACGCCGCACCCAATGCAGGAGAGGACCATATGGTTGAGCCGGGTGAGGTGGAAGAGGGTCGTATCGGCGGGCAGCCGGTAAGCCCCCTTACGGCGCGCCCAGTTCATATACTGGATCGGCTCGTGGTCGAAAACAGGGCTCTTGAAGAGGCAGGTCTTGCAGTAGCAGATGGGGCAGTTGGTCATGCAGTTGTGGCAGCGGATGCAGGCGGCGAAGACCCCCTCGATGCCCTCTTTCTCCAGCCGGCCGCGGATCTCGGCGAAGACCGCGTCGCGGGCCCGGGTGCGGGCCTGGGCGACCTTATCCACCACCTCAGCCCGCCGACCGTCCCCCGGCGCAGCCTCCAGGCCCAGCCGTCCGGCCAGTTCGTCGGAGAGGACAACGGGGATGCCCGCCGAGAGGTCGGCGCCGAAGAGTTCTATACGGATGTCGCCGCCCGTAGCTGCGAAATTCTCGCACATCTGGCAGGCGTCACGGAAAGCGTATCCACTCTGGGGAGCCAGGTCGCCGCCCTGGAGTGCCGCCAGCAGCGCCGCCCGGTCCACCCCGCCGTTCGCCCGCATCG
The DNA here is from genome assembly GCA_041082215.1 of Anaerolineae bacterium. Lineage (GTDB taxonomy): Bacteria > Chloroflexota > Anaerolineae > B4-G1 > DUEL01 > JBDOIF01. Next base: position 89,493 of record JBDOIF010000041.1, read on the forward strand.
CCTCGTAGTCCGGCACAGAGTAGGTGCCCGGGCAATCCACCACCACCGTCACCAGGTCCTCCAGGCTGGCCTGCTGGAGCTTCACCAGCTCGACCAGCGCCCGGTACTCGCAGGGCCGCAACACCGCCGCGATGCGCCCCCGGGGCTTCCGGATCGAGGCCGGCCCGACCACCCGCGCTGCGTTCAGCCCCATCACCGGAGCCAGCGGGTCGGCTGCATCCAGGAGTGCCGGGTCCACCACCAGCGCCGGTGTCACTACCCCGGACGGGGTCCTCATCGGCACCAGAACGGCCTCCACCGTCCCTGTCTCCAGCAGCCGTCGGAGGAAGCTCCTCAGGGCTGCCAAAGTGTCCTGGTTTTCAACGGGAATTCTTACTCTCATCGTCTCTCCTTAATATTAGGGAAAATTCTCTGCGCAGACGACGATACTCTTCCAGGAGGGTGGAATCATCCAAGGCCCGCTCAAACTGCCGCAACCAGCACTCTATATACCCATCGTCCAGATCATCCCCTTGCCGATGGACAACACCAGCCGCGTCCTCGTGATCTCTAGGGCGGGTGGAGATCAGCTTGTAAATCAGCAAATCTTCAGCGCTGCAAACGTAGATAACCCTATCAGGTCCAATCTCTACAGGCCGGGCCCGGCGGACAACCTCCCGGTCAAACTCCGTATCTGCCAGCAACAGGTCCAGCCTTACCCCTGTCCTGTCCTGAACGAACAGAAAGCCAAGCTTCCTCAACGTTCCCAGCGGGTCATCGGCAAGAAGCAGATACTCATCGGCCAGCACAGAGAGCAGCCGAGAGGCCTCTTCGCGCTCCAGCAGGACTCGCACATCTACATCGCGGGTCGCGCGAGGCTCGCCCCAGACGCTCAGAGCGATCCCGCCAACAACCGCGGACGGGATTCCTTCGCTCCGAAGCTGCTCCTGCAGGACCCAGAGAGCCTCAATCAGGTTCTCCACGCTGCTCCTTCCGCCACCAGTCCAGCCTCTCCAGCCGCCGTTGGAGTTCGATCAGGTAGGCCACCCGCTGCGGACGGAAGAGGGCCTCCGTCGCCTGGAACTGCGGCTCCAGGGCCCGCTGCAGGGCCAGATATTGCTGCAGGCTCTCCTGCACCGTCATCTGGCGCAGCAGCCGCACCCGTTCCGCTGCCAGTGCCTTCCAGTCAATCATCGCTTCTCGCAATACGGAATACGCAGTACGTACCTTTCACACCGCCCACTCCCGCTTCATCGGGTTGGGCCCCTTCTCCCTGAGGAACTCCGTCATCTTCGTCACCGTGTCGGCGAACCGTTGCCCCTCGGAGGCGGAGATCCAGCGGAGCCACACCCGGTCCTCTTCCATCCCGGCCTGCCTGAGGATTTCCTTGAGGGCGATGACCCGCCGCCGGGCCTTGTAGTTGCCGGATTGATAATGGCAGTCGCCGGGGTGACAGCCGCCGATGAGCACCCCGTCTGCCCCATCCAGCAGCGCCTTGAGGACGTAAGTGGGGTCCACCGACCCGGAGCACATCAGACGGATGATGCGGACGTTGGGCGGGTACTGGATGCGGGACGTCCCCGCCAGGTCCGCCCCGGTGTAGGTACACCAGTTGCAGAGGAAAGCGACGATTTTCGGTTCGAAGCCGTTGTCGGACATCTTACCCCCTGGAATAAGCATTTGGATAGCGCAGCACTCCACGCAGGCCTTCCTTACCAGCGCCGATCATCTGGAACAAGGGCCGGCCTTATACCCTCCCACATAGATACTGACCACATACTGCGCATAAGGGTCGCCCCAACCAGGCGAACCCTCCACAGTGATGTTTACATCCTGCAATCCGGACCCCTCCACAATCTCTCTGTACTCATCAACCAATACTGCCCCCGCGACGCACCCCACATAGGCCTCAACATTTTCCCGGACCTGCTGGGGAAGCTCCCTGAGGAGGGCGACATCCGCGATCGCAATTCTGCCGCCCGGTTTCAGGACCCTATAGATCTCCTGGAAGACCCTCTTTTTATCAGCCGACAGGTTGATCACGCAGTTGCTGATGACCACATCCACAGAGTTATCCTCTACGGGAAGATTCTCTATCTCACCCAGCCGGAATTCCACATTGTTGAACCCGTTCCGCGCTGCGATGCTTCGCGCCCGTCCAACCATTTCCGGCGTCATATCCACCCCGATGACTCTGCCGTTTGGGCCGACCCTGGCTGCGGCCAGGAAGCAATCTATCCCAGCACCCGACCCGAGATCGAGCACCACCTCACCTTCTTTCAGGTCGGCCAGTGCTGTCGGGTTCCCACAGCCCAAAGCCAGATTCGCCTCATCGGGAACGGCCTCCAGCTCCTCCATTGAATAGCCGATCGCTCTGGCAAGCGTTGCAGGGTCAGGCTCGCAACAGGAGGGACTGCACCCGCACCCTCCCTGGCCTTGAGCAATCCTACCGTAGGCCTCCCTTACGATTTCCCGGACTGCTTTTTCGCCCATTTCCTCACCCTCACCAGTACATAACATATCCCACCGCCTACCCCCACTCCACCAGCGCGTCCACCTGCGCCAGGATCTGGTCCGGTGTGAAGTGATGGACCTGGATCGCTTTGGATGGGCAGGTGACGGCGCAGGCCCCGCACCCCTTACAGAGCACCGGGTTGACACGGGAGACCCCCCACAGTGGGTCCAGGGCCGGCGCACCGAAGGGGCAGACCTCCACGCACATCCCGCAACCGGCGCAAAGCTCCGGGTCCACCGCCGCTGTCTCGGAAATGATCGGCACGGTACCCCGCAGGAGCGGGATCATCGCCGAAGCGGCGGCCGCCTTCGCCTGAGCGACCGTATCCGGGATGTCCTTCGGTCCCTGGCAGCATCCGGCCAGGAAGACACCGTCCATAGCCGTATCCACCGGCCGCAGCTTGGGGTGGGCCTCCAGGAAAAACCCGTCGGCCGAGCGGGGGAGTTTCAAGAGCGAGGCAATCGCAGCAGCATCTGCCCTCGCCTCCATCCCCACCGCCAGCACCACCAGGTCCGCCTCATGCTCCAGCGTGCGTCTGAGCAGTGTATCCTCCACCCGCACCACCACCCGGTCGCCCCGGCGGTAGATCTCGGAGACGTTCCCCCGCCGGTAGCGGACCCCCGAACGGCGAGCCTCGTCGTAGAACTCCTCGCCCCGCTTGCCGAAGGTCCGCACGTCAATGTAGAAGACGGTCACCTGCGCCTCGGGGAGCGCCTGGCGAACCAGTTGGGCCTGTTTGGCGCTCACCATACAGCAGACGCGGGAGCAGTAGGGGTGGCCCAACTGCTTGTCGCGGGAGCCGACGCATTTGACAAAGACCACATCCCTGGGCGTCTTCCCGTTCACCGTCAGGTCCCCCTCCGCCAGCCGACGCTCCATCTCCAGGGTAGTGATGACCTGCGGGTAGCGGCCGTAACCGAACTCCGGCTTGGCGTGGGGGTCGAAGACGTTGTAGCCAGTGGCGACGATGATGGCCCCCACCCGTATCGGCTCGGATAAACCCGAAACCTTCACCTCGAAGTTGCCCACGTACCCCTCGACCTGCGTAACCTGGGCGTTGAGGAAGACGGTGATATTCGGATGGGATTGGACCCGCCCGATGAGGTCAGGCAGCCAATCGCCCACTGGCTCCAGGTCGGGGAAGGTGCGGTTCAGCTCGGCTACCCGACCCCCCAGGCGGTCGCTCTTCTCGACAATGCAGGCCGGGAACCCGGCGTCGGCCACATCCAGCGCTGCGACCATTCCGGCCACCCCGCCGCCGATGACCACCACGCCGGGCGTGACCCCCACCTCCCGTTCCTCCAGCGGCTCCAGCCGGGTCGCCTTTGCCACCGCCGCGGCGACCAGCGCCCTGGCCTTTTCCGTTGCCTCCTGGGGATCGTGGTGGACCCAGGAGCACTGCTCCCGGATATTGGCCATTTCGAACTGGTAGGGATTGACCCCGCCCTCCTGGGAGGCGGCGCGGAAGGTCGGCTCGTGCATCCGGGGGGAACAGGAGGCCACCACCACCCGGTCCAGCCCCAGCTCCCGGCTATCCTGCTTGATCAGGGCCTGGCCTGGTTCAGAGCACATATAGGTATAGTGCCGGGCCACCACTACCCCCGGCAGGCTTCTGGCAAACTCCGTCACCGCCTCCACGTCCACCGTCGAGGCAATGTTCGTGCCGCAGTGGCAGATGTATACGCCGATCCGTGGTCGAGACGCCATCGTTATCCCCTTCCTCCAGTCACCCAGTCACCCAGCCACCCCATTACAACGCCCCCGCCGCCAGCTCCAGAATATCCATCACCTTCAGCCGCTCCTCCAGCCCCTGCACTTTGACCGCGTCGGTGAGCATAGAGAGACAGAAAGGACAGGCCACAGCCAGCACCTCGGCTCCGGTCTCCACGGCCTCATGCACCCGCTGGAAGGCCAGCCGCTCCTCGGTGTTGGTCCCCTCAAACCACATCCGCCCGCCGCCTCCCTCGCAGCAGAGACTCCGCTCCCGGATGCGGTCCATCTCCACAAACTCCACGCCGGGGATAGCCCGGAGGATTGTCCGTGGTTCGTCAAAAATCCGGTTCTGCTTGCCCAGGAAACAGGGGTCGTGGTACGTCACCCGCTTCTCCACCCTCCCTGAAAAGGTCAGTTTCCCCTCGGCGATGAGCCGGGCGAGGAACTGGGTATAGTGGAGGACCTCTATCCCCTGCAGGCCATATTCGTGCTTGAAGGTGTTGAAGCAGTGGGGGGAGGTGGTCACCATCGTCGGTGCGCCGACGCTTTCCAGGAGCGGCTTCCCCTCCTCGACCAGCATCTCGAAGAGGCCCATCTCCCCCACCCGGCGCACCTCATTGCCGCAGCAGGTCTCCTCCGTACCCAGATGTCCGAAGTCCACCCCGGCGGCCCTCAACACCCGTACCAGCGCCTTCGTCGCCGCCTGGGCGCGGATGTCGTAGGCGGAGCTGCAACAGGTGAAGAGGAGCGTCTCGCAGCCCTCCCTGGCCGGCTTGACCTCCAGTCCGTCCATCCAGGCGGCCCGGTCCGCCCGTGCAAAGCCCAGCGGGTTCCCCTGGCGGAAGATGCCCATCAGCGCATCGCCGATGGTGCCGGGGATTTTCCCGCTCTCCACCAGCTGGCTCCGCAGAGTGATGATCAGCTCCGCCGGGCGCACATCCTTCGGACACCGCTCCACGCAGGTGAAACAGGTGGTGCAGTCCCACAGCTCCTCCATGCTCCCTGGATTGGGCAGCGCGCCCACCAGCGCCTCGTAGACCAGGAAGCGGACGTTGAGGGCAGTGGTGATGGAGATGGGACAGCCGCCAGTGCACTTGCCGCACTGGATACAGCCGAGAAGGTCGAGTCCGAGACCCAGTTCGTTAGCCAGTTCCTGGATGTCCGTCTGCATGTAAGCCTCCTGCACCTTTATCGGATGTCGTCGGACGCCGAACGACAGAAGAGCCACCGAGTCTACGGAGCGCCTCTTCGACAGCCTGCGCGTCAGGCCATCTGAGCACGGACGAATTCAAGGATCTCACGGGCATACTCAACCGCCTGCCGCCTGTCGCAGCACCACCATCGCCGAGGACGCCGCCGCTTTGGCCTGGGCCACTGTATCCGGGATGTCCTTCGGTCCCTGACAGCATCCGGCCAGGAAAACCCCCGGTCGGTTGCTCTCCACCGGTCGGAACTTGGGGTGGGCCTCTTTGAAGAAGCCGTCGGGCGTACGCTCCAGACCCAGCAGTTGTGCTACTGCCTCCGAGTCCACCCGCGGCACGACCGCCGTCGCCAGCACCACCAGGTCCGCCTCCACCTCCACCGTCCGCCGCAGGACCGAATCCTCGGCACGGACCACGAGCCGCTCCCCCCGCCGGTAGACCTCCGACGGCTCCCCCCGCCGGTAGATCACACGCTCCTCCTTCACCCGGTCGTAGAACTCCTCATACCCCTTGCCGAAGGCCCGCATATCAATGTAGAAGACGGTGATCCGGGCATCGGGCAGCTTATCCCGCACCAGATGGGCGTGCTTGGCGGTGTACATACAGCAGATGCGAGAGCAGTAGGGCACACCGGTGTGGGGGTCCCGTGAGCCGACACAGTGGATAAAGACGACGTCCTTCGGCTCCTTTCCGTCGAGGAGGATCTTCCCCGTCGTCGGCCCCGAAGCGGAGGAGAGCCGCTCGAACTCCAGCCCGGTGAGAACGCCGGGGTAGACCCCGTAGCCGAACTCCGGCTTGGTGCGCGGGTCAATCAGATCGAAGCCGGTGGCGACGACAATCGTTGCCACGTCCAGTTCGACAAACCGCTCCTTCTGCTCAAAGTTGATGGCATCGGCGGGACAGGCGTCTTTGCACTTAAAGGTCTTGCCGCACACCCCCCGGGTGAGGTAGAGGCAGGCAGCAGGGTCCACCGTATAGATCAGGGGGACCGCCTGGGGGAAGGGGACGTAGATGGCAGCCCGCTTCCCCAGCCCCTGGTTGAAGGCATCGGTCACTCGCCCGTGCATCCGGCATTCCTGGGCACAGAGGCCACACCCCCGGCACCTGTCCTCCTCCACATAGCGGGGCTTCTTCCGGACGGTGACATGGAATGCCCCCGCCTCCCCCTCGACGGCGACGACCTCGGAATAGGTCATCAGTTCGATGTTGGGATGCTGGCCCACATCCACCATCTTCGGCGTCAGGATGCAGGAGGAGCAATCCAGCGTGGGAAAGGTTTTGTCCAACTGGGACATCCGCCCGCCCACACTGGGCTCCCGCTCCACCAGATAGACCGGGAAGCCGGCGTCGGCGATGTCCAGCGCCGCCTGGATGCCGGCGATGCCTGCGCCGATGACCAAAGCCGCGGGTTTCTGGGTCATACTGACGGTTCCTCCTCCGTCCACCATCGGTGAACTCACACCACCGCATCCATCATCTCATACACCCGGCGCGCGGCGTAGCCGACCTGCTGGGTGGCCTTGTTCGGGCAGACCATAGCGCAGACCCCGCAGCCCTGGCAGAGGGCTTCGATCACTTCGGCGTAGGGGCCGCCCGGCTCCAGCACCCGCGCCCCGTAGGGACAGGCCTCCACACACAGCCCGCACGCCGAACAGAGCCGGGTATTGACCTGTGCTACCGTCGGCTGCGCTTCTATCCGTCCCCGAGCCAGCAGGCTCACCGCCCGCATCGCCGCCCCCTTCGCCATCAGGATGGTCTCATCCACCGCACGCGGCGAATGGGCCAGCCCGCAGACAAAGAGACCCCGCTGGGTGAAATCGAGCGGCCGCATCTTGGGATGCTCCTCCCGGAAAAATCCGTTGCCGTCCAGCTCCACCCCCAGCGCCTCAGCCAGTGCCCGGTTGTCCTCCGGCTCGATCCCCACGCTCAGGACCAGCAGCCCCGCCGGGATCACCACTTCCTGCCCGGCTATTGGCTCCACCAGCCGGACCCGCAGGCCGTCCGGTTCTACTGTCACCACGGGCTTATCCGGCAGCTCGTACCGCAGGAACACCACCCCCTTCTCTCGCGCCTCCCGGTAGGCGTCCTCCCGAAAACCGTAGGTGCGGATCTCCCGGTAGAGGACGGTGACACGGGCTTCGGGGTTCCGCTCCTTGATCGCCAGCGCGTTGACGATCGCCTTGGTACAGCAGATGCGGCTGCAGTAAGGCCGTTCTGGCTCCCTGGAACCCACGCACTGGATCATCACAACATCCGAAGGGACCTCCTTCCCCTCGGCCAGCATTTCCTCTAACTGCCGCTGGGTCACGACGCGCGGGTCCTCCCCGTAGCAGTACTCTGTCGGCGTCACCTCCTGCCCGCCGGTAGCGACGATCACCGCGCCGTACACCTCCTCCTGCGCCTCGCCTCCCACCTCTCCCAGCGTAGCCCGGAATTGCCCCAGTCGTCCGGAGACCGCCCGGACCTCGGTCCTCATCCGCACGCGGATGCGGGGCTGCCTGCCCACTCGTTCGATCAGCGAGGCCAGCGCTGCCTGGGGGTCGGCGCCGCCCAGGAGGATGTGAAGGTGGCGAAGCTGCCCACCAAGCCTGTCGGACCGCTCCACCAGGTCCACCGGGATGCCCATCTCGGCCAGGGTCAATGCGGCGGTCATCCCTGCCAGCCCGCCGCCGATCACCAGCACCCGTCGGGCCAGCTCCTCCTGGGGCGGGCGGAAAGGCTCCCGCCGGATCGCCCCGGCCACACCCGCCGCCACCAGTTCCTTTGCCGCCTCCGTCGCCACCCGCCCGTTGACGCCGAAGGCCCCCGCCACCTCACCCCGCAGGTTGACCCACTCCAGCAGGTTGGGGTTCAGGCCGGCAGAGGCCACCGCCTGCCGGAACGGCCCCTGCAATCGCCGATCGGCAGAGCCGGCAACGACCACCCGGTTGAGGTTCTGCTCCCGGACCACCGCGGCCACCGTCGCCGGGCCTTCCCGACGGAAACCATCGTCCACGACCTGCACCCACACAACGTCGGGGAGCGTCCGGGCATAAGCGGCCACCGCCTCCAGATCAATTGCCTCGCCGATTTCCCCCCGCTGGTCGTAGAGGAAGACGCCCACGCGGGGCCACTCCCAGGTGACATCGCGCTCTTCGGGCCTCACCCCTCCCCCGGCGGCTTCGCCACCACGGGAGGGCATAGGGGGTAGGGTGAGGGTCGCCGCGGCCGCCACTGCCGACGCCTCCACCACCGTCTCCGGGATGTCCTTCGGCTCACGGAAAGAGCCGGCCAGGAAGACGCCGGGACGGGTGCTCTGTTCCGGCATGAAGGGGTCGGCCACGCCGAAACCGTATGAGTTCAGCGCCACCCCCAGCTCCCTGCCCAGCGCCTGCACCCCGGATGGCGGGCCGAACCCCACCCCCAGCACGACCATGTCGAACGGCTCCTCCCGCACCTCCCCGTCCTCCGCCACGTAGTTGACCAGAAGATCGCCGGTCGTGGGGACCTCGTGGACGGAGGAGACCATGCTGCGGCGATAGGTCACCCCCGGCAGGGACCTGACCCGGTCGAAATACTCCTCGAAGTCCTTGCCGTGGGTGCGAATATCCATAAAGAAGACCGTGACCTCCAGCTCCGGCTGCAGGAACTTGGCCACTCTCACCTGCTTGGCAGTGTACATGCAGCAGACCGAGGAGCAATACCCTTTACCAATAGACACATCCCGTGAGCCGACGCAGTGGATAAAGGCGATCCGCCCCGGCGGACGGCCGTCGGAGGGGCGGATGATGTGAGCGCCGGTGGCCCCAGCGTGGCTGATCATCCGCTCGAACTGGATGCTGGAGAGGACGTTTTCATAGTAGCCGAAGCCGTACTCCCCCTTCAGTCGGGCGTCGAAAGGCTCGAATCCCGGGCTCAGGATCACCGCCCCCACCGCCAGCTCGTCCGCTACGGGCTGCATATCCAGGTCAATAGCGTCAGTGGGGCAGACCTCCACACACCTGCCGCAGCGGGTGCAGCGGTCCATATCAATCACATAGGCCAGCGGGACGGCCCGCAGCGGCGGGCGGTAGATCGCCTTGCGGGGGGTTTCGGGCCTGATGGTCTCAGGTCCACCGGGCCTGAAACCCGAAACATCATAACCTGCAACCACGTCGGGCCGTTCGGCAGGGCAGACCTCAGCACAGCGCCCGCAGTTGATACACCGCTCCACGGAGACATAGCGCGCCTTGCGCCAGATGCGGGCTGTAAAGGCGCCTGGCTCCCCGTCAAGGGCCAGCAGTTCGGCATAGGGAACGATCTCGATATTCGGATGCAGGTCGCATTCGATGGTTGGGCAGTAAGCGGCCCGCCCCGGCAGCATATGGCAGATGCCACAGGAGTCAGTGGGGAAGGTGCGGTCGAGGAGGTGCATCGAGCCGCCGATCCCCGGCGCGGGATCCAGCAGATAGACCTTGTAGCCGGCCTCTGCCAAAAGCAGCGCCGATTGCATTCCGCCGATCCCTGCGCCGACGATCAGGACAGCGTTGTTTCCAGAGCTGGTGTCGTTCTTGGTCACAGGCTCCTCCATCATACAACACGTGATACGCAGTACGCAGTACGCAATACGCAATACGCATCACGTATTCCGTATTCCGTATTTCTCCAAGACCGGTCTGGGATCCACGGTATGCTTTCTCAGCCACTTCTCCACGTCGGTCAGGCCGAAGGCCAGGGCCATCAGCTCCGTGAAGTAGAGGACAGGGACCTTTTTCTCCAGCGCCTGACGGGTGTCCAGATTGATCTGGCACATCCCGCAGGCGCAGGCGATCACATCGGCCCCGGCCTCCTGGGCCGCCCGGGCCAGCCGGGTAGAGAGGGTGACGACCACTTCACTCCGGCTCAGGGAGAGGCTGGCCCCGCAGCAATCCACCTTGTACGACCAATCCACCGGCTCTGCGCCGATCGCCTCCATGAGCCGATCCATCCGCTCCGGGTGCTCAGGGTGGTCCCAGCCGGTGATCTCCGGTGGGCGGACCAGGACGCAGCCGTAGTAAGAGACCACCCGCAGCCCTTTCAGGGGGTGGACGACCTTCTGCCGGACCCGCTCCACTACGTCTGGTTCGCTGAGGACCTCCAGCAGGTGGCGGGGGCGGCCCCTGCCGGTATAGGTGAAGCCCAGCATCTTTTCCATCTCCTGCCGCCACGACGGGTCTTCCCTGAGCTTGAGGTCGGCGGCAAGGACGTGCTGATAACAGGCCGGGCAGGGAGCGACGATGTCCAATCCCGTCTCCTGAGCCAGCGCCACGTTCCGGGCCGGCAGCCGGAGGGCAAGCTCATGGTCCAGGCTGTGGGCCGAAGAAGCCCCGCAGCAGTTCCAATCCTCCAGCTCGACCAGCTCCACACCCAGCGCCTCACAGACGTGGTCGGTGGAGAGGCCAAACTCGATGGCCGTAGTACCGATGGTGCATCCGGGATAGTAGGCGTATTTCACGGTGTGCCCTCCTCGCTCAAGGAAACAGTAGACAAGGGAACTAGAGTGAACCCTCGCCTACTTGCCTGCCTGTATCCTCCCTTTCGTACAACCGCCGGACCTGTGCCAGCCCCCGGATCCGCTCCGGCAGGAAGGAGATCTTGCCCTTCAGAATCAGGCCAACGCCCATCAACAGATCGGAGAACAGGTCCCGGCTGCGCAGCTTGTATTCCATCAGCATGCTCAGCTCATGCACCCGGCCCCATATGCGGATACTATCCAGGAAGGAGCGGTGAAGGGCATAAACTGCCGGATCGGGTTTATATCCCTTTTCCAGGGCTATATAGCGAAGCGTGTCGAACATTGGGGCCAGCCGAATCTGGTTGGGACAGCGGGTCCCACAGGTCTCACACCCCACACAGAGCCAGATCGCCGAGCTGGAGAGCACCTTTTCCTCCTGTCCCAACTGGACCAGCCGTACCACCTGCGCGGGCTTGTAGTCCATCGCATAGGCGACGGGGCAACCAGCAGAGCACTTCTGGCAGAAATAGCAGCGCAGCAGCGGCACGCCGCTCCGCTCCTGAACAGCCCGACCGAAGGTCAGGTCTGGCAAGTAGGCCATTGCCACCTCCCGAAATCTGAAAAAGAGCTAGAACCTGCCTGCGTTGTCCACCAGTCGGAGCACCAGGATCGCCATATCCAGCGTCTCGCCGGTGCTGGTGATGAAATAATCCCGCAGGGTCACCTCGTGCTGAAAGCCCATATCGAGGAACCCCTGGATGATCTGGGGTTGGGTGGTGACGATCTCTCCGTATAACTGGTGGAGGCCCAATCGCCTGGCGATCTCGATCAGGCTCTGCACCATCAGCGTGCCAATCCCCCGGCGACGGTACTCCTTATCCAGGAAGATGCGCACCCAGGCCAGATGGCGATGGTAGTGCTCGCCGAAATGGAGCGTGGCATCCCCCACCAGCCTGTCGCCCACGAAGGCGATGAGAGGGAAGACCCGATGGTAGTCCAGGTGGTCCACCCACCCTTCCACCACTTTGGGGTCTGCTGCGTCTATGCGGTACCACTCCAGGTCCTGCCGGGACGCCCGGGCGAACAGGTCCACCAGGGCCTCCCTGTCCCCCTTCTGGAGTGGCCGCAGGAGCAGCCGTGAGCCATCCGGAAGGGTCTTCACTTTCCGGTAGTTAGCCAACTGATCCCAGACGTCGCTCATTCCTTCCTCCTTTCAGCCAGCACATCTGCCATCGCCAGCATCTGTTCTGGCTCCCAGTTATGGATCCGGCTGGCTTTGTTGGGGCAGGCCACCACGCAGGCGCCACAGGTCTGGCAGAGGGCGGCGTTGACGGTAGCGACCCTGCGTACTGGATGGACCTCCCTGGCCCCATAGGGGCAGACCGCCACGCATGCACCGCAGGCAGAACAAAGGTCTTCCACCACATAGGCAACCGTCGGCTCCTGAACCATCGCCTCCTGAGCAAACAACTGCAACACCTTTGCGGCCGCGCCGCCGGCCTGAGCCACGGCCTCCGGGATGTCCTTCGGTCCCTGCCCGGCCCCGGCCAGGAAGATGCCAGCCGTCAGGCTTTCCACCGGCCGCAGCTTGGGATGGGCCTCGCTGTAGAAACCGTAGCTATCGGTCTGAATGTGCAGCGTCTGGGCCAGTGGGACCGCCTCCCGGCTGGGCAACATCGGCGTGGCCAGCACCACCAGGTCCGCCTCCACCTCCACAGGACGGCCAGCCAGTGTATCCGCCCCCCACACCACCACCCGATCCCCACGGCGGAAGATTTTGCTCACCCTTCCCCGCAGGTAGAGCACGTCGTGCACCTCCATCGCCTGCTGGACATACTCATCGTACCCCCTGCCGGCGGAACGGATGTCTATGTAGAAGACGTAGGCCTGGCCCTCCGGGACCCGCTCCTTGAACATCATCGCCTGTTTGGCAACATACATACAGCAGACCTTGGAGCAGTAGGAAACGCCCCGTTCCGGGTCGCGGGAGCCAGCGCACTGGACAAAGACAACCTCGCGGGGAACGCGGCCATCGGAGGGACGGCGCAGCTCTCCCTCCCGCAGCATTCCCTCGAAGGTGAGGCCGTCCACCACGTCTGGCACCTCCCCGCCGCCGTATTCCGGCAGGCGGGCCAGCGGGTAGGGGTCCCACCCTGTAGCCACCACCACCGCGCCGACCTCAACAGCCTCCGCTTTCAGGTCCGGGCCTGACACCTCGGCCCTGAAGTTCCCCACGTACCCCTCCAGGCCCGTTACCTGCGTGTTCAGCATCACCCGGATATTGGGATGGCTCAGGGCCCGCTCGACCCGCTGTTGCAGAAGGTCGGCCGCGGCCTCGAAGTTGAGATAGGTGCCGGAGAGACGGGCCATCTTCCCCCCGAGGCGGTCCTCCCGTTCGACCAGGACCACCGGATAGCCAGCGCTGGCGATGTCCAGGGCCGCCTCCAGCCCCGCCACCCCGCCGCCGATGACCAGGGCCTGCCGGGTGATGGGGAGCTTCGAAGGAACCAGCGGCTCATCCCGCCGGACCTTCTCCACCATTGCGCGGACGATCTCGACCGCCTTCCCGGTGGCCTGGTCCGGCTCATTTTGATGGACCCAGGAGCACTGCTCACGGATATTGGCGATCTCGCAGCGGTAGGGGTTCAGCCCGGCTGCTGCCACCGCTGCCCGGAAGGTCTTTTCGTGCATCCCTGGCGAGCAGGCAGCCACGACGACCCCATCCAGCCCGTGTTCGGCTATCGCGTCCCGGATCAACTGCTGCCCTGGATCAGAGCACATATACTTGTAATCGGTGGCGAAGGCGACGTGGGGATCCCCCCTCATCGCTTCCGCTACCCGCTCCACATCCACCGTAGCGGCGATGTTGATCCCACAATGACAGACGAAGACGCCGATACGGTTCATAGCCGCGCCTGCTCCACTGCTTCCAGAAAGTCCGCAAAAGCGCTCAGCTCAGCCCGCACTGTTGACCACAGAGCAGGCAAGACAGATACCAACCCGGCTACTTTCTCCAGCGAGAGGCTCATCGTGTATACGTTTCGCACTAGGTGGCGAAACCTGCGGAACTCGTCCAGAGCCTTCCCGCTTTCCCGGCTGATAACAGCAGGACGTACGTTGGGGACATCCTGTGTCATCCGCCAAAGCAGGTCTCGGTGCCACATTTCGCCGCCCGGAAGTAAGCCATCCACGTGTCGCGCGATAAGTTCAAAAAGACGCTCCAATCCGGAGTAAAAGCCGTGCAGGTTCAAGGCAACCGAGTCCAGATAGGCACTTTCTTCCGGTTTCTGTCTCGCCTGTGCCCAGGCTGCCTGAACTCGTTGTACTGTGTAGTCCAGGTTGGGGATCTCCCCTCGGATGCGTTCCACCAGTTCCAGAAGCGGAAAGTTCACAATTCCACCCCATATCGCTCAATCGCTCGGCGAAGGGATTCCCCTGCCATTTCCAGTTCGATCAGGTCTACCGCACGGTCTCCAATGATTTCCTCCGCCAGCCGCCATGCTTCCCAGTAATCCTTCTCTGCTAGCCCCTCAACCACCAGGTCTACATCCGAATCGGGAACAAACCAGGCTCCGTGAGCCAGGGAGCCGAAAAGGATGACCCGCTTCACCCCGAAACGGGCTTTGAGAGCTTCGGCCACCTGGCGTGCAAGAGATAGGAGGCGCTCCCGTTCCGGATGCTCCGAATACGCAGGCTCTATCCGGCGGCGCCGGGCCGCCTCTAAGAAAGATTTCCAGCCATCCCGAGCCAGCTCTAAAGCAGTCGGCATAGTATGTCCTTCGTTCCCCGTTTCAGTTACACCATCCCCACCATACTCGTCCCCGCCGGCACCGCAAACCCTTTCCCCCGCAGGAACTCCTCCACGGCGAAGAGGAACTCCATCAGATAGGGTCGGGTAGCTGCCTTGCCCATATGCCCCACGCGGAAGATCTTCCCGGCCAGCGGCCCAAGCCCTCCGGATACGAGAATGCCGTGTTCCCGGGCCAGGTAGCCCATCAATGCGCCCGCATCCAGCTCCGGCCGGACCTTCACCGCTGTGGCGATAGGCGAAGCGAAAGGCTCTTCCACCAGCATCTCGAAGCCGAGCGCCTCCAGCCCCCGCCTGACCGCCTGAGCGGCCTGCCGGTAGCGGGCGAAGTGGGCCTCCAGCCCTTCCTCCAGGATCCGCGCGAGGCTCACACGCAGCCCCAGGATATTGTTGGTGGGCAGAGTGACCGGATAGGGATGCCAATCCGCCCAGTCGGTAGCGTACCGCCGCCAGGTACGCAGGTTCAGGTACCATCCCGGCTGACTGTCGTTGCCATCCACCCATTCCCAGGCCCGAGGCCCCACGGAGATGAAGGCCAGCCCTGGAGGACACTCCAGGCACTTGTTCGCCACCGTCACGCAGACGTCAACCCCCCACTCATCCACCGGCAGTGGGGTGCCGCCGAGGGAGGCAATGGCGTCCACGATTATGGGAAGCCCTGCCTCGTGGGTCGCCTCCACCAGCTCCCGGAGCGGATTGAGGACGGTAGTGGAGGTTTCATGATGGACCACGGCCACTGCCCGCGCCGACGGCTCCCGGGCCAGTGTCGAACGGAGATCGTCGGGGTCCAGCGGCCGGCCGAGGGGCGCCTCGAAGGGGACGACCCGCAGGCCGTGGGAGGCGGCGATCTCCACCAGCCGCTCGCCGAAGAAGCCGTTCTGCCCGACAATCACTGTCTTCCCGGCCGCCAGCAGGCTGCCGATGGCCATATCCATCCCCGCCGAACCGGCCCCTGGCACCAGAAATATGTCGTTATCGGTCTGAAAGACGCGCTTCAAAAGCCCCACCGTCTCCCGATAGACCTCCATCCACTCCGGGCCGTAATGGCGGGGCGTGGGCCGGGCCATCGCCTCCAGCACGGCCTCATCAACCTCACAGGGTCCAGGAATGAACAACTTGTAGCGCATCCGCTGCCCCCTCTTATCCCACCTCCGACGGGTGAAGCCCGTCAAAGGCTGGCTCGCTGGGCGCGACCACAAATAGATAATCCCCCTCCCGCAGGAGGATGTCCTCTTTGGGATTGATCATCAGGTGGTCTCCCTGCTCAACGGCCAGCAGGATCATCTGCAGCCGCTCTCCCATATCCACAAAAGCCTGGCGGAAGGTCCAACCGACGTAGGCGGCAGGGACCGGCACGCGATAGATCTCATCCCCCTCTCCGAAGCTCAGCAGGGAGGCGAAGAGGCGAGAGAGGCCATGGCTGACGGAGGACTGCAGGATCAGGTACTCGCTGAACTGATTCAGGCAGACCACCTCGTCCACATTGGCGTGGCGAAAGTGATGGACGTTATCCGGATCAACGACCTCGACGGTTGTGTAGATTTCCGGGTTGAGATGTTCAACGGCCAGGGTGGTCAGGAGGGTCCTTGCATCGGGGTCGGGATGAAGGGGATCGGCCAGCACGATCGCGCCATAGGCCTCCCTGATCCCTGCCCGCAGGAGCGTCTCGTCCCTCGTCGGGTCGCCTCCGACAAAAGCGACATCCAGGTCAGGCACAGGGTTCTCGGCAAGGTCGGCCACCAGCACCAGCGGCCGGACGTTCTTGAGGTCTTCCGACTGTAATTGCTGGATCAGACGCCGGGTCTTCGTCGTCCACCCCAGGATGATGATGTGGTCTTTCATCTCCTCCACCGCCCCTTTTCGCCCCCGCAGTTGCAGTACTGTCAACGAGGCGACCACCGTTGAGAGGAGGGTCATCCCCTCCAGGATTCCGATCACGGCCAGGATGCGGCCGCCCAGTGTGACCGGGGCGAAATCCGCGCCGCTGAAGAGGAAGATAGCGATCGCCCACAGCGCCT
The DNA here is from genome assembly GCA_041082215.1 of Anaerolineae bacterium. Lineage (GTDB taxonomy): Bacteria > Chloroflexota > Anaerolineae > B4-G1 > DUEL01 > JBDOIF01. The sequence goes on from JBDOIF010000041.1 coordinate 106,180, forward strand.
CGAGCGTTCCCACGGGCCCCTGGCTGATCTCCGGATTATGGTCCCGCTCGCACAGCCAGAACAGCACACCCTGAAGGAGGATGAGGGCGACCAGCAGAACGACGATGTGACCGGCGGAGAGGTGGCGCCAGAGCGTGCGGAGGTCTTTCAGCCACCTCTTTCCGCGCCTGTCCCTGGATCGCGATCGCCCCTTCATCGCCCTCCTGCCAAAGCGGCAAGCCCTTATTCGACCCGGCCTGCAAACAGAGGGCGGGGGTCCACATAATGCCCCTCCATACCCCAGTCCTCCTCCGCAAGCCCCAGTGCGACGGCCATCAGTTGAGTGAAATAGATCACCGGGATTTCGTCGCCAGCGCGCCCGACCCCCTTCTCCCGCTGGGGCCAGTCCAGGTTAAACTGGCAGAGGGGGCAGGCGGTGACGATGACCTGGGCGCCGTGCTCCCGTGCCGATGCGACGATGTCCCGGGACATCCTTTCCGAAATCTGGGGGTCCTTCACCGTGATATAGGAGCCACAACACTCGACGTTGTACGGGAAGTCCACCACCTCCGCGCCCAATGCCCGGAGCAGGTCATGAAGGATAGCGGGGGCTTCCGGATCATCCATCCCGATCTCATCGTAGGGCCGGAGGAGGAGGCAGCCGTAATAGGGTGCAGCCCGCAGCCCGACCAGGGGGCGAGTCACCCGCCGGGCCAACCCCTCCCAGCCCAGCTCGTCCCGCAGCAGCTCCAGCAGATGGACCACCCGGACCCGGCCCTGGTATTCCTGCTCGGTGAACCAGTTGATGCGCTCCCGCATCGCCTCGTCACGCGCCAGCGCGGTCTGGGTGCGTTTGAGGACGTGGTAGCAGATGGCGCAGAGGGCAGCCACCCGTTCACCCGCCCGTTCTGCCTGATAGAGAACCCGCGTGGGAGCGATCAGGGCCATGGAGTTATCCGTCGCCAGAGGGAAGGTTGCCCCACAGCACTGCCAATCAGGCAGCTCCACCAGCTCCATCCCCAGCGCAGCCGCCACTGCTCGCCCAGAGCGGTCGTATCCCTTCGCCTTCGTGGACAACGTGCATCCGGGATAGTACGGGATTTTCATAGCGTACTCCGTACTGCGTATTCCGCCTATTTAATGTACTTGCGGAAGCCGCCGACGATGGCCAGTTGCGGGAGTTCGCTCACCAGGTCCTTCGGCAACCGGTTCAGGTCTATCTCGGTTGCGCCCGCCCGCAGCGAGATCTCCCGCAACGCCTCCATCAGCCGGGGCAGGTCCACCCCCTTGGGACAGCGGGAGACGCAGGTGAGACAGGAGGCGCAGATCCAGATGGTGCGGCTTTCCAGCACCTCCTCCATCCCCAACTGGGCCATCCGGATCACCTGACTGGGCAACAGGTCCATCACCGCCGCCACAGGGCAACCGGCGCTGCACTTGCCGCACTGATTGCAGGCCAGCAGGTCTTCCCCGCTGATCTCCTCCACCTCGCGGACGAACGCACCACGCACTTTATTGACCGAGATGGTCGTTCGCATACCGCTCCTCAATGCTTCACCACAGAGACACGGAGGAAGCGAAGGTTCTACAGGGTTTTCCCCAGAGTTTCCATCCCCTCAGTGTGCCCTTTGCGTTCTCCGTGCCTCTGTGGTTTCCCTACAACAGGCCCGCAGCCCGCTTGGCCGAGGTCAGGGTATTCTTCAGGAGCATCGCGATAGTCATCGGGCCCACGCCGCCGGGGACGGGGGTGATATAGCCAGCGACCTCTTTGGCCTCTTCAAAGTCCACGTCGCCGACGATGCGATACCCCTGCTTGGCCGAGGGGTCGTCCACCCGGTTGATCCCCACATCAATTACCGCCGCGCCAGGCTTGATCCAATCCCCCTTGACCATCCGCGGGCGGCCCACTGCGGCGATCAGGATGTCCGCACGACGGCAGATCGCAGGCAGGTCCTTGCTGCGGGAGTGGCAGATGGTGATGGAGGCATTCCGGTGCAGCAGGAGCATCGCCACCGGCAGCCCGACGATGTTGCTGCGGCCCAGCACCACCGCGTCCTTCCCCTCGATCTCGATACCGTATCGGTCCAGCAGCTCGATGCAACCAGCGGGGGTGCAGGGGACGAACATCGGCTTGCGCCCCTTCATGGCCAGCCGACCGATGTTGATGGGATGGAAGCCGTCCACGTCCTTATCTATGCCGATGGCCGCCAGCACCCGCTCCTCATCCAGATGCCCCGGCAGGGGGAGCTGGACCAGGATACCGTGGACCTCCGGGTTGGCGTTCAACTCCGCCACCAGCCTCTCCACCTCTTCCTGAGAGGCGTTCTCCGGCAACTCGTGGCCGAAGGAGCGGATGCCCACCTCGCCGCACTTCTTCTGCTTGGAACGGACGTAGAACTGGGAAGCGGGGTTCTCCCCCACCAGCACCGTCGCCAGCCCGGGGACGATGCCGTACTTGCTCTTGAGCTCCTCTACCTCGGCCCGGACCTCCTCGTGGATCGCCGCCGCTGTGGCATTGCCGTCAATCAGTTGTGCGCCCATTTTGCCTCCTCAGCAATCTCGAATCCGCTACAGCCGCAAGTACGAATCCGTATAGATCACCTTGTTCAGCAGCACCTGCACCGTCTTCCAGACCGCCACCTGCTCCGGGTCGGACATATCCACATCTTCCGGCTGGAGTTCCTCCATCGCCGCCACCCGGTCGTGGAGCTTGAGAAGCAGGCGGTTGAGGGCTGTGCTCTCATCCCGTTCCTCGACCACGCGGATCCACTCCATCAGCTCCTTATCGAGCGGGTCGGCGATGACCATATCAATGCCGGCGCCCATCAGCATCACCATATAGGTGCGGTTGAGCAACGGGCGCATCTCGTTAGGGACGGCGTTAGAGACGTTGGATAGGCCGCCATTGGTCAACGGTGGGGGATCCCACGCAAACTTCAGCGTGCGCACTGCCTCGATGCATTCCGGGCAGTACTCCTGACAGCCGGAGACGGTGAGCACCAGGGGGTCAATGATCAGGTCGCCGATAGGGAAGTCAATCTCCAGCATGCGGGGGATGAGGACCTCCAGAGCGATGTTGACCCGCTCATCCGCCTTGACAGGGATCATCCCCTCCCCCATGGTGAGGGCGATCAGCCGGGTGTTATACTTCTTGGCCACCAGCGGCACCCGCTCCAGCCGTTCCGGCGCCGCTGAGGTGGAGTTGATGATCGGCTGAGCCTTGGTGACCACCTCGCAGGCCGCCTCGATCGCCGCCAGGTTGGTGGTGTCGAAACAGAGCGGCACATCCACCACCTGCTGGACGGCCTCGGCCAGCCAGGGCAGGATTTCGTGGCCCTGCTTCTTTTGAGGGCCGATGTTCAGGTCAACGGCGCTGGCCCCTGCCTCCACCAGCCGCACGGCCAGGTCCTGGAAGAACCGGGCATTCCGTTCCGCGATCGCCTCCTTCACTTTAGGGGAGATAATGTGAATATTCTCAGCGATAATGTACATTTCATACCTCCTGTTTCCCACCTCACGTTTCACGCCCTGCGCATTACCTGCTCTGCGATCCCTCTCACAGCCTGATACACCGCTGTATCAGCCGGCAGCTCCACCAGCGGACGGCCCCTGAACTCAAACTCCGCCATTGTCGGGTCTTCCGGCACCAAACCGATCATCTCCAGGCCGGTCCGGGCGACGGCTTCCGCCAGGGGGGCGGGCAACTCCCCCCGCACCCGATTGACGACCAGATAGGTCGCCCCCACTGCGATCTGCAATCCCGGCACCATTTTCGCCATCTGCTCCGCGGCGACGATCCCCCGCCGGGTGGGGTCCGTCACCAGGAGCAGGACGTCCACGTCGCGGGTGGTGCGGCGGCTCAGATGCTCCATTCCCGCCTCGTTGTCAATGACCACATAGTCATACTGCTTTCCCAGCCGGTCCACGATCAGGCGCAGCATCTGGTTGGCCGCACAATAACAGCCCGGCCCCTCCGGCCGGCCCATCGCCAGAAGGTCCACCCGGTTCCCTTCCACCAGCGCCATCTGCACCTGATAGTCCAGGTAGTCCTGCTTGCTCATACCGCCGGGCATAGAGCCCGCCAGCGCGCCGCTGGACTGGACCAGGCCCAGCATATCCTCGCGGATATCGCCGACGGTGGTTTCCACCTCCATCCCCAGGACCAGCGGCAGGTTCATCGCCGGGTCGGCGTCAATGGCCAGCACCGAACCGCCCCGCTCCTCCAGCAGGTAACGGATCAGGCAGGCCGCGATCGTCGTTTTTCCGGTGCCTCCCTTACCGGCCAGCGCGATGGTAACCGTCAATTCAGACCCTCCCCGTACATCTGACCCGGCCCCAACACTTCCGGGAATCGTGTTCGCAACAGGGCCCGCATCTCGTAGCAGAGGTGGCAGGCATCTACATACGCCTCCTGGTGGGGAAGCGCATACCGCCGGGCCAGTTCCGTCGGCCCTCCAGCCAGGAGCGGCCCGACAATCGGGTGAGACTGCGGGTTGTACGACTCCACGATCTCCACCAGGCTTCGTTCAAACAGGCTGCCCATCGTCAGCCCCTGGCAGAGGTGGAGGTTGCCGTAGCAATCCACATGTACCCGCCCGGGGCGATCCAGCCGCTCATGCGGGCACTCTGCGAACTCTCCCCAGGGCCGCCGCGCCAGACCCTCCACCAGTCTCACAGCGGCTCGCCCCTTGAACATGATCGGGCCGCTCTCCACAGGTTCGCCCGGTTCCTGCACGGGGTAGCCTGGGGCCCCCTCCGGCACCTGGCAGATGATGGTATCGGAGGGGATGCCCAGTTGCTCCGCCGCCGCCAGCGCATTGCGGGCCTGAGCGCTCACCACCTCGTCGTAGTGGAACAGATCGGTCGAGACCGTCAGATCGTCCACAAGGCCCGCCAGCGGTCGCAGCCACTCGGCGGCATCTTCGACGGTGGTCGCCCAGTAGACGTTGCTCAGCAGGCCCACGTGGAAGCCCAGGGCGGCTGCCTCCTGGGCTGCCCGCACCATAACCGGATAGTACAGAAACGGCTCTCCCCCCTCCAGATAAATCCACTCCACCGTTCCCAGTTCCCGCGCCTGGCGGTAGATGTCCCGGATCTGCGCCAGCGTCATCGTGCCTTTCTGAGCAGGGCTTCCCCAGACGAAGCAGTGGTCGCACTCATAGTTACACACGTAGGTCAGGAGGATATGCAGCCCTGTGAGATTCATCCTCCCTCCACCAGCGCCGCCACCGACGGGAACTGGGCCATATCCGTATGAGGAAGGAAGAGGGCCGCGTTAAATTCGTCGAAGAAGGTGTTGTCGGCGGAAAGCTCCAGATAGGTCATCATCTGCCCGGCCTCGGCCACCCGCCGACGCATCTCGCGGGAAACCAGCGCGTAGTAAGCCCCCCGCACCGACGTGTTGCCCAGAAAATGAAAGCGGTCATAGGGCATATCGGGCAGCATGCCGATCTGGATCGCCTTTTCCACGTTGATGTACTGGCCGAAGGCTCCGCCGATGAGCACCCGGCTCACATCCTGCAGGCTCAGCCCCACGCTTCGGGCCAGGACGGAGAAGCCGGCGTAGATGGCCGCTTTCGCCCGCATCAGGTTATCAATGTCCACCGCTGTGATAGCGATGTCCTCCCCTGTAGCCGTCTCCCTGCCCCAGGCCACCACATATTCCGGCCCGTGTTCTCCCCTCCGCACCCGATCCGTGGGCAGGTCGAGGTTGATGTTGCCGCTCTTGTCCATCACCCCGGCGACAAACATCTCCCCCATCAACGAGATCAGGCCGGAGCCGCAGATCCCGCGGGGCCTCTCCCCGCCGATGACCCGATAGGTCGCTTCGTAGGTCTCCGGATGGATCCACACCTCCTCGATGGCCCCGGCGGTAGCCCGCATCCCGTGGACCACGCCCGCCCCTTCAAAGGCCGGGCCGGCGGAGCAGGCGCAGGCGATGAGCCAGGAACAATCCCCCAGCACCATCTCCCCGTTGGTCCCGATGTCCACAAAGAGGGTCAGTTCCCCAGCTTCACACATCCCGGAGCTGACCACCCCGGCGGTGATGTCGGCCCCCACATAGGAGGCGATGCCGGGCAGGCAATCCACCGTCGCCTCAGGGTTGACTCCCAGGCCGATCTCCCGGGCCGGGAAGGGGGGCAGGTGGTTGACGACAGGGATGAAGGGCATCAGACGGATGGACTCGGGGGGGATGCCGGCGAAGAGGTGAAGCATGGTCGTATTGCCTGCCACGACGACTTTGTAGATTTCGCTGGTGGAGATCCCTCGCTCCCGGGCGACCTGCTCCAGAAGCCGATTTAATGTCCCCACCACCAGCCCCTGCAACTCCTGGAGGCCATTCCCCCTGGAGGCGTAGATGATGCGGGAGATGACGTCCTCGCCACGGGCGATCTGGCCGTTGTAGTCAGCCGCCTGGGCCATCACCTCCCCGCCGATCAGGTCCACCAGCCAGACCACGTTGCTGGTTGTGCCGATGTCAATGGCCGCCGCCCACAGGCTCTCCTGGCGGTCGCCGGGGAGGACATCCAGGACGCGCGGCGGCCCCTCGGGCCGATCCCATGTATCCAGCTCCACCACCACCGTGACCGTCCACTCCCCCTCCCGGAGCGCGGGGGCCAGCCTGCGCAGCACAGGCAGGGAAGCCTGGAGGTCGCGCAGGTTGTAGCGGCGGGCCAGCTCCCGTCGGAGGCGGGACCAGTCGTCGGTCTGATCCTCCAGGGAGGGCGGGGGCAGGGTGACGACGAACTTGCGCAGGGGCTGGTCGTGGAGGGTATAGGGGAAGGGAAGCTCGACCCTGGCTGCCCGCTTGCTCTCCTTGATCCGCCGCTCGATCTTCTCCTGAGGCGGCACAGTGACGACCAGGTCCCCTTCCACCACGGTCTGGCAGGCCAGCGCATAGCCGGCCGCCACATCTTCGGGGGAGATATGGCGTGTGGAGCGGCGGCGCACCTTCCCTTCTTCGACAATGACGGCGCAGCGGCCGCACCGCCCCTGCCCGCCGCAGGGCATAAGGATTTCCACCCCTGCCTTCTGGGCGGCGTCGCTCAGGAGGGTACCGGCGGGCACCTCCACCCGCTTATCGGCGGTCCTGAAACAAACGGTGGCCATGCGCGTGATGGATTGCCTCCCCCTCCTCCCGTCCCCTCCCCCTCTCCCCGGCGAGGGGAAAGGGGGAGGGGTAAAGAAGGGGGTGGGAGGGTCAGGAGGGGCTCCAGAGCTTGAGGAAGCCAGGCAGGTCCACTGCCTCGCGCGGCCCGACCAGGATCTCCCAGCCGGGCAGCTCTTCCTCCAGCTCGCCCAGGAGCACCGCCACGTGACCGGGGATAATGAGCTTGCGGTGGCTGATCTTCTCCTCGATACCGGTTGTCTTCACCGTCTTGGCGATCCGCTCGGCGTCGAACTTGCCCGCAGCCCAGGCAGTGAGGACGCTCATCCCCTCCGCGTCCGCCACCAGCAGCCATCCGGGCAACCCGCTGCCATCCACCTCATTGGCCACGGAGAAGTAGGTGATGGAGAAATTGGTGGTGACCATAACCGGCGAATCGGCCTTGGGGCTGTTGATCTCGTAGACGCCCGGCTGCACCTTGATCGGTTCCTGCGGGTTGGTGTAGATATTGGTCCGCCAGGCCAGGAGGGCGTAGGCCAGGGCCGGTGTGAACCGGTCCAGGACGATGAAGCCGCCGTATTTGGCGATGTGTTGCACCGCCAGTTGGGCCTCCTCGATCCCGTCCGCTGCCCCTTCGCCGGGGAAGGCGATGAGTGGATACCCCAGCGGGCGGAAGTTCTTTTTCAGGGCCAGCCGGCGCAGTTGGGTGAAGGCCGTCAGGCTCTCCAGCGGCCCCCGCACGCCGGGGTCGAGGACCATATCCTCCACCCCTGCTCCCTTGATCTTCTCTGTCAGCTCGGCCAGCCCGTCCAGTGTGCTGGCGCGGACAGCGACGGGGGCGCCTGTCTGCTTGCCCAACGCGGCAACCGCCTGCCAGTTCTCCTCCGTGGCGGCGTAGAGAAGGGGCCGACCGCCCTTGTCTGCCTCCACCCCTGCCTTCAGCACCTCGGGGTTCTCTGCCATCAGGATCAACGGACGGTCGGTCACCTCTCGCACCGCCCTGACCGCCCCGGCGAACGTTGTCGCGCTGCCCGAGGCTGCCTCTACTGCCACGCCGTCGAGGAAGAGGCTCATCCCCACGTACTCAACGGCATACCCCATCGCCGCTTCCGCCGCCGCTCTGACGTTGTCGGAGTCCTTCACACGGACAAAGAGACCGCACGGGTGATAAAAGGTCTTCTCGTGACGGAAGAGCACGGTCTCGTTACCGACCTCCACCCTATGGCCTGGCCCCTCGACCGTCACCAGGCGGATGGGCGGCGCGGCCGCGGCCGCAAGCTGCGCCTTTGCTTCTTCGGAGACGTACGGGCAGGCCGCCAGCTCTGCCTGCTTGGCCGCCAGCTTCATCGCGAAGGCCAGGCAGGTGGGGAAACCGCACTCTTTGCAGTTGGTCTGCGGGAGCAGTTTGTAGATTTGCAATCCGGTGAGTGCCATCTTCTCCCTCCTCGCAGGAGAATCCTGCGCTACTTCTCCATCAGCCTGCCGATAAATGCCTTGACCCGTTTCACCGTCTCCGGGTGGCGCAGGACAACGATGTCGGCCCCCGACTCGATGAGGGAGGTCGCTGTCAGCGTCTCCCAGAGGATGGCGCGCTCCCGCCAGTCACCCCACGACCCCGGCACCCCCTGGCCGACCTTGGCCTCCTTCTGTCGCCAGGCCTCGTAGCCCGGAGTGACCAGCATCGGGAACTGGGTCATCTTATCCCCCTGGAGCGCCGCCAGGCGGAGTCGCTCCATCACCGAGTAGCCGTACTCGATACCATATCCCAGCCCTGCGGTGGTGGGGTCCATAATGATGCGGTCCAGCGGCAGCCCCATATCGGAGATGAGGATATTGAGCTGCTTGGCCAGGTTCACATCCATCGCTGTACGGCCATTCACCAGGTGGCCGTGGGCCAGGGCCGCGGCGACGATGGTGCGGTAGTTTTTCTCCTCGCAGATGCCAAGCACGATCCGCTCGCCGACCGCCTCTTCTGCCACCGCCACCAGCAGCTCGTTATCGGCATCCACCTGCCCCGGGCCGAAGACCAGGATGGGCAGGCCGGTGGCCTGCAGCACAGCCCGGGTGACCGCCCGGGCATCCCTGGCGGTGGTGGGAGCCCCTCCATCGCGTGTCAGGCTCAACTGGAGGAGGACCAGGTCCGCCCCGGCCTCCTCAGCCGCCCTGGCCCAGGCCGCCGGGTCGCCCACCACACTCCCCCAGGCCTCCAGCAGAAGCGGCGACCAGTCATCGGGGCGGTGATCGGCGATCTCGATCGCTACCCGGGGGGGATGAGGAATCTCCCCTTCAAAGTGGAGAAAAGGCAACGTCGTCTCGCCGCCAACGACCACAGTCCGGCTCCGGGTTCCTCCCTCCGCGGGGGTGGCTCCAAGCGTCACCTCCAGCACCCTTCCCGACCATTTCTCTGCGGGTATCTCAACGGTCATAGGAACAACCTCCTCGAATAGATGGGACGGATACGCGCTGGCAGGGCATACCACGAGCAACGGCCCCGGGGCAGCCACCCATAGGGTACGTCACAACGTCGTTTCCGTCAAGTGACGGCTCTCGCCTCTCCAGCGTGATGTCTCTCCTTGAAAGCGGGGGGCCACCGCCCGGCGGCGATGGCCCCCCTCGCCGCCCTTCAACCAGCGCCGGCAGCTAGAACAGGGACGGCATGGTCAGGGCGGGATGGCCCTTCTCCTCCAGGAACTGGAGCAGCCCTTCCACGTCGGTGCAGATTGTCTCGTCGGCTACCTTATCCAGGAAGTCGGGCTCCCCGATCCGCTCGCAGACCTGCCTGAGCTCTTCGGCCATCGTCTGCTTGAGGAAGGAGGACATCCAGACCACCCGCTTGAAGCCGCCGTCGGCGGAGATGAACTTGGGGCTGGTCAGATAGTACTTACCGACCCCCATGATCCCCGGTGTCTGCAGGCCGCCGCCGGCCATACCGGCCAGGGTGGAGAAGGTCATCCCGGCAGGGGTCATGCTCGGGTCCTCCCGGCTGACGACCATCACCCCGTTGGCCTCGGGGATGACCATGACGATGCACTCGAAGCAGCCGCAGGCGGTCATCGGGTTCTCCATAATGGAGTACATCGAGACCGTCTCCACAGTGCCCTGGGAGGCCTGCCGGGCGTACTCGTTGATCCCTGTGAAGTACCCCCTCTCCGGGTCCAGGCACTGCCCCTTAACGATGGGCTGGTTAGGCCCGGTGGGGTTGATCTCGTAGGAGGCCTTGCAGTCCAGCCAGTTGTACGCCCCGCACAGCCCCAACCGCTGAGGGCTGACCACACAGACGTGGGTAGGGGCAAAGGACTGGCAGAGGATGCAGGAGTAGAAGGTGTCCACCGCCTCGTCGGTCAGGTCGGCCAGGCGGCGGTTGCGTCGGTCATAGGCTGCCCGCGCCTTCTCCAGCCACTCGGCATGGAGCTGCGGATCGGTGATGATCTTCACCTGCACCTTGTCCACGATAGCGCCGAAGTCAGCGTGGAGCCGGGCGTAGAGGATGTCGCCGAAGTGGCGGAGGTTGAATCCCTTCTCCGCCGCCGCTTTCGAGATGCGGATCCAGGCGATGTCCCGCTGGCCGATATGCTGGACGCCGTTGGCCCCGTTGACAAAGTAGTGGATCTGCCGTTCCAGCACCGGCTCGAAGTCCTCCTGCATCTTCCGGCCAGCCACCTCGACCAGGATCCCCAGGTCCATCGCCCCACCCTCTTCGACATTTTCAAAGCCGGGGCCGATGACCTCGATCCTGCCATCCTCCACCTGGTCCATGGGGACCATCCGCAGGTACTCGAAGGCGCGGCTGTTTTTGCCGCCGAACTCGACCCGCATGTCGGCCCGGCGGACCACCTCACCCTCGAAGGCGGAGCCATACGGCACGGGGATGGGGACCTCGGTGATCTTGACTTTGACACCCCGGACCTCGATTGCCCGCTGGACCAGCTTGGCGGCCTTTTCTGTGTCCGTCTCGGCGTCAATCTCGTTCCACGGCATGGAGATGACGTGCTCGTACTGAGTGACGCCGGTGGGCAGGATCTGGGGGATGACGGTGTCGGCGATAGTGGGGAAGCCGTAGGAGATGGCCCCCGCGGCGGCGGCGTATTTGAGGTCGTCCACCTCGCCCATCGCCAGGACGAAGGCGAAGACCCGGTACTTGTTGTAGAGGAGGATTTCCCGCCACTGGCCGGGCTTGAGGCCGCCGAAGGTGAGGGCGGAGCGGGTGGCGAACCCCAGGGCGTAGATAGCGGAGATGGTGTCCCGGCCGAAGGGGACGATGTAGGTATCGTACCCCATCTCCACCCCTTCCTCGCGCAACTGGTCAATGATGGAGCGGCCGTTGACGTTGCCGGAGAGGAAGATCAGGATGTTGCGCCGCTGGAGTTCGCGGATGATAGCGACGGCCGCCTCGTTGCTGGGAGCCGCGCCGACGATGGCGGCGAAGCCTGGCATTCGGCCGTCCACCAGCTGGATACCCCAGGAGCGGAGCTGAATGTCGTCTATGGGGCCGTTGAGGTGGCCGCCCTCCAGGCCAGGATAGTCGGTCCCACCGGCCAGCTCCAGCCCCGGATATAGCTCCGGCTGCTGGCCCAGCGCGAAGCGGACCCCCTCGATCGTCTCCGCCGCCAGGAGCGTCGCCATCCCGCAGTCCAGCGTCTCCCCCAGGTAGGGAGTCCAGAGCTGCTCATCCGGCAGCGGGTGGAGCAGCTTCTTGGCGTGTTCCACCACCGGCACCAGGTCATCCAGCTTAGTCACCTGATGGGCCAGCATGCCGTAGATGACCGGCAGGTAGTAAGCGGTGTTGGGGAAGGCGACCGGGGTATCTCCGCCCTTCTCGGCGATGGCCCTGTTCAGCAGTTGCTCCGCTTCAGCGACCAGGGCGTTCGCCCCACGGATGGCTCGGGTTGCGATATATCGAGACATCTTCGTTCACCTCCCCCTATTTCTTGCCATACACAGCGGCGATCCGTTCCTCGAGCGGAAGCTCCAGCACCTCGCGGATCCGCCAGTCGCCGGACCGGCCCCACTTGGAGGGGTCGTATTCCGCCAGCCCCAGCGCAGCGCGCTTCCGGTCAATATGGGCCAGCGCCCGACGGACGATCTCCTCACCGTCGGGGATGAACTCCAGCCGCCCACCGACCTTCTTTTCCCAGCCGTCGCTGATCAGGCGGACCACCTCCTCGCTGCCCCGCACCGGCCCCTCGCCGCCCATGATGACGTAAGCGCCAGAAGCGACGCAGTAGGTGGCGATGGAGAGCGCCTTCTCGCTCATCCACTCCGGAGCCATACCGACGGCCGGGATGTCGGCGATGTCATCTCCCAGCCCGGTCTCGGTGGCCATCTGGGCCAGCACGGTGAGGATGCGGGAGTTATCCACGCAGGATCCGAGGTGGAGCACCGGCGAGATGCCGATGGCTTCACAGACCTCGCGCAACCCTGGGCCGGCCAGCTCGAAAGCGGCTTCGGGCATCATGAAGCCGGCCTTTGCCCCGGCGATCGCCCCGCATCCGGTCTCCACCACCAGCACATCGTTCTTCAGGAACTGTTCGACCACGTACCGATGGAGCTCATCCTGACACATGCGGGCGTTGTTGCAGCCGATGTTAGCCACCACGCCCCGGATGCGGCCAGCAACGATGGCGTCGTTGAGCGGGCGGAAGGAACCGCGGTAGATGCCGCCGAGGGCGTAGTCAATGTACTCGTGGGAGAAGCCGGGGACCAGGGGATTGCGGATGTCCGGGATGAAGGTCTCGCCCCGGAGCGGGAAGCGGTCAATCGCCCGGCGGACGATCTCCCTGGCGATCTCCAGCGCCCGCGATTCATCGAACTGGATGTGGGTGGCGCCGGTGATCCTCACCTTGGGCGAGGTGGTGATCAGCTCGGTGTGGAACTGCTCGGCGACCGGGACCAGCCCCTGCATGATGCACTGCACGTCCACCACCATCGCCTCGACAGCGCCGGTGAGGATGGCCAGCTCCTGCTGGAGGAAGTTGCCCGCCAGCGGGATACCCTCCCGCATCAGCGTCTCATTCGCGGTGCAGCAGATGCCGGCCAGGTTGATGCCGGCCGCCCCCTTGCTCCTGGCATAGGCGATCAGCTCGGGGTCCTGGGCCGCAGCGACGATCATCTCCGAGAGGGTCGGCTCGTGGCCGTGGATGATGATGTTGACCATATCCTCCCGCAGCACGCCCAGGTTGGCCTGGGAACGGATCGGGGAGGGGGTGCCGAAAAGGATGTCGGAGATGTCGGTGGCCAGCATCGAGCCGCCCCACCCGTCGGACAGGGCGCACCGCATCGCCTGATCCAGCAGGTGCTCCGCGTCCTGATCGTTGCCGATGTGGGTGCGGTGGAGCAGGTCCACCACCTCCCGGTCAATACTGCGGGGGGTGATGCCCAGTTCGCGCCAGATCTTCTGCCGCTTGAGCGGGGCGCGCTTCACATAGAGCAGCTCGCCCTGTACGCGGCCGAACTCACCCAGCGCAGCCAGGGCCACGTCGCGGGCGATTTCGTTGATACCCCGCCCGTCCGTCTTGACCCCCAGGTAGCCCGCCACCTCCATCAGCTTGTAGGGGTCGCGGATTTTGTAATCGGGCGCCTTACCCTCGGCCGCCTCCAGGAGCGCATAGGCCATGTCCCGGCCGTGGTCGGAGTGGGAGGCTGCGCCGACGGCGACGGCACGGCAGAAGTTCCGCGCCACGACCGTGGCCCGTGTCGCCCCACAGACGCCGCGCTCCGTCTTCCCCACCAGCCGGCATGGACCCATCGCGCAGTTTTTGCAGCAGAGGCCCTCGGAGCCGATAGGGCAGGGGGTGATGTCGTCGGCCCGGGCGAAGGAGGTCTCCACCTCCATCCGCATCGCGCGCTCCAGCATCGCCCGCGTTGCCTCATCCCGGCTGGCCTCTTCTGGTGTCCGCATTGCCTTTGGCATATCTCACCTCACTCTCAGGCTACCACTTGCGGAAGTCGCCGGACATCTCGATGTCGGCCCGATAGGTCTCGCTTCTGCGGAAGCCCAGCACTTCCCACCGTGGGTCCCGGGCCTTCTCATCCCGCTGGGCCAGAATGGGGGTCTCCCCCTGACCCACAGGATACCCGGCCTCGGCCAGGGCCTTCTCGATCGCTTCCCGGTTGATCCTGGCCGGGTCGTAGGCCACCAGGACCTGTTTCCAGGCCGAACTGACGTATGCTTCCTCCACCCCATCCAGGCTCCCCAGCACGTCCCATACCTTAAGGGTGTGATGGTCAGCCCAGAGGAGAGGGACATCCAGCACAATCTTTTCCATAGCTCCACTCCTTTCTGGTGCGTATTGCGTATTCCGTTAACGGAACACGGAATACGCAATACGCAACACGCTCCTAGAACAACCCGACAACCTTGCCCGTCTTCAGGTCAATATCCACATCCACGAAAGCCGGGCGGCTGGGCAGGCCGGGCATCGTCCGCATCGCGCCGCAGAGCGGGTAGAGGAAGCCGGCGCCGACGCTGGCGCGGATATCGCGGATGGGCAGTCGCCAGCCCCGTGGAGCACCCTTGATTTTCGGGTCGTGAGTGAAGGAAAGGTGAGTCTTGGCCATGTTGAGCGGCAGTTTATCATAGCCCATCGCGGTATAGAGCTCGATCTTCCGCTCCGCCTCAGGCAGGTAGTCCACCCCGTCGGCGCGGTAGATCTCGCGGGCGATAGTCTCGATCTTCTCCTTGATGGGGATATCCAGCGGGTAGAGGAAGCGGAATCCATTGGGTTGCTCGCAGGCCCGGACCACCGCCTCGGCCAGTGCTGCGCCGCCCTCGCCGCCCTTGGCCCACACCTCGCTGATGAGGCAGTCGAAGGCGCCGGCCTTCATCGCTTCCTCTTTGATCATGCCGATCTCCCGGTCAGTATCCGAGTTGAAACGGTTGATGGCAACAACCACCGGGATACCGAACTTCTGGACGTTCTCCACGTGCTGGATCAGGTTAGGCAGCCCCTTCTGGAGAAGTTCCAGATTCTCCTCCGTGTAGGCGGGGTCAAGGGGCCGTCCGGGGATCACCTCGGGCCCGCCGCCATGCATCTTCAGCGCCCGGACCGAGCAGACCAGGACGACGCAGTTGGGGATGAGGCCGGAGTAGCGGCACTTGATGTCGAAGAACTTCTCCATGCCGCAGTCGGCGCCGAAGCCGGACTCGGTGACCACGTACCCATCCGGCCCCACCAGCTTAAGGGCGATCTGGTCGGCGATGATGGAAGAGTTGCCATGGGCGATGTTGGCGAACGGCCCGGCGTGGACGAAGGCGGGGGTGCCCTCCAGTGTCTGCATCAGGTTGGGCATCAGCGCATCCTTCATCAGGACGGTCATCGCACCGGCGACCTTCAGGTCCTCGGCCGTCAGCGGGCGCCCGTCTTTGCTGAAGCCCCAGACGATGCGGCCCAACCGTTCCCGCAGGTCCGCCAGTCCTTTGTAGCCATCCACCAGGGCCAGGATGGCCATAATCTCCGAGGCGACGGTGATGTCGTAGCCGGTGACACGGGGGACACCGTCGGTGCCGTAAGGGAGATGGGCCACCAACTCCCGCAGCGTGCCCGCCTCTTCCGGCAGCGGCTTATCAGCCTGCCCAGCCTGCAGACCGATGACCACGTTGCGCAGCGCCCGGTCGTTGACGTCCACCACCCGGGTCCAGAGGATGGAGTTGGGATCGATATTCAGGCGAGGGATCTCCGGGCAGAACTTCGCCAGTTGCTCATCGGTGAGTTGTCGCTCGTGGAGAATACGGGCATCAATGGCCGCGGCCAGGAGGTTGTGGGCCACACCCACCGCATGGATGTCGCCGGTCAGGTGGAGGTTGAAGTCCTCCATCGGCACCACCTGGGAGTAGCCGCCGCCGGCCGCGCCGCCCTTGATCCCGAAGGTCGGGCCCATAGACGGCTGGCGGATGCAGGTGAAGACCTTCTTACCGATGTAGCCCAGCGCCTGGCTCACGCCGATGGTGGTGACGGTCTTGCCCTCCCCCAACGGCGTGGGGGTGATGGCCGTCACATCAACGTACCTGCCGTTGGGCCGATCCTTGAGCCGTTGAAGGACATCGAGATGGACCTTGGCCTTCCATTTCCCGTAGAGGTCAATCTCATCCTCCGAAAGGCCGATACTGCGGGCGACCTCGACGATCGGGATCAGGTCGGCTGCCTGAGCAATCTCGATGTCGCTTGGAACCGGATACACACGCTTGACTGGCATCTCGTCTACCTCCTCTAGATTGGTGGATCATTCTAAGTTGCCACAAGCAACCAGCTTCCAGCAACCAGCATCAGGCCGACTCGCTCCGCCCCTCCGGCACCAGGTAGGCCGCCCGGGGCAGGAGGGAGGCGATCTCCACCTCCACTGCCTGACGCATCACCTGACCGGACAGGTGGAGGAGGGTATCCCCCAGGCTCCGTTCGATCACCATCCCTGCCAGACAGGGATAGTGATGGTGAAGAATACCGGCCTGGAGCACCGCCTCACTCACCGGCATTCCCACCAGCTCCTCCGCCACGAACCGGGCGCAGCCGCAGGCGGCATCCCGCTCCACATCCACCTCTTTGATGACGCCGTCCTCACACCGGATGCGAAACACCGGCCGGCCGAAATGGCGGGCAAAGGCAGAGATCCAGGGGTTCAGATAGGCCACCCGCTGATGGCGGAGGTTGTAGCCGTCTTCGGTGAGAGAGCAGAAAGGGCGCGGGAAGACCGCCGCGACCCCCATCTGCCGTAACCGCTCCTCCAACTGGCGGACCAGCCCTTCTGGCAGCCAGGAGAGATGGTCCACCGGGGCGATCACCGCCTGTGCGCCGGCGCGGCGGGCGATGTCGGGGATCAACTGGGCGACGGCGGGGCTTTCACCGAGGGCCAGGATCAGATCGGCGGGAGGAACGTGGAGAGGGAGATAGCGGGCCGGGTCGTCCACCACCGCGGGCAGGTCCGGCGGCCGCCAGCACTCCACCGTCCACCCCTTCGGGCCATG
Organism: Anaerolineae bacterium; assembly: GCA_041082215.1. Lineage (GTDB taxonomy): Bacteria > Chloroflexota > Anaerolineae > B4-G1 > DUEL01 > JBDOIF01. The sequence continues at coordinate 123,225 of JBDOIF010000041.1, forward strand.
GGCGCGGATGTTCTCGACGATCCGCTGGCCGTACCATCCCTGCACCAGGGCGAAGATACGCATCGCCGCCGGGCGGGGGCCTCCCCACTCCAGCGGCTGTCGGATCGCATCCACCAGGTCCTCCACCTGCCGGCCCACTTTGACCTGCTGGTAGTAGATACGGATGCGGTTATCGTCCAGATTCAGCCCGACAACCTTGATGCCGGACACCTCCCGGAAGAGGTAGGAAACGATGGATTCCTGCTCCTCGCCCGAGGCGCCGACCACGACGACATCTGGAGCCGCAGACCGAAGCCGGGAGAGGACGTCGGGGGTCATCCCCCCTACCCCAATGACCTCCAGCCCCGCTTGCTCCCGCAGGAGGGTCTCGACGCTCTCGGCAAAGAGCGAATGGCTGGTGAGGATAAAGACTCGACAGGAAGGCATAGCTGACCGCCGGTCAGTTACAGACCGACGTTTATTATACGCCTTCTTCTGTCGCCCGTCTATAGCTCAAATGGACCATTTCGCTCCGCTTTTAGTCCTTTTGAGCTATTCCTGTGGGTCCAGAAGGCCAGCGCGGACAGCGTAAACGGCGGCCTGGACCCGGTTACGGAGTTCCAGTTTTTCCAGGATGCTGCGCACGTGGTTGCGCACGGTATTGACGGTCACTCCCAGCTCTTCGGCGATCTCGGCGTTGGAAAGCCCTTCGGCCAGCAGGACCAGCACTTCCCGCTCCCGGGAGGAGAGCGCCTCCGGCGAGGATGGCGGAGCGGCTGGTCGGCTGGCGCGGGCCAGTTGCCGCAGGAGCTTGCCGGTCATCGAGCGGGAGAGGGGGGCCTCTCCCTGGGCCATCCCCCGCAGCTCCTGGAACAGCCCTTCCGGCCGCATATCTTTGACCAGGTAGCCGTCGGCTCCGCAGCGGATGGCGGCAAAGAAGTCCTGCTCGTCTTCGGACACGCTGAGCATCACCACCCGCACAGAGGGGAGCTCCCGCTTGATCCGGCGGGTCGCCTCCAGGCCATCGCAGACCGGCATCCGGAGGTCCATCAGCACCACATCCGGCCGCAAAGCCCTTGCCTGCTCCAGCGCTTCCAGCCCGTCGGCCGCCTCCCCCACTACCTGGAAGTCCGGCTGGGCGTCCAGCAGCCGGGCCAGCCCTTTGCGGAACAGAATATGGTCGTCCACCAGCAGGATACGCAGCGGCTCCATCGGGTGGGATTATACACTCTTCCGGTGTCCTGGCAATACCGGCTGTCAGGTTGGGCAGAATGAAAGGTCACCCCTACCCACGGTTCAGCCGTGCCGCACCCCATATTCGGGCGATAACAAAAGCCGCCGCAACCACGAAGGCAATCATGAAGCCGACAGTGGGCCAGTCCATCCTCATGCCGGGCCTGAACAACCAGATAGACCAGTTCATGGACGTGTGCAGCAAAAGGGCGGCCAGGACACTGCCGCCAGTATGGTTTTTCTCCTCTGATTACGTTGCCGGCCGACCGTGTATCTCCCTTTCTATCCGCCGCAGGTCGTCGGCGTGGGCCTGAATCTTCCGCAGCGCCGCCACCACATCGTCTATCCCCTGCCGTCCCGCCCGGAAGACGCATTCGTCCAGCCAGACCGCCTCCCGCTCACAGGCCCGCTCCGCCTCCGGCAGCCGCATCCGGTCAAAGGCGAAGTACTCTGGAAAGGCGGTGGGGACCGGCAGCCGGGAGAGCTGCGGCTGGAATAGGGTGTAACGGTGCATGGCCTCGTATCCAACCCAGCAGGGAATCCCCTCGGCCTCCAGCGCCGCACACACAAGCTCGTGCCCGGCTCCGAACACCTCCGGGTCAATGGCGAAGATGTACCGGTAGAACGAACGGGTGGTGTGGCGGGGATCCCGCCGCAATAGCCGCACGCCCGGCACTTCGCTCAGGCTTTCCTCCAGATAGTCGGCCATCGCCTCCCGCTGCCGGACCTGTTCGGGGAAGCGCTCCAGCCCCACCACGCCCAGCGCCGCCTGCAGTTCGGTCATCCGGTAATTGGCGCCCATTGTGTACAACTGCCCCGCCTCGTCGTGGGGACGGCCGCAGTCTATGATGCTGGCCGCGCGGGCCGCCAGTTCCGCCGTCCGGCACAGGAGCACCCCACCTTCCCCGGCGGTGAGGATTTTGGACGATTGCAGGCTGAACGACCCGAAGTCCCCGATGGTTCCCGCTCCCTGTCCCCGCCAGCGCGCCCCGTGGGCGTGGGCGCAGTCCTCCACCACCACCAGGTTGTGGCGGCGCGCGATGTCCATAATGGCGTCCATGTCCGCCATCTGTGCGCCCAGATGGACCGGGATGACCGCCCGCGTGCGGGGCGTGACCGCCGCTTCCACCTGTCGGGGGTCTATACAGTAGTTCTCGGGGTCAATATCCACGATGACCGGGATGGCCCCGGCGGCCATGACCGCCGCCGCTGTGGCCTGAAAGGTGTAGGCAGGGACGATGACCTCATCCCCCCAGCCGATGCCGGCCGCGCGCAGCGCCACCTCCATGGTGACCGTGCCGTTCGCCATCAGGACGGCATACCCGCCGCCCTGCAGTTCGGCAAAGCGTCGGGCAAATTCCGCTGTGTACGGCCCCGGATAGGGATAGCCACCCCAGCGCCCGGAGCGGATGACCGCCGTCACGGCCTCTATATCCCGCCCGTCCCAGACGGGCCATTCGGGGTAGGGTTCGGTGCGGGTTCTCGGACCGCCGAGAAGAGCCAGTTCGGACATGTTCATCCTCCTCGGTATTTATCCGGCTTTCCTCACCTCACCCCCAGCGGCGCGGGCAGCGGGGGAGAGGTGAGGCTGAATATTTTACCCTCCTCGTTTCACTTTCAGTGCCTCTTTGACCCTCTGCAGCCGCTCTCCGTGCAGGGGGTAGAGCCAGAGCAGGAGAATCGCCAGCAGGAAGCCGACGGTCGTCGGGATGCTCAGGAAGAGGCGAAAGCCCATGTCCACCGTCGGCGGCTGGACCTCCAGCAGGGTGTCGTATCCGAATGCAGGTATCATCAGGCCGAAGATGCTGGAGACCAGCAGCCCGCTCAGGGTGATGAGGAAACTGCTCATGCCGAAGAACATCCCGGCGCGCTGGTGGCCGGTCCGCACCTCGTCCTCATCCACGACCTCGGCGATGATGACGTCGCCCATCAGCACCAGCCCGCCCAGCCCGACGCCGATGATGACAGCAGACGCCAGCGTGAACGTCAGGGAAGGGCTGAAACTGAGCGGGATGACGCCGGCGATCATGATGGCATTGGCAAGGATCAGGGTGACACGGGTGCCGAACCGGTTGGCGACCCAGTTGCGCCAGGGGTAGAGAGAAAGCATCGCCACCAGAAAGGCGACGCCGAAGATGACGCTGAACATGGCATCGCTGACCTTCAGGCTGTACTTCAGGTAGAAGGGGATGCCGGCCTGCAGGACGCCCGTCCCGACAAACCGCATGGTCTGCGCTCCGGCAGCAGTGAGGAAACTACGGTTGAGGAAAGTGTACCGGAGCGCCGGGCCGAACGGGAAGCTGGTATCTGTCCTCAGGTCCTCCCGCTCAAAGAGGAAACGGAAGGCAACATAAATGGGGATAGCTGAGATAATGCCCAGGGCGACGGCCATCCCCGCCCAGCCAATGGTGTTCCAGAGCAGGGGCGGCACGACCGAGGCCAGGATGAGGGCGATGGTCTGGAAGATGTTCATCTGGGCAGCGACGTCGGTCCGTTCTTCGTACGTGCCGAACATCTCCGGCAGGAGGCCGTAGTAGCCCGTCGCCAGGGCGGTGTAGAGCCCCTCCCAGATGACGATGACAATGCCGAAATAGACCAGCAGGGCGACCGGGTTGACCTTCCCGTCAAAGGGGGTGCTGAAGATCAGGATGAAGGTCAGCACGTAGGGCAGGGCGGTGAAAAGGATGTAGGGCCGACGGCGCCCCCAGCGGGAGCGGGTCCGGTCGGAGGCGAAGCCCAGAGCCGGGTTGTTGAGGGCGTTGTAGACCGTGTAGAAGAGCCAGAAGGTGGCAAACCACGGCGCGGGCAGGTTCTTGATGTCCACGATGAAGTACATCACGAAAGCGACGACGGTCTCCACCGGCGTGGCGACGCCCAGACTCATCAGCGAGTACATCAGGCGCTGCTTGAGGGTGGTCTGCGCTTCGGAAACGGCGGCAGTCAGGGCCATCGGTTCACCTCCACAGGGTTTCAAGAAGGGATCGGACAGTCTGCAGGGCAAGCCGCTCACACACGGGCTGAAAGGGGCCCGGGTAACGGTAGGCCAGCGGGGCGATCTCCACCTCGTACCCTCCCTCCCCATGCGCTTCTTCGGTGGGCAGGTAGCTGACGCAACCATCGGTCAGACTGACGAAGAGGGTGTGCCGGGCGGGAGAGAGGGCCTTCACTTTCATGCCAATTTCGGTGAAGGTCTCGGCCGCAAGGGTGACCAGGGCCAGATCGTCCAGCCGCGCCGCGCTGACACGCATCGGCACGGACCAGAAGCCATCGTGAGCCTCTATACGGGATTTCCAGGGATACCGCTGGTTCAGCAGGAGGTCGGCGAAGATAGCCATAAAACCGGGCAGGTGGGCCAGGCTCAGGAGCGGCCTGCGGTAACTCCGGGGCGGACGGAGGGTCTCGGCGCGGACGACGGTCGGCAGCCAGACCTCGGCGCGGGCCAGGCGCAACGGCGTGCCGCACACCGGCTGGGGTCCGGCGGACAACGCTTCCAGGACGGCCTGCGCCAACCGTCGTCCCTGTTCGGCGGCCTTCTCAAAGGCACAGGCGTCCCCCCAGTACATATCCGGGTTGATGTTCGCCGCCGCACCCTGCAGGAAGAGGGTCAGGCCGCCCAGTTTCGCCTCCACCTCCTGGCGCATGACGCCGATCCAATCCGCTGAGACGAGCAGGTTATCGGGCCCGAGCACCGTGCCGTGGCAGGCGTAATTGACCAGGGTGGCGATGCGGGTGCCGGTCTCTTCTGCCAGCACGCTGACTACCTGCACCGAGGGGTCTCTGGGGCCATCGGGGTTGCGTCCGATCTCCATGCGGCCGTCCGGTTTGCGTTCGCGGCGGTTGATGCCGACGGAGGCCTCTCCGCAGGCGTATTCCAGCCGCGCCGGCTGCAGGCGGCCCTCCGCCTCCCGGACAGCGGCGACGACGTTCTCCTCCAGCGCGGCGATGTACTCCCGGTTGCGGCGCGGGGATTTTTCGTCGGCATAGACAATCGGCCCGGAATGGGTGTGGGAACAGCAGAGCAGGACCTCCGTCGGGGCCAGGCGCGCGCGGATGTGGTCCACGACGAACTCGTTGACGGCGAGCAGGTCCAGGGCCACCAGGGCCAGCCGCTGCGCTCCGTCGTCCAGGACAAGGGCCGTGGCAGTCAGGTCGTCGTGGACGCCGATGTTGCCTCTGGTGCGGTCGCCGTAGCCGATGAGGAAGATGCCTCTGGGCGGGGTGATCCGACGGCGGGCCGCGCCCGCGCGCAGGATGTTCTCGCTCATTTCGCCTCCATTTGCAGATTGCGGCGCGTCTCTTCGGGCGTATCGCCCAGGCGGTATCTCTGAAAGACCAGGAAGCCGACCAGCACAAAGAGCGCCATGACCAGAAAGGCGACCTGCACGCCGAGCGGGTTTTCGCGGGTGTAGCCGAAAGCCTTCAGGACTTGCGAGAGGATGAGTGCGCCGAGGGATGTGCCCAGACCGATGGCGAAGGAGAATGTGCCGTAATAGATGGCCTCGCGACGGCGGCCGGTGAGCATTTCGTCATAGTCCACCACGTTGCCCATCATGGCGTAGATGACGATCAGGTAGCCGCCCAGCATAACGCCGATGAGCGCCACAAGGATGAAGCCCTGAACATCAATGGGCAGAAGGGCCGTCCGCCCGACCAGGAAGCCGAGGGCGACAGCGACGACCAGCCCGATCATGGTGAAGTTCAGCAGCCAGCGCTGGCTGCGGCGGCGGTTCCAGAACATCCAGACCGGACCGGTGAGCGCCATCACCAGGATGAGCACCCCCTGCAGGATGCCGACGTCGCTTTCGCTCTTGCCCAGTACGAGGGTGACGAAATAGGGGAAGTTGATGAGCAGCATCTGGTAGCAGACGTGAACCAGGAGGGTGGAGATGAAGACGACCATGAACTGCCCGTTGGTGAAGGTGGCCTTCAGGCCATCCAGCGCCTTCATTGGCTCGCCGAGCGGGCGGTCGGTCTCGCGCAGGCCGAGGAGGGTCAGGTAGATGGTGACCACGCCGACAAAGCCGACCACCCCGCCCATATAGACTGCTCCCATGCTCTCAAAGAGCGGCGCGGCGACCAGCGAGCCGACCAGCACGCCCAGGATGCCAAAGACGTTCTTCCAGTAACTCAAGCCAACCCGCGCTCTGGCATCGGGGGCCATTTCGGGCAGCGTGCCGTCGTAGGGGATGCCGACCAGGCTGTAGGCGGTGCGGTACATCAGGGTGATGAACATGAAGTAAAGAGCCACCAGCCAGACGGTCCCGGCCGGGGGCGTCCAGATGAGGATCGCGCCCAGGAGGACGAAGGGCGAGGCCAGGACCAGGAACGGGCGGCGCCGGCCCCAGCGGGAGCGGAGCGTGTCCGACCAGTGCCCGATGAAGGGGTCTATGGCCGCGTCCCAGATGCTGGCGACGGTCATCAGGACGCCGATCAGGGCGATGGGCAGATGCTGCGGGCGGCCCGAATCGGGGGGAGGGGCGTAGAAATATAGAAGCCAGGTGTCAATAGTGATGGCCAGGATGTTCAGCCCGGCCGACGCGCTGGAATAGAGCGCGATGCGCCAGAAGGGAAGTCCTTTGTTGTTACCCACGGTACCTCCGCTCTACGGTGCAGGCCTGGCGGCCTGTACTACGAATGTGCCGCAGGCTGTCAGCCTGCACAAACAGGCCTGGCGGCCTGTGCTACGGTGCAGGCCTGGCAGCCTGCGCTACTTCTTTCAGCGCCGCCAGCAGGCGCGGCGCAGTCTCCGGCCCCAGCGACATGGTCTCCTCGTAGTGGCTCCCCGGCTGGAACGGATCTTCGGGATAAACGAAGTCCTCCTGGGGCAGAATGTAGCCCACCTCGTCGTTGACCAGCCCGACCACACCCGCCACTTCCGCCCCGGCCTGGCGCAGGAACGCCTTGAGTTCCAGCCCTGGCCCCGGCAGGAGTTCACCGGGCACCCCCGCCAGCCAGACCGGGCCAACCTGGAGCAGGTTCACTTCGGTGATGACCTGTCCGTCCACAAGGGGCACCGAAGGGAGCAGGCCGGCGGCCATCGCCATGTGGAACAGGGGATTGGTCATCGGCACCAGGACCTCGCACCGCTGGTGGACCAGGCGGGTCGGCAAGATGTCCTGTCCGGCGGAGAGGGCCTGGATGCCAGCCTCCGCCACCGCCTTCCCGATCCGCTCCGCCTCGGCGAAGGTGTGCTCGTCGGTATCCGGGGTCATCATGCCGCCCAGCGCGCCGACGAAGAAGATGCAGGGTGCGCCGGTTGCATCCTCCACGCGGCGGCGCAGGAAGCCGGGGTAGTCGGCGCTGACAGCCTGGTTATGCTCCCACATCACCTCCGGGTGGCAGGCGAAAATCATCATCGTCGCCAGCGTGTCCCCGCGCTCGGGGTGGAGGAACTGGATAGCGGTCAGTTCGTCATCCACGATGTGGGGGTCGCGGGCGTTGCGGGCCACACCCGGCACGCGCGTCGCGGCGACCCGCATCCGGGCCGGCCGCAGGCCCTCCAGCGCGGCCCGCATCGTCTCCAGCACCCGCTCCTTCAGCCAGGCCAGGTACTGGGGGTCAGTTCCCGGGGTAGTGGTGTCCGGCCCCCAGAGGCCGATGGTGTCGGGGCCGTCGTGGTTGTGGGTACAGGCCAGGAGGAGGCCGGTGCCCGGGGCGTGTTCGGCCAGCCGCTGTTCTATCTCCAGGACGTGCATGCGCGGGAGGCCGATGAGGTCCAGCGCGGCCAGCACCACCCGCTGGGGGCCGACCTCCAGTGCCAGCGCGCAGGCCCAGAGGTCGTCGTGGACGGATTGGGCCGGCCGGTTCTGGCCGAACCCCGCCAGATAGACCGTCCGCTCCAGCGACGGCGTGATGGTCTGGCGTGCAAAGCCAATGCGCATGGGCATTTTACCTCCCTTCAATCAGTTCTCGTCGCCGTTCCATCTCCTCCCGCAGCCGCTGTGCTTCTGGCGGGTAGACGAAATAGTAGGCGATGGTCACCAGCAGGGCAATGACCCAGAAGCCGCTGACCAGCACCAGCAGGGTGCGGGTCAGGCCGATGCGGTCAGCCACCCCGCCGAAGATCAGAATCATCACCGAGGCGAAGGTCCCCTGTACGAATTCGGTGAGAGCCATTGCAGTGCTGCGCAGTTCTGGACGAGTGACGTTCTGGACCATCGGCTGCTTGGAGCCCCGCCGCGTCCAGTCCAGGAAAAAGGCGGAGATCACCGAGGCGATCAGGATGCGGAGCGGATCGGTGGCCTGCAGCAAGAGGTAGAGAATCGCGGGCAGGGAGACCGCGATGGAGAATTGGGAAGCCAGCGTCCGTCCATAGCGCGGCCAGCGGGTGTCGGCCCAATCTCCCGCCAGCCCGCCAACGACGCTGCCGATGGCCAGGGCGATGACCACCCCACCGAAAAAGAGCGGCGCGTCCGCCTCCGAGAACCCCCGGTCGTCCACCAGCCAGGTGACATAGAAAATGGCCAGCGCGTTTATGGCGGTGAGCAGGAAGCATCCCTGGATGAAATTGGCCCACACCGTCCGCAGCCGCAGGAGTTCTTTCACATCGGCCAGGCGAAAGCTGAAGCGGGCCGCCGCCTCCTCGGTGATGACGTCCTCCAGTTCCGGCTCCGCTGCCCCGCGCACCGGGTCGCGGATCAGCACGGCGATAACCAGGCCGGAGAGGATACTGGCCGCGCCCAGTGAGATGAAGGCCCAGCGCCAGCCCACTTCGGGAATATTGAGCATCTCTCCGAAGGCGAAGGCCCCAGCCACGATGCCGAACATGCCGATGGCGCTGATGGCGCCCATCGCCCGTCCCCGCCGCTGCGGGCCGAAGACATCGGCCAGCATGCTGAAGGCCGCCGGGTAGAGACAGCCCAGCCCAATGCAGGCCACCACCCGCACCACCAGCAGTTGCCAGTAGTTGGTGATCAGCCCGCACACCAGCGTCCAGACCCCCCACAGGCCGGTGCCGATGACCAGAATCCACTTGCGGTTGAAACGGTCGGCGGCCATGCCCCAGAAGGGGCCGCTGAAGGTCTGGAAGATGATACGGATGTTGTCAATCACGCTCAGGGCCATATAGTTGAGACCCAGGGCGGTCCGTACTGCCGGGAAGAGCATCGGCAGGGCCACATCTTCGGCGCTATCTATGAAGAACCCGAAACCCAGGGCCCCGAGGATGCGCGCCTTTTCCCCCCTTGTCCTTTTCACCGCTGGCCTCCTTGAGAAATGCCAAATCGCTCTCGCAGTCGCTCATATCCCCGCTGGCAGATGCCCAGCAGGTAGAACTCGCACTTCCACTCTCCGGGGCCACAGAAGCGCTCCAGGTCGGCCGGAGCCACCCGCTCGGCCAGCAGTCGCTGCAGGTCCTCCAGACGGGTCACCTGGCCGGTCCGCAGGCCCAGATGGGCCAGCACTGCCGCATCCTTGCTGATCTTGTTTTGCCAGCCGGTCACGCAGCGTCCCTCCTCCTCCGACCAGTAGGAGCACTGATAGCAGAAGATGTCGTAGCCGTAGATGGACTCAATCAGGAGGTCTGGAGAAGGCTGCAGGCGGGCGACCAGTTCGCTGTATCCCGCGCGGAAAGCCGGGAACTGGAACAGTTCCTCAAAGGCCCCGGCGCACAGATGATGGTGCCCCATCAGGCGGATCCGCTGACTCAGGTCCACCGGGAAAATCTGCTCTAACTGCGCGGCTGACCAGCGAGAGGATTCGGGAGGCCGGTCCAGACTGGGACGGACCGGGGCGGGCTGAGCGTCCGGCAGAGGCTCGCTCATCGTCTGGAACAGTTCCTCCAGGTCGCCAAAGCGCACCAGACGGAAAGCCTCGGCCATCCGGCCCTCCGGCAGGCCAAAGGCTTTCGCCACCGCGTTGGCCTGCTCCTGGAAGAAGAGGGCCAGCAGGGGGCGCATATCGCCGTCCATTGCCTCCTCCAGCCAGGGCATCCGTCGTCCCCAGGTACGCAGTTGAAGTCGGTACTGGTTGATGGTGTTACGCATCATCTGCCGATGGGCGCAGACCGCCTCCACCTTGCGCTCCATGTACTCGGAGACATCCTCGGCGTGATTAGCTTCCGGCAGGTGACGCCCGAAGTACCAGCGCTCACACACTGAAAACGGCTCCAGCCCCTCGGCGAAGTGCTCCGGATGATGCAGGTCAAAGCAGGAAACCCAGAAGGCCTCTTCCACTGCCTGGGCCACCCGGACGTGGTCCATATTCCCCTCGTAGAGGCCGAAGGGGTCAAAAGTGAAGACCGCGTAGGGACGGTACTTGCGGAACAGATAGACAAAGCGCTCGCGCAGGGCGACTTCGGAAACATCGGCCAGGCAGTCCGTTTCGTAGCCCAGTTCAACGATCTCGGCGATCCCCAGGATTTCGGCGGCGCGGTGAAGTTCCTCCGTGTTGCGACGCCGGGTCTCTTCTACCGTCAAACCGACGGAGTCCTTGCCATCGTCGGTCACCCGGACCATCACCACATGCCAGCCCTGGTCGGCAAACTTGGCCAGGGTGCCCCCGCAGAAGGCCGCGGCATCGTCGGCATGGGGACTGATGACCATTGCTGTCGGCATCGTGACCTCCTTCACAGGTGAACAGGGGGCAAATGGACGACCTCTCCCGTGCGGGCGCTCTCGTAGGCGGCATCCACCACCCGCATGTTGATCCAGCCCTCCATCCCGCCGGGGACCGGCGGACGGCCCTGCCGGATGCAGTCCACAAAGCAGGCCATCTGGTCATCGTACATGCTCTGCGGACAGTGGGGGTCCCGCACCGGCGGGAAACCGGACGACACTTCCTGGCCTCCGATCACCAATCGGGTCGGGAAGACCTGCCCGAACCCCGCCGTCCCATAGAGTTGGGTCGCCGCCTCCGGTCCGTCGGCGTAGGGTTGCCACCAGCCCGATTCTATCACCGAGACCGCGCCGTTATCCCAGTTGACGATGAGCACTCCCGTGTCGTCCACATCGTAGTCGCCATAGTGGATGCCGACGCGGGCGTAGACGCCCACCGGCAGCGGGTCTCCCAGCAGGAAGCGGGCGGTATCCAGCGCGTGGATGCCCATATCGGCCAGCGCCCCACCTCCGGCGAACCGCTTCTGGGTGAACCAGCCGCCCGGCCCCCAGTTGACGTGAACGCCGTACCCTTTGGTGCGGACGATGCGGCCCAACCGTCCCGCCTCCACCTGCCCGCGCAGCCAGCGGACCTCGGGGTCAAAGCGCCAGCAGTGGGCGACCATCAGGAGCGCCCCGGAGCGGCGGCTGGCGGCGACCATCGCTTCGGCCTCTGTGGCGTTCATCGCCATGGGCTTTTCCACCATCACATGCACGCCCGCCTCCAGCGCAGCGATGGTCTGTGGCGCGTGGAGGTAGTTGGGCGTGCAGACCACCAGCGCGTCCACCCCGCCGTCGGCCAGAAGGTCGGCGACGTCCAGGTACTGGCGGGGGATGCCGAAGTCGGCGGCGAAGGCGGCCATGGACTCCCGTCGGTGGTTGACCACTGCCGTCAGCTCCACGTCGGGGAGTTTGCGGGCCGCCTGGGCATGGACGCGGGCGATGAAACCGGTGCCGGTAAAGGCGATTCGCAGGGTCATTTTACCTCCTTGGATCCAATCCGCCCTGTGCCTCAGCGGTGCCCAGGGCGTGGGCGATGCCATAAGGCAGGCCGTGGCGGGCAGCGTATTCGGGCAGACCCTCAAGAGTCCGCCCCACGGCCTCCGGGGGAATCGCGTCCAGCGGGATGTGGCAGGCCCGGAGCGCCTGCTCCAGGGGGGTCGTCTCCTGCCCCTGAGCCCGGGCCATCAGCAGAATGCCTGGCCCCACCAGTTCGGCGTGCGTCCGGCCCGGCCCCACCTCGTTTTCAACGGCGTAGGCGAAGTAGTGCTCGCTCCCCTCCTCCGGGCGGGAATGGCCCACCAGGTTGCAGAGCATGACCTCCAGGGCCAGACACTGGAGCAAAACCTGCAGCCCCTCGGGGTCCCCCGCACCGGCAGCTTCGGCGCAGTCCAGCGCTCCCTGAAGAATACCCCGCGCCACTTCCGCCACCCATTCCACGTAAGCCATTTCTGGCGGGTTCTGACCCTGCCCTTCGGCGAAGCGCCAGTCCCAGAGCGCGGTGGCGATGGAGAGGACGTCGCAGATGCCAGCGGCCCGAAGGGACAGAGGTGCGGCGGCAATGAGGTCCAGGTCCACCACCAGCAGCTCAGGGGGCCGGGTCTCTATGTACCGCACACAGCCCCCCTCCCGGACACCGGAGGCCCAGGTGAAGAAGGCATCCACCGAGAGGGCCGTCGGAATACAGACCAGAGGGAGATTTCGCCGGGCGGCCAGGAACTTGGCCGCGTCGGCGGCCAGGCCGCCCCCCACCGCATAGACCACCTCGCCCTGGAGTCCATCCAGCAGCCCCTGCCAGTGGGCCAGGGTAGCCTGGCGGGGCTCCGCCCGCCAGACGACCGGCAGGCGGAGCTGGCCCTGTACCGCCTCCCAGGCGGGACCACCGGTCACCAGCGCCGCCGGTCGGCGCTCCTCCCATCGGTCCAGCGGGAGGAACCGGACGGCGGGAAGGGGATGGACAACCGATCCTGCAGGGATGCTCATCGCCAGAACTGCGGGAGATACTCGCGGTAGGCCGTCAGGTAGTCATCGAGAATCAGCCGGGCCACTTCGATATCGGTGATCACCGGGTCCAGGAGCAGACACTGCAGCGCAGCGCGGCGGTCGCCGTGGACGGCGGCGTCCACGCACAGGCGGACCACTGCCAGTTCCCGCCGGCAGAGTTCAGCAATGGGTTCGGGCAGTGCTCCGACGGCCACCCCCTGCACCCCCGCCCCGCTGACCAGGCCCGGAACCTCAACGATAGCCCCCTGGGGCAGATTGGAGATGGCCCCCTGGTTGGGCACGTTCACCGCCAGATGATAGTGATTTCCGGCCCCGGCGATGTTCTCGATCATCTCCAGCGCCCCCTCGCTGTCGCTCTCGCTCAGATTATCCAGGCTCAGCCGGCCGTCGGCCAGGCGGGCGACCTCATCGTGTCGGACATGCCGCACCTGTTCCCAAACATCCCATTCATAGAGGTCAAGGCCGTACTTCTCCCACGGGCAGGTGACGGGGTCGCTGACCCAGGGGAGATACTCGGAGAGATGTTCATCCCCCGGCACAGGGAACAGGCCAAAGATGTCGTACATCCGGCGGGTCAGCGGCTCGAAGGCGGGGTCCATCTGCGCCCAGCGGGCCGCAAAGAGCGGATACAGGTCCTCTCCTGTGAGCCGATCGCGCAGGTCCAGCATCCAGGTAAAATGGTTCAGGCCAGCGGCCTTGATGTCAATCCGGTCCACCGCCTGGCGGATGACCACCTCGCGGGCCGGAATGGTGGAAAGGGACGCGCGGGTGTCGGTGAATCCCTCGGGGACGGTGAAGCCCAGGTCGGCGGCCAGGGTCAGGCCCACGACAGCATAGGCGACGTAGATTTGATGGCAGAGGCCGACGACCCTGATGCGGCTGTAGCGGGCAACGGCGTCGCAGATGCGGACCATTGGGTTGGTGTAGTTGATGAGCCATGCATCGGGGCAGAGCCTCTCCATATCCCGCACCACCTCCATCACCGGGCCGATGTTGCGGGCGGCGTGGGCGAAGCCCCCCGGCCCACCGTTCTCCGCGTAGGGTTGCCGCACCCCATACTTTAACGGAATCTCGTAATCGCTCCGCCACAGTCCCTCCCGCGGCGGCACCTCGATGGAGAGGACCACGAAGTCCGCGCCCTCCAGCGCTTCGGCGTGGTGGGTGTGGGTGGAAAGAGTCATCTGGGCGTCCCATTCCCGGTTGAGGCGCTGGGCCAGGCGGCCCATCAGCGCCAGCGCGTCGGCGTTGCGGTCCACCAGGGCCAGGCGGCTGCCGCGCAGGCGGGGACTGCGCATGAGGGCAGCCAGGGTATTCAGGCCGAAACTGACGCTTCCGGCCCCGATCAACACGATGTGTGTGGGAAGCACAGGAGCCTCCTTACATCAGCCACGGGCCAGGAATGGCCGGACCACCTGATCGAGAACAGCATGCGGGCGGCAGTTCTTGAGGGCAAACGACGCCAGTATACGGTCAATTTCGTCTTCCGACAACTCTCTGAAGAGCCCGGCGTAGGCCGGCTGGAAGATGGAGGAGATGCAGACAAAGGCGACGAACATCACAAAGTTTTCTGAATGGACCTTCAGGTCGGAGCCCCATTCGGTCAGGGTCTGGTTGACCCACCCCTCCAGCCCCTGTAGAAGGGCAGCGGGACCATCGGGGGGAGCGCCTGGCTCGCCGTAGGTTGCGAAGTGGCTCCTGGCCCTCAGGAGGGGCTGGATGACCTGCAGATAGGGAGAGGCGGGGTCCACCTGCACCCAGCCCATCTCCCCGATGTCCTTATAGGTCCACATCGCCCAGTGCGCGCCGGCCTCCTCGAAGACAGCGATCTGGTCGGCGGCGGCGCGCAGCCGGTCGGGGAGTTCCTCCGCCGGGCCGCTGTAGGAAGGGCCGAACTCGCCCACAAAGAGGGGGATGCTGTGCTGGCGGGCGTACCGGGTGCCCTCGTGCTCCTCAAACTCGCGGCGCAGGGCAGCCTTATCCCAGTACTGGCCCTGGATCACGCCCGGGTAGGGGCCAGGGCCGCCGGTGGGCGCGGTGTAGTGGTGGCTGGCGCACACGACGTTATCGTCGAAGGGGCCATCCAGACCGGCGAAGAGGGTCGAAAAGCCGTCCCCCTCGATGAAGAGAATGTGGTCAGGGTCAACAGCGCGGATCGCCCCGATCACCCGGCGGTAGAGGGCGTTCATCCCCTCCCAGTTTGGCCGGTAAGGGGCAGAGACATAGCGAACGCGGGTACAGGGTTCGTTGACCAGGTCATACCCGGCGACCGTCGGGTTGCCCCGAAAGCGGCGGGCGATCTCCTCCCACAGGGCAACGAAGCGATCCTGGAAGTGCGGGTGGTCCCACAGGAGGACCAGACGGTTGGCGTTGTCGCAATGCCAGTCGGGATTCTGCCAGCCCTGGGCGGCGTGGAAGTCCAGGATGACGTAAATCCCGTGGCGGGCGCACCAGCGCACCGCCCGATCCAGCCGGTCGAACCCGGCCTCCAGGTACTGGAAGGGGCGGTCATCTCGCTCGAAGTGCCGGTAGTTGAAGGGCAGACGGATCACGTTGACCCCGACCGATTTCAGGAAGGCCACATCCTCCTCGTTGAAGAAATGGTCCAGCAGTCGCTCGAAGAAGAAGTGGGCCTTCCGCTCTCCCAGGACCCCGGCCATTGTGGCCCGCAGGCGGTGTTCGGCGCCCGGGAAGCCGTTCATAAAGTCTTCCATGTTCATCCACCCGCCCACGTTGACCCCCCGCAGGCGGACCGGTTCACCCTGCCGGTTGACGATCTGACCCTGGTGTACCCGAAGCATGTCCATCGGTCACATCTCCTTGGACCCGGTCAGTTTGATGCCCTGAATGAAAGTCCTCTGAGCAAAGAAGAAAGCGATGATGATCGGCAGGGTGAAGATCAGCGAAGCCGCCATCAGCAGATTCCAGGAGACGATGTGCTGCCCCTGGAAATCCTGGAGGCCCAGCGCCATGGTGAACTTCTGGGGGCTCTGCAGGTAAACGAGCGGGCCCAGGAAGTCGTTCCAGGCCCAGAGGAAAGTGAAGACCGCGACGGTGGCCAGCACAGGGACGGAGAGGGGCAGGATGATACGGGTGAAAATCTGGAACTCCGAAGCGCCGTCCACCCGCGCTGCGTCACACATCTCCTCGGGGATGGTGCGGAAGAACTGCCGGAGCAGGAAGGTGTCGTAAGCGTTGGCGAAGAAGGTGGGCACGATGAGGGGGAGGAAGGTGTCTCCCCAGCGGAAAACCTCGTTGAAGAGAATGTACATGGGGATCATCGTCACCTGGAAGGGGAGCATCATCGTCGCCAGGACCAGCACAAAAAGGGCGTCCCGGCCGGGGAACCGGAGGCGGGCGAAGGCATACGCCACCGGCGCGTTGGAAAGCAGCGTCCCCACCACAGCGAAAACGGCGATGATCAGGCTGTTCTTGAAGTAGGTCCAGAAATTGACCCCCAGGCCGGGGCGGGTGGCCCGGTTCATGGCGTCGGCGAAGTTCCGCCAGCGGAAGCCCACACGCAGGATCGGCCGGGCATCGCGCAGGCGGACCTGCATCGGCGTTGAGGGGTCGGCGGGGTCCACAAAGGTCCCCATGCCGGAAAAGGCGCTGACCAGCGCCAGCTGGCGGGTGGTGCCGTCCAGTGTCACATTGTACAGCGGGAACCGTTCACCGTTCACCTCAACAGTGACGTTGTCGTGCGGAAGGAGCGTCGGCGGGGTGCGGAAGACGTCAATGTCGGATTTGAGCGCGGTGGAGACCATCCAGAGAAAGGGGATAAAGAAGAACGTGCCCACACCGATAATGGCCATATGGCTGAGGGCGCTCTGCACCTGTCGGCGGAGCGAGAATCCTCTGGGCTGACGACGAAAGAGCCTGGACATGGAGCTACCCCGCATAGTAAGTGATATTTTCGGTGAAGCGGAGGAGAAGGAGCGTGCATCCCAGGATGATAAAGAAGAGAATCCATGCCATTGCCGAGGCATATCCCATCTTCAGGAAGATGAAACCGTTCTGGTAGAGATAGACGCTGTAGAAGAGGGTCGAGTTGAGGGGGGCGCCGATGGCGTTGCCTACCGTCGCCACCGCTGCGCCGAAGACGTAGGCCTGCGAGAAGTACTGGAACATGCCGATGACGCCGGTGATGAGGTTGAACAGCGTGATAGGGGAGACCATCGGAATGGTGATATGCCACAGCCGCTGCAGCCAGGAGGCCCCGTCCAGTTCGGCCGACTCCAGCAGGGAGACCGGCACATCCTGCAGGCCGGAGAGGTAGATGACGATGGTCCCCCCCGTCCCCCACAGCCCCAGCAGGATCAGCGCCGGTTTGGACCAGGCCGGGTCATGGAACCAGTTGGGGCCGCGCAGGCCGAAGATGCCGAGGAAAGAGTTCAGGATGCCGCTGTTGGGGTTGAGGATCCACAGCCAGAGCATAGTGCTGGCGACGACGGGGACGATCGAGGGGAGAAAGTAGACGACACGGTAGAACGACTGACCGCGCACCTTCAGGTTAAGCAATACCGCGCAGACAAACGAGAAGAACAGGAGGAGGGGGACGCCGATCACGACCATATAGGCGGTGTTGCCCAGCGCTGTCCAGAAGAGTTTGTCCTGGAAGAGCTGCTGGTAGTTGGCCAGGCCGATCCACCGGGAAGGGCCCCGGAAGCGGTACTCGGTAAAACTGTAGTACAGAGAAGCCAGCATCGGATAGAGGGTGAAAGCCAGGAAGCCAACCGTCCAGGGGGCGATGAACAGCATCCCCAGCCGGAAATGCCGCCAGGTACCGGGGCTCCAGCGCCGAACCCATCTGCGGACCCGTCCCGGCGGCCCGGGCATATGTCCCGCGTGCATATGCATCCCTCCATGGGGGCCCGCGAGGCCCTCACGGGCCCCCACCTGTGTCGGCCTGTGGCTACTGGCCCAGCGCTTCAGCCAGCGCGGGAGCCAGTTCGGCCTGTGCTTCGTTCAGCAGCGGCACGGGGTCTGCCCCCGTATGCAGCACCTGCTCCTCGATCTGCCCCAGCCGGTCGTTGACCTCTAGGGAGATCGGTGTGGTGATGATGTACTTGGCGTTGGGGTGGCCCATCAGGTTGAGGAAGACGTCAAAGTTAGGAATCTGGGCAAAGCGCGGGTCCTGTGCAGCCGTGCGGCTGGTGGGCAGGTTGGAGTTGGCAACCATCTCCTCGGCCACGATCTCCGGGGACATCATCCAGGCCAGCAGGCGGGCAGCCGCCTCCTTGTCCTGCACGCCGGAGGGGATCAGGGCCACCGTCCCCTGGACGACGGCCGTGCCGGCCCGTTCAGGATGGTCGGCGGGCGGGGGGAAGGGGGCCACGCCATAGTTCAGTTCAGGCTTGAAGTGCGAGATGAAGTTCGGCCCCACCTGCCATTCGCCGTCCACCATCATGGCCACCCGCCCGGCGTAGAAACCCTGATCGGGGCTCATATAGCCGCCCAGCGCCGCGGCGAAGGCCAGCACGTTGTCCGCCCCGTACCGGCTGTAGAACTGCTGCTCCCACAGCATAGCGTCAATCATCGGCTGAGAATTGAGCCGCAGTTCGGTGCCCTCCTCGTTGTACCAGAAGCCGCCGAACATCCACGAATAGAGGTCCAGGTGGGACCAGGAGAAGTCGGGGATGAAGCCGATTTGGGCCAGAGTCCCATCGGGGTTGCGGATGGTGAGGCGGTCGGCGTACTCCACCAGCTCCTCCATCGTCTGTGGCGGACGTTCGGGGTCCAGCCCGGCGGCCTCAAACAGATCCTTGTTCCAGAAGAGGGCGTAGATGTCGGTCCCCCAGGGCAGGCAGAGATACGTGCCGTTGGCATTGCACTGGGCCAGAGGGGCCGGGAAGATGTCGTCCAGGTTAATCCCGGTCGTCTCAATCCACTGATTCAGCGGCTCCACCAGCCCCTGCCGGGCATAGGACTTCACCAGGTCGCCTCCGCTCAGCACCAGGACATCCGGCGGGTTGGACCCGCTGAGGGCGGTAAGGATCCTTTCCTCCTCGACGGGTGCGGTCACTTCGACACGGACGTTGTTGGCTTCGCCGTAGCGGTTGAAGAGGGCCTGAAGCTGGGCCGGATTGTCCCCCCAGGTAATCCATACCCTGAGGACCTTCTGGGGCTGTTCGGGTTTCTTGCAGGAGGGAAGGAGCAGGGCGACCACAAGCAACAGAGTGACAAGGGTCAGCAATTTACGGGTTTTCATTTCTCCTCCTGGGGTGTGGGAATGGAGCACTCTCCGTCAAAGGTATGCTTCTCTTCAGACGTTCTGCGTCCCACCCACCTCCTTTCCGTAAGAGCCTGCCTGAAAACCTCGAAGGACACGAAGGGACAAAGGACACGCCGGAATCACCGGACCATCCCACAGCCACAGGAGCGACGGATGACCAGTTCGGTGGGCAACGGCAGGGGGTGTTCAACGCGCCCCGCCTGAATCCATTGCACCAGTTGCTGGACCGCTATCCGTCCGGCCTGTTCAATGGGGGCGCGGACGGTTGTCAGAGGAGGGGAAAGATAGCGGGAGATGAAGATGTCGTCAAAGCCCACCACGGCGACGTCTTCGGGGACGCGCCGACCGGCCCGCTGCAGCGCGGCAATAGCCCCCATAGCCGCCTCGTCATCTCCGGCAAAGATGGCATCCATATCTATGCCAGCAGTCAGCCAGTTCTCCACGGCAGCAGCCGCTTCCTCATCGTCGAAGCCTCCTGCCGCCACCAGCGCCGGGTCAAAGGGGATGCCGTGCGCCTGGAGCGACTCCTGATAGCCCGCCTGGCGCCAGTAAGAGTCCTCATGGCCAGGTGGGCCAGAGAGGAAAGCGATGCGACGGCAGCCGTGGACCTCGATCAGATGGTCCACCAGCGCCCGGGCTCCAGTGCGGTTCTCAAAGGTCACCGAAGGGATGGGGAGGGAATTCGGTGCAGAACGGCAGAGAAGGACGATCGGGAAGCCGATCCGGTAGAGGCGGGCCATCTCGGCCTCTTCCAGACTGTCGGCGAAGACCAGCAACCCATCGGTGTTGTGCTCCCCCAACGGCCGGTACGGCGGATCGAAAAGGCCGCTCCTATCCTGCATTGAGTAGATGAGCAGGCTGTAGCCGTTCTCACGGGCTCCGGCCTCGATGCCACGCAGGAGGGGCGGGAAGAAGTGGCCGCTGATCTCCGGCAGGAGCAGGCCGATGGTGTGGGTGCGTCGGCTGGCCAGACCACGGGCAGCGGCGCGGGGGACATAGTGGAGTTCGACGATGGCAGCCCGCACCCGGCTGGCCGTCGCCTCGGTGACCCTGGAGGTGCCGTTCACCACGCGGCTGACTGTGGCGATGGAGACACCAGCCCGCCGGGCCACATCGGCGATCGTCGCCCGTTTGGTTACCGCACCATGCATCGAGCGGACCCCCCAGGGGAGAACGGGAACAGGGTTCTGAAAGCGCTTTCATTATAGCAGATGAAAAAACTACTGTCAAGCCAGAC
>JBDOIF010000043.1:0-43463 GCA_041082215.1 Anaerolineae bacterium
GGAAGTGGTGTCCCAACTTATGTCCGAACCTCAGGGCTTAACGGGTGGCAGCCCTCACCCCTCCCCCTACCCCCGCCCCTCTCCCGCGCGGCGGGGGAGGGGAGGGGGTGCCCGCCGGAGGCGGGCGGGGGTGGGCGAGGGCCACTCCCGTCGCGCGAGGGAGGGGGGGCCGCCGGAGGCGGGCGGGGGTGAGGGCCAGAGCGGATGGCGATCGGGTTCGCCTGTTGCGGTAACCCTCCCCCTGCGGTATAATGTCAGAGCAGGAGTTACGCACTGGCGGCGGATAGCACACCACGGAGACGTGGTAAGAGCCGACAGAATGGCGTAAGTCCTGTGAACAGCGAGGTAAAATATGATCGAGCTTTTCAAGTGGCTGGGGCTGGCCCTGGTGCTCCTGCTGGGGCCGATGATCCTGCTCCACGAGCTGGGGCACTTCCTTTCGGCCAAGCGGGCCGGGGTGCGGGTGCTGGAATTCGGTGTAGGGTTTCCGCCTCGCCTCCTTACCCTGGCGCAGGAGAACGGGATGTTGAAGGTAGGAGGCACGTCTCTGATGTTGCCCCCCTGTCTTCCCCTGCCTGAGGGGCTGAAACCGGGCCAGATGGTGGAGGTCGTTGCCCGGCGGGACATTCGAGGAAGGCAGTGGGTTGTGGAGGTGGCCCGCACCGATGCTCTGCCTGGCCGGGAGGAAGCAGGCCAGGAGCTGCGGCTGAGGGGGCAACTCGAGGCCGTCGAGCCTGGCACCCGGTACACGCTGAACCTCCTGCCCCTGGGCGGGTTCGTCCGCATGCTGGGGGAGGAGGACCCCTCCGATCCCCGAAGCCTGGCCGCCCAGCCCAAACGCTGGAGGGTGACGGTCCTGCTGGCCGGTCCGCTGCTGAACCTGCTGGCTGCCTTCCTCGTCCTCACCGCCGCCTATTCCCTGGGAATCCCCGATCGGTATTTCGTGCGGGTTGAGGAAGTCGTTCCGGGGACGGCAGCCGAGGCGGCGGGGATCCAGCCGGGAGACCTCCTGGTCGCCGTGAACGGGCAGACGCTGGAGGAGGGGCCAGCGGAGCTGCGGGAGTACATCCTGGCCTCCCCGGAGCAGCCTCTCTCGCTCAGCGTGGTGCGGCACGGGGAGACGCTCACCATCGTCGCCACACCAGGTACACAGGACGGGCATGCCTTTCTGGGAGTTCAGATGCAGGCCTGGCCGGATGCCGCCTCCCTGGTCCGCTACCCGCTTCCCAGAGCGATGGGCGCAGCGACAGGAGACCTGGCTGGTGTCGTCCTGAGCATCTTCCGCCTGCCCCGGATGGTGGCCGAGGGACAGGTCGAGCCATCGCAGGTGCGCCCGACCGGGGTGCCGGGTATCCTGCAGTTGCTGGCGCTTTACCTCAAGCAGAGCCTGGAATGGGGCGTTTCCTTCCCTGTGCTTCGGGTCAGCGCCCTGATCAGCCTGGCCATTGGACTGACCAATCTCCTCCCGTTTCCGGCGCTGGATGGGGGACGGGTGCTCTTTGTGTTGATCGAAGCAGTCTGGGGCCGGCGCGTCAGCCCTTCTGTGGAAGCGGTGGTGCATATGGTGGGAATGGCGGTCCTGCTGGCCCTTTCTGCTGTGATCATCGTGCAGGACATCGTCAACCCCTTGCTTCCCTGGTCTCTGCTGGGACGGTGAATGAATATGGAAAAGTTGCTGAACGCCCTGCGCACCGGCCAGATCGCCCGAAGCGATCTCCAGGGCCTCTCTAACCTGAGCCGGGAACAGGCGGAGGTTGCCTGGGGGGTCTGCAGGCGCCTTCCGGCCACGACGCGTCGGGAGATCGTGTGGGCGCTGGTGGAGATCGCCGAGAACGACTTTGAGCTCAACTTCGATGAGGTGTTCTGTCTGGCCCTGGAAGACGAAGACGCCGATGTCCGCCATGCAGCGATTGAGGGGCTATGGGAGGATGAGGACATCCGGTTGGTGCCGAGGCTGGTCGCCCGGCTGCTGGAGGACCCGGCGGCCGAGGTCCGGGCAGCGGCGGCGACCTCTCTGGGGCGGTTCCTGCTCCTGGGGGAGTTGGGCAAGATCCAGCCCCACCCGCACCAGCAAGCCTTTCAGGCGCTGCTGGCCGCCCACACCTCCCGAAGCGAAGGGATCGAGGTCCGGCGGAGGGCCCTGGAATCGCTGGCGTACTCGGGCGAGGAGGCGGTGGCCGAACTGATCCGCGCTGCCTATGAAGACCCGGATGAGCGGATGCGGGTGAGCGCGGTCTTCGCCATGGGGCGCAGCGCCGACGACCGATGGGCGCCGGAGGTGATGCAGGAGCTCCACAGCCCCAGTCCGGAGATGCGCTATGAGGCTGCCCGCGCCTGCGGGGAGCTGGCGCTGGAGGAGGCAGTACCGGCCCTGATCGAGCTGGTAGAGGATGTGGACCCCGAGGTCCAGGAGGCCGCCATCTGGGCGTTGGGGCAGGTCGGCGGCGACGAGGCGCGCCGTGTCCTCAGGGCCTGTGCTCGCTCGGGGAACGAGGCAGTCCAGGATGCCGCGCGGGAAGCGCTGCGGGAGCTGGAATTCCTCCACGGTGATCTGGGGACCTTCCTCCTGTTCGATTTCCTCGAAGGGGATGAGGAGGACGAGGAGGAAGAGGAGGACGAGGAGGAAGCTCTCTGGTGAGATCGGCTGTCCGTGTGGCCCTTGTCCCTGTCGGCTTGCTGCTCCTGGCCTCCTTGCTCCCCGCAAGGGCGCAGGAGCAGCCGCCCATTCAGGTGGTCCGTGCTTGGGTTGAGTACGCTTTCGGCCAGCAGGCCACCTTCTCTATAGAGGTTTCCGCCAGCGCCGGGATAGAGGGGCTCTATCTTTACCTTCAAAAAGAAGGGGACGCGCGGGTGGAGGTCGTCCCTGTCCCCTTCTCCGAATCGGAGCCCACGGTGCAGGCCAGCTTCCAGCGGGACCTCCGCTTTTCCCCCTTTCCCCCGTTCGGCCAGGTGGTCTGGTGGTGGGAGGTGCGGGATAGGGCCGGCCATCAGCAGATCACTGACCCTCTCGCCTTCCAGTATGTGGACAACCGGTTCGAGTGGCAGGCCGGTGCCGCCGGGCCGGTCCGGGTCCATGCCGTGACCGACGACCCGGTCTACCTGCGGGCAGCGTTGGACATCGCCCAGGCGAGCCTGGCACGCATCGGGCAGGGGTTGGGGGGGCCGCTGCCGGAGGCGTTGGATGTCTATCTCTACCCGTCGCTGATGGACCTGCGGGCGGCGCTGGAGATGGGCGGGCGGGAATGGATGGGCGGTCAAGCCCGGCCGGAGCTGGGGGTTGTGCTGGTGGCGATCCCCTACGACGATGAGTTCGTTGCCCGGATGGAGCGGGAGATCCCCCACGAGCTGACCCATCTGCTGCTCTACCAGGCTGTCGGCCCGGAGGGGTACCCCTATGTCCCTGCCTGGCTGAACGAGGGGCTGGCGACGGCCAGCGAGACCCGACCCGATCCCACACTGGATGCGTTGTTAGAGAAGGCACGAGTGGAGGGACGGCTGATCCCCCTGGCTGAGCTCTGTGCCCCCTTTTCCTCGGACCCTGAAAAGGCCCTTCTTTCCTACGCTATAAGCTCCAGTCTGGTCAAGTATATCCAGGGGCGCTACGGATGGACGGGCATCCGCAGCCTGCTTTCAGCCTACGCCGATGGGGCGAGCTGCGAGGGAGGGGTCGTCCAGGTGCTGGGGATCAACCTCGGTCAGTTGGAGCTGGCCTGGAAGGCCCATCTGATGGGGCTGAGTGGGTGGGCCACCTGGCTTTCGGAGAACAAAGCCTGGCTTTTCCTGTGGGGGTTGAGCCTTCTGCTGGCCCTGCCGATGGCGGGCCTTGGCCGCACGCGCCGGAAATCATGAAGCTCTGCGTCCTCCCGTGGTGGTGATGGAGCGGTTGCTGGTGTTCGACCTGGAAACCCGGTATACGGCCGATGAGGTCGGAGGCTGGGGCCATATCCGGGATATGCGGCTGGCAGTGGGGGTGACTTACAACCCCGCCGAGGGTGTCTACCTGGCCTACACCGAGGCGGAGGTGGAGCGGCTGATCGCCGATCTCTACGCCGCCAGCCGGGTGGTGGGCTACAATCTCTACCGCTTCGACTACGAAGTGCTCCGCAGGTACACCGGCCGCCGGCTGGACGACCTGCCGACGGTGGATATGATCCAGGACCTGGAGCGGGTACTGGGCTGGCGGCCCGGGCTGGATAGCGTGGCCGCGGCAACGCTGGGGGAGCGCAAGAGCGGCGACGGCCTGGACGCCGTCCGCTGGTTCCGGGAAGGGCGGCTGGAACAGGTCATCGCTTACTGCAAAAGGGATGTGGAGATCACCTGGAAGGTCTATGACTTCGGCCGGCGGAACGGGTATGTGCGTGTCCTCGGCCGCTCCTGGCAGCCCCGGATGGTTCCGGTACGATGGTAGGAAGCGCATTTGAGCCAGCCTATCTTTCCCTCCTGCGATCGGGGGAGCTGCGGAAGCGAGTACAGCTTGCCTATGACCGCCTCCATGCCTGCGATCTCTGTGGCCGGAAGTGCGGGGTGGACCGTTATGAACAGCCTGGTTCGTGCCGGACCGGGGTGCGGGCGCTGGTCTCCAGCTTTGGCCCTCACTTCGGAGAGGAGGACCCGCTGCGTGGGTTCAGGGGGTCCGGCACGATCTTCTTCGCCTGGTGCAACCTGAACTGCCAGTACTGCCAGAACTATGACATCAGCCAGTTGGGGCATGGGGAGGAGGTGGAGCCAGAGGAGCTGGCCTCGATGATGCTGGCCCTTCAGGCCCGGGGCTGCCACAATGTCAACCTGGTCTCTCCGACCCACGTGGTGGCTCCCATCCTGGCCGCCGTCCTCATCGCCGCCGGGGCGGGCCTCCGATTGCCTCTGGTCTGGAACACGGGCGGCTACGATTCCCTGGAGGCGCTGGAACTGCTGGACGGTGTGGTGGATATCTATATGCCGGATATGAAATACGCCGACGCGGAGATCGCCTACCGATACTCCCGGGTGCGGGACTATCCAGCGGTCAATCGGGCCGCGGTGAAGGAGATGCACAGGCAGGTGGGGGACCTTTTGCTGGATGAGCGGGGAATCGCGCTGAGGGGGCTTCTGGTCCGCCATCTGGTGCTGCCGGGGGGTCTGGCAGGGACGCCGGAGATCGCCCGTTTCCTGGCGGAGGAGGTCTCCAGGGATACGTACATCAACGTGATGGACCAGTACCGGCCCTGCTACCGGGCCCATGAGC
This sequence comes from Anaerolineae bacterium, assembly GCA_041082215.1. Classification (GTDB taxonomy): domain Bacteria; phylum Chloroflexota; class Anaerolineae; order B4-G1; family DUEL01; genus JBDOIF01. The sequence continues at coordinate 5,225 of JBDOIF010000043.1, forward strand.
ACCCGCCGCTGGACCGTCCCATTACGGCGGAGGAGTATGAGGAGGCGGTGGAGGCGGTCCGGCAGGCGGGGCTGCATCGCCTGGACCGTCGTGTGCCCCGGCTTTTCCGGCTGTGGTGAGCGGAGACGTGGAGACACGGAGACGCGGGGAGGAGGAGATGGTCGGAGAAGGGTCGAAGGAGCTGGTTCGCCTTCACGCCATTGTTGAGGGGGTTGTGCAGGGGGTGAACTTTCGCTACTATACCATGCGCAGGGCCCGCAGCCTGGGCCTGACAGGCTGGGTCGCCAACCGGTGGGATGGAAAGGTGGAGACGGTGGCGGAAGGGCGGCGGGAGGACCTGGAGGCGTTTCTGGATTTCCTGCATGAAGGTCCGCCATCGGCCGTTGTCACCCGCGTAACCCCCCGCTGGGAAAAGGCAAAAGGGGAATTCACCGATTTCAGGGTGATCTATTTATGAAGAACAACCGGGAGCGGTTGGCCTGGTTCATCCTCCTGTTCTCTTTCTTTCTCTGCGTGGTGCTTGCCGTGGGTACCCCGCTGGGAGTGCAGTATTTCCTGCGGACCGCTTCCGCGTCCCAGAAGGCATCGCTGGAACCGCAGGAAGGGACGCCCCGGATGCGGCGGCGAGGGCAGGGGGAGGCCATCGCCCTCATCGGGCCGACGTGGGATGTCCCGGCTGGCACGGTGATCTCCACCGACACCGCAGCCGAGGGGCTGCTCACCCTCTACACGCCCGGCCCGGAGTCCGAGGCGGTGGCCTGGGTGAAGATCTATGACCAGACGGAGGTGGTCCTGCGCTATGCCCGGTCTCCCCGTTTTTCGGTCAGCTCGCTCCCTCACAGGGTGGCACTGGAAGTGCGTCTGCCGACCCACCCCCAGGCAGATCTGTCGCCCGAGCAGACGGGACGGGCTGAGGCCCGCGTGCGGGTCAGCGTGGTGCCAGCGGGAGGCCGGGACACGGTGATGGAGATCCATACCTCCCACTTCGTCGCCTTACTCCAGGGGGGAAGCTACGAGATCCGGGTCAGGGATGGGCAGGCCGAGCTGAGCGTCATTGAAGGCACTGCCCAGATCACCCCGCCCGACGGCAAAGCAGTCGTGGTGGATCGTTCCCAGCGGGCCGTCGTCCGCTCCGGCTCGGGGAGCGTGGACATCCTGCCCGGGGAACGGAACCTGCTGAGGAATGGCGACTTCCGCCTGCCGCTGGAGGAGGACTGGCAGGTCTACCATAAGGATGTGCAGCAGAACCCACCAGGCACAGTAGAGGCGATCACCTTTGCTGGCCGCTCCGTCGCCCGGTTCCACAGGGAGGGGATGGGGCACGCCGAGGTCGGGATCGGGCAGCAGGTCAACTACGATGTTCGGGATTTCACTTCACTGGTCTTCCGTCTCAGCGTGCTGATCCAGAACCAGAGCCTGCCCGGATGCGGCCAGTTGGGGTCCGAGTGCCCCATTCTCGTCCGTATAGACTACAAGGACGTCTACGGGACCGACCGGACCTGGTACCACGGTTTCTTTTCCCAGCCTCCGGGGGGAACCGACCTGCTGAATCCGTGGGACGAACGGATCCCTCCTCAGGCGTGGTATACCTTTGACTCCGGAAATCTGATTGACCCTGAGAACCCGGTCGGGCCTTTTGAGGTCCCTCCCGCCCTGATCAAAGGGGTCACCATCTACGCCTCAGGCCACTCCTTTGAGGCGCTGGTGACGGATGTGGAGCTCCTGGCGCAGGAATAACCCAGCAGCCGGGTCACCCGTTCCATCACGGCTTCGGCAACGGCTACTTTACTCATCAGTGGCAGCTCGTCCACCTGCCCTTCCCGGTCCAGGATCGCCACCCGGTTGGTTTCCACCCCGAAGCCTGCGTCGGCGGCGGTGATGTCGTTGGCGACGATCAGGTCCAGCCGCTTGGCTGCGAGCTTGGCGCGGGCGTTCTCGACCAGGTCCTGGCTTTCGGCAGCGAAGCCGACGACAACCCGCGGGAGGCCGGTGTCGGCCCGATGTGCTGCAACTTCGGAAAGGATGTCCGGAGTGCGGGTCAGCCGCAGGGTCAGTTCTCCCTCTCCCTTCTTGATCTTGTGGGGGGCGGTCTCAACGGGCCGGTAGTCGGCCACCGCGGCGGACATCAGCAGCACGTCGGCATCCTCCACGGCGCTCAGGACCGCGTCCCGCATCTGGCAGGCAGTGGTCACCTCCACCCGCCGCGCTCCCACCGGCGTGGGGAGGGAGGTGGGACCGGTGATGAGGACGACCCCGGCCCCCCGGTCCAGTGCCGCCTGGGCCAGCGCAAACCCCTGTCGGCCGGAGGAGGGGTTGCTGAGGAAACGGACGGGGTCGAGGGGTTCCCGGGTGGGGCCGGCGGTGACCACCACCTTTCGACCGGCCAGCGGCCCTGCCCGTCCCAACACCCGGCGGATGTGGCCCAGTAGCTCCTCCGGCTCGATCATTCTCCCCTCACCCGTAAGGCCCGATGCCATCCGGCCGTGGACCGGCCCGGCGAAGTGGACAGAGCGTGTCCGCAGGACCTCCACATTGGCCTGGTTTGCCGGGTGGGCCCACATTCCCGCATCCATCGCCGGAGCGACCAGCACCGGGCAGGAGGCGGCCAGGGCGAGGGTGGTGAGCAGGTTGTCGGCGATGCCGTGGGCCAGCTTGGCCAGCGTGTTGGCGGTGGCGGGGGCGATCACCATCAGGTCGGCGGCGTGGGCCAGGCCGATGTGGGCGATGTGGGTGGGCAGCCCCTCGGTGGGCGCGGCCCACAGGTCGGTGTAGACCGGCCGGCCGGTGAGGGCCTGAAAGGTGAGGGGGGCCACAAAGCGGGTCGCGGCCTCCGTCATCACTACGTCCACCTGCGCCCCGGCCTGGGTCAGGTGGCTGGCCAGCGTGCAGACCTTGTAGGCGGCGATCCCCCCCGTAACGCCGAGAAGGATGCGCCTGCCGGTCAAAAGAGGAATCGGGTCCATCGAACCCTCCTTATCCTGCACGGCTCTTGTGGGAACAACGTGGCGCAGGCCGCCAGGCCTGCAGGGACAGGCTAACAGCCTGCGCTACGCCCGGCTATTTTGTGGGCATAGCGCTCCCCGACCACGCAGATTCCCGGAGAACCTCCTGCACCATTGTGCACGGGTTAATTTTTCAAAGCTCATTATCCTGCGCTATATTTTCCTGCAAATAATCTACCGATTCAGCTCGTAGATGATCCTTAGTCCGTGGAGGGTGAGCCAGGGGTCCACCACGTCAATCACTTCTGTCTCGCGGGCGATAATCTCCGCCAGCCCTCCGGTGGCGACGACGCGGGTCTCGGGGCCCAGTTCCGCCCTGAAGCGGGCCACCATTCCCTCCACCAGCCCTACATAGCCGAAGAGGAGCCCGGACTGCATGCTGTGGACGGTGTTGCGGCCGATAACGGAGGGAGGGCGGGTGAGCTCGACGCGGGGCAGCTTGGCGGTGCGCTCGAAAAGGGCCTGGGCGGCGATACCGATGCCGGGGGCGATGGCCCCGCCCAGATAGTCCCCTTCGGCGGAGACGGCGTCGAAGGTGGTGGCGGTGCCGAAGTCCACCACACAGGCGGGGACGCCGTAGAGGGCCCGCACGGCGGCGGCGTCCACCACCCGGTCCGCCCCCACCTCCCGTGGGTTGTCGTACCGGATGCGCACGCCGGTCCGCACCCCTGCGTCCACCACCAGCGGCTCCTGGCCCAGGTATTCCCGGCAGGCCTGAACGAAGGTGGGGGTGAGGGGAGGGACGACGCTGGCGATGGCGATGCCGGTCACCTCTTCCGGCCGGTGGCCCCGATGGCGGAAGAGCTGGTCCATCAGGATGCCGTATTCGTCGGGCATCTTGTCGTGGATGGTGCGGATCCGCCAGCTTGGGCCGAGCTTTTCCCCTTCGTAAAGGCCAAAGGTGATGTTGGTGTTGCCGATATCTATAGCCAGCAACATCGGGAGACCTCCTTTCGTCCGTCGGGCCGGGGGATCGGGGCGGGGAGTGGTCAGGGAAGAGAGGGCGCTTCTTCCTGCCGTCTCGGTCGCCTCGGCGATCCCAGCGGCACCCTGAGGTGAAACAGGCCTGAGTTTCAAAGAGCTCACGGCCCCGAGGGGTCCGTGGCGATGGTATTATATTTCAACGCGGGCGGGTGTCAAGGCGGATGTACGACACAGGTGTATTTCAGTTTGGGGGCGAGATGTCTCCGGCCCGGGCCGGACCTGGGGAAACACGAATGGCGCGAATGGAAACGAATACCGCAAGTGGCGCAGGTATCCCTCCTGTTTGCTGTATTCGGGCCATTCGTGGGATTCGCGATCCACCGGCGAGCGGGAGGACCACTCGCCCCGAAATTGAAATGCGCCCCTACGGCACAAAAGGAGGCGGGGTCCCGCGGAACCCCGCCTGCCGTTGTTGGGAGGAAAGGGGGAGGGCCGGGCTGGGCTACAGCTTGGATTTGCCCGTGCCTGTTTCGATGCGCTTCCAGGCGACCACCACCGCGACGACAATGATGCAGGCTACGATGATCTCAGGAATCCCGTGGGTCACGCCGACGGTCAGGGCGACACCCGGAGCCATATACCCCCGGACCGTCGCCATGGTCAGCACGAGGACGGTGTTGGTGAGCGTGCCAACGGTGGCGGCGACGATCAGCGCGACGTATTCATTGAACCGCTTGAGGCCCGCATAGGTGAAGTAGGCAGTGATGCCGATGAAGATACGGGGGAGAATGGCCACCAGAGGGTCTTTGAAGAGGGGGACTGTGGCCTGGAGGAAGCTGAAAATGCCGAAGATTGTGCCGATGACTCCCCCGACGAGCCAGCCCTCCATGATCCCGCCGATGATGGCCGGCACGTGCATGATGGTGGCATTTCCCGCTGCGGTGGGGACCGGGATGAAGCCGAGCCGGGTAGCGCCGAGGAGGATCGCGATGGCGGAGAGCACACCAGCGATCACGATCTTACGGACGGTGAAGCCCTTTTCCATCTTGGTTTACCTCCCTTTCCGTTTAGGATTAGAGCCGATCTCCAGATGAGGAGACAGCCGCCAGGACTGAAGACAGAAAGAGGCAGGCTCATCAGCGGGCATTCCCCTCTCCTCCCCTGTGCGGTGATCTGCCAGCCCCTGCTCGCCGTTTTCTCCTCTCCTGCCTTCGATGCCTTCGCGAAAGGAATAACACCGCGCCACCCATACGGTCACGGCTGCACCACGCCCAGGTAACGCAGCATGGTAAGGACATACAACCGGGTGGCCTCGATGAGCTGGGCGATGTCCAGATATTCGTCTACCTGATGGGGGATCTGTGTGTTTCCTGGCCCGCAGGTGACGATGGGAATACTGGCCCATGCATAGAGGATGGTCCCATCGGTGCTGCCCGGCACGCCGCCGTAGGTCGGCTCTTTCCCGGTGAGGTCGCGGTACGCCTCAGCCATTGTCTGGACCAGCGGCTCGTCCCGGGGCGTGGCGGTGGGGGGCCTGCTGTCCAGCACCTCCATGGTGAACTCCGCCTCCGAATCGCGCTGGCCGTTCAGGATGGCCCGGATCTGGTCGGCGAGCCGTTCTGGCGACTGGCCGGGGATGAGGCGGATATCCAGCGTGAGGGTGCCCTCCCCTGGCATAACGTTGTTCTGGGGTTCCCCCGCCACGGGCGAACGGATGATGGTCGGTGTGATGCTGGGCTGCCCCAGGAAGGGGTGTGAACCGTGGGCCTCGATGGTGGCAGCCTCCAGCGCCTCCAGCTGGGTCAGTGCCCGTCCCAGCGGGTAGATGGGGTTGATCCCTTCCAGAGGCATGCAGCCGTGGGACATTTTGCCTTTTGCGGCGATGCGTACCCACATCACCCCTTTCTGAGCGATGCAGAGGCGATTGTCCTCCGGCTCGCAGATCACGGCGGCGCTCACTCTCTCCGCCCAGCCCTGCCGGACAAAGTGCTTCACCCCCAGCATCAGCCCCTCTTCATCGGCCAGGGCGCCCAGAAGGACGTTCCCCTTCAGCCGAACGCCGCTTTCGATGACCGCTTTCATCGCGCAGAGGGCGGCCACCAGCCCCCCCTTCATGTCACAGGAGCCGCGCCCGTAAATCCTGCCGTCTGCAACCTCGCCGCCGAAGGGGTCGTACTTCCATTGGGACCGATCCCCTTCGGTGACCACGTCTGTATGCCCCTCGAACATCAGGGTCTTCTCCCCTTCACCCTCCAGGACAGCGATCACGTTGGGCCGGCCCGGCGCTGCCTCCTCCCAGTGGGGGGATAGCTCCATCTCCTCCAGCCGCTCCCGAATCCACCGGGCCGCCTGCTCTTCTGTCTCCCCCTTCTCCGGACGGTAGACGCTGGGGATGCGGACCAGCTCCTGGGTCCATCGGACCACTTCATCGGGATTGATCAGTCGGAGGACCTGTTGTTCCAGTTGGGTTAGCATGACCTGCTCCTTGTGCTCATAGGGGTTTAAAAGGGAAAGGCGTTGCGGAAGATCGTCATCGCGGCCGAGAAGGCCAGCATGGTGAAATAGGCGACATAATCCGCGCGTGAGAAGCGGAATTTGACCAGTTTGGTGCGTTTGCGCCCTCCGATATAGCAGCGGGCCTGCATGGCCAGGATCAGGTCCTCGGCCCGACGGAAGGCGTCTATGAACAGGGGAACGATCAGCACAATGACCTGACGGGTCGTCTGAATGAACTGGAGCTTCCCCTTGGTGCCAAGGTCAGCACCCCGCGAGGCCTGGGCCTTCATGATGATTTCCAACTGCTCGGCCAGGATGGGTACAAAGCGGAGGGCGGTCGTCCCCACCAGGGCCAGCTCGTGGCCGGGCACGCCGATCTTGGAGAAGGGGGAGAGCATCGCCTCCATGCCGTTGGTGAGGTCCGAGGTGGTGGTCGTGTTGGTGAGGAGGCTGGTCAGGAAGAGCAGTTCCAGGAACCGGAGGGTGGAGATAATGACCAGTTGGACGCTCCCGTTGGTGATGTGGATCCAGCCCCAGCGGAGAATGGTCTGCGATTCGGCGTTGTAGGGAATGTACGCATCTCCGTAGAAAAGCAACTGCAGGATCGCCAGCACCACGATGAAGGGAATAGCTGGCTTGACCCCGGAGAGGATGTATTTGAGTGAGATCTTGGAAAGAAGCACAAACCCCAGGCAGGCCAGAAGGAGGATCACGTTGGCCATATAGGAGATATTGAAGGTGATGGCGATGATCACAAAGAGCGTGATGGAAATCTTGGCCCGTGGGTCCAGCCGGTGGACCAGGGAATCGCCGGGCAGGTACTGGCCGATCGTTATGTTGCGGAGGAATTCAAAATCTTCCATATGGCTTCTTTCCCTTCCTGGACGCTGATGACCGTTGTCGGGGGAAGCTTGCCCCGCTGTGCCAGTTCGTGGACGATCTCGGTGATCTGAGGGACGCCGAGGCCGTAGCGGACCAGTTCTTCGGGACGGGAGAAGACCTCGCGGGTCGTCCCGCTCATCACCGTGCGCCCGTCGTCAATGACGTAGACCCGGTCCACCAGCTCCGCCACGTCCTCCATATTGGGGGAGACAAAGATCACGGTAAGGCCGTATTCTTCGTGGAGTCGGCTGATGTGCCCCAAAAGCTCCTTGCGGCTCCTGGGGTCCACACCGGAGGTGGATTCGTCCAGGATGAGGACTTTGGGCCGGAGGGCCAGGACGCCAGCGATGGCAGCCTTCCGCATCTCGCCGCCGCTGAGGGTAAAAGTGTAGCGGTCCTTGAAGGCCTCAAAGCTCAGCCCCACCATCTCCATCGCCTCCCGCACCCGCTCCCGCACCTCGTCCATCGGGAGTCCCATCTTGAGGGGGCCGAAGGCTACGTCGTCTCCCACGAACCGCTCGAAGAGCTGCTGTTCGGGGTACTGGAAGACCAGCCCCACCTTCTGCCGCAACGCCCGGATGTCAACGGCGGGATCGGCCAGGTCCACCCCGTCCACGATGACCTTCCCCCGTTCCCGGGGGCGGATCAGGCCGTTGAAGTGCTGGACAATGGTGGATTTTCCCGCACCGGTCCGTCCGATGATCCCCACCGCCTCGCCGGGGTAGATTTCCATCGTCACCCCTTTGAGGGCCGTCACCTCCAGAGGGGTGCCCCGCAGGTAGTTGTGGTGCAGGTCGTTGACCTGGATGATCGGCTCTCTACCCTCCATCAGCGCACCCTCCCATTTCGCCGGCAGACCTCTTCCACGACCTCCTGGACGGTGAGGAGGTCGGGTGGGAAGTCGGGCCTCAGTTTGTGGAGCTCGTAGGCTACCTCGGTGGGCTGGGGCACATCCAGCATCAGCTCCCGCAGCGCCTCCACCTGACTGAACACCTCGCGGGGCGTGCCCTCCATCACAATACGCCCTGCCTCCATCACGATCACCCGGTTCCCCTCCGTGGCCTCGTGCATAAAGTGGGTGATGGCGATGACCGTGATCCCCTCTTCCTGATTCAGCCGCCGCACCGCCTTCAGCACCTCATTCCTGCCAACGGGGTCCAGCATGGCGGTGGATTCGTCCAGGACCAGCACGTCGGGCTTCATGGCCATCACACCGGCGATAGCCACCCGCTGCTTCTGACCGGCGGAAAGGCGGTGGGGCGCCCGGTGGCGGTAGGGCAGCATGTCCACCACGCCGAGGGCCCACTCGACCCGCCGTTCGATCTCCTCGGGAGGAAGCCCCAGGTTCTCGGGGCCAAAAGCTACGTCGTGTTCCACCAGGGTGGCGACGATCTGATTGTCGGGGATCTGGAACACCATCCCCACGCTGCTGCGGATGTCCAGGGTGTGCTGGGGGTCTTTTGTGTTCATCCCCTTCACCCAGACGTCCCCTTCTGTGGGCAGGAGCAGGGCGTTCAGATGCTTGGCCAGGGTGGATTTGCCGGACCCGTTGTGCCCGACGATCACGAGGTAGTCCCCCCGATAGAGGGAGAGGTTGATGTTGCGGAGGGCGATGATGGGGTTTGCCGATTCGGCGTTGTAGGCGAAGGTTACGTTCTCCACTCGAATGATGGGTTCTTCGGACAAATAGCACCCCCTTTTTTCGCTGTGGGTATCCGTTCAGTCTGTGGTTATCCTCCCACTGATCCAAGGTCGCCGGGGGCCGGGATACCCCCCAGGGAGGAGGCCCTGGTGACAGCGCGGACGACGGCCTCCGCCATCGCTTCGGCGGCGAAAGCGCCCAGGATGCTCACGTCCGGCCTTTCTTCTGCTTCTCCTGTTGCCAGGGCGAAGATCGCGTCCCCATCCCACATTGTGTGGATGGGGCGGATGGTGCGCGCCAGCCCGTCGTGGGCCATCTGGGCCATCTTGTTCGCTTCCTCTTTGCTCAGGCGGGCGTTAGTGGCGACAACCCCGATCGTGGTGTTCGTGGCGGGGAAGCCCCGTGCCGCACCGGCCAGCCCATGGCGGAGGGCCTGCATCGTATCCAGGAATCGGCCGCTCTGGGGATCGCGCGTGCCGGCCAGGATTTGGCCGGTCTGGGGGTCCACCACGTCGCCGAAGGCGTTGACGGCGACCAGGGCAGCCACGATGATGGGGCCCAGGTGGATGCTGGCCGTGCCCACCCCGGACTTGGTGGCGTAGAAGGGGCCGAGAAGCTTCCCCACCGTGGCCCCGGTGCCCGCTCCTACCGAGCCTTCGGCCACAGGGCCATCGGTGGCCGCTTCGCAGGCGGCGTAGCCAGCGGCCGCATTGGGGCGGGCGGAGGGGCTGCCGATGGTGAGGTCGAACAGGACGGCGGCGGGGACGATGGGGACTCTGGCGACGCCCGTGTCGAACCCTATCCCCCGCTCCTCCAGGAAGCGCATCACCCCGCCGGCAGCGTCCAGGCCAAAGGCGCTGCCTCCGGCCAGCAGAACAGCGTGGACCTCCTGTACCAGGCGGGTGGGGCGCATCAGGTCGGTCTCCCGGGTACCCGGCGCAGAGCCACGCACGTCCACCCCGGCGACGGCTCCCTGAGGGCAGAGGACCACTGTGCAACCGGTGATTCCGTTCAGGTCTGTGTAATGGCCAACCCGGATCCCCCGGATATCTGTGATACCGTTGCCCATAGCACCTCTCCTGTACACGTCTGGATTCCGAGGGGAGAACAAACTGCGGGGATAGTCGTCTGTCGACATTATACTACAGACAATGCAATCCGTCAAGCAGGTTGATTGACAACGGCCAGAAAGCATGATACACTATATGTCGACTGTAGACAAATTGTTGGGCGACTCCCCCCTCTCCCCTGGGCGGTGAGAAATGAGCAATGAAGAGCTGACCCTTCCCAAGGTCTCGTACAGGTCCCTGCGGGTCGCGGCCTACGCCGCGATCCGCGAAGCGATCCTCGCCGGGCAGCTTAAGCCAGGCGAGCGCCTCGTCGAGGCGGAGCTGGCGCAGCAGTTGGGCATCAGCCGTGCCCCTGTGCGGGAGGCGATCCGACAGCTGGAGTCGGAGGGGCTGGTCGTCGGCCTCCCCCATCGGGGCGCCTTCGTGGTCCGGCTCTCCCCGCAGGACCTCTGGGAAATCTACACCCTTCGCGCCGCCGTGGAAGGCCTGGCCGTCCGGCTGGTGGCCTCTGCTCCCGACCCGGAGGTGATGCAGAGGCTGGAGGAGCTGGTCCATCGGATGCGGGAAGCGGCCAGGAAGGATCAGAGAAAAGAGCTTCCCCGCCTCGACCTCCTCTTCCACGAGACGATCTGCCAGGCCGCCGGCCACCGTCGGCTTCTTGAAGCCTGGCAGGGCATGTATGCCCAGGTCCAGATGTTCATCTCCATCAGCGGCCACTACGAGGTCCCTCCCCAACAACTGGTAGCTTACCACGAAGAGGTCCTGGAGGCAATCCGCAAAGCAGACCCGGGGCGGGCCGAAAGGCTGCTCAGGGAGCATATCCTGACGGTGGGTGAGCGCATCGTCGCCACGCTGCAGGCAAAGGGGAATGAGGAGCAAGGATAAGGGTGCGGCTGGTAAAACCGCTCTACAGACTGATTTTATGGAGGCAGAAGCATGGAGCGCAAGAAAGTAACGATCGTTGACCTTCAGGAGAAGAAGGAACGGAGGGAGCCGATCACGATGGTCACCGCCTATGATTACCCGACCGGCCTTCTTGTAGACCAGGCAGGAATTGATATCGTCCTCGTTGGGGACTCGCTGGCGATGGTGGTGCTGGGGCACGAGAACACCGTCGAGGTCACGATGGAGGAGATGCTCCATCACTGCAAGGCGGTCGCCCGCGGGGCCAGGTATCCTCTCCTGGTGGGGGATATGCCCTTTATGTCCTATCAGGTCCACCGCCGGGAGGCGATCCGCAACGCCGGCCGTTTCCTCAAGGAGGGCCGGATGGACGTGGTGAAGCTGGAGGGCGGCCTGGAAATGGCTGAGACGGTGAAGGCCATCGTGGATGCGGGGATCCCGGTGATGGGGCACATCGGACTGACCCCCCAGACGATCTCGAAGCTCGGGGGGTTCAGGGTGCAGGGCAAGAGCGTCGAGGCGGCCAGGAAGCTTGTGGAGGACGCCCGCGCACTGGAAGAGGCAGGGGCTTTCGCCATCATCCTCGAAGCTGTCCCCGACCGGCTGGCTGCTCTGATCACCGAACGGGTGCGCGTGCCCACCATCGGCATCGGCGCGGGCCCTCACTGCGATGGCCAGGTGCTCGTCCTCCACGATATGATCGGCCTCTTCGACCGCTTTACCCCCAAGTTCGTCAAGCGGTACGCCAATATCTTTCCCATCGTTGTGGAAGCTCTGACCCGGTACAGGCAGGAGGTACTGGATGGGACCTTCCCCCAGCCGGAGCACTGCTTCACGATGAAGGATGAGGTGTACGAGGCGCTGCTGGCGGAGCTGGGGTGAGACGCGGGGAGGGGGTGATGCGGGGACGCGGAGATACGGAGGGAGAAGCAGTGAGGATCGGGGTGATCGGTTCCGGGGCGATGGGTTGTCTCTATGGGGCCTACCTCTCCCGGGTGGCGGAAGTAGTCCTCTTCGACTCCTGGGAAGCGCACGTGGAGGCGATCCGTGAACAGGGGCTGTTCCTGGAGGAACTGGACGGATCTCAGGAGTGTTTCCGGCTCCCGGCCACGACGAAGGTCGGGGAGGTGGGGGAGGTTGATCTGGCGCTGGTCTTCGTCAAATCCCACCAGACCGCCTGGGCGGCGGAGGTGGTTCGGACGGTCCTGCGGCCAGAAGGGATCGCCCTCACGCTCCAGAATGGCGTGGGGAACCGGGAGGTGCTGGCCCGGGCGCTGGGGGAGGAGCGGGCGCTGCAGGGGGTAACGGCCCACGGGGCCACGCTCCTGGGACCGGGGCGGGTCCGGCATGCGGGCCAGGGCCCCACCCATCTGGCCCTCTCCCCCGTCACCGGGGAGTGGGTGGAGCGGATCGCGGAGCTCTTCCAGGCAGCCGGGCTGGAGGTCCATCTCTCCGAGGACCTGGACGGGTTGATCTGGGGGAAGCTGCTGATCAACGTGGGGGTCAACGCGCTCACGGCGATCCTGCGAGTGCCCAACGGCCATCTGGTGGAGAACCCTCCGGCGCGGGAAGTGATGGGGCTGGCAGTGCGGGAGGCCGCGGCTGTGGCCGGGGCCATGGGAGTGCGGCTGCCGTACCCCGATCCGGTGGGACGGGCAGAGGAGGTCTGCCGGGCGACGGCGGCCAACCGCTCCTCCATGCTCCAGGACGTGTTGCGGGGAAGTCCCACGGAGATTGACGTCATCAACGGGGCCATCGTCCGGGAGGGGGAGCGGCTCGGGCTAGCGACCCCCGTGAACAGGCTGCTGACGCTTCTGGTGAAGGCGATCGAGCAGAGTTATAATGTGCGGGTCTGAAAGAGCGCTCAAACAAATGGATCGCCGCTGAGGCGCAGAGGGCGCAGAGATGGGTCGTGGACGTGGAGAGGCGCTGAACAGGAAAGGCTCCGCCAGGCTCTGCGTCCTCTGTGCTTTTACGGTTCAGACGCTAACGGGAGGAGCAAAATGGACGTAAAGAAAGGCTTATCGGCGGAGGAGATCGTCCGGCTGAACCGGGAGTACACTTTCTTCTCCTGGACAGCCCAGGCAGCGGTGGACCCGATCCCTGTGGTCCGGGGTGAGGGGGTGTACTTCTGGGATGCCAGCGGGAAGCGGTATATTGATTTCGCCTCCCAGTTGATGAACCTCAACATCGGCCACCAGCACCCCAAAGTGGTCCGGGCCATCCAGGAGCAGGCCAGCCGCCTCTGCTACGCCTACCCGGGGATGGCGACGGAGCCGCGGGGGCTTCTGGGGCGCATGCTGGCGGAGGTGACCCCTGGCCGGTTGAAGAAGTCCTTCTTCTGCCTGGGCGGGGCGGAGGCGAACGAGAACGCTATCAAGATCGCCCGTATGGTCACCGGCCGCTGGAAGGTCATCGCCCGGTACCGCTCCTACCACGGCGCAACGCACGGAGCCATCGCCCTCACCGGCGAACCCCGCCGCTGGCCGGCTGAGCCAGCGATGCCAGGGGTGATCCACGTCTTCGATCCTTACTGCTACCGGTGCCACTTCGGCTGGACCCCCGAAACCTGCCATCGGGAATGCATCACCCATATCGAGGACGTGATCCGCTTTGAGGGGCCGGAGAACATTGCAGCGGTTCTGATGGAGGGGGTGACCGGCTCCAACGGCATCATCGTCCCGCCGGACGACTACTGGCCGCGGATCCGGGAGATCTGCGATCGGTACGGCATCCTCCTGATCTCCGACGAGGTGATGAGCGGGTTCGGGCGGACCGGCAGGTGGTTTGCGGTGGACAATTGGGGGGTGGAGCCGGATATGATCACGATTGCCAAGGGGCTAACTTCCGGCTATGTGCCACTGGGCGCGGTGGTGGTCTCTGAGGCCATCGCCGACCATTTTGAGGATCACGTCCTCTGGTGCGGGCTGACCTACAGTGGCCACACGCTGGCCTGCGCCGCCGCCATCGCCACGCTTCAGGTGTACCAGGAGGATGGCCTTATCGAGAACGCTGCCCGGATGGGCCGGGTGCTGGGGCGTCGGCTGGAGGAGCTGAAAGAGCGCCATCCCTCGGTGGGGGACGTGCGGTATATCGGCCTCTTCTCGGTCATCGAGGTGGTGAAGGACCGGAAGACGAAAGAGCCGATGGCCCCCTGGAACGCCAAATCCTCGGAGATGGGGGCGATGGGGGAACTGGCGAAGTTCCTCCGGCAGAATGGCCTCTATACTTTTGTGCGGTGGAACTGGGTCTTTGTTGTCCCCCCTCTGTGCATCAACGAAGCCCAGATGGATGAGGGATTGGCGATCATTGACGAGGCGCTGAAGATCACCGACGGGGCCTGCACGGGCTGATCGGAGAAGACACGGAGACACGGGGGACGTGGAGAAAGCAGAGAACTCCGCGTCCTCCGTGTCTCTCTGTGGTAGGGTCAGCAAACTATATCTCTCGCAGCAGCCCGGTCATCTCGTTGAATCGGGTGATCAGGGCGTCTATCTCCTCCACCTGTCCGTGGATGCCGGTCCAGTAGTCGGGATCGTACCACTGGGCCTGGATCTCCTCGTAGGTCTTTCCCTGCTGCTCCACCCAGGTGTAGTACTTGAGGTTGTGGATGCGGCGGCGGTCCCAGTATCCCAGCTCGAACACGTAGTCCACCGTACATCCCAGGAGATAACGGTGGTAATCGGCGGCGGCGTCCAGCTCGGTGTACTCCCCCCGCTCCTGCCGCAGCTCCAGCAGCCGGCTCTGGTAAAGCTCCATCGAGTCGGTGAAGACGGTAAGGACCACGTCGTGTTCTCCCAGCTCATACCACCTGGCGAACTTGATGGCGGAGAGGACGTTGGCGATACTGGAGATGCCCAGGAGGTCGAGCCGCTCCACCAGCCCTTCCGGCACCCCTCGCTTCAGCAGATAGGCCCGCCCGGCCGGCTCGTTGAAGAGCCGTACCAGGCTCATGCAGGCCTCGTCGTCTATGGCCATCACCATATCGGTGTTGCGGACGTTGTGGATCCAGGGGACGTGCTTGTCGCCGATCCCCTCGATGCGGTGGCCGCCGAAGCCGTTGAGGATCAGGGTGGGGCACTGGAGCGCCTCGCTGGCGGCGACCTTGCTGGTGGGGAAGACCTTCTTCAGATAATCCCCGCAGCCGATGGTGCCGGCCGAGCCGGTGGTGAGCACCACCCCCCGGTAGGTGTCCCGCGGCCCCAGCTCCTGCTGGAGGACCTCCTCCATCGCGTGGCCGGTGACCTCGTAGTGCCAGAGGTGGTTGCCGAACTCCTCGAACTGGTTGAAGATAAAGACGTCCTCCCGCGTCTCCCGCAGCTCCCAGGTTTTGTCGAAGATCTCTTTGACGTTGCTCTCACAGCCCGGCGTGGCGATCACCTCTCCGGCGAAGCGGGAGAGCCACTCGAACCGTTCGCGGCTCATGCCCTCCGGAAGGATGGCGATGGACTCACAGGCCAGCAGGGTGGCGTTGTAAGCTCCGCCCCGACAGAAGTTACCGGTGGAGGGCCAGACCGCCTTGTGGTAGGTGGGGTCGAACTGACCGGTGACCAGCCGGGGCACCAGGCAGCCGAAGGTGGCCCCTACCTTGTGGGAGCCGGTCGGGAACCACTTGCCCACCAGGGCGATGATGCGGGCCGGGACTCCGGTGAGCGCAGGCGGCAGTTCGACGTAGTTGACCCCGCCGAACCCGCCGCCTGAGGGAACCGGCTCGTTCTTCCAGGTGATGCGGAACAGGTTGAGGGGGTCCACATCCCACAGGCCGATCTTCCGTAGCCGTCCCTTGATCCCGTCGGGGATAAGGGAGGGGTCCCTCATCTGAGCGAAGGTGGGGATGACGATCCCCCGCTCGCGGGCGCGTTGCACCGTCCGATCCAATCGGGTTTTGTTCACGCTCAGATCAATCATCGGTTCGCTCTCCTTATAAAATCAGCATCGCATCGCCAAAGCTGTAGAAACGGTAGCGGAGCTGGATCGCCTCGGCGTAGGCCCGATCCAGCAGCTCCTTGCCGCAGAAGGCGGCCACCAGCATCAGCAGGGTGGAGCGGGGGAGGTGGAAGTTGGTGATCAGCCCGTCCACAACCCGGAAGCGGAAGCCGGGGTAGATGAACAGGTCCGTTTCCCCCTCGAAGGCGGCCACCGGACGCCATGGGCAGCTTTCGTCCTCCTCCCCTTCGACGGCCCGCAGTGCTGCCGTTTCCAGTACCCGCACGGAAGTCGTCCCCACGGCGATCACCCGTCCTCCCTCCAGCCTGGCCCGGTTGATCTGGGCGGCGACCTCCGGGGTGAGGGAGCAGTACTCGGTGTGTATCCGGTGTTCCTCCACCTGCTCCTCCTGGACGGGGCGGAAGGTGTCCAGCCCCACATGGAGGGTGACGAAGGCCGAGCGCACCCCCATCTCCCGCAGCCGCAGCAGGAGCTCCGGGGTGAAATGGAGGCCGGCGGTGGGGGCAGCGGCCGATCCGGGCGTGCGGGCATAGATGGTCTGATACCGCTCAGGGTCGTCCAGTGGCCTGTGGATGTAGGGAGGGAGTGGGATGCGGCCCACCGCTTCGGCCAGCGAAAGGGCGGGCCGGTCAAAAGCCAGCACCCGCTGTCCCCGTTCCCCCTCCTCCAGCACCTCCGCCCCCGCCCCGACCGGCTCTCCGTCGGGGCGGCTCAACACCTCCAGCCGGAGGCCGGCACGCACCCCCCGACCGCGCACCAGCGCTTCCCACACCCGCTCCGAGCGGGGGCGCAGCAGCAGCAGCTCCACCTGTCCACCCGTGGGTTTCCGGGCGAAGAGCCGGGCCGGGATCACCCGGCTCTCGTTGTGGATCAGAAGGTCCCCGGGCCGCAAGAACTGGGGGAGGTCCCGAAAGTGGCAATGGTGGAACTCCCCTGTGGAGCGGTCCACCACCATCAGGCGGGATACGTCCCGCGGCTCGATGGGCGTCTGGGCGATCAGTTCTGGAGGGAGGGAATAATCGAATTCAGAGGTTTTCAAGTGGAAGCTGCCTCCTCCGACGGCTTCTTTTCCTCCTGCTCTGCCCCAGCCTTTGGCCCCCCAAGCCCTATCCAGAGGGCGGCGATCAGGCAGCCGATGGCCAGCAGGTCGAGAAGGCCGCAGCAGCAGGTGGACCCTCCAGCGATCCAGGGGGCGCCCCGGGCTGCTCTGGGTAGTTGGAAGAGAAGGCGGGGGAGGATGGCCACGTCCAGAATCCGGCCTGCGTCGAGCAGGACCAGCAGGGCGAAAGCGATCACCGCCAGGAGCGCTGCGGTCCCTTTCCGACGGGAAAGCAATACTGCCGCGACGATCATCCCTGCCAGGTGGGCAAGGGCGGCGAGGATGGTAGCTACATACTGAAAGGTTGTTGCCCGCTCCATAGATTTGCACCTCCCGTTTTGGGTCTTGAGGGTAATTGTACACCGAACTACAGTCTGGGCAAGGGATTTCGCGGATTTCACCGTCCCGGGCAGCTTGTTCTTTATCGGGGGGCGTGTATAATTCCGGCTGGAGCGGCTGTCCGATCGCCGGGTGGAGGGAAGAGGAGGGATGCAGTGCCCATCCTGCGGGGGTGAGAACCCGCCCGACTTCGTCTTCTGCGGCCATTGCGGAGCGCCGCTGCCTCGCAGGTGCCCCCACTGTGGGTTTGAGAACCCCCAGGGATTTTCCTTTTGCGGCCGATGCGGAGCGGACCTGTTGATCACCTCCGCTCTAGCTCCGCAGCGTGCTCTGGAAGGAGAACGGCGCTTTGCAGTGATCCTCTTCGCCGACATGGCCGGCTTCACCCGTATGTCGGAGCAGCTCGATCCAGAGGAAGTAACATCGCTGATCAACCTCTGCCTGGATGAGATGACAGACGCGGTGCTCCGTCACGGGGGGCGGGTGGATAAATATATCGGGGATGGGCTGATGGCGGTGTTCGGTGTCCCCACGGCCCACGAGGACGACCCGGAGCGTGCCCTGCGCGCCGCTCTGATGATGCGGGAACGGGTCAAGGAGCTGCATCTGGGGCTGGAGATCCCCTCCATCTCCCTCCATATCGGGCTGGCCTGTGGGGAGGTGGTCGCTGCGGGTGTAGGGGGAAAGGGCTACAGGGAGTATACCGTGATCGGGACCTCGGTCAGCCTGGCTGCCCGGCTGGAGGAGGCCAGCGCACCGGGGCAGATCCTGGTGAGTGAGGATATGGCCCGACTGACCGAGCGCGCTTTCGTCTTCCGTCCCCGGCAGCTTGGCTACCTGCCCGGGTTGACCGGTGAGGTGCGGGCCTTTGAACTGCTGCGGGCACGCCCCCGGGCGGAGCAGTCCCGCCACCCAAAAGAGTTCCGCTCCCCTCTGGTAGGACGAGATGCGGAGTTTGCCCTCCTGTGGCGTTCCCTGGAAGGGGTCGCCGCCGGGCGTGGGGGGGTCCTCTCCATAATCGGCGAGGCCGGGATCGGGAAGTCGCGGCTCATCCAGGAAGTGAAAGCCCAGGTTGAGGCCAAAAGCCCCAACCTGGTCTGGCTGGAAGGCCACCCCCTGGAACACGGCGAACCGGTCCGTTACGGTTGCTACCGGGCCCTCCTGCGCGAGGCCATCCGAATCTCCGGCATCAACCTCTCCCTCCCGCCGGAAGAGTTGCTGCTCTCCTTCCTGGAAGACCTGCTGCCCGGACGGGCAACGGATATTTACCCCTACCTGGCTCAGATGATGGACTTCCCCCTTGCTCCGACGATGAAGGAGCGGCTGACGCGGCTGGACGGCGAGAGCCTCAAATGGCAGACCTTCCGGGTGCTGGTGGAGTGCTTCTCCGCCCTGGCCTCCCGAAAGCCACTGGTCCTGGTCCTCGAAGACCTCCACTGGATAGACCCCACGTCGGCGGAGCTGCTCCGGCGGATGCTGGCCCTCGTTACTCAGCTCCCCCTGCTCATCGTGGCCGCCTATCGCCCCGATCCGGGCCGCCCTTCGTGGCGGCTGCGCGAGCTGGCCGGACGGGAATATGCGGATGTCTATACCGAGCTGTGGCTGCACCCCCTGACGACCGCAGCTATCGAGCAGATGGTCTACTACCTCCTGGGCGCGGAGAGGGTCTCCCGACAGGCCCTGGAGTTTGTGTGCACACGCTCGGAGGGGAATCCTCTCTTCACCGAGGAGATCGTCCGTTCGCTGGTGGACCGGGGCTATCTGGTTGAACGGGAGAGGGGGTGCTGGGACCTCCTCAGGGTGGATGCGGCGAACGCCATCCCCGACACGGTGCAGGGCATCCTCCAGACCCGGATAGACAGCCTGGGAGAGGAAACCAAACGGGTGCTCCAGATGGCGGCATGCTGGGGCCGCCAGTTCTCCCGTTCCATACTGGAGGCTGTGGTTCCCCTGATGGGCGTTCCTCCCGATGCGCTGGACCTGCACCTGAAGCGACTGGAGGAGGCCGGATTCATCGAGGAGCGAGAAGGTCCATCGGGGGCGGAGTACGCTTTTCGCCACGTGTTGATGCAGGAAGCGGTGCGGGGCGGTCTCCTGCGAGAACGGCGCTGGGCGATCCATCTCCAGTTGGCCCAGGCTCTGGAACGGCTGTATGCTGGCTCGCTGGCGGATCGGTATGGCGTCCTGGCTTATCACTATGCCCAGGCTCAGCAGGTGGACCGGGCGCTGGAGTACTATCTGAAGGCAGGGGACTGGGCGCGGGCCAACCACGCCCTGGAGGATGCCCTCCGCTACTATGAGCAGGCGCTGACTTACCTGAAGGAGCGGCCGGATCCCGTGCGGATGGCCAAGACGCTGATGAAGATCGCGCTGATCGGCCTGAACAAGTTTGACTTTCAGGCCGCCAGTGAGTGGTACGAGGAGGGCTTCCGGTTCTGGTCCCCGCCGACGAGGTCACAGGAATCCGCCGGCAAGGAGGTCCTCAGACTGGCGATCCCCTCCTGGCCCGTTCTGGACCCGGCACAGGCAAGCGACGCTTATTCCCACAACGTACTGGCCCAGCTTTTTGAGGGGCTGGGGCAGTATGAGATCGAGGAGATCAACGTCCTGCCTGCCGCGGCGGAGCGGTGGGAGGTGGGCGGCTATGGCCATCGGTACCTTTTCTTCCTGCGTCGGGATGGCTGCTGGTCGGACGGGCAGCCAGTGACAGCCCACGACTTCGTGCTGGCAGTCCGGCGTATACTGGACCCTGCCACCCGCTCCCCTGTCGCTCCGGTCCTCCGCGACATCGCCGGCGCCCGGGCCTTCGCCTCCGGTGAGACGACGGACCCCTCCCGGCTCGGCGTGCGGGCCCTCGATGATTGGACTCTGGAGGTGACGCTGGAACAGCCGGTCTGCAGCTTTGCCAGCCTGCTCCCCTTCCGGGTCTTCTTCCCGGTCCCGGCCTCCCTTTTCGAGAGCTATGGCGATGGATGGGCACGGCTTGACCGGATTGTGAGCAACGGTCCGTTCTCCGTCAGGGAGTGGGAGGAGGGACGGCTGCTGGTCCTGGAGAGGAACCCCTACTACCCGGCCCCCTTCCAGGGGAATGTGGGCCGCATTGAATACCGGGTGGCGCGGGGCGATGTCGAGATTCTGGCCCTCTACGACGCCGATCAGGCGGACGCGGTCGAGGCAAGCCTGGGGGATATCGAACGGCTTCGTCAGCGGTACGGCGAGCAGTTGGTCGTAGCCCCCCAGTTCTTTGTCCGCTACCTGGGGTTCCGCTGCGACCGCCCTCCTTTCGACGACGTGCGGCTGCGCCGCGCCTTTGCCCAGGCGGTGGACCGGGAGGCGATGGACCGGCTCAACGAGCGGCTGGGCCACCTTCCGGCGATGGGGGGCTTTGTGCCGCCGGGAATGCCCGGCCATTCGCCCGACATCCGTCTTGGCTACGACCCCGATGGGGCCAGAAGGCTGATGACAGAGGTGGGGTATCCCCATGGTGAGGGCTTCCCCCCGGTTCAACTGCTGGTGGGCCTTCGGGCCGACGCCCAGGCGATGGCGACGCTCCTTTCCGAGTCCTGGCGGGATGTGCTGGGGGTATCGGTGGAGGTCCAGACATGCCCGGCGGACGAGTTTTTCCGGCGGCTGACCGATCCCCCCGCCCTGTTCATCCTGGCCTGGACGGTGGACTTCGCCGAACCTCGCCTCTTCCTCGACCTGCCCTTCCACAGCTCCAGCTCGGTCAACCGTGCCCGCTGGCACAGCGCTGAGTACGACCGGCTGGTCGAAGAGGCGGCCAGGGTGGCCGATCCGGACCGCCGGATGGAGATGTACCACCAGGCCGACTCCCTGCTGGTCGCTCAGGAAGTGGTCGTCCTGCCCCTGAGCTATGGGCAACGGGTGATGCTGGTCAAGCCGTGGGTCCGCAATTTCCCTGCATCCTGCTATATCGTTGCCCGGTACAGGGATGTGATCGTTGAGAGAGGAGAAAGCAGCCCCGAGGCGTCCCCTTGTTCTCAGCCGGCCCTCAGCGAGCGGAGGTAGAGCGATCCCCCGGTCTGTGCTACGTACCTGGCTCCTTGTTCCCCTCCTCCTGCTGGCGACCGCCTTCCGGCTGAGCGGCCCGGCCTGGGATGGAGGGATCGGCGCCCACCCGGATGAACGGTATCTGGTGGGGGTCGCGGAGGGGCTGCGCTGGCCGGACCGGCTCGATCCCTTCGTGTTGGCCCCCGACTTCCCCTACGGCCATCTCCCCCTGTACCTCGTGGCGCTCCTGGGCGGGGGGGACCGGCTGCTGGCGGCCCGCCTGCTGGGCGGCCTTTTCGACGTGGGGACGGTGGCGCTGGCAGCGGCGCTGGGGCGGAGGGTCGGAGGGAGGAAAGCAGGGGTGCTGGCAGCCGTCTTCCTGACGGTGATGCCCTTCCTTGTCCAGCAGGCCCACTTTGCCACCGCCGATCCCTTCCTGGCCTTTTTCACCACCGGCGCGCTGCTCTTCGCCGCCCGGCTGGCGGATGGCGGAAGGCGGCGGGACGGAGTGCTGGCCGGGCTGTGGGCGGGATGGGCGGTGGGGTGTAAGGCCGGAGGACTGCTCCTGGCGCTCCCCCTGCTCGCCGCCTGTGCGGCGGGGCCAGGGCCGACAAGGGTGCGGGCCGGACAGGGGGCGGTTGTGGCCGGGGCCGCGATGGCTGGTTTTGCCCTCACCAACCCGTTTGCCCTGCTCGACTTCCCCCGCTTCTTCGCTGGCGTTGCTGCTCAGACGGCGATGGCCCGGGGGGCTGCCGGGGTTCCTTACACCCTCCAGTACCACGGGACGCTTCCTTACCTCTACCCTATCCTTCAGCAACTGGTTTGGGGGATGGGGCCAGTGCTGGGCGGGCTTTGCTTCGGCGGCCTGGGAGCTGCTCTGTGGCAGGCGGCGAGGCGTCCGCCGACCCCGGCAGCGTGGGTGGGGTTGAGCTGGGCGCTCCCCTTCTTCGCGTTCACCGGCGGATTGTACGTCAAGTTCCCCCGCTATCTGCTCCCACTGACCCCGCTCCTGGCGGCCTACGGGGCACGGCTGCTGCTGGCCTGTCCGGGTCGGTTGCTGAAAGGGGTCCTGGCGATGCTGGCCGTCCTCCCCGCCGGCCTCCTCTCGCTGGCGCTCGTCCTCTCCTACCGGCAGCCGCATCCCTGGGTGGCGGCCTCCGCCTGGCTGCGGGAACACCTGCCGCCGGGGTCGGTGATCGCGGTGGAGGCGTGGGATCACCCCCTGCCGCTGGATTCGACCGGGTATGTGCTGGAGGAGCTGCCCCTGTTTGACGAGGAGACGGAGGCAAAGTGGGACCGGATCGAGGGGGTGCTGGCGGAGGCGGACGTGGTGGTGGTGGCCAGCCGGCGGGGGTACGGTGCGCTGGCGGGATGGCCGGAGCGGTTCCCGGAGACCGCCGACTACTACCGCGACCTCTTCGCCGGACGGCGGGGGTTTGCCGTCGTCGCCTGCTTCGGCCGCTGGCCCCGGATCGCGGGGCTGGCGCTGGCCGACGACCCTTTCGCCGCGGTAGGGCTGCCCGCACCGGACCTGGTCTGTCGGCCCTCGCCGCCGGTGCTCCCGCTGCCCCGCCTGGACGAGAGCTTCGTGGTCTACGACCATCCGGTGGTGATCGTCCTGCGAAAAGTGGCTGATTTGGGGCTCTCGTGCTATAATTTTCCTCACGCCGTCTTCTGTTTCAGGTCCCCCCCGTACCTGTGCCCTTGTGGTCAGTGTCCATAGCGAAGGAGGCGCTGATGAAGGCCCACCGCCCGCTGATCTTTCTGGTCCTGCTCCTGCTCCTTCCCCCTGGCTGCCAGGGAGGGAGCAGCGAAGGGCCATTCTTCCGGGACCGATTCGGCGATCCCCACAGCGGCTGGGGTAGCGAGAGCCGGGAGGCGTTCGATCGGGGCTATGAAGAAGGGGAGTACTTCATCGAGGTGTATGAGCCGAACTGGTTTGCCTGGGCAACCCCCGGCCGGCGCTTCGACGATGTGGTCGTCGAGGTGGATGCGCGGCAGCTCTCCGGCTCACCGACGGGCCACTTTGGCCTCCTCTGCCGCTACCGCTCATCTCGCGATTTCTACTACTTCGCCATTACCGGCGACGGCTACTATGCTATCCTCCGGGTGCAGGATGGAAAGCAGAAGGTGCTGACCGGAGCCGGGTTTCTGCCCACCCAGGCCGTCCGGACCGGAGGGGAGGCCAACCGCATCCGCGCTATCTGCCAGGGGGATCGCCTCACCCTCGTGGTCAACGGGCAGGAGCTGGGTACGGCGACGGACGACACCTTCTCCCGGGGAGACGTGGGCCTGGGGGTGGGGTCCGGTCCGGACGGCGGCATCCGGGTCCACTTCGACAACCTGGTGGTGACGCGGCCGGAAGGGGGTGAGGAATGAGAAAGGGGTGGCTGTTGATGGCGGGGGCGGCCTTGTTGCTGGCCGCCTGTGGAGGTGGAGGGGAGGGGCAGGGCGGCGGAGGGCTGCCGTGGACCGACGATTTCTCCACCCCCGGTAGCTGGCTGGCCGAGTCGGATGCCACCGCCCAGGTGGAGGTGCAGGACGGCGTGATGCGGATCTATGTCGCTGTGCCGGACCAGCTGGCGTGGACGGTGGCAGGGCGGGACCTGGGGGATTTCCACCTCGCCGTTGAGGCCACCCAGGTCGCCGGCCCCGACGACAACGAGTACGGCCTGCTGGTACGGGTGCAGGACCACAGCAATTTCTACCGGTTCTCCATCAGCGGCGACGGCTATTTCCTGGTCAGCAAGTTCGTTGCGGGGCAGCAGGAGCTTCTGGGGCTTAACTGGACCCCCTCGGAGGCAATCCGGCAGGGGCAGGCGACCAACCTGCTGGAGGTGATCTGCCAGGGCAGTACGCTGACCTTCATCGTCAACGGGCAGCAACTGGCCCGGGTGGAAGACACCCAGTTCCCCCACGGCGACATCGGCCTCTACGCCGGGAGCTTCTACGAAGGGGGCGTGGAGGTCCACTTCGACAACCTGAAGGTGACAGAGCCGTAGACAGATATGGACGAACTGCATCCGCGTCGCCCAAGCCGACTTACTGAACAGGCTGTGGCTTGCCTGGAAGCGTTAGCCCGGCGTGGACTGGGGCGGAAAATTTCGATCGGCGGAGCCGTGGGCTTGTCGCATTACTGCGACTATCGTTCCACTCACGATGTGGATGCGTGGTGGACACTGGAGGCAAGCGAGGAAGATCGGCGACGGGTTGTTGAGGTGATTCAGGAAACACTGCAGTCTTTCGGCACAGTTCGGGTGCGAGCATGGGGAGATATGGTCAGTGTGGAGCTCCTGCAGGAGGGGCAGACGGTTTTCAGCTTTCAGGTCGCCAGACGGTCGGCCCAGTTGGAGCCCTCGCGTCCTGCCCCTTGGGTTGATGTGCTGCTGGATAGCCTGGAGGACGTGGTAGCCAGCAAGATGGTCGCTCTGGTCGAACGAGGTGCCCCTCGTGACTTCCTGGATATCTATACATTGTGTCAGGCCAATGTGATGACTCCAGCTCAGTGCTGGACCTTGTGGCGGGAGAAAGAGCACCGTGCTGGCGGCGATGTGGACACAGCCCGTGCCCGCCTGGCGGTGCAGACCCATCTGGCTCGTATCGCCGTGCATAGGCCGCTCGAACGGATCGCTGACCCGGAGGAGCGGGAGAGGGCCAGGCGGGTTCGTGAGTGGTTCGCAGGGGAGTTTCTGGATGCCCTTTCGAATTGACGGGGTGCTGTACCCGGATAGAGAACCACCACAACAAGTGGACACCCTGGTCGAACGGGTGGATTTTCTGGCGCGACTATGTGCCGCATGGGACTTCGGCATCCTGCCCGACCCGGAAGTGGTGAAGGAGATCCGCTGCCCTCATTGGCGGGAGGCGGTGGATGCATGCCGCTTCCTCACTTCACCGACCTACCATCTTCTCCGTGCCTGGCACGGCCTGGAGCCTCTCCCCTACCTGGGCACACGGCTGGCCTACATCGCGGACGATCCTTGCCTGCAATGGATATGAGTACAACTCGGCGCATTTACCTCCACAGTCTGGGCTGTCGCCTCAACCAGAGCGAGGTGGAGGAGATGGCTCGCCGCTTTGCCGGGGCGGGGTGGATGGTGGTGACCGACCCCGTCGAAGCGGATGTCTGCCTGGTCAACACCTGCGCTGTCACCGCCGAGGCGGAGCGGAAGAGCCGCCACAGGCTCCAGGCGCTCCGCCGGGCCAACCCCTCCGCCCGCATCGCCGCCGTCGGCTGTGCGGCTACCCTCAGCCCGGAACGGCTGGCTGGCCTGGAGGGGGTGGCCTGGGTGGTGCCCAACGAGGAGAAGGAGCGGGTGGTGGGCATTGTGGCCGGCGACCTCCCCCTTACCCCTGCTGGCGAGGGCGACCGGCAGGTCGCCCATACCGGGCGCACCCGCGCCTTCGTCAAGGTGCAGGATGGGTGCGACAACCACTGCACCTACTGCGTGGTCCGCCTGCTGCGCGGCCCGGCCCGGAGCCGGCCCCTGGAGAGGGTGATGGGGGAAGTGCAGGAACGGGTTGCGGCGGGGTACAGGGAGGTGGTGCTGACCGGGGTGAATCTGGGGGCCTACGGGCGGGACCTGGGGATGGAGCGTGGGCTGGCCCGGCTGATAGAGGCGATCCTGGAACGGACGGTGCTCCCCCGTCTGCGCCTTTCCTCTCTGGAGCCGTGGGACCTGGACGAACCGTTCTTTGAATTGTGGGCTGATCCCCGGCTCTGCCGTCAGCTCCATCTGCCGCTTCAATCTGGCTGTGACAGGATACTGCGGCGGA
The DNA here is from genome assembly GCA_041082215.1 of Anaerolineae bacterium. Taxonomy (GTDB): domain Bacteria; phylum Chloroflexota; class Anaerolineae; order B4-G1; family DUEL01; genus JBDOIF01. Next base: position 31,316 of record JBDOIF010000043.1, read on the forward strand.
TGGGCCGTCGGATCACGACGGGGGAATACGCCCGGCTGGTCGAGGCAGCCCGGTCCGCCATCCCGGACCTGGCCCTGACCACCGATGTGATGGTTGGCTTTCCTGGGGAGGATGAGGAGGCTTTTGTTGAGAGCCTGGCTTTTGTCGAGCGGGTGGGCTTTGCCCGGCTGCATGTCTTCTCTTTTTCCCCCCGGCCGGGGACTCCGGCCGAGCGGATGGGGGGGCAGGTAGGGCCTCAGGTGCAGAAGGAGCGGGCCCGGAGGATGGAGGCGCTGGGCGCCTGCCTGGCGGAGTCCTTCCGCCGCCGGTTCGTGGGGCGGGAGATGGCGGTGCTCTGGGAGCGGCAGCGGTCGGATGGGCTGTGGCGCGGTCTCACCGACAACTACCTGCAGGTGGTCGCCCCTTATCCGACCATGCTGCACAACCGCATCACCCGCACGCGGCTCCTGGAGGTCCGTGATGGCGTGCTGGTAGGGGAGGTGATCGAGTGAGCGACTGCGTCTTCTGCCGGATCGTGCAGGGCCAGGCCCCGGCCCGCATCATCTATCAGGATCAGGAGGTGACGGCCTTCTACGACCTGCGGCCCCAGGCCCCGGTCCACGTCCTCATCGTGCCCAACCGGCACATCGCCGGTGTGGGGGAGGCGGAGCCGGGGGATGAGTCGGTGCTGGGGAAGCTCTTCACCGTGGCCCGCCGCATGGCGGAGGAGCTGGGGATCACAGAGGGGTACCGGCTGGTGGTCAACAACGGTCCGCTGGCCGGCCAGTCCGTTTACCATCTTCACCTTCACCTCCTGGGCGGCCGCCCTTTCCGCTGGCCACCAGGCTGAGGCAACACGTTTCACGTTGAGGAGGTGTCCCATGCTGGTTCGCGACCGAATGACCCCCAATCCGACCACCGTCACACCGGATACGAGCGTGAAGGAGGCGCTGGAGCTTCTGCGCAGCCGCGCCTTCCGCCATCTGCCGGTGGTGGACCGGGAGGGTCGGCTGGTGGGGATCACCACTGAAAAGAGCCTGGTTTATGCCTCGCCAGCTTCCGATCTCTCGTTGAGCGTCTTCGAGGTGGACTTTCTGCTCTCCCGGATGAAGGTGGAGCAGGTGATGACGAGGGAGGTGGTGACCGTCTCGCCCGACCTGCCCATCGAGGAGGCGGCACGGGTGATGATTGACCATCGCATCGGCTGCCTGCCGGTGGTGGAGGAGGGCAGGCTCATTGGCATTATCAGCGACACCGACATCTTCCGGGTCTTCGTCGAAGGGCTGGGTGGGGGGCATCCCAGCCTGCGCGTCACGGTGGTCATCCCGGAGCGGGTGGGAAGCCTGGCCCGGGTGGTGGATCGGATCGCCGCGATCGGCGGCAACATCCATTCACTGGGCACCTTCTGGGGGGAGCGGCCCGAGGACCGGATCATTGCCTTCCGGGTGGAGCGGGTGGATCGGGAGAGGCTGATCCAGGTGCTGAAAGAAGAGGGGATCGAGATTCGGCACGTGTGGGGGCCGAAGGGAGAGGTCTGACCTCACCCCATCCCCCTCACCCCCTTCCGGGGGGTAGGGGTGAGGTCGCCAGCTTGACATTGGTAGAGGTTAGGGTATACTTTTCCCCTGAGTTCTGAGGTCGTTTCACGTCTGCAGCGAGAGGAGGTGAGGCGAGGGAAGGAACCAGAGCGATCCCCGGTTGGTTATGCCCACGCTAAGTCCAGAGTTAAAAGGAGGAGAGATGAAACTGCTGCGCATAGTCAGCATCCTGACGGTGGCCTTCATCCTGATGGCCCTGGGGGCGGCCTGCAAGCCGAGCCCGACGCCGCCCCCCACGGAGGCCCCCACGGAGGCCCCCACGGAAGCCCCCACCGAGGCTCCCACGGAGGCCCCCACCGAAGCGCCGCCTGCGGAAATCGAGCCCCTGATCATCGGCACCACCGACTCCGTGACCGACCTGGACCCGGCCAACTCCTATGACTTCCACACCTGGGAGATCCATCACAACACGATGGATACCCTGCTCACCTACATCCCCGGCACCACCGAGCTGCAGCCGGGTCTGGCGGAGCGGTATGAGGTCAGTGAGGACGGCCTGGAGTACACCTTCTACCTGCGCCAGGGCCTCAAGTTCCCCGATGGCACCGACTTCAACGCCGATGCGGTGGTCTGGTCCATCAACCGCGTGATGCGGCTGCAGGGTGACCCCAACTGGCTGGTCACCTCCTTCGTGGACCACGTGGAGAAGGTGGACGACTATACCGTGAAGTTCGTCCTCATTGACCCGGTGGGCTTCTTCCCGCTGCTGGTGGCCACTCCGCCTTACTCCCCCATCAGCCCCAACTGCTATTCAGAGGACGAGATTGACGCGGATTCCACCTGCGGCGGCATCGGCCACTACATCATCAAGCGGTGGGAGCGGGACGTGGAGATGGAGCTGGAGGCCAACCCCGATTACTACGGCGATCCGCCCGCCTACCCGCGGATCATCGTCCGCTACTTCGCCGATTCCACCGCAATGCGGCTGGCCCTGGAGTCCGGTGAGATTGACGTGGCCTGGAAGACCCTGACCCCCTCCGACTACCAGGACTTCCGCGGCAACCCCAACTATATTCTCTATGAGGGGGCCGGTCCCTACATCCGCTACATCTGCTTCAACGCCAGCAAGCCCCCCTTCGACAACGCGCTGGTCCGCCAGGCCATCTCCCTGGCCATTGACCGCGATGCCATCTCCAGCGTCGTCTTCCAGGGGACTCACCAGAGCCTGTACAGCATGGTCCCGGCCGGGATGTTCTCCCACATAGACGCCTTCCCCGAGCGGGACCTGGAGCAGGCGAAGGCGCTCCTGGCCGAGGCCGGCTACGACGAGAACAACCCGCTGGTGATGGACTTCTGGTGGACCCCCGATCACTACGGCCCCACCGAGGGTGACGTGGCTTCGGTGATGAAGCAGGCCCTGGAGGAGACGGGCGTGATCCAGGTCAACCTCCAGTCCGCCGAGTGGGCCACCTACACCGACTACTTCGGCCCCGGTACGATGCCGGTCTTCCTGCTGGGGTGGTACCCGGACTACCTGGACCCGGATAACTACACCACGCCCTTCGCTGGCTGCGATGAGTCGGACGACCTGGGCATCTTCTACTGCAACGAGCAGATGGACGGACTGCTCGATCAGGCCCGGCTCTCCACCGATATGGCGGAGCGCGAGGATCTGTATAGGCAGATCCAAGAGCTCTGGACCACCGAGGTGCCCACCATCCCCTTCACCCAGGGGTTGCTGCTCGTCGTGACCCAGAAGAACATCGGTGGGGTCATCCTGGACCCGACCCTGTTCCTGCACTACTTCACGCTCACCAAAGAATAAGGCGGAGCCAGGATGATGTGATGTGAAGACGGAGGGGTTTTGATGGGGGCTTTCCCTGTCAAAACCCCTCCCTTTATGTAGCGCAGGATTCATCTTGCGCAATCTGTGGTGATTTTTACAGTGGGAGGTGTTATGCGCTCGCTTCGAGCCTATATCATCACCCGTTTCCTCCTCACGATCCCGATGGTCCTGATCCTCCTTGTGCTGGTCTTCATCCTCCTGCGGGTCATGCCGGGCGATCCCATCAAGGCAGCGATGCGGCCCGGTGTGCCCCAGGAGTATCTGGACCAGATCCGGCATGCCCAGAGGCTGGACCGACCGCTGGTGCTCAACCTGCGGGGTAGCTGGGCCACAGTCCTCGAGCCGGTCGTCGTCCTCTACGAGGAACATGACCCCGCCAGCACTCCGGTGATGCTGGTGCTGGAGGGAGAGCGGCTCTCCGTCACTGACCGGCACACTGAGGGTAACGAGGATTGGGTCCGTCTCGCCGCCGAGGAGGGGGGGAAGTACTGGATCGAGCAGGAAAAGCTCCGCTGGCTGCGGCAGGTGGAGTTTCACTTCTCTACAATTGAAGAGGCGGCCCTGCCGGAGGGGGTGTCGGGCGAGTGGAAATACGTGGAGCTGCACCAGGGCGGCCTGGAAGGCTGGGCCCCCGCCGACCAGTTCGACATCGCTGTCAACCCCTTCGACAGTCAGTTCTTCAACTACTTCTGGGGGTTGGTCACCCGCTTCGATCTGGGCCAGTCCATCACCCTGCGGGGCCGTCCTGTGGCTGCTGACCTTGCCCTCAAATTCCCTGCCACGCTGGAGCTTTCCATCTTTGGCATGCTGGTGGCCGGGCTGGTGGGGGTCTTCACCGGCGCTTACGCCGCCTACAAACGGCGCAGCGTGGCCGACTACGGCCTGCGCATCTACAGCATCGTCGCCTACGCTGTCCCCATCTTCTGGCTGGGGCTGATGTTCCAGCTCATCTTCGGCGTCGGCCTGAAGTGGCTCCCCGTGGCCGACCGGGTGAGCACCCGCCTCCGACCGGAGACCATCGCCCAGGTCTATCACCTTCAGGAGGTCCTCACCGGCCCCTGGGGGGAGAAGCTTCTTAAGGTTACCGATTTCTTTTCCAATTTCTTCATCCTCAACTGTATCGTCACCGGCCAGTGGGCCAGCCTGGTGGATGTGTTGAAGCATCTGATCCTGCCCTCCCTGACCCTGGGCCTGTACCTCTCCGGCATCTTCACCCGCCTCACGCGGGCCAATATGCTGGACGTGCTCCAGCAGGACTTTGTGATGGCCGCCCGGGCGCGGGGCATCAAAGAGCGGATCGTTGTCTATAAGCATGCCCTTCAGAACGCCTTTATCCCCATCCTGACTATGTTCGGCCTCCAGTTCGCCATCCTCCTGGCCGGGGCGGTGCTCACCGAGACCACTTTCAACTGGCCGGGGATGGGGCTTTTCCTGGTCGAGCGGATCACAGCGCGGGACTTCCCCGCCATCCAGGGCACGGTGGTCTTTTTTGCCCTGCTGGTTGCCCTGGTCAGCCTGATCGTGGACATCATCTACGCCCGGGTGGACCCGCGAGTGCGGTATTGAGAGGAGGAGCAGCCTGATGACAGCCATTTCCCAGGCTCAACCGAACTTCCTGGTCCGTATCCTGGAGGGCCGCAGGTGGTATGGGGCCGAGTGGTATATGACGGCGGTAGGGGCCTTCATCGTCGTCTTCATCGTGACGCTGACCATCCTTTCCTTCCTGACGCCCAACCTGGCCCCCTACGACCCGGAGGCGCGGGTGGGCCATCCCTTTACTCCGCCGTCTGGTGAGCACATCTTCGGCACCGATCAGCTTGGGAGGGACATCTTCAGCCGTATTATCTACGGCTCGCAGATCGTGATGCAGGTGGCCCTCCTCTCCGCTACTTTCTCCCTGATCGTCGGAGTGCCCCTGGGGTTGACCTCCGGCTTTCTGGGGGGACGGCTGGATCAGGTGCTCTCTCTCATCATGGACAGCATCTACTCCTTCCCCGGCCTGATCCTGGCCATCGCCCTGGCCGCCCTCCTGGGGTCCGGCGTGCTGAACATCTCCATCGCCATCGCCGTCGTCTACATCCCTATCTTCTTCCGGCTGGTGCGCGGACAGGTGCTCTCTATCAAGCAGGAGCTGTACGTGGAGGCGGCCCGAAGCCTGGGAGCGCCGGGCCGTGTCATTCTCTGGCGGTATATCTTCCCCAACGTCATTCCCTCCGTGGTGGTGGTCTTTTCCCTTAACATTGCCGACGCCATCATCACTGAGGCCGGCCTGGCCTTTATCGGCCTGGGGGTGGACCCCTCCAAGCCGGATTGGGGCTACGACATCTACCGCGGCCGCTCAGAGCTGGTGGGTGGGCGCTGGTGGCCGGTCACTTTCCCCGGCCTGGCCATCGCCACCGTGGCGTTGGGTTTCAGCCTCTTCGGCGAAGGGCTGAGCGAAATCCTGAACCCCCGGTTGAGAGAAGCATGAACGAACCACTGGTACGTATCCGCGATCTGACCGTCGTCTACAAAACCCGGGTCGGACTGGTCCGGGCGGTGGATCGGGTCAGCCTGGACATCTACCCGGGTGAGGTGCTGGGGCTGGTGGGGGAGTCTGGCTGTGGCAAGTCCACCCTCGGCACGGCGCTGCTGCGGCTGGTGCGCCAGCCCGGCCGCATCGCCGACGGCGAAATCTGGTTCGATGGGCGGAACCTGCTGGCGCTGAGCGAGGAGGAGATGCGCGGGCTGCGCGGCGCCCGCATCTCGATGATTTTTCAGGACCCGATGACCTCCCTCAACCCCCTCCAGCGGATCAGCGACCACGTTGTCGAGACGATCCGCACCCACAAGCCCCAGATCAGCGAGCGGGAGGCCCGCCAGCAGGCGGCCGAGCTGATTGACCGGCTGGGTATTATGGCCGAGCGGCTGGACGACTACCCCCACCAGTTGAGCGGCGGGATGCGACAACGGGTGATGATCGGCCTGGCCCTGGCCCTCCGGGCCGACCTGATCGTGGCCGATGAGCCGACCACCTCGCTGGATGTGATCGTCGAGGCCCAGTTCCTCGATCTCCTCAAGGAGCTCCAGAAGGATTTCGGCCTGACGATCCTCCTCATCACCCATAACATCGGCATCGTGGCCCAGCTTGCGGATCGGGTGGCGGTGATGTACGCAGCCAAAATGGTGGAGCTGGCCGATGTGGAGCCGCTCTTCGCCGGGCCACTTCACCCTTACACCCAGGCCCTCCTGGCCTCGGTGCCGAACATCCGCCTGGAGGGGGATATGCTGAAGATTATGCAGGGCTCGCCCCCCGACCTGATCAACCCGCCCTCTGGCTGCCGCTTCCATCCACGCTGTCCCCACGCTTTCGACCGCTGTGCACAGGAGGAGCCGTCGCTGGCGGAGGTCCGACCGGGCCGGTGGGTGGCCTGCTGGCTGCACCACACGTAACACGCACCATGCTTCAGTTCTCACACGAGGGCAGAGTATGTCGAATGCAAACCTGGTCGAGGTACAGGGTCTGAAAAAGTGGTTCCCCGTCCAGCGCAGCTTCGTCGAGCGGCTGGTCACCCGTCAGCGGGACTTCGTCCGGGCGGTGGATGGGGTGGACTTCGAGATCCGGCGCGGGGAGGTCTTCGGCCTGGCCGGCGAGAGCGGCAGCGGGAAGACGACGACGGGCCGATTGATCCTCCGCCTCACCGATCCGACGGAGGGCCGCATCCTCTTCCAGGGGACAGACCTGGCCGCCCTGGGGGAGGAAGAGATGCGGCAGATGCGCCGCCATATGCAGGCCATCTTTCAGGACCCCTACGCCTCTCTCAACCCTCGTATGAAGATCGGCGACGCCATTGGCCATAGTCTGGAGATCTTCGGGCTGGCGAAGGGGGAGGAGAAGCGAGGGCAGGTTCTCGACATCATGGAGCGGGTGGGGCTGACCCCCGCCTCCATTCTTTACGATAAGTACCCCCACCAGCTCAGCGGCGGACAGCGGCAGCGGGCGGTCATCGCCCGGGCGCTCGTCCTTCGCCCCGACCTGGTGGTGGCCGACGAGCCGATCGCGATGGCCGACGTCTCGGTGCGGGCGCTCCTCCTCGACCTGATGCTGCGGCTCAAGGAGGAGTTCAACCTTACCTACCTCTTCATCACCCACGACCTGGCGACGGCCAAGTATATCTGCAATCGGATCGCGGTGATGTATCTGGGCAAGATTGTGGAAGTGGGGCCGCTGCGCCAGGTCTACACCAGCCCTCAGCACCCCTACACCCAGGCGCTGCTGGCCGCCGTCCCCGTGCCAGACCCAAAGGCCCGTCGAAAACCCCCCATGCCTAAGGGGGAGATCCCCAGCCCCATCAACCCACCCTCAGGCTGCCGCTTCCATCCCCGTTGCCCGGCGGCAATGGGGATCTGCTCGCAGGAGGAACCCAAACTGGCGGAGGTGGAACCGGAGCACCGGGTGGCATGCCATCTCGTGACCTCGAGCAGTGTCTGATCGTCAGTGATCCTGCCCGGCTGAAGGCCGTCGCCGAGTTCTGGGGCCTGGAGGGGCTGCCGACCCGGCGTCGGGAGGCAGCCGCTGCCTTGATGGAGCGGATGCTGGCCCCCGGAGGGGTCGAGCGGGCCTGGGAGTCCCTTTCCCCCGAAGAACGAGAGGCCCTGGCAGCCCTCCGGGAAGCTGGAGGGGAGATGCCCTGGCCCACCTTTTCCCGCCGCTGGGGCGAGGTCCGCGCGATGGGGCCGGGGCGAATGGCCCGGGAGCGTCCCTGGCAGGCCCCCATCTCCCCCACCGAGGCCCTCTGGTATCGGGGGCTTCTCTTCCGTATGCCCGCGCAGGGTCCGGCCGGCCTGTACGAGGTCGCCCTTCTTCCCGAAGAAATTCTGGCCCGCCTCCCGGAGCTTCCAGCCCCTTCCCGTATCTCGATGAGGCCGACCGATGTCCCTTCCCATCTCCTTCCGGCCAGCGATCACCTGCTGGACGACGCCTGTACCCTCCTGGCCTATCTCCAGACCCACTCCGTGCGGGCCGGGGCCGACGGCGAGTGGCCGGCTCACCACCTGACCGGGCTGGCCCGTCAGCTTCGAGACCCCGATCCAGGCCGGATGGCTTTCCTCCGCCACCTGGCGGATCGGCTGGGCTGGCTGCGGGTCGGCCACGATGGCTGCCTTCGCCCCGACCCCGGTCCGGCTGCGGCCTGGCTCCGGGCTTCCACCGGCGAGCAGCGGGCCGCTCTCGCCCGCGCCTGGCGGGACGACCCTGCCTGGAACGACCTCTGGCATGTCCCCACCCTCCGCCCCGAGAAGACCGGCTCCTGGCGAAACGACCCGCTCCTTGCCCGGCGGGCGATCCTCCGCCATCTCTCTGCCTGCCGCCCGGGGGAATGGTACAGCCTGGCGGAGCTGGTCGCAGCGATTCAGGAGGCCGACCCCGACTTCCAGCGGCCCGACGGCGACTATGCTGCCTGGTACATCCGGGACGCAGCCACCGGAGAGTACCTGAGCGGCTTTGCATCGTGGGAGGCAGTGGAGGGGGCGTTGATCCGCTATCTCCTCACCGGCCCCCTCGCCTGGCTGGGGCTGGTGGACCTGGGGACGGGGATGGAGGGGGGACCGCCGGTCGCTTTCCGCCTTACCCCTGCCGGGGCGGCCTTCCTGGGGATGGAAGGGCCGCAACCGGAACCGGAGCAGGGGTTGCCCTCCCTCACTGTCCGCCCGGACCTGACGGTCCTGGCTCCCGCTGTCCGCCGGTACGAGCGGTTCCAGCTCAGCCGCATAGCCGATTGGGTCCGCACCGGCGACCCCTATATTTACCGCCTCACCGCAGGCTCGCTGGAGCGGGCCCGGCAGCAGCGGATCTCGCCGGAGCGGGTGGTGGCTTTTCTGGAAGAAGTGACCGAAAGGGGCGTCTCGCCCTCGCTGCGGAACGCCCTCAGTCGCTGGGCGCGCCACGGCTCTCAGGTGCGGATCGAGCGGGGGGTGTTGCTGCGGGTGGGGGACGAGGCGCTGATGGATGAGGTCCTCCGCAACCCCGCCGTGCGCCGGCTCGTCCGGGAGCGGCTTGGCCCGACGGCCGCGCTGGTCGCCCCCGCCGACTGGCCCCGGCTGGTGGAGGTGCTGGTGGAACAGGGGCTGTTGCCGGGCCTGGAGGGGGTGGAGGAATAAGAGGAAGCAGGAGGCATATGCAGCACGCAACACGCAATACGCAATATGTAGCCAACGCCTTTCAGGAGCGGTTCGGCTATCCCCCCTCGGTGGTGGTACGGGCGCCGGGGCGGGTGAATCTCCTGGGCGGCCATACCGATTACAACGAGGGGTTTGTCCTTCCGGCGGCGCTGGACCGGGCGGCTTGGGTGGCGGCGGCCCCGCTGGAAGAGCCGGTCGCCCGGGTGGTGGCTCTTGACTTTGGGGCAGAGGACACGTTCAGCCTGGCCCCCGTCCCGCCGCCGGTCGGCGGTTGGGCGGACTACCCCCGGGGGGTGGCCTGGGCGCTGGCCGGGCGAGGGCTTGAGCCGGTGGGGATGGAGGCGGTGCTGACCTCCGACGTGCCGGTGGGAGCGGGCCTTTCCTCGTCCGCCGCCGTGGAGGTGGCCTTCGCCTGGACCTGGCGCGCCCTCTCCGGCTTCGACCTGGGTCGGACGGAGGTGGCCCTTCTCTGCCAGCGGGCCGAGAATGAGTACGTGGGCGTCCGCTGTGGGATCATGGACCAGATGGCCGCGGTCTGGGGCAGGGCGGACCACGTGCTGCTGCTGGATTGTCGCACGCTGGAACTGGAGCCGGTCCGGCTGCCGGAAGGGGTCGCCGTTGTGGTGGCCGACACGACCGTGCGGCGGGAGCTGGCCTCCTCCGAGTACAACCGGCGACGCCAGGAGTGTGAGGAGGCGGTCCGGCTTCTCTCCCACCACCTGCCGGGCATCCGCGCCCTGCGGGATGTCTCTCCCGATGACTTCTTCCGTCTCCAGCACCACCTGCCGGAGCCGTACCGGCGGCGGGCCCGCCATGTGGTGACGGAGAACGCCCGCGTGCTGGAGGCGGCGGAGTCATTGCGGGTGGGAGATGTGGAAAGGGTGGGGGAGGCCATGCGGCGGTGCCACAGGAGCCTGCGCGACGACTATGAGGTCAGTTCGCCGGAGCTGGACCTGCTGGCGGAGACGGCCTGGGGAGTGCCGGGCTGCTACGGCGCGCGGCTCACAGGGGCAGGTTTCGGTGGCTGTGCTGTGGCGCTGGTGGCGGAGGATGCTGTGGACAGGCTGCGGGAAGCGCTCAGCCGCAGCTACGAGGCTCGCTTCGGCCGCCAGCCCATCCTCTACGTGTGCCACGCATCCGACGGCGCCCGCGTGGAACTCCCCCCGGCTGGCGCGGCCAGCCTTCCCACCGGATGGTATCTATAGGACAACTCCACAGGAGTTGTCCTACGCTGCTCCGGGGTGAATCTACAGGGCAGGCTCACTCATCCAGCGGCTCGAACGCCGCAAAGTCGGGCTCGGTCTCCATGGAGGGAGTGGGTATCAGCGGCGGGACCGGCCTCTCCCCTTTAGGGCGGATCACCACTCCCTCATACGACTCGATCGGCCCGTCCGACTCCGGGTTGTCGCCACGGTAGCCGGTGCCGGCGGAGATCAGCTTGCCGATGATCACATTCTCCTTGAGGCCGTACAGCCGGTCCACTTTCCCTTCGATGGCCGCTTTTGCCAGCACCTTGATCGTGTGCTGGAAGGAGGCGGCGGAAAGGAAACTGTCGGTGGCAAGGGCGGCCTTGGTGACCCCCAGCAGGACGGCCCGGGCCTTGGCCGGCTGACCCCCCTCGGCGACGATTTTGCTGTTGATCTCCTGCAACGCCAGCCGGTCCACCAGATCGCCCGGCAGGAGGTCCGTATCGCCGGGGTCGGTGACCTGCATCTTCCCCAGCATCTTGCGGATGATGACCTCGAAGTGTTTGTCGTTGATGTTCACGCCCTGGGAGCGGTAGACCTTCTGGATTTCGGAGAGGATGTGCATCTGGGTGGCCTCCCGTCCCAGGACCTGGAGGATGCGGTGGGGGTTTGTGATGCCCTCCGCCAACTGGGTGCCTGCCTGGATGCGCTGGCCTTCGGCCACCAGGATGCGGGCGGCCGGGGGAATGTCGTACTCCCGCTCCTCCCGACGTTCGTAGATGACGCGGATATGCCGTCCTTCACGGCGGACCATTCCGCTATGATTGGCCAGGATTTCCTGGTCACCCCGCTTGGCGATCAGGTCGCCGGCCTGGACCTTATCGCCGTCTTCCACGTTGATGCTCCAGTTGCCGGGGATCTCATACTCGTCGGTGAGGATCTCGCTCTTGATCACCTGGACCCGCTTGCGGCCGTCTGTGCGGACGATATGGACCACCCCGTCTATATCGGAGATTTCGGCCTCGCCCTTGGGGTGTTTGCGGGCCTCGAACAGCTCCTCCACGCGCGGGAGGCCGCTGGTGATGTCCCCGCCTGCTGCCACACCGCCCGTATGGAAGGTCCGCAGGGTAAGCTGGGTGCCGGGCTCGCCGATGGACTGGGCGGCGATGATGCCGACCGCTGTGCCGATATGGACCATCTTCCCCCGGCCCAGGTCCCTCCCGTAGCAGAGGACGCAGATGCCGTGCTGGAGGTTGCAGGTCATAGGGGAACGGACGAACACGTCATCTATCCCCGCTGCTTCGATCGCTTCGACGGCGTCCTCGTTGATCTCCTGGTTCCGGTCAACGATCACCTCGCCGGTTTGGGGATGGACCACCGGCGCGGCGGCGACGCGGCCCACAAGCCGCTCGGCCATCGTCTGCCCGCCGACATCGTCC
>JBDOIF010000076.1:0-33676 GCA_041082215.1 Anaerolineae bacterium
CCTCTGGGCCCACTACCTGAACCGGGTCTACGAGCCCCGCACCTTCCTCTGGGCCGCCGATTCGGGCCACCTGGGGACCGGCCTCCCCTACGCCATCGGCGCCAAGCTGGCCCGACCCGACCGACCGGTCTATGCCATCTGCGGCGACGGGGCCTTCGGCCTCAACATCCAGGAGCTGGAGACCGCCGCCCGGCTGGACCTCCCCTTTGTCGTCGTGGTGGTCAACGACCAGCAGTGGGGACTGATCAAGGCAACCCAGATGGCCGCCTACGATGCCCGCTATATCGGCGTTGACTTCAGCGATATACGGTACGATCAGGTGGCCCAGGCGATGGGCTGCTGGGGAGAGCGGGTGGAGGAGCCAGGCCAGATCCGACCAGCCCTGACGCGGGCAGTTGCTTCGGGCAGGCCAGCCGTGCTGGATGTGGTGGTGGACCGCTGGGTCAACCTCACCCCACCGGACCTGGAGAATCTGGATGCGGTGTGGATGGAGGGATGTGAGGTGCCGTGGTGAACGGGGAGGTGGGGATGGGGGGACACGGAGACACTGGGGCGCGGAGATTTGCTGTCTATCTGGAAATTGCCGGGGACGGTCGGTGTATGGCCCATGTGCCCGACCTGCCCGGCTGCTTCGTTCGTGCATTGAGCCGGGATGAGGCCCTGCGTCGGGTGCCGGAGGCCATCCGCGAGACTTTCGCCTGGCTCCGCCGGCACGGGGAAGCGGCCCCGGCCGAAGAGGAACCCGTCGAAATAGAGATAGCCGCTGAGAGCGCCGGCTTCGGCCCCTTCGACCCGGGGGATGCGGCCGCGCTGCTTCCCCCCGACCGCGAGCCGCTCTCCCCCGAGGAGATGGAGCGCGCTTTTCGCCTGATGGCGTATGCCCGCGCCGACCTTCTGGCCCTGGTACGTGATCTCCCCGATGAGCTTCTGGACTGGCAACCGGATGAGCAGTCCTTCAGCATCCGGCGCCTCCTGCGGCACGTCGGCAACGCCGAGGAATGGTACGTCTCCCGCCTGGTCGCTCCGGAAACCCTCCCCCCGGAGTGGGCACACGACGAGGGGATGCCCGTGCTGGAGTTCCTGGAGATGGAACGGCGCACCGCCATAGCCCGGCTGCGCGAGCTGACCCGGGAGGAGCGAACGGACGTTTTCTACCCTGCCCACTGGACCGGGCACCCCGAGGAGCCGTGGACGGCGCGCAAGGTGCTGCGGCGGTTCCTGGAGCACGAGCGGGAGCACACGGCACAGGTACGCGAAATCCTGGAACGTCGCCGCTGCTACCTGTTATCCCGCCTGGCCGCCGAGCGCGCTGGCCTCCTCTGGCAACTGCTGAACCTGGATGAGAGGACCCTTGCCGAAACGCCGGTGCTGGATAACTGGACAATCCAGGATGTGCTGGCGCACATCGCCGCATGGGACCGGTGGGAATACCGCGCCATGAAGCAGATGGCAGAAGGGGAGGCCCCTGACTTCACAGCGGTAAGGGACATAGACAGCTTCAACGCAAACGCCGTGGCGACGTGGCGGGAGCGCCCCTTCAGTGAGGTTCTGGCAGAATTGGAGGACGCCCGCGCGATGTGGGTCGCCTGGCTGCAGGAGTTGCCCCTGGAAGTGTTCTTCCAGCGCCGCTTCTACAACGATTATGAGTGGTCGTTCCCGGGCTGTCTGGAGATTCAGTGGAAACACGACGCCGAACATGCCGGCCAGATCGCCGCCTGGCGGGAGGAGCGGGGGCTGAAGGGGGAACCCTGGAACACCCAGACGGGGTCCAAAGGGGTGTTGCTGGCGGCCCTGACGGCGGCGCGGGAGGAGTTGCTCACAGCAGCGGCGCTGGTCCCCCCGGAAGAACGGTCGTCCCGCCGGGTCTGTGGGGAATGGACTTTGAAGGACGTGCTGGGTCATGTCGCCGACTGGGAGTGGCTGGGGGTGGAGGGGTTGCGCCATATGGCGGCCGGACATCCCCCTCAGGTGGAGCATGTGGAGGACGTGGATGCCTGGAACCGGGCCCATGCGGAGGCCCGTCGCGAACAGCCCTGGGATGACGTCTGGGCCGATTTCCACGCCGCACGCCAGGCGCTGCTGTCCGTTCTGGGGGGGATGGACCAGGCCGATATGGGCCAAATCTTCCCGGCCCCGTGGGCCGAACAGTGCACGCCATATGCCTGGGTCTTCATCTACGTTGCCCACGATAGGGAGCATGCCAGGGATCTGAGGGGGTAAAGGAACCACAGAGAGACGGAGGACCCGGATAAACGCCCGAGAGACTCTATTGAACTCTTCGTTTCTGTGGTGAGATATAAGATACAAGGAGGGGAGTATGAAAGCAGCCGTCTTTCAGGGCATCGGGCATGTTGAGGTTGCCGATGTGCCAGTACCGGAGCCTGGGCCGGGCGAGGTGCTGATCCGCGTCGGCTACTGTGGCATCTGCGGCTCCGATGTGGAGGCGATCCACACCGGCATGTATGAGCCGGGGTTGATCATTGGCCATGAGTTCGCCGGCGTGATCGCCGGGGTCGGCCCCGACGTGGAGGGCTGGCGGGTGGGGGACAGGGTGGTCGTCAACGACGCTATCCCCTGCGGGACCTGCCCCCCCTGCCGGGAGGGGCGGCTGGATGGGTGCGAAGACCTCACGATGGTGGGCGTCACCCACGACGGGGGGATGGCGGAGTACGTGCGGGTCACCGCCCGGGGGCTCCACCGGCTGCCGGACGGGGTCACGCTCCGGCGGGGGGCGCTGGTGGAGCCGCTGTCGGTGGCGCTGCACGGTGTGCGGCGCTCCCGCCTCAAGCCGGGGGACCAGGCACTGGTGATGGGGGCGGGGCCGATCGGCCTGCTGACCCTCCAGTGCGTCCTGCTGGCCGGCGCCCGGACGGCGGTTGTCACCGAAATAGACCCCACCCGTGCCGCGCTGGCGGGCCGTCTGGGGGCGACGGCGGTCCTGGACCCCAGCCGCGAGAACGTCGGCGTGGCGTTGAGAGACCTCACCGACGGGCAGGGGCCGGACGTGGTCTATATCTGTACGGGCGCTCCCGCCCCCTATCGGGACGCCATCTCCCTGGTCCGCAAGGGAGGACAGGTGTTCGTCCTGGGGCTGTGCGTGGAGCCGGTAGAGGCCGACTTTATGAGCGTCGTCCTGAACGACCTGTGCATCGAGGGGAGCCTGGCGGGACGGGCTGAGTTCCCCGCCGCCATCGCCCTCGTCGCCCAGGGCCGGGTGGAGGTAGAGCCTCTCGTCTCCCATGAGATCCCGCTGGAGAAGGTCGTCTCTCAGGGATTCGAGCGGCTGAGCACCCCCGGGACAGGAGCGGTCAAGATTCTGGTGCGTATAGGAGGGGAGATATGAAACTGGCATCGCCGGAATATATGGAAGAGGTCCGCAAGCGATCCAACGCCGATCCCGAATACCTGGAGCTGGCCAAAGGCCACAACGCCTCCTACACCCTGGTCCTGGAGCCGGAGCCGGAGAAAGGGGTCACGGAGACGATCGTCATCGGCTTTGACAATGTGGACGGGAAGATCAACCAGGTCTGGCAGGGACAGCGGCCCACCGACTTCACCCTCTCCGCCCCCTACGGCGTCTGGGTGGACGTCCTGCGGGGCAAGATGGGGCCGACAAAGGCCATCGCCTCCCGCAAGCTCCGTACCCAGGGGCCGTTTCTCCAGCTCCTGCAGGGAGCCAACCGGATCATCCGCTGGGTCGAGGTGCTGCGGACCATCCCGACGGAGTTTGAGGGGGAGTACGCCCAGTACAACCTGCCGGGACAGTAGAGGTCTCTGGCCTACCGGTGCCTCCGGCTGGCGACCAGGGTAGCCAACATGCCTCCTCCTGCCCGGGATAGGGAGGTTCCTGTGTGGTATGGATTACGGATTCCGTCGGATGCAAAGCCGGATTTTATCCGCTCCGTGACCGAGCTGCAGCAGACCACGCTGCGGAACTTCGTCCTCGCGGTGGGCGGGGTCTACGCGCTCTGGCACCTGGTGGCCACAGTGACCTGGCCGGAGAGGCTGGGGTGGGAGGCGTGGCTGATCGCGCCGCTGGTGCTGCTTTCCTGCCTTGCGACCCTTTATCTGTGCGGCAGGCACTTTCTGATCGCCCAGGTTATCTGGCTGGTGGGACTTGCCGGGGCGATCACAGTGGCGATTGATGTCCTCCGACTGCGGGAGATCGCCTTTTTCTACGCCTTTCTCCCCTTCATGGCGGTCATCACCGCGGGCTGGCCTGCCGGGCTGGCCGCGGAGGGAATGGTGATAGGGGCCGTGGTCTGGCTTTCCCGCCCCGGAGGGATGGCCCTGCTTCCCCCGACGTACAGGCTGGGGATCGTCGCTGTGGGGGCCTTTGCCGGCCTGCTTGGGTGGGCCGCCGTCCACGCACTGCTGACAGCGGTCCAGTGGTACCTCTACAGCTACACGCAGGCTGAGCAGAACATGGAGGAGGCCCGCCAGCATCGAGCTCAACTGGCACGGGTGCTGAAGGACCTCGACCAGGCCTACCATCGCCTGGAGAGAGCTCAGGCCTCCCTGGTGGCCGCATGGAAGGCGAAGGATGAGGCGGAGCGGTTCAAGACCGACTTCGTGACCAACGTAAGCCATGAACTGCGGACGCCGCTGAACCTGGTCGTCGGCTTTGCCGAAATGATGATGACCTCGCCGGAAAGCTACGGAGGCGTGCCGCTGCCGGGGCCCTACCGGAGCGACCTGAACGCCATCTACCACAGCGCCCAGCACCTGCTGGCTCTTGTGGACGACGTCCTCGACCTGGCCCGCATCGAAGCGGGCAAGTTCGCCCTGGCACGGGAAAAGGTGGACATCGCCTCGCTCGTGGAGGAGGCCGTCAACGTCGTGCGGGATTACATCACCGCCAAGGGCCTGGAGCTCCAGATCCGTCTGTCGGATGACCTGCCTCCCCTCTGGATTGACCGGCTGCGCATCCGGCAGGTCCTCCTCAACCTGCTGGTGAACGCGGCCCGCTTCACCGAGCGCGGCTGGATCCGGGTGGACGTCTCGCAGGAAGGGGAAGAGGTTGTGGTGCGGGTGACGGACACGGGGCGGGGTATCCCCGAACAGGACCTGCCCAGGCTTTTTGAGGAATTCCGCACCACGGAGCAGCCCATCTCTACCTGGCACAGCGGCACCGGCCTGGGGTTGCCCATCAGCAAGAAGTTCGTCGAGCTTCACCACGGCCGTATGGGGGTCGAGAGCGTCCACGGACAGGGCACCTCGTTCTGGTTCACCCTTCCCTGTGCGCCAGCGCCGGAGGGGGGGCGGCATGTGGGGCGCCTCAGCCACCCCCACCCCGTGGCGCGATTGGGGGCTTCGGAGCGGATCGTCGTCATCGTGCACGACGACCCGCGCATCCCCCCGCTGCTGCAGCGATACCTGGATGGCTATCGGGTGGTCGGGGCCAGGGAACTGCAGGAAGGAGCCAGGCTGGTGGAGGAACTCAGGCCGCTGGCGGTTGTGGGAGACGAAGCTACCCCATTGCCGGAGGTTCCCGACGATGTGCTGCTGGTACGCTGCCCCCTCCCCAGCAGCCGTCGAACTGCACAGATGATGGGTGCCGTTGACTATCTGGTGAAGCCCGTGGCCAGACAGGAACTGCTGGAGACGATTGACCGGATGGACCGGCCGGTACGGCGCGTGCTGATCGCGGACGACGAACCCGAGGTGGTGCGCCTGTTCCGTCGGATGTTGCGCCCCCGCTTTCCGGCCCAGGACTGCCTGGAGGCGTACAACGGGGACGAAGCCCTCCGCCTGATGCGGACCCAGAAGCCGGACCTGGTGTTGCTGGACCTGGCTATGCCGGAGGTGGATGGCCGAAGCGTGCTGGAGCGGATGGCCCTCGACCCGGAGCTGGCGGATATTCCGGTGGTGATCGTCTCCGCCAGAGGGCAGGATCAGGCCAGCCTGCGGCTATCGGGTCCGATCCAGCTCTCCCGGCCGGGTGGGTTCCAGTTGGGGGAGATTGTGCGGGCGCTGGAGGCGGCGTTCAACGCCCTGGCCCCTGGGTGGCACCCGGTCGGCCCCAGCGGGAGAGGACTTGCAGAAGAGCCTGCTGAGTCACCGGCTTGGCCAGATACGCCGTCGCCCCTAGAGAAAGCGCCAACTGCGGCTCGTTGAGCACAGAGCAGACGACCACCGGGATCTCCCGGGTCATCTCCTCCGCTTTGAGGGCCATAAGCAGCTCCCACCCATCCTCCCGGGGCATCATCACATCCAGGACGATGACGGTGGGCCGGGTTTCGGCTATGGCCTTCCGGGCCTCAGCCCCTCCACCAGCCCCGACGACCTGCCAGTTGTGGCCCGCCAGATACCGGCGGAAGAGGGCGACGAAGCCCTCGTTGTCGTCCACGACCAGGAGGACCCGGGGCCTTTCTGTAGGCCAGAGCAGCCTCGCCTCCCAGCCATCATCCCCCACCTGATGCAATTCGAGCTTCCCCCCCAGGGACTCGATCAGACGGGCGCTGGCCTCCAGCCCCAGCCTGTGCCGTTCCTGAAGCTCTCCCAGCCGCCGGCGGAGTCCTCTCCCCCAGGCCGTGATGTGGACCCCCCTCCGCCCTTCTTCCACAAACGTTCGCACCTCGACGTGGCCGCCCTGTGCCACGTCCACCCCACAGGTGAGAAGGTTGAGGACGGCCTGCCGGAGCATCACGCGGTCTGCATTGGGAAAAGAGAGCGGCTCCGACAGCAGGAATCGGAGCGAGACCTGGCTGGCCTGGGCCAGAGGGGCGACGACAGCCTCCAGCTCCCCCAGAAGCTCCGTGACGTTCAACTCTTCCCACGTCGCCTCCGCGCATAGCCGTTCCGCCTCGGCGCGGGCGAGGTCCTCCCGCGTCCTCCCCATATCCTCCGACTCAAGGGCCGCCCGGGACTCCTGCCACTGCTCCCAGAGCAGGTCCGTCAGAGTGCTCAGCACGCGAGCCTGGTCGCGGAAGTACTGACTCCTGGCCAGCCCGAGTTGCTCCATCACCTCGTTGGGGGAGAGCCCTTCGATATAGCGGGCCTCCAGGATGCGGTAAGCTCGCCAGTCGGGGGACTGGGCGGGCGTGCCCGGCGCAGGACGCAGCCCCTGGATGGCTTTGAGCAGCGCCTGGCGGAGCTGCTGACTGCGGCGCAGCCCTGTCCCCGCGCCCTCGCCCTGCACCAGCAGATCCGCCAGGGGGTGCGCTTCCAGATGGGGGGAGTCGTAGAGCCGATTCAGGGCGTCGTGCACCCACCCGGCAAAGGTTTCGCGATCGGGGGAAAAGGGTTTGGACATCATTGTTCGGTGGGACTGTTATGGGACTGAGGGGGGATAAATCCCCTTTACACGTTGCTTTCACTCTGTTATACTAATATAAGCCATGATTGGGCAACCTCGGTGTATAAGGTACACCACCGCCGCCGGTTTGTCAAGCATCTCCCTCGACCCCAACAGGCTTTTCCCAAAGTTGGCGTTGCTCCAGGGCCGATGATTCTGCACACGCCTGGCGGATGGAATGTGGAAAGGAGGTGAAGAGCAGGGAAACCTCTGGATGATCATATGGCTAAAGAAAAGGTTTTGGTTTTGACATTCCATTCAGTGATGTAAGGAGGAGGAGAAATGCTCAGGAAGATGTATCCGTTGATGTGTCTGTTCGTGATCGCCGCGATCGCCCTGGTGGCCTGCAAGCCGTCGCCGACTCCGACGGCAGCCCCCACGGAAGCCCCGACGGAGGCCCCCACCGAAGCCCCCACCGAAGCCCCCACCGAAGAGGCCACGCCAGCGGGACCCAGCGGGGATCTGGAGATCTTTAGCTGGTGGACCGCAGGCGGAGAGGCGGAGGGCCTGGAAGCGATGCTGGCGGTCTTCCAGGAGCAATATCCGAACGTCAACGTGATCAACGCGACGGTCGCCGGAGGCGCTGGGGTGGATGCCCGGGCCGTCCTCGCCACCCGCATGCAGGGAGGGAATCCGCCGGACTCCTTCCAGGTGCATGCCGGCCACGAGCTGATTGATACCTACGTCGTCGCCGGGCAGATGGAGCCGGTCACCTTCCTGTACGAGGAGGAAGGCTGGCTGGATGTGTATCCCCCCGACCTGATCGAGATCCTCTCCTACGAGGGGGAAATCTGGTCCGTCCCGGTGAACATCCACCGCGCCAATGTCCTGTGGTACAATAAGGCGATCTTCGAGCAGTACAACCTCCAGCCCCCGACGACGATGGAGGAGTTCTTCACCGTAGCCGAGGCGCTCCAGGCGGAGGGGATCACCCCGCTGGCGCTGGGCGAGACCTGGACCGTGGTCCATCTCTTCGAGACGGTGCTCCTGGGAACGCTGGGGCCGGAGGGGTACGCTGGCCTGTGGACCGGCACGACGGACTGGGCAAGCCCCGAGGTCACCGAGGCGCTGAATAACTTCGACCGCATGCTGAACTACGTCAACGAGGACTACGCTGCCCTCTCGTGGGACCAGGCCACCCAGCTGGTGATTGACGGCACCGCCGCCATGAACATTATGGGGGACTGGGCCGAGGGGTACTTCAAGTCCAAGGGCTGGACCCCTGGCGTTGAGTTCGGGTGGGCCCCCTCGCCGGGCAGCGCTGGCGCGTTCGATGCGCTCTCGGATAGCTTCGGCCTGCCCCTGAACGCACCCAACCGGGACGCAGCGATCGCCTGGCTCAAGGTCTGCGGCTCCCGCGAAGGGCAGGACGCCTTCAACCCGATCAAGGGCTCCATCCCGGCCCGCACCGACGGGGATCGCAGCCTGTACGACGACTATCTCCAGTCCGCTATGGACGACTTCGCCAGCAACGCCATCGTCCCCAGCCTGATGCACGGGGCCGCCGTGGCTCCTAGCTGGCAGCAAGACGTCATTGACGCGGTCAGCCTCTTCATCTCCAACCGGGATGTGGCCGCTTTCCAGCAGGCGCTGGTTGATGCCTGCACGAGCGCTGGCGTGTGCAAGTAGTCCCTTTCTGGCGGGGCGGCCGTCGCTCTGGCGGCCGCCCCGCCTCACCAGGGCTCTCCTGCGATGCGTGGGCGTAAGGAATATCTGTTCGCTCTGGCGCTTCTCCTTCCTTCGGCGCTGGCCATTGCCATCTTCGTCTACGGCTTCATCGCCTGGACCGGCCGCGCTTCCCTCTCCGCCTGGAGAGGGTTGCTGCCCGATTATACCTTTGTGGGGCTTGCAAACTTCACAACTTTGTTCCGCAGCCCCCGGTTCCAGATTGACCTCAGGAACACGGCGATCTTCACCAGCCTGTTCCTCGCTGCCTGCCTGAGCTTCGGACTCCTCTTGGCGACTCTGCTCGACCGCCAGCCCCGCGGAGAAGGGCTGTTCCGCAACATCTACCTCTTCCCGATGGCCATTTCCTTCATCGTGACCGGCGTGGTCTGGCGCTGGCTGCTCAATCCGGCTACATCGCTGGATCGTTTGAGTGGGATCAACCTCCTATTTCATAAGGCAGGACTGGACTTCCTGATCTCCAAATGGTATACCCACTCCAGGTTTGGCATCGTGGCCATCGTCCTCCCCGCCGTATGGCAGATGTCCGGCTTCACGATGGCGCTCTATCTGGCCGGCCTGCGCAGTATTCCCGAGGAGCTGCGAGAGGCCGCCCGGGTGGATGGCGCCAGCGAGTGGCAGATCTACCGCCATATCATCCTCCCCATGCTGAGGCCGGTGACCCTGAGCGCTGTGATTATCCTGGGGCATATCTCCCTCAAAATCTTCGACCTGGTTATGGCGATCACCCAGGAGGGAGGTGAGGGATACTCAGCCGATGTGCCTGCGCTGAACATGTGGTACACCACTTTCCGCGCCCTGAAGTTCGCACAGGGGGCGGCCATCGCCATCATCCTCCTCTTAAGCGTGGCCGTGCTGGTGGTCCCCTACCTCATCTATACATTCCGCACGGAGGTCGAACGGTGAGGAGGTGGGTTTCCCGCGCTCTCTTATATCTGGTGCTCATCGTCGCAGCGCTCTTCTATCTGATGCCCGTCTACGTCCTCCTGACGACGAGCTTCAAGAGCTTCCGGGAAGTCACGCTGGCCACGATGTGGGACCTGCCCTCCGGCTTCTATCTGGACAACTTCTTCGCAGCCTTTGAGAAACTGGCCCCCAACCTTCGTAACAGCCTCTCCCTCGCCGTCGCCTCTACCCTGCTCTCCTCAGCCCTGGGCTCATTGAACGGCTACGTCCTCTCCAAGTGGAAATTCCGCGGGGCAGATGCGCTGTTCTCGGCCATGCTATTCGGGATGTTCATCCCCTATCAGAGTATCCTGATCCCGCTGGTCCAGTTTATGCAGACCATCGGCCTCTACGGTCGGCTGTGGGGGCTGGTGCTCGTCCACGTGGTCTACGGCATCCCCATCACCACGTTGATCTTCCGCAACTACTACGCCACCGTCCCCACAGAGGTGGTAGAGGCAGCCCGGATTGACGGCGCCGGCATTCTGGGCATCTACCGCCATGTGATGTTGCCCCTCGCGATCCCCGGCTTCGTCGTCGTGATGATCTGGCAGTTCACCTCCATCTGGAACGAGTTCCTCTTCGCCGTCACGCTCACCGGCCCCCGGTACTGGCCGGTCACGGTGGCCCTCCAGAACCTGGCCGGCAGCCAGATCGTGGAATGGAACGTCCAGATGGCAGGAGCCTTCCTGGCCGCGCTGCCCACCCTGCTGGTCTATATCTTCCTGGGCCGCTTCTTCCTCCGGGGGCTGATGGCCGGTGCCCTGAAAGGATAAGAGTTCCTGAGAGACACGAAGGGCACAGAGAAGCACAGAGGGGCCTTAGAATCTTCTCTAGAACTCCGTGTTCTCCCTGTCTCCGTGGTGAGAATTCGCTTCAAACAATTCCCCTGTAAATTTGCCCCCTCCCCTCCCCTGAGGTATACTTCTCCTGCCCGCAGGCAGGAGAGAGAGCATGCCCTTCACGCACATCATCTTTGATCTGGATGAGACCCTCTACCCCCGAAATGCGGGGCTGATGCAGGAGATCGGCAGGCGGATCCATCTCTGGGTCCAGCAGGCCCTCGGGCTCCCTCCCGAAGAGGCAGCCACCCTCCGACAGGCCTATCTGGAGCGGTACGGCACTACCCTGGGCGGGCTGCTTGCCGAACACGACGTGGACGCAGAAGCCTACCTCCAGTTCGTCCACGACATCCCCCTCGAGCAATATGTCCGCCCCAATCCCGCGCTGGCGGCGATGCTTGCCGCCATCCCCCTCCGCCGCGTTGTCTATACCAACGCCACCTCCGCGCATGCCCGGCGGGTGCTGCAAATACTGGGGGTGGACGGGCTGTTCGAACACGTGGTGGGAATACAGGAGGTGGGGCTGCGCAACAAGCCACGTCTGGACGGTTACCAGCGGATGCTGGAATTGATCGGAGCCGAAGGGCCGAGCTGTATCCTGGTGGACGACCGGGTGGTCAACCTCCGACCCGCCAAATCGCTGGGGATGACAACGGTGCTGGTGGACGCTGCCCTCGAGGAGGGGGTGGACTTCGTGGTGGGGGATGTGCTGGAAGTCGGTCCGCTTGTAGCTCGTATCCTTGAGGGGGCAAGATGATGGATAAACGGATGTCGCTGGACGAGGCGGCAGGGCTCCTGAACGATGGGGAGACGCTGGCGCTGGGAGGGATGACCCTCTACCGGCGACCCGTCGCCTTCGTGCGAGCACTCCTCCGGCGGGACCCCCCGCCGCGCGGCCTCACGCTCCTGGCCTTCACCGCCAGCTACGAATCCGACCTGCTGGTCGGCGCAGGGCTGGTGCGGCGGGTGCGTACCTGCTACTTCGGCCTGGAGGCGTTCGGGCTGGCCCCGATGTTCACCCAGGCCGCCACCGCCGGGGAGCTGGAAGTGATGGAAGAAACGGAGGCCAGCCTGGCCTTCGGCCTCCGGGCAAAACTGGCCGGCGTCGGGTTTATGCCCGGACAGGGATGGCTGGGAACGGACCTCCTTAAAGTGCGGTCGGATGTGCGGACGATCCAGGACCCCTACACGGGCCAGGAAGTGGTCGCCTTCCCCGCCATCGGCTGCGACCTGGCAGTGATCCACGCCCTGCAGGCCGACCGGGATGGGAACTGCGTCCTGGGCGGCAACCTGGCGGTGGACGTGGAACTGGCCCTGGTAGCAGAACGGACGGTGATCACCGCCGAGGAGGTGGTGGAGCGACTGCCAGGGCCGGTGGACCTCAGCGGGATCGGCGTCACCGGCGTGGTGGAAGCGCCAGGCGGCGCCTGGCCCACCTCCTGCTACCCCCGCTATCCGGTGGACGGGGGGGAGATCCTGCGCTACAGCGAAGGCTGTCCAGATGGGTTCGAGGAGTACCTGAAAGGGGTGCTGGATAAGAGATAGAGGAGCAGGGGAAGTGAAGGCGCGGCTGGATGGGTTGCGGGAGCGGATGGCCAGAGCTGGGGTGGAGGCAGCGGTGCTGGTCCATCCGCGGGATGTGCTGTATTACGCCGGAACGGCCCGCCCGGCGACGCTGCTGGTGGGGCCGCGGGAGCCGGTCCTCTTCGTGCGGCGCGGGCTCGAGCTGGCCCGCCTTGAGGCAACGGTGGAACGGGTCGAGCCGGGGAGCGGCCTGGACCAGGTGGCGGCGGAGCTGGCCTCCCAGGGGGCTACTGGCCGCCTGCTGGGCGTGGAGATGGATGTGGTGCCAGCCGCTCTCTACCGGCGGATAGCCGAGGCGTTCCCCGGCTGGGAACTGGTGGACTTGAGCGATCTGATCCTGACCCAGCGGATGGTCAAGGAGCCGGGGGAGGTCGAGGCGATCCGGCAGGCAGGGGCGGTGGCGGATGCAGGACAGGCCGCCCTGGCAGAGGTGTTGAGGCCGGGGATAACCGAGCTGGAGCTGGCGGCGGAGGTGGAGGCGGCGATCCGCCGGGCGGGCCACGAGGGCTACCAGCCCCTGCGCTATCCCGGAGCGCGTGGGGGCGGGGTGCTCCTGATGAGCGGCGAACACCTGACGGTGCGCGGCGGCCACGGCCTGGTGATCACCGGGGCGGGATTGTGCCCCGGCACCCCCTACGGCCCTTCCCGCCGTCGGGTCCGGCCCGGCGATCTGGTGGTGCTGGACATCGGCTCCACCTGTGGCGGCTACACCGCCGACGAATCCCGTACCTTCGCGGTGGGACAGGCCACGCCCGCCCAGGAGGCTCTCTTCGAAGTGGCGCTGGCGGTGGAGGAAGCGGTGCTGGACGCGCTGCGCCCCGGCACGCCCGTGGGCGATGTCTACGCTGTGGCGGAGGAAGTGGCAGCCCGGGGGGCGCCTCCCCACTTCGCCCCCGGCAGCCTGACCCTGCCCGGCTTCGTGGGCCACGGAGTGGGACTGGAGCTGGATGAACCGCCCGTCCTCTGGACCCGGAACGAGGTCCGCCTGGAGGCCGGGATGACGCTGGCGATAGAGGTGGAGGTCAACGCGCCAGGGGCGGGGATGATGGCGAAGATGGAGGATACCGTCGTGGTGGAGGCCAATGGCCCCCGCCTCCTCACCCATGCGCCACGCCGGTTGATCCAGACAGTGTCATAAAAGCACAGCGGGTCAAGGCCCCCCGCTCAGGCCCTTCGCAGCCGCTCCACCGCTTCGAGGAAACGGTCCACCTCCTCGGCGGTGTTGTAGTGGACCAGGCCGACCCGTACCAGCCCCCCTTTTTCCTCCAGCCCCAGCCGCCGGGTCAGCCCCAGGGCGTAGAAGTTGCCGTCCCAGACGAAGATCCCCTCCTCGCCCAGCCGCCGGGCCACCTCCTGGGGAGCGAGCCTGTCCATCGTGAAGGAGACGGTGGGCACTCGCCAGTCGGCCAGGGCCGGATCGGTGATGCCCCAGATTCGGAGGCCCGGGATGGACTGGAGCCCCCGGATCAGACGCCAGCCCAGCTCTCGCTCGTAGGCCTGGATGGCCGCCATCCCGGCCTTCAGATGGAGACGGCGCCCCTCGAACGCGGCGTACCAGCCGACGAACGGCTCGCCGAACCGTTCCCCCACCCCGGCCAGGTACTCCACCGCCGCGGCCAGCCCCGCCAGTCCCTCGTGGTTCTGCGTGCCGGTCTCAAACCGATCCGGCACCACGTCCGGCGCGGGGCGGACCTTGTCCGGTTGTAGCCGCTCCAGCAGCTCCCGACGGCCCCATAACACCCCCAGATGGGGGCCGAAGAACTTATAGGCGGAGCAGACCAGGAAGTCGCAGCCGACGGCCTGGACGTCAATGGGGCCGTGAGGAGCGTAGTGGACCGCGTCTACATAGACCCAGGCCCCCACATCGTGGGACCAGCGGGTGATGCGGGCCACGTCGTTGATCGTGCCGACGCCGTTGGAGGCGTACCCCACGGCGACAAGGTGGGTGCGCTCGTTGAGCAGACCCCGCAGCCCATCCAGGTCAAGCGTGCAGGTTTCGGGGTGGATGTCGGCCCAGCGGACCACCACGCCCCGCTCCGCCAGCCGCAGCCACGGCGCGACGTTGGCATCGTGGTCCAGCCGGGTGACCACCACCTCGTCCCCCGGGGCCAGCTCCCGCTCCAGCGCCCGACTGAGGTGGAAGGTCAGGGTGGTCATGTTGGGACCGAAAATCACCTCATCGGGGGAGGGAGCATTGAGGAAGTCGGCGACGGCCTCCCGGGCGCGGGCGATGGTCTCGTCGGTGCGGCGGCTGGTGAGGAAGGCGCCGTGGACATTGCTGTTGGCCCGCACCAGGTACTCTTCCATCGCCGCGATGACGGCGCGGGGGACCTGTGTGCCGCCCGGCCCGTCAAAGTAGACATAAGGCCGCCCGGCGGGGTCCGTCTCCGCCAGGGCAGGGAACTCGGCGCGCAGAGAGGAGATATCCATCGGGTTACCTCACCTGTTCATCAGAGCTGCACTTTTGTGGCAAATGGAAAACCACGGAGACACGGAATACACGGAGAAATACAGAGAGCCCCCTGAATTCTCTGTGAAACCCGGTGTCCTCTGCGTCTCTGTGGTTGAAAATTACTCATACCGGAGCGCGTCAATCGGGTTGAGCCGGGAGGCCCGCCAGGCAGGGTAAAGGCCAGAAGTCAGGCCAACCAGGGCAGAGACAGTCGTTGCCAGCAGGATGGCCTGGGGGGTGACCACGGAACGGAAGTCCTCGATGAGGGAGGAAACCAGCTCCGCCCCTGCTGCACCGATTCCCATGCCGATGAACCCCCCGGCCACGGCCAGCGTCACCGCCTCGATGAGGAACTGCCAGAGAATGTCGCGCCGCCGGGCCCCCACCGCCTTGCGCAGGCCGATCTCCCGCGTCCGCTCCGTTACCGAGACCAGCATAATGTTCATGATCCCGATGCCACCCACCAGGAGGCTGATACCGGCGATCGCTCCGAGAAAGGCGGTCAACACCGAGGTGATCTGGCCAAAGGTCTGGATCAGATCGGACTGGCTGAGGACGGTGAAGTCATCCTCGTCCTCGAAGGCGATGTCGTGTTGCTCCCGCAGCACCATACGGATCTGTTCGGCGGCGGCGTCCATTCGGCTCTCGCTCACAGCTTCGGCCAGGATGAAAGAGACGCGGTACTCGCCGCTGGCGGTGCGGGCAGAGAAAAGGCGGGTCTGGGCAGTTGTCAGAGGGACAAAGACCACATCATCCTGGTCGGTGAAAGTGCCCCCTTTCTCCTCCATCACCCCGATGACCCGGAAGGGGATGCCATTGATGCGCACCGTCTCGCCGATGGGGTAAGGGGTATCGGGGAAGAGATCCTCCACCACCGTCTGACCCAGCACCGCGACGCGGCTCCGCGCCTCCAGGTCCTGCTGGGAGATGAAGGAGCCGACCACCGGCTGCCAGTTACGCACCGGGACGAACTCGGGAGTGACCCCCTGGATCTGAGTGGTGGTCTCACGCCCCCCTGCCACCACCACTGCTGTTCGGTCCAGCTCCGGAGCCACCCGGGCTACGTCCGGCAGGCGGAAGGGATCGGAGAGCGCCCGCACGTCCGCCATCGTCAGCGGTCGGGACTGGGAGGACTGGCCGGGAGGACCAGCGTTCTGGTCAATCGAACCGGGGAGGATAAAGAGGAGGTTGGTGCCGATCCCCTGGAACCGCTCGGTCACGTAGACCTGAACCCCCTGCCCGGCGGCCATCAGGGTGATGACGGCGGCGACGCCGATGACAATGCCGAGCATGGTGAGGGCAGAGCGCAGCTTGTTGGCCGCCAGCGCCCGCAGGGCGACGCGCATGCTCTCCAGAACATTCATTGCTTCGGCTCCTCCTCCTGGTCCTGAGGAACCTCTGCCACCAGCGGCTCTTCCACCCGCTCCTCGCCGGTGATGTAGCCGTCGTAGAGATGGATGATGCGGGAGGTATGGCGGGCG
Source organism: Anaerolineae bacterium (assembly GCA_041082215.1). GTDB lineage: Bacteria > Chloroflexota > Anaerolineae > B4-G1 > DUEL01 > JBDOIF01. The sequence goes on from JBDOIF010000076.1 coordinate 16,288, forward strand.
ATGATGGGGTCGTGGGTCACCAGAACTACGGTGATCCCCCGTTCCCGGTTGAGCTGCTGGAGGATGGTCATCACCTCCCGGCCAGAGCGGCTGTCCAGGTTGCCGGTAGGCTCATCGGCCAGGATGATGGAGGGGCGGTTGACCAGCGCCCGGGCGATGGCGACCCTCTGCTGCTGTCCACCGGAAAGCTCGGTAGGCGAGTGGTGAAGTCGGTCGGCCAGCCCCACTGCCTCCAGCGCCTCCTTTGCCCGCCGGATCCGCTCCGCCCGCCCGATACCCCCATAGATCAGGGGCAAAGCGACGTTCTCCAGCGCGGTGGTGCGGGGAAGGAGGTTGAAGGTCTGAAAGACGAAGCCGATCTCCCGGTTGCGGATGGCGGCCAGTCGGTCGTCGCTCAGTTGGCCGACCTCTTCGCCGTTCAGCCAGTACGTGCCGGACGTGGGCTGATCCAGGCAGCCGATGATGTTCATCAGGGTGGACTTGCCGGAGCCGGAGGGCCCCATGATGGCGATCATCTCCCCCGGTTCCACCTGGAGGGAAACGCCGCGCAGGGCGTGGACCTCCACCTCCCCCATCTGATAGACTTTCGTGATATCCTGAATGCGAATGACGGGCTGGCTCATTTCGACCTCCTATGGCTGGAAGAAGAAGCCGTTGCTTTCTTCGCGGACAAAGACGAGCACATCCCCTTCCTGCAGCCCTTCGAGCACCTGGCTGTAGCCTTCGTAGCGAACCCCCAGCCGGATGTCCACCCGCTGAGGCCCTTCGGGGGTCTGCCGGTAGACGTAAGGCCGACCGGTAGTCTGGTCTATGCGGACCGTCCAGTTGGGGATGAGGAGCTGGTCAGTCAGTTCTTCCACCATGATGACGGCGGTGGCGGTCAGACCAGCGCGGAGGGGGACGTCGGTGGGGTCCAGGGCGATGACCACGGGGTAGGAAACGGCTCCCTGGTCCTGTGTCGCCGCCGGGCCGATCCGCTCGACGGTGCCGGTAAAGGTCTGGTCGGGCAGGGCATCCACCGTTATCTCCACCGGCAGGCCAACTTTGAGTTTGCCGATATCAATTTCGTCCACACTGATGGTGATATGGAAGGCGGAGAGGTCCACCAGAGAGATGGCAGGCAGGCCGGCAGGGGGGCTCTCACCGGCGGTGATGTTGACCGCCGAAACGATCCCGTCGAAAGGAGCGACCAGGGTAGCCTTCTCCAGATCGCCCTGAGCCTTTTCCAGAGACAGCCGGGCTGCCTCCACTTCCAGTTGAGCGGCCTCCAGGTCCAGCGGGTCTGCCCCTTCCAGCAGCCTCTGGAGCCGGTCCTGCGCCTCCTGATACGCCTGGCGGGCCCGTTCCACCTCATTGCGGGCATTTTCTACCTGCAGGTTAGCCTGCTGCTGAAGCCGGGAGAGGGCCAGCTGGGCGTCGTCCAGTCGCTGCTTCGCCTGGTCCACGAACCAGTAGGAGGCCTCGTCCTTATTATACTTTTCCAGCCAGTAGTTGTAATCATTGAGGGCCTCTTCGTAGGCCGATTGGGCGTCCTCCAGAGCCTCGTTGAGAAGGGTGCTGGAAAGGACAGAGGTAAGGTTAATCTGGGCCACCTCCAGGGCGGCGGCCGCCTGGTCCACCGTGTGCTGGGCCTGGCGGATCTCCGCCTCATCGGCAGGCTTCTGCAGCCGTTCGAGGCGGAGCTGAGCCTGCTGGAGGTTGAGCTGGGCCTGGGCAAGGGCCCGTTCCAGGTCGGCCGTCTCCAGGCGGGCCAGCGGCTGGCCGGCGCGGACCTGGTCGCCCAGGTCCACCAGCACCTCCTGGACGCGCCCGGCCAGGCCGAAGGTGAGGTCCACGTCGGCCTCCGGCTCGATGCGGCCGCTGGCGGTGACGGTGACCTGGAGCGTCCCCCGCTCCACGACGGCGGTGCGAGGCTCTTCGGCGGGGTTACGGGCCGCGGCCCTGCGCCACAAGAAAAGGCCGCCGATGACCAGGATGACGGCCACGACGGCCAGGACGATCCAGCGATTACGGTTTTTCCTCATCTACTACCTCCGGTGTTTCGGCGATTTCTGCGAGGCCCTCTGCTATCATCTGACGGGCCAGTTCGGCCCAGCGGCAAAGCACCCGGCTGACAACCGCAGCGCGGATCAGGAGAACTCCCGCTCCGGGTCCGGCCAGGACCAGCAGCTTCTCTCCGACCTCGATGTTGAGGTCCCGCCGCGCCTGGGCAGGAATGACGATCTGGCCACGGTCGCTCACGGTGACCGTGCCGTAGAACTGAATCCCTTGCCGGTCGGCTGTCTCGTCCATCATGCCTCGATTCCTGCGTATATGCAGCCCACCCTTCCTCCCTGGTTGAACAGGGGGCGGGTGGTCGGCCTCTTTTCTTATTTTTCTTGTAAACAAGACATATTATACCTCGAAAAGGCGGGAAGTCAAGCCTGCCGACCAAAGTTAACATTGTCTTTGATGGACAATGCGATATAATGGGGTCCGGTTCATCAGGGCCATAGGGAGGCAACCGGGGTGGATTCCGTACTGGCGCTGGGCTGCGTACTGGTCAAATCCTCCTCGACGCTGCACATGACTTCTGACCCCAGAGAGCGGAAGGCGGCGGCCATCTTCATCGCGGTCTTTGGCGCTCTGTGTCTGGTGACGGTCCTGCTCGTGCCGTTCCCCCGCCTGGGCTGGGCGGGGGTGGCCGTCTTCGGGTGTGCTGGCACAGCCTGCCTGCTCCTCGCCTTCCTCACCTGGCAGTGCTGGACAGAACTGGAGTTCGACATCCCCCAGGGCCAGATCGTCCGTCGTCGCCTCTGCCTGGGACGGGTGCGGTCCGTTTCACTCCTGCCTTTGGGCCAGTTGAAAACAGTCAGGGCCTTTGAAAACAAGCAGGGGGTTGGCGAATTGCAACTGATTCGGACGGATGGCAGGGTCTGGGCGAAATGGCTCTTCCTGGCCAGCCCGATGGCCGAAGAGGCCCAACGGGAAATCCTGACCTGGTTGCGTGAGCATTCCGAATAGGGGTCCATAGATGTCCGGTCGTCCGGTCAGCCGCCCATCCCTTTTCTCCCCCATCGCCGACGCCGCTGCCCGGTGGGAGCTTCTCTGGCCGCTCCCGCTGGTGGCAGTGGGCGTGGCGGGGATCACCTCCTTCCCCCTTGTGGTCGGCGCGCTCACCCTGGCGCTGGTGCCCTGGCTGGCGCGGATTCTGGCGCGACGACGCCCCAGCCGCCCGCCCGTCGTCGGCGGGGGGCTGGCCCTGCTGACCGCCGGTGCGCTGGTGGGGGTGGGGGTAAGCTACGACCGCACTCTGAGCTGGCCTGCCCTGCTGACCCTCCTGGGCAGTCTGGCCCTTTTCTTTGCCCTTCTCAACACGCCGACCCCGCCCCGTCGAGTGGGGGTGGCGCTGGTGGCCGTGGCGGCCCTGGGCGCCCTTTACTTCGTCGGTCAGTACGCCTACTTTGACTATCCACAGGAGGTGGGGAGACTGGCCCGATTGGGGCGGTTCACCGGCTCCCTCCTGCCGGACCTGACCTTCTTCACCCCTCACCCCAACGCAGCGGCGGCCTTTCTGGAAGGGCTGCTCCCGCTCAGCCTGGTGCTGGCCGCACAGTCGCGGAGGATAGGGCGTCTGGCGGGGGGCGCGACGGCGGTCCTCCTGGCCTACGGACTGCTCATCTCCGGATCGCGCGGCGCCTGGCTCGGGCTGGCGGCCAGCGCAGCGATCGGAGTGATGCTTGCCCTCCCCAACTGGAAGTGGCGGGCAGCCCTCAGCAGCGGGGCCGTGGCTCTGACCCTGGGCCTTTCCTATCCCCTTCTCCACCGGCTATCTGGCAACCCCCTCCTCGGCTCCCTGGCAGAGACCTTCACCAGCCGCCTTATTCTCTACCGAAACAGCCTCCATCTCCTGAAGGACTATCCTCTGACCGGCATCGGCCTGGGGGAGGCCTTCGCCATGGTCTATTCCCGTTACCAGCTCCTCATCCGGGTACCCTTCCTCACCTATCCCCATCAGCTCTTCCTGGCAGTCGGGCTGGGGTATGGCCTCCTGGGGGTCGGCGGGCTTCTCTGGCTCCTCGTTGGCTTCTACCGCTTCGTGGCGCGGGTGGAACGGGCAGGTCTGGACCTGCAGGCACGCTCCTTTTTCCGCGCGGCCTGGCTGGGCCCGACTGTCTCCTTTGTCCACGGCCTGACCGATTCGCCCCAGTTCTCCGACTCCCGGTGGACGATGCCTGTGCTCTTTGCCCTCCTGGGGCTGGCGGTGATGACGGGCAGGGAGGCCCTGGAGCAGGCCGACGAAGAGCGACGGAGAGGGCGGATAGGCTGGCTCCTCAGCCTCGGCCTCGCCCTGGCCCTGGCCGTCGGGATGGGACGGCCGCTCCTCGCCGCCGGGTGTGCCAACCTGGGCGCCGTCTACCAGACCTGGGCCGAGCTCCCGCTGGAGGAAGGGGTGCAGACGGTGGAGCTGAGGCAGGCGGTCCGCTGGTTCGAGCAGGCTCTCCGCCTGGACCCCGATCAGCCGACCGCCAACCGGCGGCTGGGGATGATCGCCTCAGATAGGGGGGACTTCGGACGGGCCGTGGCCCTGCTGGAGCGGGTCTACCGGCGGGAGCCTGGCAACCAGGCCACGCTGAAGGCCCTCGGCCTGGCCTATCTGTGGTCAGGGCGGCTGGACGAGGCGGAACCGCTCCTGCGAAGGCTGGACGAACCCGGGGAGATGGTTGAAGAACTCAACGCCTGGACCTGGTGGTGGCGCACACAGGGCCGGGACGACCTTTCTGCATATGCCAGAGAGATGGCGGACCGGCTGTCAACGCGTTAGGAGGGTAAAATGGAAAATCGAATAGTGGACCTGAACACAGCCTCGGTTGAGGAACTGACGAGCCTGCCCGGCATCGGGCCGGCGCTGGCCGAACGCATCATCCGCTATCGGGAGACCGTCCATCCCTTTGAAGAGCCTGTCGAGATCACGGCGGTCCCCGGCATCAGCGAGAGGATGTATCGGGCCTTCGCCGACCGGCTGACGGTCGTCCCACCCGAGCCCTCCCCACCCCCGGCGGCGGAAGCCCAACCGCTGGCGGAGGTAGAGGCGCTCACCCCTCCTCCGGAGGAGCTTCCCCCGCTGGAGGAGGGGCCTCCTCCCGAGGAGAGGGGGATCGGAGCGGAGCCTTCCCCGCCGGAGAAAGCCCCGCTGCCGGCGCAACCCGGCCCTCCTCCCAGGCGGGAGGCCCCACCCCCCCGGCCGGCCCTTCCGCCTGTCCCTCGACCCCGCTCCCGCCTCTCCTGGCTGGGATCCGTGCTGCTGGGAGGGCTGCTGGGGGGAGTGCTGGGGATGATCTTCTCCCTTCTGGTCTTCGCCGGGGTCAACGGCTCCCTCGACGTCGGCCACAGCCGGGCGATGGTGAGGATGGAGAACCGGGTGGAGAGCCTCTCCGCAGCGGTGGACTCACTGCAGGGCGAGGTGGCGGGGCTGCGGCAGCGGCTGGATGTCCTGGAGGGACTGACGGCCCGGATGGAACGGGCGGAGTCGGCAGTGGAGGAGCTGCGGGGAGAGACGGCGGCCCTCGCCCAGCAGGCTGCCACCCTGGAAGAGGAAGTGAACGCCCTCTCGGAGGACCTGGCGGCTGTTCAGTCCCATGCGGAGCGGGTGGAGAGCTTCTTCCACCGTCTCCAGGCCCTTATAGGAGAGCTGTTCGGCCAGGAAACACCAGCACCCACTCCTACCCCTCCGGGTCAATAGCAGGCAAGGAGATGAGAGAATGGACCAGCAACAGACGAACGCTACCGGCAGCCGCATTCTGCGGGGGATCGCGGCCTTCTTCGCCTTCCTCCTCCGTTTGATCTTCGTCATCGTCCTCGCCATATTGTTGGGAATTGGTATCTACTATGGCGTGCCCTGGGCCTACCGTGCCCTGGTCCAGCCGATTCAGGACAACGCCGCCCGGATTACGGCGCTGGAACAGCGGGTTGAGCAGGAGCAGGTCCGTCTTCGGGAGGAGAACCGCCTTCTCCAGGAGCGCGTCGCTGCTCTGGAGGCCGCGATCACCGAGCTACGCGAAGAGACAGCCCTCCACGCCCAGGCTCAGCAGGAGGCGGAAGAGCGGATCCAGGATGTAGAAGACCGGTCGGCCCGGATAGGGAGCGCGCTGGAGACCCTGCAACAGGACCTGCAGGAGATGCGGGGGTCTCTGGAGAGTATGGTTGCGGATATGGATCGGTGGTCCGAAAGCTCCCAGGGGCAGCTGGATGAGCTGGAGGGGCGGCTGGCACTTCTCCAGACGGCGCAGGACCTTTTGAAGGCGCGGCTTTTCCTGCTGGAGGACAACCTCACCGGAGCGCGCGACGTTATCCGGCTGGCGGCCAGCCACCTGGATCGGGCCATCATATTGATGCCAGCGCAGACGGACATACTGATGGACCTGCAGGAGAGGCTGATGGGAATGGATTCCCTCATCGTCAACCACTCCTTCCGCACCCTTCCCGAGCTGGAATCGGTGTGGGCTGCCCTGATCGAGATCGCTGTCCCTCCGCTGCCCCAGCCCACCCCCACACCGCTTCCTGTCCTTATTCCCACACCGACCCCTGCTCCTTAAGCCGAGCTTTTCAACCTGCTCTATGCCTGTCCGTGGTGACCAGCTAAGAGCCTGTTTGAGAACAGTCGTAGGACAGCCTTTCCAGGCTGTCCGAGCAGGCTGGAAAGCCTGCTCTGCGACTTTTCGGATAGGCTCGAAAGGTTCTTGACAGTTATCCTCTGCGTGGTACAATCTACCCGCATAGGTTTACAGACGAAGTCGTAAGGCGCGTTTCCATACGCGTTTTCAGTAGGACAAGCTGAAGCTTGTCCTACTGAACCCTTATGAGCTGTACAATCAAGCGGTTGTATGTGAACCGGTTATATCACGCAGAAGGAGCAGAGCTGTGCACGATCCTTTCTCGTACGCCATTCGCCCCCACGGAGGGGTGCTGGTGGACCGGGTGCTTCCGGGTGAGCTGCGGGAAGCGGCCCGGGAACGGGCCGCCCGAATGGTCAGAGTGCCGTTGGGCCGGATGGCCCTTGCCGACCTGGAGCTGCTGGCGGTTGGCGCCTACAGCCCCCTCACCGGCTTTATGCTCAAGGCGGACTACGACCGGTGCGTCGAAGAGATGCGGCTGACCAACGGCCTGGTCTGGTCCATCCCTATCACCCTGGCGGTGGAGCAGGAACTGGCCGACTCCATCCGGGAGGGGGAGGAGGTGGCCCTCTGTGAAGGGGAGCGCGTGCTGGCAGTGATGGAAGTCGCCGAGAAATACCCGTATGACCGTGAGGTTAAGGAACGGGAGGCCCGTGAGGTTTACCGCACCACCGACGAGGCCCACCCCGGGGTGGCCCGGCTCTACCGCCGGGGCGACGTCCTCCTCGGAGGAGACATCTGGCTGGTGGACTGGCCCTCCGCCGTCCGGACGGAGTTCCCCGAGCTGCGCCACACCCCTGCCCAGACCCGCCGCATGTTCGCCCGGCGGGGCTGGCGCTCCGTGGTGGGCTTCCAGACCCGCAACCCGATCCACCGCGCCCATGAGTACATCCAGAAAACGGCGCTGGAGATCGTGGATGGGCTGTTTCTCCACCCTCTGGTCGGTGAAACCAAGAAGGACGACATCCCCGCCGACGTTTTGATCGCCTCCTATCAGGCCATCCTGCGGGACTATTACCCTCCCGAACGGGTGGTCCTGGGGGTCTTCCCCGCCGCGATGCGATATGCCGGCCCCCGGGAGGCGATCTTTCACGCCCTGTGCCGCAAGAACTACGGGTGCACGCACTTCATCGTGGGCCGCGACCACGCCGGCGTCGGCAACTATTACGGCTCCTACGACGCCCAGAATATCTTTGACGAGTTCCCACCCGACGACATCGGAATCATCCCCCTCCGGTTCGAGCACGCCTTTTATTGCAGGAAGTGTGGGGGGGTCGTCTCCGCCAAGACCTGCCCCCATGGCCCGGAGGACCGGGTCTTTCTCAGCGGCACCCAGGTACGCCAGATGCTGGAACGGGGGGAGATGCTTCCCGAAGAGTTCACCCGTCCGGAGGTGGCGCGGATTCTCCTGGAAGGGGTGAGGAATCGGAAACAGGAGGAATAAAGCGTCAAGAGTCAAACGTCAAGCGTCAAACGTCAGAGGGATGACATATGACGTATGACGTGTGACGTATGACGTGTGACGAATGAGGAAAGGACAGGATATGCTCAAACTCTTTCGACACCGCAAACCCCGCCGGGTCCTGGTGGTGGGGTGGGATTGTGCTCCGCCGTCGGTGCTCTTCCACACCGGCAGCGAAAACCATCTGGGGCTGAGGGACCAGCTCCCTAACCTGAGCCGCCTGCTCAGCGAGGGGGCCTACGGGCCGCTTTCCAGCTCTATCCCCTGCATCACCGTCCCGGCATGGACCTCGATGTTTGCCAGCAAGGACCCTGGTGTGCTGGGGTTCTACGGCTTTCGCAACCGGGCCGACTACTCCTACGACCGCATGTCCATCGCCACCGCCGACGCCATCCACGAAAAACGGGTGTGGGATATCCTGACCGAGGCAGGCAAAAGCTCCGTCGTCGTCGGCGTGCCGCAGACCTATCCGGTCAAGCCGCTGAACGGCTACCTGATCTCCAGCTTCCTCACACCCAGCATCGAGCGGCAGTACACCTTCCCTCATGAGCTCCGCTACGAGATCGAGCGGGTCCTGGAGGGCCGCCCCTACGACCTGGACGTCCCCCAGTTCCGCACCGAGGACAAGGGTTACCTCCTCCGCCAGATCCAGGAGATGACCGAGAAGCGGTTTGCCGTGATCAGGTACCTCCTGCAGGAGAAGCGATGGGATTTCTTTGCGTTTGTGGAGATCGGGCTGGACCGCATCCATCATGGGATGTGGAAGTTCTGGGACCCTGTCCATCCCAAATATGAGCCGGATAACCCGTACAGGAGCGCCATCCCCGATTATTACCGCTACCTGGATCGGGAGCTGGGGGAGATCCTGGGGATGGTGGACGACGACACGGTGGTGCTGGTCGTCTCCGACCATGGCGCCAAGGCTATGGAGGGGGGCTTTGCCGTCAACGAGTGGCTCCGGCGGGAAGGGCTGCTGGTGTTAAAGGAGGAGCCGCCCTACGAGGGGCTGGTCCCCTTCGAAAAGGTGGAGGTAGATTGGGAAAAGACCACTGCCTGGGGAGCTGGCGGGTACTACGCCCGCATCTTCCTCAACGTGGAGGGCCGGGAGCCGATGGGGAAGATCCCTGCCCGCGATTACGAGAAGGTGCGGGATCAGATCAAGGAAAAGATCGAGGCGCTGCCCGACCCCGAAGGGAAGCCGATGGGCTCGGTGGTCTTCAAGCCGGAGGAGCTGTACCGGGAGGTACGCAATATCCCGCCCGACCTGATCGTCTATTTTGGCAACCTGAGCTGGCGGTCGGTGGGTTCCTTCGGCCTGCCCGACGTCTACACCTTCGAGAACGACACCGGCCCGGACGATGCCAACCACGACCAGGACGGGGTCTTCATCCTCTGGGACCCCCGTCGGAATCTGGGCGGGGAATATCTGGAGGGGCTCCAACTAATGGATGTGGCCCCCACGGTGCTGGACCTGATGGGGCTGCGCGTGCCGCCGGACATGCAGGGGAAACTGGTCCGGGTGGGATAAAACCACAGAGACACAGAGGACGCGGAGTTCTGCACCGTTTCTCCGCGTCCCCGTGTTCCCCTATCTTCGACTCTCCGCGCTACTTCTCCTGCTCCCGTTCCTGCTTAGACGCCTCGATGATCTGCTGGGCCAGGTGGGCGGGAACCTCCTCGTAGTGGTCGAATTCCATCGAGAAGAGGCCCCGTCCCTGGGTCATGCTGCGCAGGTCGGTGACGTATCGTCGCATCTCGGCCAGCGGGGCCAGGGCGGTGATGATGCTCTTATTGCCCTGTTGCTCCATCCCCAGCACCCGCGCCCGCTTGGTGTTCAGATCGCCCATCACGTCGCCGGTGTACTCCTCCGGTACGGTGATCGTAACCCTGTAGATCGGCTCCAGAAGCACAGGCCCCGCGCCGAGCATCACCTTCTTGAACGCCTCCCGCCCGGCGATCTGGAAGGCGATGTCCTTCGAGTCCACCGGGTGTTCCTTCCCGTCGTAGACCACGGCGCGGACGTCCACCACCGGATAGCCGGCGATGACCCCCTGTTCCAGCACCTGTCGGATCCCCTTTTCGATGGACGGCTGGAAGGAGGAGGAAATGGCGCCGCCGAAAACCTCCCATCCGTATTCGAAGCCGGCGCCCCGCGCCAGCGGCTCCAGCCGCATATGGACCTCAGCGAACTGGCCCGCGCCGCCGGTCTGCTTCTTATGGCGGTACTGGTCGGCGTTGACCTTGGTGATGGTCTCCCGGTAGGGGACCTTGGGGATGGCGGTTTCCACACCGACGCCGAATCGGTTTTCCATCCGCCGCACGGCGATCTCCACGTGCGCCTCTCCCATCCCCTCCAGGATCGTCTCCCGGGTGCTGGGCTCCTGGTGCCAGCGGAGGGTGGGGTCCTCCTCGCAGATGCGGGTGAGGGTTGGCCCCATCTTGGCCTGGTCCGCCTTGCTCTTGGGGCGGACGGCGATGGCGAAGAGGGGATGAGGGAAGGAGATGCCCGGCAGGTGGACGGGGTGTCCCCGGTCGCAGAGGGTGTCGCCGGTCAGGGTGACGGTCAGCTTCGCCACTGCACCGATGTCCCCCGGTCGCAGCCGCTGGACGGGGATCTGCTCCTTGCCCCGCATCACGTAGAGGGTGCCCAGCCGCTCCTCCGCCTCCGCCCGGCTGTTCCACACCCGGCTGTCGGACTCCATCACCCCGCCGTAGACCCGGAAGTAGGTGAGCTTGCCCACGTAGGGATCGGCGGCGGTCTTAAAGACGAGCGCCGCCAGGGGGGCCAGCTCGCTGGGCGCGATCTCCTCTTCGCCGGCCGGGCCTGTCGCCTGGACCGGACCCCGATCGGCGGGGGAGGGGGCGAAGGCCGCCAGCGCATCCATCAGCGCATGGGTCCCGATGTTCTCCGTAGCAGCCGCCGCCAGGACAGGGATCACCGCGCCGCTTAGAATGGCTGCCCGCAGCCCCCGGGTGATCTCCTCATCGGTCAGCTCCTCCCCTTCCAGATACTTCATGATCAGCTCGTCGTCTCCCTCGGCGGCCGCCTCGATCAACTGGACGCGGGCTTCCTGTGCCCGTTCCACCATGTCGGCGGGGATGTTAGCCGTCTCGCCCTTCGTTCCCATACGCGCCTTCATCTTCACCAGGTCAATCACCCCGGCGAAGTTCCCTTCGGCGCCGATGGGAAGGGTAAGGGGCACAAAGTTGCCCTTGAATGCCCCCCGCAGTGCCTGGAGCGTGCGGTCGAAGTTGGCGTTCTCCCGGTTCATTTTGTTAACCAGCACCATACGGGGCAGCCCCTGCTGGTCCGCGTAGCTCCACATCAGCTCCGTGCCCACTTCCACGGCGCTGACGGCATCTACCAGCACCAGCGCCAGGTCCGCCACACGGATGGCGCTGATGACCTCCCCGATGAAGTCCGTATATCCGGGCGTATCCAGCAGGTTCAGCTTGTGGCCATTCCATTCGACCGGAACCAGGGCCGAGCTGAGGGAGATGCGGCGGCGGATCTCTTCTTCGTCGAAATCTGCTACCGTGGAGCCGTCTTCCACCCGTCCCATCCGGTTGATCGCGCCGCTGGCAAAAAGCAGAGCCTCCACCAGGGAGGTCTTTCCACTGCTGCCGTGGCCGAGCACGACGACGTTGCGCAGTTGTTCAGTGGCGTATTCCTTCAACCCAACTCCTCCTCTTTCAACCAAAAAGGTCCTTTCTTCAAGCCCCGCTATTCTAAATGAGAATGGGCGAACTGTCAACAGCAGCAGCCCCACATCCCGGTTTGCGGGTTTCGGTCACCGCCGACCTGAGCGGAGGATGGAGAGGATCAGCCAGACTCCCAGCAGGCTGACGCCGAGAAAGCCAGCGATGATGACGGCGGTGATCAGCCCTCCCCGCTCCGCCAGACGGAAGGCGGGGATCAGGAGCGCCAGCCCCACAATCAGCGCCGCCAGGAGCAGGCTCAGCGAAATGCGGTTGGCCAGCCGGTCCAGCCGGGCCAGCGCCTCATCCAGCCCCCGGTGGTGGAGCGTCACCTCCAGCTCTCCACGCTCCGCCTGGGTGAGCAGCCGGCTGCCGACGCGGGGCAACAGGGTCAGGAGGAAGCTCCACTCCGACGCACTGCGCAGCACCGTCGGCCCCCAGTCGGCGGGGGAGACCATCTGGAGGATAAACCGCCGCACGTATGGCTCGGAGACGGCGAAGGGGTCGAAATCCGGGCAGAGCTTCAGCCCCACCCCCTCCATCATCGCCAGCGTCTTGCCCAGCAGCCACAACTCGGAAGGAAGCCGCAGGTGGTGGCGGAAGGCGATAGGCATCGCCTCCTGCATGATCTCCCCGGCCCGGATCGCCTTCAACGGCAGGCCCTGGTACTTGCGGAGCAGCCTTCCTACATCCCGCTGCAACCTCACCCGGTCCACCTGCCCACCCACCATACCCATCCGCACCAGCTGGTCCACCACCCCTTCCTCGTCGAGCTGGACCACGTAGATGTAAAGCCGGATCAGGTCGGCCCGGTCCCGTCGGCTGAGGTAGCCGACCATGCCGAAGTCCATTGCGCCGATGACCTCCCCCTCCATCACCACAAAGTTGCCCGGATGGGGATCGGCGTGGAAGAAGCCGTCCTCCAGGACCTCTTTGACGATCATCCGCGTGGCATGGAGAGCCACCCGGTACCGGTCGTATCCCGCCGCATCCAGCGCCTCCGCGTCGTCTATCTTGACCCCGTAGATCCGTTCCAGCACCAGCACCCGATGGGTGGTGTAGTCCCAGTGGACCCTGGGGATGTACAGGTACGGCTCGTCGGTGAAGTTGGCGCGGAACCGATCGGCGTTCAGCCCTTCCCGGTAGAAATCCAGCTCCGCCCGGAGGGTTGTGGCGAACTCCTCCACGATCCCCGGCAGGTCGTACATCCTCCCCAGCGGCGTGCGCTCCTGCAGGAGTCGAGCTACGTCGGCCAGAATCTCCAGGTCGGTCTCAACGGTCTGTTCGATGGCCGGCCGCTGGACCTTCACCACCACCTCCGTCCCGTCGGGGAGGGTGGCGGGATGGACCTGGGCGAGGGAGGCGGCGGCGAGGGGGGTGGGGTCAAAGGAGGCGAACAGTTCATCCAGCGGTCTGCCCAGCTCCGCCTCGATCTGGGCCTTCACTGGCTCCCAGGGGCCGGGGGGGACGGTATCCTGAAGGCGGGCCAGCTCGGCGATGTAGGCGGGGGGGAGCAGGTCGGGGCGGGTGCTGAGGACCTGGCCCAGCTTGATGAAGGTGGGGCCAAGCTCCTCCAGCGCCATCCGCAGGCGGCGGGGCGCGCCCAGGGGGGGGCCGCCCGGCCGGAGTCGGCGCAGGACCCGGCGGGGGAAGCCGCCGTGGGGCAAAAGCTCCACGGCCTCCATCAGCTCGCCGAAGCCGTGACGGATAAAGACCTGGCCGATCTTCTGGAAGCGGCGCAGGTGGCGGATCCCCCTTGTCGGCAGCCCCATCACACCCATCGCTCCCCCCCGCGTCTCCGCGTCTATACTACCTCTCCCTCACCAGCTCCTTGATCCGCGGCAGGGCCTCCCGGGCCGCCCGTTCCCCGGCAGCGATGATCTCCGGCGCGCGGGTGAGGCCGGTGAGGACGGTGACCCCCGCCGGGATGGGAGGGCGGATCAGCACGTCGGGGCGAGCCTCCTCCAGGCTGCGCCGGTTGGCTTCCCGCATCATCACCGCCACCGACCGCCAGAGCACCTCCAGCATTTCGACCAGGCTGTCGGGGATGAACCGGCGGTGGTACAGCCCCTCGGCGAAATAGGCCACCGCCCTGTCGTCGGTGGAGACGTCCACCGCGATCACCACATCGGCCCCCATCCGACGGACCACGTCGGCAGGGAGGTTGTCCAGGAGACCCCCATCCACCAGCAACTGGCCGTCCCGCTCCACCGGAGTGAAGAGGCCCGGCAGGGCAATGGTAGCCCGCACCGCCTCCAGCACCGAACCTTCGTTCAGAACCACCTTCTCCCCTTCCAGCAGGTCCACCGCGACCACTGCCAGCGGGATGCGAAGCTGATCGAAGGTCACCTCCCCGATCCGGTGGGCCAGGTACTCCCTCACCTTCTGCCCGGCCAGGAGCCCTCGGCGGGGAAGGCTGCGGTCAAGGAGGCCGATCAGTTGGCGGGGGTTGGACAGTCGAAGGGCCTCTTCCTCCAGCTCACGGGGGGATAGGCCCGCAGCGTAGGCCGCGCCGACAAGTCCCCCCGCGCTGGTGCCGGCAAGGAAGTGGATGGGGATGCCCTCCTGCTCCAGCACCTTCAGCACGCCGATGTGGGCCAGCCCCCGCGCCCCGCCGCCGCTCAGCGCCAGCCCGACCCTGGGGGCCGGCCGCCGACGCCCGAAAAGCCTTGCCAGGAAATCTGCCATCCTTTTACCCTCTGTCCCCACCACTGAGATAAGATTAGACAGCTCTATAAATCACGAATCCTCCGAATCAGGCAGATGACACGAATTATGCCAAACAGGCTGAAATAAGCCAGAATTGCCCGGAGACATTCGTGAGATTCGACCTGTTCGCGTCATTCGCAATTCAGGTCAATCATCAGCCGTCTGTGGGAAGTATACAACGTGGGGTTGGGAAAGTCCAGCGGGTTACTGTTGTGACCCCTCCACGGTGTGCTATAATACCCCCGCAACTTCTCCTGAGGTGAACGCCCATGAAGAGTCCGCACCGAAACCGTTTACAGCTCCTGTTGGCGACGGCGGGCTTTCTGGCCCTCATCTCCCTGATCGGCGGGATGGCAGGTTGCGGCGGCGCCTCCCTTTCCCCCACCTCCACCCCTACCCGCACGCCCCGTCCCCCCGACACTCCCGCCCCGCCCCCGCCAACCCCCACGCCGACCGTCGCCTTCACGCCGACCCCCACCCCCTTCCCTGCCGACGTCAATCCCCTCACCGGCGAACGGGTGGAAGACCCGGCTCTGCTGGACCGGGTGCCGGTGGCGATTAAGATTGACAACTTTCCCCCCAACCAGGTCTGGCCCCAGTTCGGCATCACCGACGCCGACATCATCTACGAACATTACAACGAGGGGTTCCTTTACGGCACCCGCTGGACCGCCATCTACCTGGGGAAGGACCCGGCGCAGGTGGGGAACGTCCGCAGCGGACGGCTGATTGACCTGGAGCTGGCGGCCATCTACAAAGCGGTGCTGGCCTGCTGGGGCTTCAGCAACGGGCTGCGGGACATCTTCCTCAACTCCGACCTCTACCCCGACCGCGTCGTCTCCTACAGTCTGGGCAATACCGGGCCGATGGACCCCTTCTACCGGGACACCACTTCCGGACGGGTGGCGCCGTTCAACGGCTATACCAACCCCGAGCGGGTGCGGGCCTGGGCAGAGGCCCACGGCGTCAGCGGCCGGCAGGAGGGGCTGGAGGGGATGGTCTTCTCCGAGGAGCCGCCGGAAGGAGGGACCCCGGCGACCCGCATCCTCATCCCCTGGCACAGTATGGACGCGGAATGGGTGTACGATGAGGACACCGGTCGCTACCTCCGCTTCAGCCGTGGGACCCCCCATATAGATGCCCGCGATGGGACGCAGCTCAGCGCGGCCAACGTCGTTGTGCTGTACGTCTCCCAGTGGCTCACCGATATCGTCGAAGAGCCACACAGCGGCCTGCTCTCCATCCAGTGGGCGCTCTGGAACCAGGATAACCCTTACCGGCGGGCCCTCATCTTCCGCGATGGGGTCAGGCTGGTGGGGATCTGGAACCGGGCGGAGCGGTGGGATATGCTCACCCTCACCGACGAGGCAGGCAACCCCATCCCCCTCAAGCCGGGCAACACCTTCTTCGAAGTGGTCCCCACCGAAGGGTTGGAGGTGGTCGTTGAGCCTTAGGCGCTGGTTTTTCGACCTGCGGTACCTTCGGGGGCGCGCCCCGTGGGATACGGAGCAGACCCCTCCGGAGGTGGTGGCGCTGGTCGAGAGAGGGGAAATGGCTCCCGGCCAGGCGCTGGACCTGGGGTGCGGCACCGGCACGAACAGCATTTACCTGGCCCGGCACGGCTGGGAGGTGGTGGGGGTGGATTTCTCCGGGGTAGCGATCCGGAGGGCGCGGCGAAAGGCTTGCCAGGCAGGGGTGAACGTCCGCTTCTACCGCGCTGATGTAACCGATCTTTCCTTCCTCGAAGGTCCGTTCGACCTGGCGCTGGACATCGGCTGCCTGCACAGCCTGCCGGAGGCGGGGAGAGCGCGGTACGCGGCAGAGCTGAAGCGGCTGGTACGGCCCGGCGGTCTCTACCTGCTCTACGCCTTCACCCCCCGCCCGGGCCGTGCCGTCTCCCGCGGCGTCGCGCCAGGGGAACTCCCACGCCTTTTTGGCTCAGCCTTTGTTATAGAGAGAGAAGAGGGCGGGGCTGACCCCTCAGGGCCGTCTTCGGCATGGTACTGGATGCGGCGCAGCCCTCTGTAACCTGTTCACCTCTGGAAGGGCCGGCACGATCAGTCAGGGCTGACTGTGAGACGGGTGAGGGCATCCCGGAAGAGGGTGAAAGCGCTGGGGCCGTAGAGGCAAAAGATCACCCGCTCCAGGCCCGTCTCCCCTTCCAGGTATTCCTTAGCAGCCCGGAGCATCACCTCCGCCGCCTCCTCCATCGGGTAGCCGAAGATGCCGGTGCTGATGGCTGGCAGGGCGATGGACCGCAGCCTATGTTCGTCGGCCAGCCGCAGGGCAGAGCGGACCGCTGAGGCCAGGAGCTGGGCCGAGCGGGGGGTGGAGTCGTACACCGGCCCCACCGCGTGGATGACATAACGGGCCTTAAGCCTGCCCCCCGATGTGATGGCAGCGGAGCCGGTCGCCACCCGCCCGTGGCGACGGACCCACTCATCGCTTTCCCGCTGAATGGCCGGGCCTCCCTTGCGGACAATGGCCCCTGCCACCCCACCGCCATGGGCCAGAAACTCGTTGGCGGCGTTGACGATGGCGTCCACCTCCAGCTCGGTGATGTCCCCTTCGATCAGCTCCAGGATGGTGTGGCGGATTTGAACCTGCATGGGTCTTCTCCGTCAGGCGTCAAACGTCAGGCGTCAACCGTCAGGCGTCAAACGTCAGGCGTCAAACGTCAGGCGTCAGGGGGTGGGGGAGACGGAGGGAGTTGGGGTGGCGGTCGGCGTGGGAGGAGGGGTGGGGGTTTCGGAAGGCGTGGGGGTAGGGGTTTCGGTGGGCGTGGGGGTTGAGGTATCGGTAGGCGTGGGGATGGGGGTCTCGGTGGGCGACGGCGAGATCGAGGGACCGGGGGGAGGGGTGGCCG
>JBDOIF010000099.1:0-2150 GCA_041082215.1 Anaerolineae bacterium
GGGGCTACCTCCCGCAGGGGCGTCTTGTAGGGCAAATGGGGGTAGAGGTTCCAGGGGGAGTAAGGGTTACCGTCTATCTTGGCGGCCACCCCGTCCAGCAGCCGGACCTTGATGCCGCACTGGGTGTTGCACTGCTGGCAGACGGTATAGACGACGTTGCCGGGTTCGGCCAGCGGGTAGTAGTTCCCCCCGCCGTCCGGGTCTATCTTTGCCAGCACGTTCACCGCCTGATGGAACAACGCCGTTCCTCCCACAAAAGCCGAAAGGGTCAGAAATTCCCGTCGGGTCAGTCTCATCGTTCCCTCCTTGTCAGGTCGCATGTCGCAGGACGCATGTCGCAGGACGCAGGGTTATGCCCGTGCCTCCTCGGCCCGCAGGGGCAGGAGCCAGAAGCCCAGGGCCAGGATGAGCGCGCCCGCGCCGATGCAGAAGAGGGTCACGCCCCACTCCGTCCAGGTGGGAGAGTAGAAGCGGTAGACCCAGTGGGGCTCCATAAAGGAGCGGCCGATGCCTGGCAGTTCCTCCACGGCGAAACCCGGCAGGACGATGTTCCAGCGGATGCCGATGAAGCCGATGGTGGCGCTCAGCGCCGCGATGCCGGTCCAGAGGGCACTCTTCCGGCCCAGGAAGGTCAGGATGAGCATCGGGCCCACCAGCGCCATGCCCATGCCCAGGACCCAGAAAATCCACCAGTTGGGGCCGAAGAGTTGCTCCTGGATGGGGATGAAGTGGGCCGGGACGGTGCCGTAGAGGCTGACCAGAATCTCGGCAATCTCCATGAGAAAGTCCACAAAGAGCAAAAGGACCAGAAGTCGGCCCAGGCCGATGACTTCCTCCCGGTGCTCCCCCAGGCCGTTGGGGACGAGAAAGGCGACGATAGCCGTGAGGAGCGCGCCGCCGGAGGCCAGCGCGGAGACCAGGAACATGATGGGGAAGAGGCCACTGTACCAGTAGGCACGGGCAGTGGTGACTGCGAAGACGGTCCCCGTCCCGCCGTGAAAGGCGATGGCCAGCGGGATACCGATGGTCGCCAGAACCCGCACCACCTTCCGGTCCCGCTCCAGGGCCTTCGGGCTCAGGTCCCGCACCCCCAGGGTCAGAATCCGGTAGAGGCGGGCTTTCCCGCCCTTTCCTTCCGAGCCGCGCACAAAACTGGGGCGCATAACGAACCAGATTTCGGCCGTCAACAGAATCAGGTAGAGAGTGTAGAGCCAGACGATCCAGGCCAGGGGCGAGGTGATGCCGGGGTGGAGGAAGACGAAGAAGAACCGTTCCATATGCCCCAGGTCCAGCCAGACGAAGAGGAGCGCGGTCAGAAGGGAGACCAGCGCGACGAAGAGGGCCAGCCGTCCAATGCGCTCAAACTGCCTCGTCCCGAAGACGTAGACCAGGGATGAGAGGAGGAACGCACCAGCGGAAAGGCCGATGAAATAGATGTAGAACGCCAGCCACATGGCCCAGGGGACGGGAGTGCTCCAGCCCACGTTCAGCATCCCATGGGTCAGCCGGTCTATCAGCCCCGATAGGCCGACGGCCAGAAGAATGAGGCCGACGATGCCGATGAAGAGCGCGCGCTTGCCCATAGTCTCCTCCTATAACAGATAGTAGACGCTGGGTTCGGTGCCCAGTTCTTCTTTGAGGCGGATGGCCCGGGGGGAGGCGGCCATTTGGGCCACCAGGCTCTCCGGGTCGTTCAGGTCGCCGAAGATGCGCGCCTGCCCGATGCAGGTGGTCACACAGGCCGGCAGCATCCCCTTCTCCAGCCGGTGGAGGCAGAAGTGGCACTTGCGGGCATTGCCGATGGGGGAGCGCCAGGGGTTGCCTGGCTCCCGCTGGACCTCTTCCCCGTACTCAAAGGCGGGCATCACGTCCCACGGGGCCACCTCTGGTGTCTGTCCGGCGGTGTAGAAATTGCCGAAGTCAAAGGCGCGGGCCCCGTAGGGGCAGGCGGAGATGCAGTACCGGCAGCCGATACAGTCGTCGTAGTCCACGACGACGATGCCGTCGGCCCGCTTGTAGGTGGCCCGCACCGGGCAGACCCGGACGCAGGGGGGATTCTGGCAGTGGAGGCACGGGCGGGAGATAAAGCGCCGGGCCACGTTCGGATAGGTGCCGAACTCCTCGTCTATCACCACGTTGTAGACGACACC
>JBDOIF010000114.1:0-9415 GCA_041082215.1 Anaerolineae bacterium
GCAGCGACAACGAGAAGCCAGAGCAGCCCATCGCGCAGCAGGAGCAGAGACGCGGAGAGGCGGAGACGCGGGGAGAGGAAGAGGCGAGAGAGCAAGCAGAGGGCAGTGAACGGCAGGAGAAAGAGGGCAGAGACCTTGGTGAGGATCGCCAGCCCGCCCAGAAGAGCCGAGATGATCAGGGAGCGCAGGCGGCACTCGCGGATGTAGAGAAAGAGCCACAGGGCAGAAAGGAGCATCAGGGTGGAAAGGAGCGCATCCAGGTGGAGAGTCTGGGAATTAGCCAGATAAAAGGGGTCGAGCGCCCACAGCAGAGCCGCGACCCAGGCCACCCGCCGATCGAAGAGACGACACAGGAGATACCAGCCCCAGAGGATGCCCAGGGAGACCAGCAGTGCCAGCGGCACCACCCCTACCGCCACCCGGTCGGCGAAGGCGTACCCCTCGGTCTGGAGCGGCGTGGGCGGGTTGAGGCCGAGCAGGGATTGGAGGCCGTACCAACCCCACAGCGCCGCGCCGGAAAGCCACATCACCGTCACGCCAGGGTGTTCGGAGAAAAGCGTGCCGGCCCAGTCCCCCTCCATCACCGCCTGAAAGAACTCCGCAGAGCGGAAGTACCACTGGAGCGGTCGGGAGATGGGATGAAGGACGCGGGGAAGGAAGGCCAGAAGGAAGAGGGCCAGCAAGGCCCATCGCTCAACCCGATGCGGCCCTTTCATATATCCTTTCCAGGAACAGCACAGTCTTCCGACCGATCCGCTCCCAGGCGAACTCCGCTGCCAGCACCGCTGCCCCCTCCCCCAGCCGCGCCCGAAGGGCCGGGTCGGCGGCCAGCCGCATCACCGCCTCCGCCAGCCCATCGGGATCGCGCGGCCCGACCAGCAGCATGTTCTCCCCGTCCCGCACCTCCGGCAACTCCACCGCCGGCCGGGTGGTAACCACCGGTCGGCCGTGAGCCAGGCAGGCGTGCAGCGTCCCCCGCCGGAAGGAGACCCCATCCCGATACGGCAGCACACACACATCCGTCGCCAGAAGCCCCGCCGACACCGCCTCGGGGTGAGTGTAGCCGGTCCAGTGGACCCGCCCATCCAGCCCTAACTCGCCGATCAGCCGCTCCACCCGTTCCGCGTAGGCCCGGTTGGTGGGGTCGGAGCTGCCCACCCGTCCGCCGATCATCAGGAGGTGGGCCGACATCCCCCGCTCCACCAGCCGGGCCAGCGCCTGCACCAGTTCCTCCCCTCCCTTGCTCTCGTTGAGGAAGCCAAAGTAGCCCAGGAGGAGGTCGTCTGGCCCCACCTCCCAGCGAGCCCGCTCGGCGGAGCGATCGTACGTCGGTGGGGGGGCTGGCGGGATGTTGCTCCCGATGGGGATAAGGGCCAGCCGGTCAAGAGGGACCTCCTCCTCCAGCCGCAGGAAGTCCTCCTGGTTGGTGACGATCACCCCATCGGCCCGGCGGGCCAGCATCCGCACCACCTGCCACCGGAGCGGCCCGGCTTTGGGGAAGAGGTAGGGCACCTTCAGGTCGTGAAAAGTCACCACCACCGGCCGCTCCCGGCGACGGGGGAGGAAATTGATCGCCGGATGCATCCCGTAGGCCGCCGCCTGGTACTGGACGTCCAGCAGGTCCAGCGAGAGCTCCCGCGCCAGCCCCAGCACCCGTCGCCAGCAGCCCCAGCCCCAATCCAGGATGACGCGGTGAACAATGAGAGAGAAAGCTACAGCGTATTGCGCGTTGCGTGTGTCGGTGAGGACGTGGACCTCGTGGCCGAGGGTGGTCAACGCCTCCCCCAGCCGGAGGGTGAAATCCCCCACCCCGCCCTGATCGGGGGGAAACTCGCCGGTCACCAATCCGATGCGCATATTCCTTGCTTGGCAGGACAACTCATACGAGTTGTCCTACACATACAGGTCCCTCCGGGTGTACGTTACATACGCACCCACTGTGCTGAGCAGAATAATCCCCAGCGACAACAATACAAAAGCCCCATCAACCCTCGATTCGCGCAGCAGCACCCCTGCATCGAAGTATTTGAAGGGAGAGAAGTACCTGACAAACTTCAGGTCCGGATCCAGGCTGGGGACAATCGAGAGGAAATAGGTTCCCAACAGCAGGGATATGGCCACCGAGCCAGCCCGTCTGTACTGCCGCATGGCGCAGCCCAGAAAGAGGCCCAGGGCCAGGAACACCAACTGGACGATGAAGATCGTCAGCATACAGAGGGCCAGGAACCGATAAAACTCGCTGTCCGGCTCGTATTGTGCCGCAGTGACAAGGGAGATGCCCCATGTGATGAGCAACAGCCCCACACAATTGACCAGCGCCGCCAGGGCCTTGGCCGTCACCAGGCGGCTGCGGGTCACCGGCAGGGTCAACGAAAACTCGACGGTCTTGTCACGCTCCTCCTTGGAGATGATATCGCTGCCCCACATCGCCGCCGCGATGCCCAGGATGAGGGCAAAATAGGTATGCATCACGCCGAAAAATCCGGAAAGGGTGGTCAGATTGAATGCCTGCAAACTGAACGCAGCCATCACCGCTGGAGGTATGCTCTCCAGCATCGCCAGCATCTCCGGATTGCCCTCGTAGGCGGCGAACTTGGCTATCGCCACCACCACAAACAGGACCACGATCACCCCCCAGATGAAGAGCGACCTCAGATTCGCTTTCAGTTCGCGGATAAAGATATTCATCCCAGCCTCCTCACACCACAGCGGGGATGTCCCTCCTGGTGTAGAGCACGTAACTGGCCACCAGAGAAACCACAATGACGGAGATGTCGAACAGCACCAGCGGCACATCATAGGCCCCCTGCTGGACGATGTACCGTGGCTCGAAATGCTTGAAGGGAGTGAGTTTTTCCAGGACACTTTCACCGAGCATGTCGCCGAAAACGCCCAGCACGTACATCCCAAACCCCAGCCCCATCGCGTAGGGGGTCACGCTCCGTATCCGCCTGACCAAGAGTGACACCACCAGGCCAACACCCAGAAAGAACAACTGGAACACCACGATGCTCAGCAGCAACAGGAGCAGGGTCCGGGTCTCGTACGTCTTCTCCCCCTTGAACAGGTGGATAAAGCCGAAGCTGCTGATCCAGACGACCGCATTGGTGATGGTCAGGGCGGTAAAGGCGGCAAGCAACTTGCTGTTCAGAATCTGGGTGCGCTTCACCGGCTTGGTCAGCAGAAAATCCGCCGTCCACTCCCTTTCCTCAGTGGAGACGAGGGAGAACCCGTAGTTCGCCGCCTGGATCGCCAGGCAGATCTGGACAAAGAGAAAGACGAGGCTGTAATAGCCAAGAACAGTTGAGAGGTCCACGCCGGTCATGCCAAAGGCGGTGAGAAACTCCTTGGGGAACCGGGCCATCGCTTCGTTGAGGAGCGCGGCGCTCTCGGCAAAAGAGGGGTAGAGTGAGAAATAGAGCAGGATCAGGGCTACGATCGCCACCGACCAGGTGACCACAGACCGCAGGTGCATTTTGAACTCGTGCAGGAAGATATTTGCCCGCATCGTCACCCTCTATTCGTAATAATGCATGAAGATCTCTTCCAGGGTCGGTTCCTCGATCATCACATCCGAGACCGGGCTTTCTCCGATCCGGCGCAATAGCGCGTTGACATCGCCTTTGTAGAAGAAATGGACCTCGCCGTTGGCGCACTCCAGATTGGTCACACCAGGGAGGTCGAAACGGGCCGCGCTGAGGCCGTCGCCGACAACCCGGACCTTCTTATAGTTGTCCCGTTGTAGCGTCCGAATGTCCGCGATCTCGATAAGCCGGCCCTCCTTGATGATACCGACGCGGTTACACAGGCGCTGCACTTCGCTCAGGATGTGGGAGGAGAAGAAGACCGTCACCCCACGGCTGTTCTCCTCCCGGACAAGCTGGAAGAACTTGCGCTGCATCAGCGGGTCGAGGCCGGCAGTGGGTTCATCCAGGAAAAGCAGTTTGGGCTGATGCAACAGCCCCTGCACGATCCCCACCTTCTTCTTGTTGCCGTAGGAAAGGTCCTCGATGCGGCGGTGCAGCTCCAGTTCCATCAGTTCGGCCAGCTCGTACATCCGTCGCGTGCAGTCCCGGTTGTAGAAACTGGCCGAATACTTGAGCAGATCAATGACCCGCATCCGCTCGTAGTAGAAGACCTCTGACGGCAGGTAGCCGATATCCTGCCGGAGTTCCGGCCCATACCGGATACAGTCCTTGCCAAAAATCGTGGCGCTGCCGCTGGTGGGGTAGATCAGGGAGAGGAACAATCGGATCGTCGTGGACTTGCCTGCCCCGTTCGGCCCGATGAAGCCGAAGATCTCCCCCTCCTCCACCTGAAACGAGACGTCAATGATTCCCCGCGCTTTGCCGTAGTACTTGGTCAGATGGTTGGCTTCAATGACGATCATAATGATACTCCTTTCTTTACTCCCGTATCTCAATCCTCGCCAGCGGCAGCCGGTCATCCGGCATGCGCACACCGTTCCGGTAGGCCGGCAGCCTGACCAGGCTTTCCGGGTCGTACAGCCCCACCTCGACGGAGTACAACCCCGGCTCCAGGTCCTCCGGCAGGACCAGCGCCCGCTCGTCCGCCACCACCTCGCCGGGTGACCAGGTGTAGGGAGGGCGGGTGTCGTGGTAAGCCCACCCGTCAGACTGCGGGCCAAGGTTGCCATCGGCATCGTACAGGTGAAGAAAGACCTTGGCGTCGCTGCCGGTCGCTGTCACTATCTGCCAGTATAACACCAACGGCACCGTTTCACCAGCCCGCCAGACCTGCTCCTCCAGGTCGAAACCAAGCAGGCGGATCCCCCCCTCGAAGACGGCCTCCACCTGTCGCCCAATCTCGACAGGTCGGACCTCCGGCTCCCCCTGCAAGAACCAGAAGTAGTAGGGGGCATAGTGGCGGAAATCCGGATCCTCCGCATCCACCCGCAACACCAGGCGCGTCCGGGCAGAGGTGATGGACCCGCCAGGCACCCGGAAGACCGTCTCCAGCCACTGCCCGGGCACAGCAGGGTAGGCCCAGTGGCCCACGTCCTGCCCATCCACCTCCACCCGCACTGCCCCAGCCTCCTGCGCATGCAGCCGGGCCACGATCCAGAGGGGCTGGCCCGGACGGGTCTGCACATCGAAGCCGATCCCCCCTGTCAGCAGCCGCCCACCATCCAGCACCTCCCGGTCGGGGAGGACGCGATAGGCCATCTGCCAGACCTCGGTGGGGAAGCCCGACCGATGGGCTTCGTGCCACCACACCACATTGTGGGCTGCCTCGTCGGCCAGATCGGCCACATCCAGCGTGTCCACCAGCCGCAGGCCGGACGTGCGCTGGATGACGTCGGGCTGGTAGAACCGCTCGCCGCTGCCGGCCAGGCTCCAGTCGGCCCGCCACACCCCCTGGACCGGGCCGGCGCTGGCGACGGCATAATCCGGCACCTCGACCCGGAGCAATTCCTCAGCAAAGAGGTCGGTGGCCGCAAGATAGGGGATCGAGAATACGTCCGGATAGATGGCGAAGTAGTCGGGGCGCATCGGCGAGTGTTCCATCAGCTCGAAAACGCTCCCCGCCCCGTGCCGCCAGGCGATGGCGGCACCCGGCGTGGTCAGCCCGATCAGGTCACAGGTCGGATGGTCTCCCAGATAACGGAGGCTGCCGGCGTCGTGGACCCCCACCCGGGCCCCGGCGGGGAGGTTCTGGCGCAGCCACTCGGCCACGACCCGCTGCTGAGCCGCCACCGTCTCCACCGCCTGCCAGTAGACCTCCCGGCCCATAACGCCGGTATACGCCGAGGCGACGATCAACACAAGCCCGATCCCCACCGCAGGATACCGCCACCTTCCTCCTCTCCCGTGCAGGGCTGCCAGCCCGCCGAACGCCAGGGCGGAAAGGAGAGGGGCGAGAGGGACCTGATAGCGGCCGTAATGCCAGAGGGCGGTAATCAGAGTAGCGATGGAGAGTGTCCCCAGAAAAAACCACGAAGCTGTCAGGATCAGCGACTCCCACCGTCGCCGCATCGCCAGCGCACCCCACCCTGCGAAGGAAAAGACCAGCAATCCGGGCGGGAAAAACCATTGCGCCGGGCTTCCCCATCCCAGGAAGCGCTCTAAGATTTGGCCATAGAAGAGCAGGACGGAACGGGCGATCTCCGCCGGGTAGAAGGGGACATTATACAGCCACGACTTGGCCTGTACGCCTGAAGCCACCGCCGTGCCCGTCAGGAGCCAGTTGACCCCAAGCGGCGCCAGCCCCACCGCCACCGCTGCGGAAAGGGGGCCTACCTGCCGCCAGCGGATCGCGCGACGCCGGACCAGGTCGCCAGCAAGCGCCACCGTCCAGGCCAGCCCCGCCAGAATCAGCCCCTCCGGCCGGGCCAGCCCCGCCAGCCCCAGCCAGAGCGCACTCCAACCAGGCCGTCTGGCCAGGAAAGCGTCCAGGCCTGCCAGGGTGAGCACCGTGAACAGCCCGGTCTCCATCCCGTTGAAGCAGCCCCATTGCACCGGGCCGCTGAGGAGGACGAGCGCCGCGGCCCCCGTTGCCCAGCTCCTGGCGTCCTGCCCCTCGCCGGTCAGCCGGAGCGTCAGGCGGCAGGTCAGCCAGCCGATCAATCCCAGCCACAGAACCCCCATTCCCAGAGCAAGCGCCACCTGCCGCTCACCGGTAAACCCGATGAGGTAGAAGCCCGCCAGCAGGAACCCATATAGCGGGCTGGTCATCCCTGTCGTTGGCGGATCCCCATCGTTGTACTGGTAGGGATAGCCGCGCGCGATCTGGCGGGCGTACTGGAAGGTGATGTAAGCGTCATCCAGAGGGGCAACGGCAGGCCCGTCGGCAACGGTGGACGCCGTGGCCAGATAGGCCGCACTGACCACTGCCATAAGCATAAGGACCGAGAAAAGAGCCCACCGATCCGGGATCCTCATTCCAGCCCTCCAGCGGCCAGGCTGATCCCCATCGTGTACCTACCTCTCCAACCGGACCAGCGGGATCGCATCGTCTGGAAGCCGCTGCCCCTCTGCATCATATACGGGCAACCGGAGCAATGTAGACAGGTCGTACAGCCCCGTTTGAACCTGCAGGCTACCGCCCTCCACTCCAAGACGGACGATGTGCTGGTCTAATACAACCTGGCCTGGCAACCACCAGGAGGTGGGATACTCGCCGCCCAACGGCGGTCCGTCAGCCTGCCCCACCAACTGCCCCTCCCCATCCAGCAGGTGGATGAAGACAGTATAATCGGCCTCGGGGGTCTCATCCGCTTGCCAATAGAGCATCAACTCCAGGGCTTCCTCTCCTCCTTCCCGACGCTGCTCAATATCGTAACCCAGCAGCCGAATTGCCGGCCCGAGCTGGTAGTTGACCGGGTGACTGGGCGGGGGCACCGACCCTGAATCCACCACCCGCCACGGCCCGAGAGCGACGGCATCCCCGCTGCTATCCATCCGGGCCACCCGCCTATCCGCCTCATCAACCAGCCCCACCCGGATCCAGTACAGCCTCGGCGCAGGGGTCCATTCAGGAAGGATCAGCCGGTGTTCCTGCCGGACCAGGTCGCCAGCCCGCCACAGGTCGCTTGGATACAGGCTCCCCCCCAGCCAGCCCCCCACCTCGGCGACCTTCCGGGTGGGATCCAGCGATCCCACCTGCACCCAGACCCGATACCGTTGGTCTGGCGTTGCCCAGGCACGCCAGTACAGGACCAGGCGTACTTCTGCACCTGGGGCCAGGTCTCCAGTGGGAGCATCATAGCCCACAAGCTGGAGGCCTCCATCAAAAATGGCTTCTACCTGTCGGGCTGTCTTCGGCATTCCCGTCCGAACCCGTGGCGATGCGAAGGCGGGCCAAAGATACCGCCAGGGCACCAACACATCGAAAAGAACAAGGAGACCTCCCAACGCCACCAGCCCCCAGCGGCCCCACCTCCACCGGGTCCATTGGGAAAGTCCCCAGGCACCCAGCACAGCAGCGGCAGCAATGGTGGCGAAGAGAAGCCGGCCGTAGGGAGCGCCGGTCATCAAAGCCCAGGGCACCAGGGAAACAGCGTTAAGGATGAAAGCGATTCCCAGGAAGATCACCCCTCGTCGAGCCGACACGGGTAGAGAACGAAATGGGCCGCTGGGGCGACCAGCGGTGACGACACCCAGCACCGCCAGCAACGACACCGAGCAGAAGACCCCATATACCCACGGCTCGACCTGGATCAAAGCCCACCCAAAGGCAGCCCAATAGGAGCGAGCCACCTTTGAAAACTCTTGAAGGCCAAAATGGGTCAGGGGGACCTGGTGGGCAAAGTGGGGCATCAGACCGAGAGGGTCACCGTACAGAAGGCTGTTACGTGCGTACCACCAGCCGCCCACCGCTAGCGCCGCTGCCAGGAAGATCGCCCCGTCGGCGACTGCCCTGTACCACGCCTGACGAGGCTGCCAGACCACGGCGAGAACACCCAGAGGCAAAAGTAGCAACGCACTCTGCTTGGTAAGCAGTCCCAGCCCAGCCAGACTGCCCAGCCCAGCCCAGCCGATCCAACTGCTACCCTCCCGTATGAAACGGATCGCCTTTAAAAGAAAAAAACCACAAAACACATTGAGCAAGTTGTCGTTTGTCACCCCAGCCGAGATGGCGACAAACTGGGGGTTGAGGGCGACGAGGGCTGCGGCCAGCATCGCTACCAGCGGCTGCTCCGGCCACAACGTGCGAGCGATGAGATAGGCACAGAGGATCGTCACGCCCCCCAGCCCCAGCGAGAACAGGCGCAGTACATAGGTTGCCCGGACCGTGCTACTCTGAACGAAGCTCTCCTCCGCCCGATGGGCGTAGACATTTTTGTTCCACGGGTTACTATCGGCCTGAGGTGCCCATCCCACCTCCCAGCCGGGGTTGGGCACCAACAAATAGGGGAGATCGTCCATATCCTCCCAGAACACCAGCAATCCGGCCAAGGTATGGTAAAGAGGAGGCGTGTAGTAGAGCGGGGGGTCGTGGTAGGCTAGATACCAGGCCACATCGGCACCAGTGCTGCGCCAGTGAGAAGGAACCACCCGGGGAGGGAGGCGCCTGTGCCGGGCAATGTAGCGTACAACAGCAAGATGGGCTGATTCGTCGGGCGACTCGAAACAAGGGGTCACTAACCCATACGTCACCCCCAGCCCCACAAATAGAGCCAGCAGCAGAAGCAGAAACCAACACGCCCGCTTCCAGTCCATCCCCGGCACCCCATAACCGGCTCAATCACCTCACCTTGCTCGCTGCCCGTAATCCACTTCGCAGCACCTGCCAGTACGCCCTGATGCGCCCCGCTCGCAGGGGCCGCTTATGGCCCACCGCCCACTTCGCCGCCTCCAGCCCCAACTGCCAGGCGTAGTTCCCCAGCAGGAAGAGACGCAGCATCTCGGCGGCAAACGGGCCGTGGTACTTGCGGAAGTAGCGCACCTTGCTG
>JBDOIF010000104.1:0-5228 GCA_041082215.1 Anaerolineae bacterium
GCCTCCTCAGGCGGCACCAGCTCTGTCCCCAGCGCCCAGTTTCCGGTCATAAAAAGCCCCGTCCCCAGGCCGATCAGCACGCCCGCCCCGTAGAGAACGGCCATTTTCGGCACCCAGATGGCTCCCAGGGCAACAACACCGCCGACGGCAGCCAGCAGCCCGCTGAAGGCAACCACCCGCCGTTTCCCCAGGCGGTCGGAAATCCAGCCCCCGGCAAGGGCAGAGACCAGGATGAGCAGCCCGATGACCGTCATCAGATTACCGTTCAGGGCAGCGGCCTCTTCAGCGGTGATCCCGAAGGCGTACATCAGGAAGAAGGGCAGGAAGCCCTGGAAGGACGTGGCAGCGGCCAGGAAGAGGAGCCGGTTGACCACCCACCATGTAAACGAAGCGTGACGACGGGCGTCCTGTCCCAGGGTCGCATAGGCCCCCGACCAGACGCCTACCACCACCGCCACAGCCATCGCCACCACCCCGCCAATCCCGACAGCCACTGACCGGACGGCCTCCCGGCCAGCCAGCGGCCAGGCCACCAATCCGGCCAGCCCGCCAACAACGCCACCCCCCAGCAGACCGGCGGCCCCGCCCAGGGCAATACCAGCCAGCATCCCCAGCACACGCAGCATCGGGCCTTTGAAGGAAGCGGCAGGCTTTTCCCGGAGCGGCTTCTCCCGGACCAGCACCATGGTCAACAGCATGGTCGCCAGCAGCGCCGCGCCGGTGGCGAAGACCGCCCACCCCAGTTGCCCCCTGCCGACCAACTGGGCGATGGTGAAGCCGACCAGGATGATCGGGATAAGTTCAAAGACCGCTTTGACGGCGGACGACCGCCCCCGTTGCCCCTCCGGCACCAGGTCCGGGATCAGCCCCTGCAGCGGGCCGTGGGAGACGTTGGCCGAAAACTGGATGAGCAGGGTGGCGACCAGCAGCATCCAGAAGTTCCCCGAAAGGGCGATCGCGGCCAGGAAGAGCAGGTCGAACAGCGTGCCGACGAAGATAAAGGGCCGCCGCCGCCCGAAGCGGGAAGTGGAACGGTCGCTCAGGAGGCCAGCGGCCGGCTGCACCAGCATAGCGATGACCAGCCCGGCCGTGCTGATGAAGCCCAGGGCGGTGTTCCGCGTCGCCTCCGGGACAAAGAGCGCTACCAGGTAGGGCGTGAAGACGGAGCCAACGGCGGTGTTGCGGATGTTCAGACCCAGCCAGAACAGGTTGATACCAATGTGGTCGTACCAGCGCATGGGTTTCATAGCCCCTCCATAAAGAAGACTCACTATAAAGGCAATGCGAGAATGCAAGATCGCAAATCGGTGGGTCGGATTCCGCCCCTCGGTGTGGTGCAGGCTGTCAGCCTGTATCTACAGGCCTGGCGGCCTGCGCTACAACCGCCTCCACCTCAGCCACCGAAACCTGGTTGACGTCGCCCCAGACCGAGTGCTTCAAACAGGATGCAGCGACGGCGAAGTCCAGCGCCCGCTGGCGGTCCTCCCCGAACGTCCGCAGGCCGTAGATGAGGCCGGCAGTGAACGCATCCCCGGCCCCCATCCGGTCCACAATCGGGAGAATCTCGTAGAGGGGAGCGGTATAGAAACCGTCCGGCTCCCAGAGCGTTGCCGTCCAGGTGTGGTGACGGGCGGAGCGGACGCCGCGCCGGGTGAGGGCAATAAGCCGCAGGGACGGGAAGCGACGGGCCAGCTCCTCGCTCACCGCCTGGCTTCCCCCCGCCCCCTCCCCGGCGTCCAGCCCGAAGACGGCGGCCAGGCTCCCCGGATTGCCAATGAGGACGTCGCAGAGGGAGACCAGTTCGGTCATCACCTCTTCGGGAGAGCGCCCCCAGTCCCACAGCCGCCCCCGGTAGTTCAGGTCGCAGGAGACAGTCAGCCCCGCCGCCCGCGCCGCCCGGACCGCCTCCCGGCAAACGTCGGCGGCGGAGGGGGAGACCGCCGGAGAGATGCCGCTCCAGTGAAACCAGACGGCATCGGCGAAAACCTCCGGCCAGGGGATCCTGCCTGGCTCCAGCATGGCGAAGGCGGAGCCGGCCCGGTCGTAGAGGACGGTGTCGGGCCGGTGGGCGGCGCCCCGCTCATAGAAGTAGAGCCCCAGACGCGGGCCGCCCCAGACTACGTGCTCCAGGCCGACACCGAACTGGCGCAAGGAGCAGGCACAGGCCCGGCCCAGTTCGTTCTCGGGGAGCGCGGTGACATGCTCCACCGGCACCCCCCACCCGGCCAGCGCCACAGCCACATTGGCCTCGCTGCCGCCGAAGGTGACCTCCAGCACGCGAGCCTGGACCAGACGCAGCCGATCCGGCGGTGAGAGCCGCATCATCACCTCGCCGAAGGTCACCACCCTGCCGGTGCCCGGTCGGTCAACCTGTCTCATCGCCCGTCCACCCAAGCTCGCGTGAAATCTGCCGGGCCGTCTCCCTGACCAGAGGGATCAGTTCCCGGATACGCTCGTGGGTCAGATAGAGGACCGCACTGGAGACGCTGACGGCCGCCACTCCCCGCCCGGCCCCATCCCGCACCGGCGCGGCGACGCAGCGGATCCCCGGCTCATTCTCCTCCAGGTCCAGCGCATACCCCTGCCGCGCGACCCGCTCGATCTCCTCCAGAAACCGGTCCGCTTCGGCGATCGTGCGCTCCGTCCGCCGAAGGCCCGGGACGAAGGCCCTCAGCCATTCTTCCCGCGGCAACGTGGAGACCAGCGCCTTGCCCAGAGCGGTGGACTGGGCCGGGACCCGCGCGCCGATGTATGAAGCCATCTGCAGTTCCCGCTTCCCCGGCACCTTGTCAATGTAGACGACCTCAGCTCCGTCCAGGACACCCAGGTGGACGGTCTCGCGGGTGGCCTCGGATAGTCCCTCCAGGTAGGGACGGGCCAGCGAGGGCAGGTGCAGCCCGGCGTAGGCGCGAAAGCCCAGTTCGATCAGTTTGGGCCCCAGGCGGTATCCCTCGCGGGGTGAATGGTGCAGATAGCCCGCGCGGGCCAGTGTGGCCAGCAGCCGGTGGGCCGTGCTGCGGCTGAGGCCGACACGGGCGCTCAGCCCCTCCAGGTCGTGGACCCCCTCCGCCACGGCCTCCAGAAGCGCCAGCGCGCGCAGGACAGTCTGGGCAGTCTCCATCTCCCGTTCGACGTTTGACGTTTGACGTTTGACGTTTGACGTATTACGTATTGCGTATTCCGTAGTCGGCCCGGTACGTATCCAGCACAGCCTCCACGTTCCCCCAGCGGGGTTCCCAGCCCAGCACCCGGCGGGCTTTGGAGATGTCAAAAACATAGTCGGCAACAGCGATGGCGACGTGCTCTGGCTCCAGCGGCGCTTTGCCGAACGGACGCAGGAGCGCGATCGCCAGCCGGGCCAGCCAGACCGGGATGGCCTGGATTTGAGACGACGAGCCGACACGGGCGATGACCGTCTCCACCATATCGCGGATGGGCGGCACGTCGGCGCTGCCGATGTGGAAAACCTCCCCGGCGGCGGCAGGGTGGTCGGCGGCCAGCAGGCAGGCCGAGACGACGTCCTCCGCGTGGATGAACTGAAAGCGGTTGCGGCCGTCGCCCAGGAGCGTCACCGGCTTCCCGTCCCGGATGGCGGCCATAAGGCCCACCAGGAACGGCTCCTCCAGCCCCGGCCCCACGATAGTCGGCGGCCGCAGAATGACCACCTCCAGCCCCTGGGCCGTCGCCTCCCGGCAGAGGGCCTCGGCAGCGATCTTGTTGTGGCCGTATTCTCCCAGCGGAGCCAGCGGCCCGTCCTCCGGGCAGGGCACGACCTTCGGCACGCCGAAGACCTCCACGCTGGAGAGGAAGACGACCCGGCGGACACCAGTGGCGCGGGCAGCCTCCAGCACGTTCTTCGTCCCGCCCACGTTGACGGCCCGCATGGTGTCCGGGTCGGCGCGGCGCTGCGGGATGAGCGCGGCCAGGTGGTGGATGATCTCCACCCCCTCGCAGGCCCGCCGCACCGCATCGGCGTCCCGGATGTCCGCGAGCACCCATTCCACATCCGGCTCTGCGTCGTCCGGACGGTGCAGGTCCAGCGCGCGCACGCCAACACCCCGCGCCCGCAGACCGCGCACCAGATACCGGCCCAGAAAACCCGCGGCTCCGGTCACCAGATGGAAGGCCATTTCACCCACCTCCGATGTACAGATGAGAGAGTATCCGCCGATCACCCCGCTGAGGCAAACTTGACCCCGCTGGCTAACGCAATCACCAGCAGGATGATGAAGAAGATGAAAAATGCCGCGCACGCATACGTCATAACAAGGGTGAAGCGGGCAGGACGAAACTCGGCTGGCAGGTACTTACGGCAAATATGGATAGCCATCACTGCGATGATGGGGATGAGCATCGTATCCACCGCAGCCGTAACCTGCAGCATAAAGACCGGCGCGCGGATGATGAAGGCCAGGAGAGCCGAAGTAAGTATGTAAACGCCCAGGAAGATGTTGTACCATTTTTTCGGCACTTCCTTCCTGCCCTGGTAAAAGCCAACGGCGCTGGCGGCGACACGGCAGATGCCGTCTATGTTGGCCAGCAGCGTGCTGAAGAGCGTGCCCAGCACTCCCAGCAGAAAAATCATCTCTCCAGCTCTGCCCCAATGCCGCCCGGCGATCTGTGAGAGCACGATGCCCAGCGCGTCACCCTCCGGCACGGTGCCCAGCGGCCTGAGTATGACAGCCCCGGCGATGAGGAAACCGGTGGTAAGGATAGCTGTAATCACCGTGCTGATCATCAGGTCCATGCGGTTGATCTGAATCCAATCCTTGATGCGTGGCACATCAGCGGCAGCGGGTTCTCCCTTTTTGCCTGCCATACCACGGTTGCTGGCCTGCGCCCACATAGAGAACCACACCGTACCCACCGCACCGGCGCCCGTCCAGCCCAGCAGGGGGATGAGTTCGGGCGGCGAGCCTGCGGGTACTCTGGGCACTAACCCGCTCAGTATGTCGCCAGCCGGCGGCAGCGTCCGCGCGATGGCGTAAAAGACGAAGAAGACCATAACGGCCACCAGCGCGCGTGAAATCTGGGTCAGCGCGCCGTAACTTCCCCAGAAGAGGATGATGCCGACAATCACAAGGGCCAGCAGCGACCAGATGGCGAACG
This sequence comes from Anaerolineae bacterium, assembly GCA_041082215.1. GTDB lineage: Bacteria > Chloroflexota > Anaerolineae > B4-G1 > DUEL01 > JBDOIF01. The sequence continues at coordinate 5,110 of JBDOIF010000104.1, forward strand.
GCAGGAGGGGAACGAGCGCGTACAGCGCCGCCCCCACTGCCAGCGCGCAGCCGGCCATCCCGGCAATGCTGAAGATAAACAACACCCACAAAAGCCAGAGTATCCAGCCACGCGGCAGG
>JBDOIF010000136.1:0-2048 GCA_041082215.1 Anaerolineae bacterium
GCGGCTGCGGACAAGCTTTGTCAAGTCCTCTGGGGTGGCAATTCCGGGCCCCAGGCAGGGGGCAATGACAGGTGCACCTGAATATGAATAGAACACCTGTTCCAAAACCATCATTCGCTTGTGAAAGACCTTTTCCGCTTCCCGCTCGCTAAAAATTAACAAGCATATATTCAGCGATTGCGATGCTGCCTGACCTGGCTGAGATGATAAGCCTCGTCATAGGGCTGACGATGCTGCCACAGATGCCAGATAATCGCCAGCCAGCGGTTGGCCAGACAACGGTAGGCCTGGTTCTTAGACATCCCCCGCTCCAGGGCCTCGGAGAGGTAGGAGGCAGCCCACGCCGAGTGAGCGACCGACTCCATTGCGAACTGCTGGGCAGTGTTACGGTAATCGTGATTGCAGGCCTTGCGGAAGCGGACGTGACGGCTTTTCCCGCTCTGCTCGGTGACGGGGCAGGTGCCGGCGAGAGCCTGGATGGCCGCTGGGGAGGGGAAACGGTCGCGGTGATCGCCGAACATCACCAGCAGTTTAGGTTCGAGGAGCGCTCCGGCGCCTGGGAGGGAGGCGAAGATAGGGGCGTCGGGGTGCTGAACGAAGAGGGAACGCACCTCTCCGAGTGTCTGCGCCTTGTGCTCCAGCAAATCGAGGAGGAGCTGGGCCAGGAAAGTAGCCTCATCCTGGTAGGCCAGGAGGACGGCCTGGGCCGGTTCGAGTGGTGGAGCGGCGAGGCGGGCGTAGAGGTCTGGGAGGCGGCGGGTAGCGGGGTAGTGATGCTTTTTGCAGAAGGAGACGAACTCGGGGAAGGGGAGCTTATGGGCCTGGTGTGGGGAGGGGTAGGCGATGATGAAATGTAGGGCGATGGGTGTCTGGAGGTCGGAGAAGAGCGTGCAGGCCTGGGGGTAGTAGCGCTGGAGGACGGCATAGAGGCGATTGGCATAGCGGGTGATGGACTGGGAGAGGGAGTCAATGAGGCTGAGTTTAGCCCGCATCTGGATGACGAGAGGGCCGTCGGGCTTCCAGGGGGTGAGGCGGTGGCGGTCGGTGCGCAGGAGGTCGGCGAGGAGGAAGGCGGATCGGTCGTCGGTGACGGCCCCGCTGGAGGTGAGGCGGCCACGGGCAGCGTGGACAACGGAGGGTGGCACGAAGTAGACCTGGTACTGGTGTGCCCAGAGGAAGTCAACGAGGAGATTGTGGATGGTTTCGATGGCTACCAGGCATTGGTTTGGGGGGAGGTTGAAGGGGGCGAGCTGTTTTTCAAAGGTGGCCAGGCCGGCTGGGGAGTGGGGGAAGCGGAAGCGCAGAAGTGAGGCCCCTCTTTCGTTAAGGACACGCACATCGTGATGGTTCTGACTCCAATCAATTCCTATGAGCAGTTCTTCCATGGCAACCTCCAGAAAGGGATGCTCTCACAGGCAGGACGCGGGTTACCGATAGCCTATCAGGGTGCTCGAGGCACGGCAAGCTTTCGTCGGTGCTCCCGGTCGCGCCTGGGGGACGGTCCGCAGCAGGCGCTCGAGGCGCAGGCTGAGCGAGGTCCTCTGATCCAGGCGTTTGCCTGTGAGGCTGAACGGGAAACGGAAAGGTCTTCTGGTATATTGTATCACCTCAGCATATAGTGTCTACTGCGTATTATAACTGATAGGCTGAAACGCAGGCCGTTAGCCGCCTGCAAATAAAAGCCGTTCAGGTGAGCCGCCTGACGGTTTTTATTTTATCACGAAAAGAAATAGAATAGACAAGTAAGCGGCGGCTTGTGCCGCCGTGAGCGGGCAAGGATAACGGGGGGGCGGCGGCAGACCTGCCCGCCCGCACCCGACCACCGCGGCGGGCAGGTTGTCAAGCCGCCGGGCGGCTTGACAATCCGCTCGCCCCCCCGCACCCCCCAGCCTTCCAGCCAGCGCGGTTTTCCGCCGCAGTGTAGCGGCGGGCAAGGCTCACCCCCCCGCCGCCCCCCGCCCCCGCACCCCCACCCCCAGGCATCCCCCCCCGCATATGTACCCATCTATGAGCGGGGGCGGGGGTTGCTCTTGGGGGGGTTCGCCCTG
>JBDOIF010000140.1:0-1273 GCA_041082215.1 Anaerolineae bacterium
AGCGCGCGGCGGCGGTTCTTTATAAGATATATCTTGCTTCTTACATCAACCGTCGCGGCAATTATAGCCGCCCGCCCCGCCCTGTCAAGTACCTTGTTCCGGGGGCTTGCGCAGCGGATCGGGGGAGCGGACCGCAAGGTATTGGGCGGATCAGCGGTTGGGCCACAGGATCCTGTGGTCTGGGGGGCTGCAGTCGCCGGGTCGTGGGGTTGGGACCGGTTTTTCGGGTCTTTGCGGGGGCCGGAGGAGCCGAATCTGCGCAGCGGGTGGCGGAAGGATGCGCAGCGGGTGGGCGTGGGGAGCCGAAGGCAGGGGGCTGCAGGCGCGGAGGGAGCGGGATGGGCTCGTCCGTGACGCGGGAGCCGTCCCCTTGGGGGTGCTGGGCGCAAACGTCACCTGTCCCCCAGCCATCGGCTTCAGCCAGGAGTTGGGGCTCCGTCGAGCGGGCACTGTTCAGTTGCTGGCCAGGTCGCTAGCCTCCCTCACCAATCGGCCCAGGGTGCGCAGATTGAGAAGGAAATCCGCCAGCCGGATATCCTTGCGAGCGCGCTCCAGGCCGAAGGAGCGCATCCTTTTCAGCCCCAAGCCTTGGATCAGGCCGTTGCGACTCTCTGAGAGATTGCGCCGTCCATATCTGGCCTTCCAGGCCTCACTGCCGTAGGGGATCTCCCGAGCAAGGCGCACCGAGCCGTTGGGGAAGGCCAGCCCCACATTGCGCACCTGGCCCAGGGGATGGGAGGGGTCCAGGTAGGGGCAGCCGGATGGCGGCGACACTGGCTCCCCCTCTCGGCGAGGACGGCGCCGACACGTCTGGTTGCACACCCACTTGGTCCGACGACGCTGGCGATCGTAGCCGTTTGGGTGCATCACGTAGCCATGGGCGCAGAGGGGATATCCTCGGCCCTCGTAGCCTCGCCGCAGGCACACTTCGAAGTCACCATCACCCTTGTCGGCACGGATATCCACCATCCTTAGTGCCCCCAGCGCCCAGATTGCCTTCAAGCACTCCTCGAATCCCACTCCCGAGTCGTCCAGCCACTCCCCGATCTTGAGCCATGGGAGGTGGAGTTGGAGCCAGGCCAGCCCCTTCAGGAAGAGGGTGCGCTCATCGCTGGTGGCCGGGTACAGGTCGCTTGCCACCGTCCAGGCAACGAACCAACGGTCGTCCAGGACCCGGTTGGCCACACCGCGGTAGCCGAAGACGTTTCTGCCGCTGCCCTTCTTCTCCCCGTCGCCGCTCTCCCGGGGATCGTCAGGCCCGACGGCTTTGCTG
>JBDOIF010000147.1:0-4175 GCA_041082215.1 Anaerolineae bacterium
GCGGCTGACCGCCACGATGACCGAGGTGGGGGCAGGGAAACTGGGCCTGCGGGGGCAACTGGTCTCCACAGATGAGGTGGGCCGATTGACCATAGCCTTCAACCAGATGGTGAGCCAGCTGGAAATGCTCCACGCTGGCCTGGAGGAACAGGTGGCCCAGCGGACCGCCGATCTGGTTTACCGTACCCGGCAACTGGAGGCCGCCGCCTATGTGGCCCGTCGGGCGGCGGAGATCCGCGACGTGGACACCCTTCTGAACGAAACCGTCCGCCTGATCTCCGACCGCTTCGGTTTCTATCACGCCGGCATCTTCCTGCTGGATGAGGCAGGGGAGTACGCCGTCCTGAGGGCCGCCTCCTCGAAAGGGGGGCAGCGCATGCTGGCCCGGGGCCACCGGCTGGCCGTGGGGAAGGTGGGCATCGTCGGCACTGTGGCCGGGACAGGATTGCCCCGCATCGCCCTGGACGTGGGGGAGGACGCGGTCTTCTTCGACAACCCCGACCTGCCGTTGACCCGGTCGGAGTTGGCGTTGCCGTTGAAGGTGGGTGAAAGGGTCGTCGGTGTGCTGGATGTGCAGTCGGAGGAGTCGGCCGCCTTTACCGAGAGGGATGTAGCGGTGCTGCAGACGATGGCCGACCAGATCGCCCTGGCCATCGAGAACGCCCGCCTGCTGGGCCAGATGCAACGGGCGGTGCAGGAGCTGGAGCGGCTCTATGGAGAGTATACCCAGGAGGTATGGCGCTCTCCGGCCCGGCAGGCTGGTGGGTTGCTGGGCCTCCGTTACCGTTATCCGCTGGTTGAACCGTTGCAGGATGTGCCAGAAGAGGCCCGCCGGGTCCTCTCGGAGGGCCGCTCGGCGGTCTACCCCATCCGCGAGGAGGGGGACGGTCGGGTTAGCGGCGCCCTGCTGGCCGTACCGGTCAGGCTGCGCGGCCAGACGATCGGCGCGCTGAACATCCGCTTCGCCGTCGGGGAGCCGCCGCCGGAGGCCGTGCGGCTGGTGGAAGAGGTCGCCGACCGGCTGGCCCTGGCCCTGGAGAATGCCCGCCTGCTACAGGAATCCCGACAGCGGGCGGTCTGGGAGCAGACCCTGGCCCGGATCACCGACCGCATCCGCGCCGAGGCGGAGATCGAAAGCATCCTCGAACGGGCCCTGGAGGAGCTGGGGTATACCCTGGGCGCCGAGCGGGCCTATGTCCAACTGACCGGCCTGGCCGCTCCGCCGGCGACCCCGGTCAGAGGAGGCGACGGCGGGCAGGAGGTACTGCGATGAAAAGACCGGTCCTGCTGATTTCGGAAAAAGAAGAACCTCCGGTTGTGGAGGTGGAAGAGGAAAGGGAGCCGGAAAGCGAGGCCATCCGTCGCCCCCTTGCCCGGCTGAGCGATTGGCAGGAGCGCATCATCCGGGGCCTGCTCCTGGCCGTCTCCGTCTTCGGCCTGGTGGTCCTGATCGCCGAATGGCCTCTGGTGGCCGCCCAGGGACGCCCCGACATTCTGGCCGTGATCGTCACCATCTACGTGGTCGTCCTTGCCCTTACCTTCGGCCCCGCCATATCGTACCATGTCCGTGCCATCTCCTTTGTCGTGCTGTTCTACCTGGCGGGTCTTTTGGACCTGACGCAGTCGGGTCTGAGCGGGGATGGGCGTGTCTTCCTGCTGGCCTTCCCGCTGCTGACGCTGATCCTGATGGGGGGGCGGGCCGGGATCGGCGCTCTCGTCCTCAGCCTGCTCACCGTCGCCGGCATCGGCTGGATGATGGTCAACGGCCTCATCGTGCCGGCCTTCGAGCCCCGCTCCAACGAGGGCCTTCCCTGGGTCACCGGCTTCTTTGTCTACCTGCTGCTGGCTATAGCGGTGCTGGCCCCCTCCCGTTATGTGATCGAGAACCTGACCCGGAGCCTGGGACGCGCGCTGGAGGACGCCCACCGCCGCTGGCAGGAGGTGCGTCAGCTCAGCCTGGGCCTGGAACAGCAGGTGGAGGAACGGACCGCTGCCCTGAGCCGCCGGACGAGTCTGCAGGAGGCTGCGGCTCAGGTGGCACGCAGGGCCGCAGCGGTCCGGGATGTGAACCGGCTGCCGGAGGAGATAGCCCGGTTGATCTCCGAGCATTTCGGCCTCTACCATACCGGCGTCTTCCTCCTGGACTCTGCCGGGGAATGGGCGGTCCTGAAGGCTGCCTCCTCTGAAGAAGGCCTGCAGTTGTTGCAACGCGGCTATCGCCTCCCGGTGGGGGGAGAGGGTCTGGTGAGCGCCGCAGCGGCGACGCGAAAGGCTCAGATTGGCGGGGGAGAGGTAGCCCCGTCCTTCCCCCGCACCCGTTCGGAGATGGCCCTGCCTATGGAGGTCTATGGGCGGATCATCGGCGTGCTCGACCTCCATTCTGAGGAAGGAGGGGCCTTTGTTGAGGAGGATGTCGCCGTTCTGCAGGTGATGGCCGATCAGTTGGCGCTGACCCTTGAGAACGCCCGTCTGCTGGCAGAGGCTCAGGGGGCGCTGGAGCGCCTCAGCCGGTATCGGGTGGAGGAGACGCTCGCTGCCTGGCGAAAGGCCCTCCTCCGCCGCGGGATCCAGCTTTCTTATATGTATGACCAGACAAGCGTCCGCCCCCTCCCTCCCGACTCGGTCCCGTTGCCGGGCAACGAAGTGCCTCGGGAAATGGCCGTTCACTCTCTGCCGGATGGCCGTTCCCTGCTCACGGTGCCCATCCGGGTTTATGATCAGACCATCGGTTTCCTTTCCTTCGAAGCGCAGAGGGCCTGGGACAGGGCTGAGATCGCGCTGGCAGAGGCGGCGGCCCGTCAGTTAGGACTGGCGCTGGAGAACGCCCGGCTGCTGGAGGAAACGCGCCTGCGGGCGGAGCGGGAGCGGCTCATCGCCGGCATCACTGCCCGGGTCCGCGCCTCCGCCGACGTGGAGGCCATCCTGCGGACCGCTGTGCGGGAGATCGGAGCGGCCCTGGGCACCGATCGGACGTTCGTGCAGTTGAGCGGGGGTGTGGGTGGAAAGGATCAGTAGTTCGCCTGCGGACTCGCCGTGGGGTTGAGGAGAGAGGCGATGCAAGAGCAACCTGTGCATTTGAGAAGGATGAGATGGGATATTGGCCGTAAGCTGGCGTTTGCCTCTTTGCTGATGTTCCTGCTTGCCCTTATCGTCGGAGGCTTTGGCCTCTGGCAGGTTCTGCTCCTGGGGCGTGTGGCAGAAGAGACAGCCCGGGTGGAGCAGCAAAGGGCAGCCTCGCTGGAGCTGCTGGCCAGTGGCCGCCGGCTCATCGCCGCACTGGACAAGATGTTGGCTTTCAGAGACGTCTCCCTGGCCAGCACAGAGATCCCGGTGGCGATGGGTTCGATGAAATACTACATCGGCTCTCTTGAAAGCGCTGGCCTGGGGGAGGAGCAGGGAGATTTGGTAAGAGGGCTGCGGACAGCTTACAACAACCTGCTACGGGGGGTCAGCGATGTGGATAAGTTTGCCCGGCAGGGCCGCTGGACCGACGCCTCTGCGGTGATGGGGCAGAGGGTGCGGCCGGCATACAGCGAACTGGCCCTCTATATCCGGCGGCAGGCGCTCTACTCTCTGGAGACGGCGGCGGCAGCGCGGGCGCAAACCCAGATGGTGTCTCAGCGGGCAATTGTGATCGCGGTGGTCCTCCTGGCGGGGGGTATGGCGATCGCTCTGGGCTGGCGGCAGGTTGTGTTCCAGCAGATCGTCCATTCCATTGGCCAGCTACGCCAGGGGGTGGCCCGTATCGCCAGCGGCGATCTGACCTACAGGCTGTATATCCGGACGGGGGATGAGATCGAGGAGCTGGGAAGCGAGTTCAACAAAATGGCGGCCGAGCTGAAGGGGATGGTGGATACCCTGGAGGAACGCGTGGCCGAGCGGACACGGGCGCTGGAGCGGCGTGCCCTTCAGTTGGCGGCGTCGGCAGAGGTGGCGCGGGAGGCGGCGGCAATCCGGGATGTGGGGAAACTGCTGGACCGGGTGGTCCGGCTGATTTCGGAGCAGTTTGGGTTCTACCATGCAGGTGTGTTTCTGCTGGATGAGGGGAAAGAGTACGCGGTGCTGCGGGCGGCGTCGTCGGAGGGTGGTCAGCGGATGCTGGCGCGTGGGCACCGGCTGAAGGTTGGGGAGGTAGGGATTGTGGGATGGGTGGCGGGGACGGGACGGCCGCGGGT
>JBDOIF010000150.1:0-1849 GCA_041082215.1 Anaerolineae bacterium
GTGGGCCTGCAGATAGGCCAGGTACTCACCAACTGGCGTGTCTATCGGATAGGTCTGCGGTTCCCCACGGAATGCCCAGACCGTGTATTCCGTCGCTCCGCTCATCCGGTCCTGATAGACGACGACGCGCTCAAAGGCGTCGGGGGGCGCGGCCAGGAGGTCGGCGACGATTTGCTCTGGAACGTGGCCCTCCAGGATGATGCGGTCACCGACGAAGACGGTCAGGTGGGATTGGAAGTCAGGTGGCACGCCGAGTTCATCGCTGCGCGCCAGGAGTTCCGTCCGGTTGGCCGGGTCGTTGAGGTAGTCCTTGTAAGCCGGTTCCGGAAGGCCAGCCCGGCGCAGGAGCGGGACCACTCTCTCCTGGACATACTCCAGGCAGTCCGCGCAGGCCCGGTTGTAGTAGACGACGACCGATCCCGCTGATGAGCCAGGAGACGGGTCGGACGGCGATGACGGTGCCGAAGCCTCCCTGTCGGGAGCCACGACGGTCACGCGCAGGGTGATCGCCACTTCTGGCCTTTCGGGGTCGCTGGAACGGATGTAGACCTGACGGAGGAAGGTGCCCGTCTCCCCGCCGTGAGTCCTGGGGTCAAAGGTCATGGTCAGGCGGGTGCTTCCACCGGGCGGAAGGCGACGGCTATCCACCCCGGCGGTGGTACAGCCGCAGGAAGTGCTGACACCGACGATGTCCAGCAGTCCCTTACCGACGTTGCGGATTTCAAAGGTCCGGGAGACCGGCGCTGTGTTTGGGATGGTGCCCAGGTCGGCCTCAGTCGTGCCCAGTTCTATCCGCCCTGGGGCACTGCCAACCGTGCATCCGGCAAGCAAGAGAAGAAGAAACAGTGTACCAGCAAACCACAAAACAGGAACGCGGTTACGAATTGGTAGTTGCCCGGCCTTCATCATCACCCCCGGTCAGGCAGAATGGGCTGCGACGGGCCTGATACCCGGCCGGAGGCTGATCCACCCCACAACGACCAGGTACAACCCGTAGGCCAGAACTTCCAGAAGGGAGGGGTTGCCATTGTAGCCAAACAGGGCCTTCAGGAATTCGCCCGGCAGGCTGTTCTCGTCCAGGACCGGATTGAGGTCCCACACAGGTTGAACCAGGACGGGGAGCAGGGCGGCCTCCTGGAATTCGTGGACGCTGCGGGCGACCAGCCCGGCCGCGAAGAGGAGTAGAAGGATGCCGGTGATGCGGAAGAAGGCCCGGATGTTGAGCCGCCTGCCCGCCGCAAAGATACCCCACCCCAGGCCGATGGCAATGTCCAGCCCCAGGATGCCGCCGATGAGGGTCTGGACAGGGGGGGTGGTAAACAGCGCGGCGTTCAGAAAGAGGGCCGTCTCTATCCCCTCCCGGACGACTGCCACGAAGGTCAGGCCAAAGAGGCCCCAGGCGCTCCCCCGGGCCGCCGTCCGGCGGACGTCCCGTTCCAGAGAAGCCTGGATTTCCCGCCCCCGGCGCCCCATCCAGAGAATCATCCAGGTCAGCACTGAGGCCGCCACCAGCATGGTCGCGCCCTCAAAGATTTCCTCGCTGCGGCCCTCCAGCGCGACGCCCAGACCCCGGAGGGCCAGCCCGCCAGCCAGGCTGAGGGCGACGGCCGCCACCACACCGGCCCAGGCCGGACGAATCAGGTCCTGCCGTTGCAGGCGGTAAAGAACGCCCAGCACAATGCCGACGATCAGAGCGGCCTCCAGCCCTTCCCTCAGCGTGATGAGCAAAGACGGAAGCATTTCTCCTCCCTGCTGTGAGTATAAACCTGCAGGCGCGGGCGAATCGCCCGATGCGTCAATCTTCATGAGAATACACCAACGGGAGAGCCCCAGGTAGCGCCGTTTACCC
>JBDOIF010000039.1:0-1344 GCA_041082215.1 Anaerolineae bacterium
GGTCTTCCAGGATTTCAACGTCTTCCCCCATAAGACAGCGCTGGAGAACATCATTGAGGCACCGGTGATCGTCAAGGGGGTGCCGAAGGAGCAGGCGGTAGAGAAGGCCCGGGAACTGCTGCGCAAAGTGGGGCTGCTGGATAAGCAGGATGTCCACCCCATCCGCCTCTCCGGAGGGCAGAAGCAGCGCATCGCTATCGCCCGCGCCCTGGCGATGGAGCCGAAGGTCATGCTCTTTGACGAGCCGACTTCGGCGCTGGATCCTGAACTCATCGGCGAAGTGCTGGCGGTGATGAAGGACCTGGCCCGGGAAGGGACGACGATGATTATCGTCACTCACGAGATGGGCTTTGCCCACGAGGTCGCCGACCGGGTCATCTATATGGAAGGGGGTGTGCTGGTAGAGGAAGGCCCACCGGACCAGATTTTCACCTGCCCCAAAGACCCCCGGACCTGCCAGTTTCTGGCCCGGATTATTGAGAGTGGGCGTCTGGTGTAGGGGCAACCCTTGCGGTTGCCCTGTTGGGGCAGGGGCAAGCTCTGTCCTTACCGATCTGCGATGAATCCACATACCCGAAAACTGCTCCGGCTCTCTGCTCACCCTGGCTCCCCGCCCATGTGGTTTCTCCCCCTCTGGGCGACAGTCTGCGGCGCGGTGGCTGCAGCGGCCGAACCGCCCACTATGATGGGCATCGCGCGGTTGATCCTGGCGCTGTTCCTGGTGGAATTGGGTTGGGGGGAACTGTGGCTGGCGCTGACAGCGACCGACTGGGCCACCCCGTTGGGCCGCTGGCAGCGGTGGAAGTACGAGTTTTCCCGCTCCTCCGCCAGTGACGCCGTTACCGAGGGAAACAAACCCGCCCTTCCCTATGCCCGCCCCAATTCCCCGGCGGACCGGCTGGCTCGCTGGCTATCTCAACTGACTTCCTGGGGGCGGATGGTTTTCCTTCCCCTGGCCGGTCCGGCTCTGGGAAGCGCCCTGGTGGGCCTCCTGCTCTCCCTGGCCCTCTCTGCCGTTCTGGGCCGCGATTTTCTCCTGCTTACGCTGGGCATCCTGGCCTCTGCTCAACTGGTGGCCGTCGCCTCGGGAGGACGCGGGGAGGCTGGCCCGGGCGCGGGGCTGGCCTTCCGGGTAGGGCTGGGCTGGCTGGCCGGCCACCTGACCTTTGTTCCACTTTCTCTTCCCTCGGCGGTCCTGGCAGGGGTGCTCTCCCTGGCCGCCTCTGGCGCGGAGGATTCTTCGCGCAAGATAAATCTTGCGCTGCCGCCACGTCGGGCCCTCTGGGTGGGTGGCTCTCTGGGCGCGATGCTCCTGCTGGTGGTGCTCCACCGCCCGCTGGTCGT
>JBDOIF010000169.1:0-8273 GCA_041082215.1 Anaerolineae bacterium
GCCGACGCCGGGGCCTCACCAGCTCCGCCTTGCGGTCGAGGTAAAGGATTGGGACGCGTCCGTCGGCGTTGATGTCGTCAACGAATTTGCTCTGGTCATCAGACTTCTCCGGGATGAGAGGCTGATTGACGAAGGGGTCATCGTCTCGGCAAAGGGCTTCAGCAGGCCGGCCCGGGATGCGGCCCGGACCCACGGCATCTGTCTGCTGGAACTTGCCGATCTGGAGCGGGGACAACCCGTACCCCTTCCCCCACAGCCACCAGCCCTGATTCCCGTAGAGGAGCCTGAGACCCTCCTCATCCCCCCCGGCCCCTTCTGGATGGGCAGCGCCGAGGGCGACCCCCTGGCCGGCCCCAACGAAGTGCCCCGCCATCGGCTGGAGCTCCCGGCTTACCGGATCGGCCGGTATCCGGTGACCAACCTCCAGTACGCCTGCTTCATCCGGCAGACAGGATACCGGCCGCCGGAGCACTGGAAAAATGGGGAGTTCCCTCAGGGCCTGGAAGACCACCCCGTGGTGCAGGTGAGCTACGAGGACGCCCTGGCCTACTGCGTGTGGCTCAGCACGGTCACCGGCAAGCACTACCGGCTGCCCACCGAGGCGGAGTGGGAGAAAGCGGCGCGGGGCGGCCTGCCCGAGACGCGGCGGTATCCCTGGGGCGATGAGTGGGAGCCGGATCGCTGCAACACAAAGGAACTGGGGAAGGGCAGGACGACCCCCGTGACCGAATTTGAGGCGGTCAACCGCAGCCCCTTCGGGGCCGTGGATATGGCCGGGAACGTGTGGGAGTGGACGGGGAGCTGGTACGAGCCGTATCCCGGCTCTTCCCACGAAAGCCTGCACTATGGCCAGACCCACCGCGTTGTGCGGGGCGGATCGTGGAAAAACGACTGCCAAGCAGCGCGGGTCTCCTGCCGGGGGCGGTATCCGCCCACGGTTCGACGGCCCTATCTGGGCTTTCGGGTGGTACAGGAGGGATAGCGATGGCAAGAAAGCAACAGAAACCCCAGCCCTCTGAGATCGAAAACCCCGCGCCCTCGATGCCTGAGAAGCCCGAGCACAACTATCGTTTTAAGGAGGGAGAGCCGATCGCCAATCGCTACGAGGTCATCGAGCCGCTGGGACACGGGGGCTTTGCCGAGGTCTACCACTGCCGGGACCTCGTGTTGGGCCGCGAAGTCGCCGTGAAGGTGCTCACAGGGGCAGAGAAGGGGTTCGGCATCGAAGAAGCGCGGAAGGCCGCCAAACTCGAACACTCCTATATTGTGCAGGTCTACGATCTTTCCCGACTGGAAGATGGAACTCCCCTCATCATCTTCCGCTACGTGGCGGGTCGGACGCTGGAGGACCATCTGGACCAGGCCCAGTACCGGCGTCTCCCCCTGAACGACGATACCCTCCGCATCATCCGCCAGGTCGCCGAGGCGCTGGACTACGCCCACGGCCAGGGCGTCATTCACCAGGACGTCAAGCCCAGCAACATTATCCTGGACCCCCAGGGGAACGCCCGGTTGACCGACTTCGGGCTGGCAGCGGTGAAGGGGCTTTCCGAGGGTGAGTCTGTGCTTTCCAGGCAGCTAACCACCGGTCTGGGCGGGACCATCCCCTATATGGCTCCAGAGCGGCTTCGGGAAGGGAAGGGAGGAGATGAGCTGAGCGATCTCTACTCCCTTGGCGTCGTCGCCTATGAGATGCTGACCGGCCAGCTCCCCTACCGGGGACAGGGGACCGGCCTGGTGTACCAGATCGCCAGCCCCGCCACCGAACCGATCTCCCCCAAACTGGCCAACCCGGAGATCCCCGAAGGGGTCGAGCGGGTCTTGCTCCGGGCGCTGAGCAAGGAGCCTGAAAAGCGGTACTTCACCTGCACGGACTTCGCCACGGAGCTGGAGCAATCTGCCCGGGAGTACGTGGATGCAAGCTCCCTGTATGAGAAAGCCAAAGCACGCCTGGAGGCCAGAAAGTGGCGGGAGGCGCTGCGCGCCTTTGAGGAGCTGAACGAACGGGCCCCCGGATTCAGAGATACCCCCCACCTCCTGGAACAGGCCCTCCATCAGGTCCGGTTGCTGGAACTGTACGAGAAGGCCCAGGCGTCGGTGAGGCGAGGGCGTTACCAGGAGGCGCTGGATACACTGAACATCCTCACCGAGCTGGAGCCTGGCTACGACGTGGCGGAGCTGCAACGGCAGGCCCGGGAGGGGCTGGCACGGGAGGAGCGGCGGACGCTCGATCAGATGTATCAGCAGGCCCTCCAGCAGTACCGGGAAGGAAAGTACAGGGAATGCCTGGACACCCTGGCCGTGATCCGGCAGCGAGACCCGAGCTACCCGGACCCCGATGGGATCGAGAGGCCTGCCCGCGAAGAAGTGGAGAAAGAGCAACGGCTGCGGGAACTTTACACCCGGGGTGTGGAGCAGATGCGCCTGGAGCAGTGGACAGAGGCCATCGTCACCCTTGAGAAGCTCCGGCAGGAGGCGCCCCGTTATGAGGATGTGGAGGCCCGGCTGGAGACGGCGCGCCACATGGCCCGGCTTTCCGGTTTTCTGAAAGAGGCCAGAGAGCTGCTAGAGAAAGAGCAGTTCACACTAGCGATGAACAGGCTCGATGAACTCCAGCGGCTCAGTCCGGAATATAAGAAAGACGAAGTGGCCCTGCTGCGGGAGGAGGTTCCCAGCCGCCTGTACAAGCGGGCGGAGGACTCCCTCCGGGATGGTCAGTTTGAAAGATGCCTGGCATGGCTTGCCGACCTCCACAAAATCCGGTCCGATTACCCGGGCCTTCGGGAATTGCAGGCCAGAGCACAGGAGGGGATCCGCAGGCGAGACCTGAAAAAGAAGCTGGACGTGTTGTACGGCCGCGCCCTTGAGCACCTGGAGCGGCGGGATTACGAGACGGCACTGGAGCTCTGGCAGCAGCTCCAGAAGGAGCGGGGCGATCTGGAATACCCGGATGCCCAGAGCGTGGGGCGCCGCGCCCGCGATGGACTGTGCAGCCAGCTCTACACCCAGGCCCTGGGCGCGTTGACGCAGAAAGACCCCCGGCAGGCACTGAAGCTCTGGCGGCAGATCGGTGAGTTAGACTCCACCTACCCGGATTCCCAGAACGTCGAGAAGCGGGCGCGGGAAATGCTTGCCAGAGAGGAGAGACGGCGCCAGCTCCTGCGGAGGCTGGCCATCGCGGGGGGAGCCATCCTCCTGATCGGGTTGATCGTCCTGGGAGGGTTCCTGATTTTCAGAAGCTGCTCCCCACCGCCGGCCCCCCATCCCTCTCCCACCTTCACTCCCACTACCGGGGCGGCCCACCCCGCCATATCCCCGACGTCCTCCGCCACCCCTTCACCCACCCCATCGCCCGCCCGCTCCCCTTCGCCCTCCCCCACGTCAACGAACACCCCTACCCTCACTCCCACTCCTTCCCCAACCCCAACCGAAGCGCTCGTGGCGACGGCGATCCAGGGGGCCAGCATCTTCGCCGCGCCGGACGCCACTTCCCGGGAGCTGGGCACGGTCCCCACGGGCAAAGCGGTGACGATCCTGGGCCGCTCCGCCTATGGCCGCTGGCTCTACATCCGGAACGATCAGGGGGTGGAGGGCTATGTCTACGAGCCCCGCTTCGCGTGGACGGGTGAGTACGAATCGTTACCTATCGTCACTTCGACTGTATCCCCCTCGATCCCACGACCACCCTCCTCCGCTCCCTGCCAGCCTTCCGCCAGCCCACCCTATCCCATTCTGGAGATGGACGTTTGGGACCTGCCGGGGACGGAACGGTGCGAGGGCGGCGTCTGGTACAAGCGGGTCTACCTCGCCGGGCGGGGTGGGGATGGCTGCTACACCTACTACTGGGAAGGGACGAAGCTTGCCGGCCCCATCGCCGGCAGCGTCACCTTCGAGGTCCACAGCGCGGGCGGAGCGGTGATCGGCAAGGCGCGGGTGGAATCGGGAGACGGGCAGTCTGTGGAGCGGAATTTCTACATCTCAGGGGTGAATTGCTCTGAATAAGCGACACGGGGACACGGAGACGCGGGGACGCAGAGAAGGTGAGGAAAACGCTACCTCTCCGCGTCCTTGCGTCACCGTGTCTCTACATCACCCTCCCGCCGCGTCCTCTTCCAGCAGAACCCCGGCTCCCGCCACGCCCGCAGACACCAGCACCGCACCGGGTGGGAGGGGTCGAAGACCGGCCAGAACTTCTCCGGCAGGTCGTGCCAGTCCCCCTCCTCCAACTGTGGCTTCTCCGCATACGTATCCACAAAGAGCAACCGTGCGCCGGGGTGCCGCTCGGCGTAGTCCAGCAATGCCGCCATCGCCTTGCCGGTGTAGGTCGTCTCCAGAGGCAGCCCCTCCGTCCGCATCACCCGCTCCACCGCCCGCACCCCCTTCTCCGTGGGATGGGCGTAGGCAGGCCCCATATACCCGTCCAGTAGCTCCACCTCCTCCGGTCGGACCCGCACTGGTGGGACGGAGGGGTCGCGTTTCCGAAGATACCGGGCCGCCTTGTTCACCATCCGGGCGATCTTGGGTCGGTTGGCCACGTCCTCCTCGATGATCCGCACCCCCACAACCCGGCTCCTCAGCCCGGCCAGCCGTGCCCCCAGGAGCAGCCCGGCGAAGGTGCCGCAGGAACCGACGGCTACGAAGACCGCCTCCGGCTCCGGCTCCCCCATCTCCGCAAGCTGCTCCCTGATCTCGAAGGCGGCGTTGACGTACCCCAGCACCCCCAGCGTCCCCGGCGCGCCCGGATAGATGAAGTAGGGGAGCCTGCGGGTGCGGACCAGCCAGCGGAGGTACTGCCAGAGGAAAGAGACCACCAGCCCGACGTAATCGCCGCAGAAATGGGGTTCGATCCCCAGCGGGGGTGTGGCGCGGAGGTTGTGGTAAACCTCATCAACGATGGGCTGGCAGTAGTAGGAGCAGACGGCCTGGAGGCCAAACTGGCGGGCCACGACCCCCATGGCCAGGGTGTGATGGGAACCCAATCCCCCGCCGGTGAGGACCGCTCGCGCCCCTTTCCGCAACACGTCGCCGAAGACGAATTCGAACTTGCGGACCTTGTTGCCGCCGTAGATGGGGTGGGTCAGCCCGTCTCGCTTCACCCATATCTCCGCCCCCACCTCCGCCGAGAGGCGCTCCATCCGCTCCAGCGGCGTGGGCAGCTCGGCCAGCGGCACGAACGGGACCCGGCCCCGCAGCGCGGGAAAGACATCGAAGAGCGGGCGAATGGCTGTCTCAGACATTGACCCCTCCTGTATGATGACTCAGAGACACGCAGACGCGGTGACGCAGAGAACCCAATCACCCAGCCCCCCAATCACCCAGTCCCCCCTCACAATACACATCCCACGGCCACCCAGAAGTAAGATAGCCCGGCTGGTTGCGACCCCAGGTGATGCCGCCGGTGCAGAAGAAGGAGATATTGACCCGACCGGTGAGCAGGGGAACAACGGTGGAGTTGCGGCAGATGGACATATCGGCCAGGGTGCGGGAGATAAGGGCGTCGAAGCTGGCGGTGACCAGGCCGCTGCGGAAGAGCCGCCGGGTGAGGAGCTGCCAGGGCCGCAACCGGGCCAGCGGGGCCAGCAGCCGGTTGACCCCCTCGATCAGCCGGGGGGAACGGACCCGCCGTTCGTCGAGCAGCGCCGGCAACGCTGAACGGTCCAGCCGCCCGCCGTGGCCCTCCCATACCCGATCCCGCCCTGCCCTCTCCACCATCTCCAGCAGCACCTCCGGCGAAGCCCGCACGATCACCACCTCTGGCTCGCCCGGGAAGTCCTCCAGCGGCGCTACCAGCAGGCCGGCGGTAGGATAGCCCAGCCGGGGGGACAGCCCTTCCTCAAAATGGCCCTCCGGCCCCTTCAGTCCCAGCACCACCGGCGACCAGCGGCAGACCTGGATCGAGCCGGGCAGCACGCGCAGCGTCTCTCCCTCCCCCGCCCGCCGCACCGCGTCGCAGTAGGAGACCCCCTCATAGACGGGCACTCCGTCCCTCTCCCACCCCTTCCCCAACCGCCGCACACCCACAGGGGAAGGGAGGCGCAGGGACGCGGAAATGCGGAGACCCCTGCCACCCTCTTTCCCAGTCACCTGGCCGCCCAGTCCCCCAGTTACCCAGAGCCGCTCCCGACTCACCAGCCGTGGGAACTGGCGACGGAGTGCGCCCATCAGAAACTGCCAGGCCAGCCTCCCCTGCCGGCGACGGGGGGACTCCCCGATGGCCCACTGGACCAGCTCCAGCAGGTGGACCACCGGCCGGCGGTTGGGGTCCGCGAAGCGGGCCACCGACATCATCTCCAGGCAGCCGACGCAGTAGACGCAGGTCGCGTCGGCCCGCACACGCCGGTGGTCGCGGGAGGTGGCGCGGGCGGAGAGGAGCAGCTCAAAAGGATTGTAGGCGGAGGAGTGGGAGAACCCCCCGCCGATGCCACAACAGAGCTGCGTCTCCCGACAATGGGGGGCCTCCCGCACCTCCACTCCGATCGCTGCCAGCACCCGTCGGGGCAGGTCGGCGAAGTCCGGCGCTACGGTGCGGGCGTGGCAGGAATCCTGCACCGTCACCGTCCACCCCAGCGGGCAGACCTCCCCCAGCTCCCCCCGCTCCAGCCGCTCCAGCACCACCTCCAGATATGGGATAAACTGGATGCCGGAGAAGTCAGCGCCGAACTGGGGGAGCACGTTGCGGAACATGTTCAGCCCGGCGGTACAGAGCAGATAGACCCGCTCAGCCTGCAGGCGGTGCAGCCAGGCGGTGAGCTGTGCGGCCACCTCCTCCACCGCTTCGTACAGCCCCATCCGGAAGAGCATCTCCCCGCAGCAGTGGTCCAGCCCGCCGCGGACCTCTGTTCCCTCAAAGAGGCGGGAGAAGGTGAGATAAGGGGCGGTGATCAGATTGCAGCCGGGGTAAAGGAAAACCCGGGCCGGCTCCTCCCGCTCCCAGCGGGCCACCGCTTCCCGCTCGTCGGGCGGCATGTGGTCCAGGATGTCAGTGCGGAAGTTGGGGCGGGCGTGGGGGAGAAAGTGGACAGCGCGGGCCGGCAGCCCCTCCCTCAGGTACGCCTCATGCCACCGGTCCAGGATCAGGTTGGCCGGACGGCAGTCCTCAGGGCAGAACTGGTTGCAGGCCAGGCAGGAGGTACAGGCCCGGAGGACGGGAGAGTTCTCCCCTTCGATCAGCCGCTCCATCTCCCGCCTGGCCTGGTCCAGCGGCAGGCGCATTACCGGGCAGCGGTGGAAGCACTCGCCGCAGCGGGTGCACCTCCCGTCGTCGAAAGGGAGACGTTTGTAGGGACGATATACGCTCTCCATCAAGCCTTCTCACCCTCTACGGCAACCTGCAACTGGCAAATTCAACCCGCAATCATCCTCACCGCTCTCTCCGGGCAGGCCACCACGCACCGACCGCATCCAAAGCACGGGCCCACCATCCGCACCCTGCCTTCCACCACCGCCCGGGCGCCGAAAGGGCAGGCGGCCACACAGGCGCCGTGGCCCGTACACCGGCTCAGGTCGGTTTGGGAGACATAGGCGCCTCGCAGCAGGGGATACACCCGCTGCCCCAGCTCCCGGTTGAGGATATAGGGGACACAGCCGCAGGCACAGCAGTTGCAGATGACGTACTCGTTCTCCTGGTTGACCGGACAATGGATGAAGACCATCTGCCACATCCCCAACCGGTGACATTCGGTCACGATCCGCCTGGCCTCTTCTTTGTCAATGAGGCGGTATTCGTAGGGGAAGGCACGGGTCCAGGCCTCCACCCCTGTTCGGATGACGATGTCTGTCTCCAGCGGATGGCCGCAGCCGGCGTGGGCGGTGCGGCAGCGGCAGGGGCCAACTCCGATGGGTCCCTCCAGCCCATCTATCAGCGCCAGCACCTGGGGGTAGGGGACGGGGCGGGCGGTATCCCCCGCGTAGCCGAAGGGGGCCGCCACCCCCCAGCCCAGCACGGCCCGCACCAGTCGGCTCCGCCCCCACTGCCGATACCGGCCCCGCAGAAGGTCGTAACTCCACCTCAGAAGCGGCAGCTCCAGATACCGGGCGAAGAGGTACAGGCCCCAGCGACGGAATCGGCTCTGCTCGTCGGTAAGGAGATGAAAACGGGACATAACGGCGACCGGGGGCCATTGTATCACCGGTCCGCCGATCCCGCCAGTAGGTGCGACCTGCCGGTCGCTGGGGGGGGCGACCTGCTGGCCGCCGGGGGGGCGACCTGCCGGCCGCCGGGGGGGGGCGACCTGCCGGCCGCTGGGGGAGGTGCGACCTGCCGGTCGCCGGGG
>JBDOIF010000005.1:0-17067 GCA_041082215.1 Anaerolineae bacterium
TGGAGAGACAGCCGGAGGGGACCCCCGCCCGCACCACCTGCATCGCCGCCGCGTCGGTGGTGCCCCGCTCCAGGACCTCCATCTGTACGGCCACCCCCGCCGCCTCCGCCGCCCGCACCAGCAGGTCCCGCACCCGCGGATGGGCGACCATTCCCCAGTCCTGCACCTTCACCGCCGGGCCTTTGCCCAGCTCCACCGCCATCGGCCGCGCTTCCGGCGTATCCCCCGTCGTCGTCACATCCACCGCGATCGCCAGGTCCGGCTCGATCCCGAAGGCGGCCGTCCGCGCCCCGGAAAGGGTGGTCTCCTCCTGCACGCTGAAGACAAAATGGACCTCGTTGGGGGTCCGGTCCAGCCAGCGCAGCGCCTCGATCAGCACCGCGCAGCCAATCCGGTCGTCCATCGCCTTGGCGATCAGCCGCCGGCCCTGCACGGCGAAGGGCCGCACAAAGACAGCCGCATCCCCCACCCGCACCGGGCAGTCCTCCTTGCTTGCCACCCCCACATCAATGTATAACTGGTCGAGCCGGGGGACCTTGGTCGGGTCGTCCCGCTTCGCCTCGACGCCGATCACCCCCAGAGTCCCGTCTTCAAACTGCACTCGACCCCCGATGCAGGTCAGGGGGTTCACGCCGCCAATGGGCGCAAAGCGCAGGAAGCCTCTTTCGTCCACGTGGGTGACGATGACACCGATCTCGTCCATATGGGCGGCCAGCATGATCCGCTGCCCGGTGCCCTTCCCCTTCTTCACCGCTACCAGGCTCCCCAGCGGAGTCACCTGTACCTCGTCAACTAATGGTTCGACCTCCTCCCGGATGACCGCCCGGATGTGGTCCTCAAAGCCCGAAGGTCCGTAGGTTTCGGTCAGTTTGCGAATGAGTTCTTTCACATTAACCCCCTGTTCAAGGATGCGGTAACACTGCGTCGTGGCGGCCAACGTTGCGCAGGATCAACACGTCGTCTCTGATTTCGAACGTGATGCACAGGGCACGGCTGGCCCTCGCCTCCCAAATCCCCCCTGTGCCCTCCATCTTCTTCACTCGAAGACCAGGGTGACGAGGGTCCTGAGCCAGCCTGCGCAACGCTTTCTGAACCCGCTGCCGGTCTTCCTGGGACAAGGCGCGATAGGAGCGATAGAAGCGGTCGGTGTACTGCAATCGCATCAGTCTTTGCCTTCAAGGCTGGCGATCAGATCCTCCACGTCTTCGAACTCGCGCACCCGACCAGCAGCGATGTCGGCGCTCGCTTCCCGCTCGGCCGCCTGCCACTCGGCTGTCCAGAAGTAACTCTGGCTCTTGTCAATCAGTTTCTTGGGGGTGAGGACAATGGTGTCTCCCTCCACGCGTACCTCGATATAGTCCCCTTCCTCCACGTTGACAGCCCGCCGCACAATGGCAGGGAGCGTGATCTGGCCGTGTCGCGTCACCTTCGTCAGGGTCGTCAGAATCTCGCCCATTGCAATCACCTAGATTACTAGATTAGTAATATTGTACATTACTTGAGCCAAAGCGTCAACTGATTGTCCGCCGCGTGAGCCGGGCCAGCGCCTCCCGCATCAGCCGCACGGTGTTTTCGAAGTCGGCCAGGCTCAGGAGGCTGACCGGGCTGTGGATGTAGCGGCAGGGGACGGCGACGGTGACGCAGGGGACCCCCTCACGCGCCAGGTGAATGGCCCCAGAGTCGGTGCCGCCGACGCCGGGCTGCTTAAACTGGTAGGGAATGCCCACCCCCTCCGCTGTCTCGACCAGCAACCGCACCAGCCCCCGATGGGCGATAAAGGTGCGGTCCATCACGGTGATCGCCGGCCCTTTCCCCATCTCGGTGGTCGGGCTGACATCCTTCTCCTTCGGCAGGTCGTCAGCGATGGTACCCTCCAGGGCGAAGGCGCAGTCGGGGCGGGCGGCGTAGGCGGCCACCCGCGCCCCCCGCAGCCCCACCTCCTCCTGCACAGTGAAGACTCCGTGCAGGTCGTGGGGGAACGGCTCCCCCCGCACCAGCTCCGCCAGCACCGCACACCCGGCCCGGTCGTCGAAGGCCTTGCCCATCACTGTCGGCCCCAGCTCCCGGAAACGGGTGGCGAAGACGGCCACTGTCCCCACCGGGGCCAGGTTTTTCGCCTCCTCCTTCCCCTTTGCCCCAACGTCCACCCGCAACTGCTCGATGGGGGCGACCTTCTCCGCCTCCCCCTCCTCCAGCAGGTGGACCGGCTTGAGGCCAATGACACCGGGGATGCGGTCCGGCCCCACCCAGACCTGCGCACCCGGCAGGACCCGGGGGTCTATCCCACCAACGGGCCGCACTTTCAGCGTGCCCGAATCGTCGTGGCCGACGACCATCAGGCCGATCTCGTCCATATGGGCAGTGACCAGCACCCGCAGCCGGTCCTCCCCTGTTCCCCGCTTTTCGGTGTGCAGGTTTCCCAGCGCATCCACCCATATCCGGTCCACGTGGCCCTCCAGCGCCTGCCGCAGGAGCTGCCGGACCGGTGTTTCATATCCCGAGGGACCAAAGGCCTCCGAAAGTTCTTTGAGAATCATCCTCAACTCCGTAGCAACGTTTGCTGCTACCCTTCATCCTCCCACCGCGGCCGGAAGTCCGCCTCCAGCCCCGCTGCGAAGGATGCCAGCAGCCGCGCCGCCCGCTCCACATCCTTCAGCGCCACCGTCTCTACCGGCTGGTGCATATAGCGGAGCGGGATAGAGACCAGCCCCGTGGGCACTCCCTCGCGGGCCACCTGGATCGCCCAGGCGTCGGTGCCGCTGCGGCCGGGGGTCGGCTCGATGTGGTAGGGGATCTCCTGCGCCTCAGCGGTCGCCTTCAGCCGCTCGACCACCTGGGGGTGGAAGTTGGGCCCCACGCCGACCGTCGGTCCCTCCCCCAGCGGGAACGACTCGTCGGCGGATACACCCGGCTGCTGCCCGAAGGTCACGTCCACTGCCACCGCCATATCGGGGGCGACCCCGTAGGCGCTGGTGGCAGCCCCGTACAGCCCCACCTCCTCCTGCACCGTCGCTACTGCCACCACATCCCAGGCATGCTCCATCCGGCCCAGTTGCTCCAGCGCCAGCGTCACCGCTGCTACCGAGGCGCGGTTGTCCAGCGCCTTCCCCGCCGCCAGGCCGTTCTTCAGCTCCACCAGTTCCCGGCTGAAGGAGACGGGATCGCCCACACGGACCCACTCCTGTATTTCTTCCTCCGGCAGCCCCAGGTCAATGAACAGCTCCTCCCAGGGGACCGGCTTGTTCCGCTGCTCTTGAGGCACCACGTGGGGCGGGCGCATCCCCACGATGCCGGGGAGGTCTCGCCGGCCATGTACCACCACCTCTATGCCCGGCATCACCCGCCGGTCCGTTCCGCCGACGCGGGCGATGCGCAGGAAGCCCTTTTCGAACCCCGTCACCCGCAGGCCGACCTCGTCCATATGGGCGGCCAGCATCAGCCGGGGGCGGGGTTCGGGAGCCGAGCCGCGCTTCAGCCCGATGAGGCTGCCCAATCCGTCCTCGCGCAGGTCGTCCACCAGCGGGGTCCAGAGCCGCCGCACCGCCTCGCGCACCGGCCCCTCGTGGCCAGGCAGCCCGGGGGTTTCCGAAAGTTCTTTCAACAACGGGAACGTTTCCATAGCCGCTCCTTTGCAGGTTATTCAGGCGTGGAGGTCGGCGTGGGAGTGGGGGTGTCGGTCGGCGTGGGGGTGGGGGTGGGGGTGGGGGTGTCGGTCGGCGTGGCGGTGGACGTGGGGGTGAGGGTAGGGGTTGGAGTGGGCGTGAAAGTGGGGGTGGCCGTATAGGTCGGCGTGGGCGTCGGCGTGGCGGTGCTGGTGGCCGTCGGCGTTTCGGTCGGGGTAGGCGTCACCGTGGGGGTTGGGGTCCTGGTGGGTGTGGGGGTCGGTGTGTTGGTGGGGGGCCAGGATTGGGTCGGCGTCGGCGGGAGGGTGGCTGTAGGCGGGCCGGGAGTGGGCGAGAGGGTGGGGGTGTTGGTGACGACCGTCGGGATGGGGGTGGGCTGTGCTGGAGTGGAAAGGACATAAAGTAGAAAGAAGCCCACACAATAGCAGGGCAGCGTCAGGAGGATAATGGCCAGCAGGGCCAGATGGATGGGACGATTTGTCCCTTCCTTCAACGGGGCTTGCGTGGACATACAGGGCTATGATAACATCGTTGTACGTCCTTGTCAATTTCCGTCCTGGCTGAGGTGTATTTCAGTTTGGGGGCGAGATGTCCCTGGCCCGGGCCGGACCTGGGGAAACACGAATGGCGCGAATGGAAACGAATACTGCCGCCCGCCTGTAGCGGGCATCCCCTCCCCTCTCCCGCACGGTGGGAAAGGGGAGGGGGTAGGGGGAGGGGTGAGGGTGGTCTCCCTGCTATTGTGTCCAGAGTTCCAGCAGGCCTGAGGCTGTCTGCTCCCGCCGACAGGTCGGGCAGAGGCCGATCCAGAGGGCCTCCCCGGCCCCCAGAACTTCCTCGATCCGGGCCGGCAGAGCCGCCAGGAGTCGCTCCGGAGCAAAGGGCTGCCCGCACCGGCTGCACAGACGAAGGGGGAACCGGAGCTGCGCTCCTTCCCGTTCCCGCTCCACCTCCCCAAAGGCGATGGCCTCTTGAGGGCACACATCCTGGCAACGGACACACTCCTCGTCGCAGGTGCCGGGGAACCGGATCGAGCGCAGGCCATCGGCCTCCTCCAGCCGGATCAGAGCGGCGGGGCAGACCGACGAGCAGGCGCGGCAGCCGAAGCACAGCGCCTCATCCACCAGCAGGCTTCTCATGCCCCCCTCCTTTCCCACCCCTCTGCCCAGACGCGGCCGGCCACTTCTCTTCGACGGGAGGCGAAGTCGGCGACACAGGCCCGCACCAGCGCCTGACTGGGGCAGGTGAGCACGCAGGCCGGCTCCAGCCCCTCCTCCTGACGGCCCACACAGAGATCGCACTTGTGGACGCGCCGCACCTCCGCGTCCCACTCCACCGCACCGAAGGGACAGGCCCACAGGCACAGTTCACACCCGGTGCACTTTTCGATCTCCAGGTCCACCCGTCCGTCATGTCGCTCCAGAGCTCCGGCAGGGCAGACCGCGACGCAGGGGGCCAACTCGCAGTGGCGGCAGGCGACCGCCGCCCCACGCCCCAGATAGGCCACAACCCATATGCTCCCCCGCCCGCCATGCTCCCGGACGCAGGCCACCTCGCAGGCGTGGCAGAGAATGCACCGTTCCGGCCGATAGAGAACCTCCCTGCCCATGGCCTACCCTCCTCTCCGCACGTCGCAGGCGGATACCTTGAAGGCCGGAATCCGCGACTCCGGGTCGAGGTCCTTCCGGGTGAGGATGTTGACGCGGGGGAAGTGGAAAGGAAGGAAGACGAGGCCGGGCTGGACCTCGGGGCTTACCCATACCTCGGCCTCCACGTCCCCCCGGGCGGTGCGGACGACGGCCGTCTCCCCCGCCGTCAGGCCGAGCTGCCGGGCGTCCTCCGGGTGCAGGGCGACCCAGCGGCGCGGGGCGTACCGGGCCAGGGAGGGGATGCGGCGGCTGAGGGAGCCGGAGTTATAGTGGGTCCCCACACGGCCGGTAGTCATCCACAGTGGGAAGCCGTTGCCGGGCTGCTCCTCCGGGCTGCGGTAGGTGACCGGCGTGAAGCGGCCCCTGCCGTTGGGGGTGGCGAAGCGGTCGGTGTGGAGGATGGGCGTCCCCGGGTGGGTGGGGTCGGGGCAGGGCCAGAAGAGGCCGTCGGGGGAGCGCTGAAGCCGGGCGGCGGAGATGCCCCCGTAGGCCGGAGCTGCCCGTCCGGCCTCGTCGAGGACCTGTTCGGGGGTAGGGACGGATTCCCACAGTCCCAGCCTTCGGCCCAGCTCTCCCACCACCCACAGGTCAGGCCGCGCCTCCCCCGGCGGCTCTACCGCCTTCGGCGACCACTGGACGCGCCGTTCCGTTCCGGTGTAGCTTCCCGCCTTCTCGGCCCACGCCGCCGCTGGCAGTACCAGGTCGGCCATCTCTGCCGTCTCCGTCAGGAAGAGGTCGAGCACCACCAGGAACTCCACCCGCTCCAGCGCCTCGGCAGTATCACCGGCGGCAGGGTCGGAGACCAGGGGGTTTTCCCCCATCACCACAAGGGCACGGACCTCGCCCTGGCGGGCCGCTTCCATGATTTCCACCACGCTCAGGCCGGGGCTGGCGGGCAGGTCTTCCCGGCCCCAGAGGGCTGCCAGCCGCCTGCGGCCAGCTTCGTCCACCACTGGCACGTAGCCGGGGAGGAACTCGGCCAGCGCCCCCATGTCGCAGGCCCCCTGGACGTTGTTCTGCCCTCGCAGGGGGAGGACGCCGGTCCCAGGCCGCCCCACCTGCCCGCAGAGGAGGGCCAGGTTGGCGCAGGCAAGGACGTTGTCGGTGCCGACGGCGTGCTGGGTGATGCCCATACAGTAAACGATGGATGCGGCCGGAGCGCGGGCGTAGGCGCGGGCAGCGGCGGTGATCTGACCGGGTTCCAGGCCGGTGATGCCTGCCGCCTCCTCAACCGTATACCCCGCCAGCGCAGCCCGGAAGCCGTCGAACCCTGTGGTGCGTTCGGCGATGAAGGGGAAGTCGGCAAGCCCCTCCTGGAGGATGACGGCGGCCATCCCGTTGAGCAACGCCACATCCGTTCCGGGCCGCAGCGGCAGGTACAGGTCGGCCATCGCCGCCGTCGGCGTGCGGCGAGGGTCTGCCACAACAACGAACGCCCCCCGGTCCCGCGCCTCCCAGACCCAGCGGGAGACGACAGGGTGGTTTTCGGCGAAGTTGGAGCCGATGACCAGGATCGAGCGGGCATGGGCCAGGTCGGGTATGGGGTTGGTCATCGCGCCGGAGCCGAAAGCACGGCTCAGCCCCACCACCGAGGGGGCGTGACAGAGGCGGGCGCAGTGGTCCACGTTGTTCGTCCCCAGGAGACGGGCCATTTTCTGGAACAGGTAGTTTTCCTCATTGGTGGCTTTGGCGGAGGCCAGGAAGGCCAGCGCGTCCGGACCGTGCTCCTGGCGGATGCGGGAAAGGTTCCGGACGACCCGGTCCAGCGCCTCATCCCAGTCCGCTTCCCGGAACCTTTCGTTCTCCCGGACCAGCGGGCGGCGCAGCCGGTCGGGGTGGTGGATCATCTCGTGGGCGACGTTGCCCTTGGAGCAGAGGGCGCCCTGGGCGACCGGGTGGTCGGTGAGGTACTCCACGCCGACGGCCCGACCGTCCTCTACCCTTAGCCCCAGGCGGCACCCGGCGCCGCAGTAGGGACAGAGGACGGAGATAAGGTTCATAGGGACCTCCGTGAAACGCGAAATGTTAGCGGGCCTCTCTCAACCAGTGGATGGCGGGAAAGACGTCCCGGACAGCGTTGTATAAATGCCCGTCCGCTGTCCAGAATTCGCCCCCTACAACCTCGGTCAGAGCCAGGTAGCACATATCGCAGGTGGCAGGGCGGTTCAGACGGGCCGCCAGGTCAAACACCCGGAGGGGAAGTTCCGGCGGGTCCAGGAAAGCGATATCCAGGGAAAGAGCCGCCTCCAGCGCCCGGCGCGCATCCTCCGCCTGCATCAGGCCGCGGACCACCTTGCGCCACAGGGCCGAAGCCACCTCGTAGCGCAGCAAATGGGGAGCGATCACCTCCACGTCGCGGCTCATCCAGGCAGCCCAGAGGCTCAGCGCCCGCTCGCTCTGGCTTTCCGGAACCACCAGAGCGACCACAACGCTGGCGTCAACGCAGACCGGTAAGTTCCGCATCCCGTTCCTCCCGCATCCGACGGATTTCATCGGACGAATCGGGAAGGGGGCCGTATTTCGCCAGGAACTCCTGCTGGAGCGACCGAAGCCGCTCTACACTTGCCATCCGCTGGCGGAGCCGGATTTCCCGTTCTGTGGCCCGGGAAATCACACGGGACCGTTCCCCTGGAGGGATAAGCCGCTTCACTTCCTCCCAGAGAGCACGGGGGAAAACCAGAGAGACCCGAACCGTATCGTTCATACATACTCCTTATACATACAAATTTTATGTATTCATTTTACATCACAATAGACCTCCTGTCAATTCCCACCCCAGCGCTGAGGGCAGGATAGGTGAAGAGATCGGATTGGCTCTGAGGCTGCGGGAGGTTCAGCCTATGGGGCTATTCGATACCCCCGGGCGACCTCCTCCGCCGCCTCCCGGCGGGCCAGGCGGGCGAATTCCTCCTCCTCCACAAAGACCAGCGCACGGGTGGGGCAGGCTTCGACGCAGGCGGGCACCTCCCGGTCGGGGCAGCGGTCACACTTGAGGGCGATCCGCCGCTCCCACTCCCGGCCGACCACGCCGTAAGGACAGACCATCGTGCACATCCAGCAGCCGATGCAGCGGTCGGGGTTGTGGGTCACGATGCGGGTGATCGGATCCTGGACCATCGCGCCGGTGCGGCACGCGGCCACGCAGGGGGCGTCCTCGCAGTGGCGGCAGAGGAAGGGCATCTTCCGCTCCAGGACGTACTCCACGTAGAGCCGACGACGGGGGCGCGGGGCCTCGGTGACCGCCCCGAAGAGGGTCCGGGTGCGGGAGTGCTCCACGGCACAGGCCAGTTCGCAGGAATGGCAACCCACACAGCGGTCCAGGCGGACGAATATCTCTTTCATAGCCCACCTCCCGCTATATCCCCAGCGCCGCCCGCTTTGCGGCGACGTGGTCCAGGATCAGGCGGGCGGCTTTGAACGGATCAGGCTCCACGGCGAACTTGCCGCCGACCACTCCCTCGGCTCCGGCGGTGAGCAGTTGCGCCACGTTGAGGCTGCCCAGGACCGGCGGGACGGTGCCCAGCACGGTGAAGATGCCGGAAGCAACCACATAGGCGCCGATGCTGACCGCCTTCTCGCTCATCCACTCCGGAGCTGCCCCAGCAACCGGCAGGTCGCTGATGTCCACGCCCAGGGCGTTGGCGATGGCGGCGCAGGCGACCAGGATGCGGCTGATGTCCACACAACTGCCCATGTGGAGGACGGGCGGCACGCCCAGGGCCCGGCAGACCCCCTTCAGCCCATCGCCTGCCAGTTCCGCCGCTTCGGGCAGGAGCAGGCCCGCCTTGGCGCAGGCGATGGCGTTGCAGCCTGTGGTCACCACCAGCACGTTCTCCCGGATCAGCTCCTTGACCAGGTTGACATGGCCGTAGTCCTGCTGGACCTTGGGGTTGTTGCAGCCCACCACGGCCACGATCCCCTGGATCGCCCCGCTCTTGATAGCGTCCAGGAGCGGAGTCAGGCTGCCGCCCAGCGCGCCCACGATCGCCTCGACGCTGAAGCCGACCACGCACTCGCTTTTGACGTCCGGGATGTGGACCCGGGCGGGGTTGCGGTTGGGATAGTTTTCCACCGCCGTGCGGACGATGGCTTTGGCCGTCTCGTAGGCCGTCTCCTCGTGGAACTCCATATGGAGCGCGCCGGGGAACTTGGCTTTAGGCGAGGTGGAGATGAATTTCGTGTGGTAGCAACTGGCCAGGTCGGCCAGGGCCGGGAAGATGCACTGCACGTCCACGACCATCGCCTCCACGGCCCCGGTGATGACTGCCAGTTCCTGATGGAGGAAGTTGCCGGCGATGGGGATGCCGTGGCGCATGAGGACCTCGTTGCCGGTGCAGCAGATGCCGGCGACCTGGATGCCCCTGGCCCCCTTCGCTTTGGCCAGAGCGACCAGCTCGGGGTCCTGGGCCGCGGCGACGATCATCTCCGAGAGGATCGGCTCGTGGCCGTGGACGATGATGTTGACCTGGTCGGGCTTCAGCACCCCCAGGTTGGCCTCAGCGCGCTTCGGCTGCGGGACGCCGAACAGCACGTCCTGGAGTTCGGTGGCGATCATGGACCCGCCCCAGCCGTCGGCCAGGCTGGCGCGCAGGCCGTGGAGGATGAGGTTGACGTAGTCGTTGTCCACCCCCATATGGGTGCGGTGCATGATCTCCACAATCTCACGGTCTATGCCGCGCGGGTCAATGCCCAGCGACTGCCACAGGGAGACCCGTTTGGCCGGCGCACGGCGGGTGAACTGGATGGGCCCTTCCTGTTTGCCGAACTCGGCGTAGGCAGCGCGGGCCAGGTCCAGGGCGATCTCTTCCTTGCTGCGTCCCTCCGTTTCGATGCCATACTCTGTGGCAAGGGCCTTGAGTTTGACCTCATCTTTAATCTCATAGCCGCCGCCTTTGCCCTCGGCGGTCAGGAGCAGTGTGTGGGCCACATCCCGCCCGTGGTCGGAGTGGGCGGCTGCTCCTCCTGCGATCATGCGGCTCAGGTTGCGGGCCACGATGGTGTCGGCCGTAGCGCCGCAGACTCCCCGTGATGGCCCCTCACCGAAGGGATCAATACGACAGGGCCCCATGTTGCAGTTGCGGCAACAGAGGCCCAGTTCGCCGAAGCCACATTGGGGCTGCTGTTTTTCAAACCGATCCCAGGCCGTCTCCAGGTGCTCCTTCTCGGCCACTCCGAGCATCTCCTGGGCAGCCGGATCTATGCTCCTGCGCAGAATCTCTTCACGCATGGTATGCCTCCTTAAAGCATCTGGTTTGCCGGTCAGACTGCACAGAGAGCCTGGGAATGCTTCCGTTTGGCCTGTGGTCCCGGAAATCACCTCCTTTCCATACAGGATGGCCCCGCGGGTGCTGAGGGATTCGGCGCGAAACTACGTGTCCTCCGTGCCTCCGTAGTGGGAAAAGATTGAACTAAGCAAGTCTTGTTATGTAAGGCTGCATTAGAGGGAGAGGGGGTAGGGGAAGGATAGCCGTCGGGTTAGAATGATAGGTGAATCCTTCTTTATAAATATTATAGCACAGCTCGGGGCCAGCGTCAAACCGGATTGCACGCAGGGGCGTATTTCAATTTCGGGGCGAGTGGTCCTCTCACTCGCCGGTAGATCGCGAATCCCACGAATGGCCCGAACACAGCGAACAGGAGGGATACCTGCCCCATTCGCGGTATTCGTTTCCATTCGCGCCATTCGTGTTTCCCCAGGTCCGACCCGCGCCAGGGACATCTCGCCCCCAAACTGAAATACACCTCGTGGCTGACTGCGAACGTACCGCCAGCAGGCCGGGCTTCAGCTTGCCCTGCCGGATTTTCAGATAGGCTTTCAGGCGAAGATGCTCAATTGGGGGGCTATCTGGACCTGAACCAGGTGCCGGTAGAGGCCGTCGCAGGCCATCAGCTCCTCATGGGTCCCCATCTCGACGATCCGGCTGCCCTCCAGGACGACGATCAGATCGGCGTTGCGCACCGTGGAGAGGCGATGGGCGATGATGAGGGTAGTCCTGCCGACCATCAGTCGTTCAAGCGCCTGCTGGATGAGCATCTCCGTCTCGGCATCCACCGAAGAGGTGGCCTCATCCAGGATCAGGATGGGGGCATCCTTGAGCACGGCGCGGGCGATGGCGACCCGCTGCCGCTGGCCCCCGGAGAGCTTGACGCCCCGCTCGCCGATGACGGTGTTGTACCCTTCAGGCAGGCGGACGATGAATTCGTGCGCGTTGGCGACCTGGGCTGCCCAGATCATCTCCTCTTCGGTAGCGTCGGGGCGGCCGAAGAGGATGTTTTCCCGCACCGTGCCGTGAAAGAGGAACACATCCTGCGTTACGATGCTGATCTGTCGTCGCAAGCTCTTGAGCGTCAGGTCGCGGATGTCTATGCCGTCCAGCGTGACAGCCCCTTCACAGACGTCGTAGAAGCGGGGGATGAGGCTGGCCAGCGTCGTCTTGCCCACCCCCGTGGGGCCGACCAGCGCGACAGCGGTGCCAGGCGGGATGTCCAGGTCAATGTGCTCCAGCACCGGGTCCCCCTCCTTGTACCAGAAGCTGACACCCTGGAACCGGATCGCCCCTTTCGCCCTGCCGGGCAACTCGATGGCGCCGGGCCGATCAACGATCTCGGGCTGCTCGTTCAGCAGTTCGCTCACCCGCTCCGCCCCCGCCAGGGCCTGCTGGACGCTCTCCCACGCCTGGCTCAGGGCCCGCACAGGCTGGTACAGCATCTCGAGGTAGAGAAAGAAGGCCACCAGGTCCTCGATGGGCAGAGTCCGGTTCAGGACAAGCCGCCCGCCAAAATAGATGAGGACGATGGTGCCCAGCGAGGAGGCGAACTCGACGAAGGGATGAAACACGGCCATCAGACGGAGGGCGCGGAGCAGCGAATCCCGGTAACGGACGATGTGGCTCCAGATCCGGGCGGCCTCTATCTCTTCCCGGGTGAAGGCCTTGATCTCCCGCATGCCGGAGAGGTTGTCGTTCAGGGTGGCGTTCAGTTCCCCCAGCTCCGCCTGCCGCTTGCGGAACGCCGGGCGAACGTATCTGGATAAGCCCTGCATCGCCACCACGATGAGGGGGATGGGAATGAGGCTGAGCAGGGCCAGTTGCCAGCTCATCTGAAACAGGATCAGGGCGGCCCCTATCAATGTCAGCAGGTTGACCGTGACGTCCGGTATGGCATGGGCGATCAGTTGCTCCAGAAGGTCGGAGTCGTTGACTGTGCGGGACATCAGTTGGCCCACCTGCTTGTCCGCGTAAAAGCGGAGGGAGAGCCGCTGGAGATGGTTGTATATTTCGGCACGGACATTGGCGACCACGTTCCAGCCAGCCACGTGGGCCATATAGCTCCGCAGGAACTGGAGGACGCCGCGGACTACGTAGACCAGCAGCGCCACCAGGGCCAGCCGGGCGACGAAGTCCACCGCCTTCGGCCCGGCGGCCGGATCGGTTACGGTGGCGACCATGCTGCGCACGATCCAGGGGGCCAGCAACTGGACGCCTACCAGCAGCAGCATGCTGATGACGGTGATCACCAGCGGTCGGACGTACTGGCGGACATACCGATACACAAACCGAAGGGACTTCACTCTGGAATCCTCCTCCTGAAAGAGGTGCGCCGATCCCAGCCCCTGCTCCCAGGCTGATGGTCAGCCTCCGGTGGCCCGCTGCAGGTTCTCCCGAATGCGGGAGAAGAAACCGTGCAGCAATTCCCGCTCCTCAGGGGTGAAGCCAGCGAACGCCTCCTCGTCGAGGGCCTGCCAGATCTGCAGCACCTTCTCGCGGACGGCCTGCCCGGCCTCTGTGAGGTAGACACGGGAGACACGCTGGTCGCGTTGATCGGGCCTGCGCTCGACAAAGCCGGAACGCTCCATCCGGCGGATCATCTTCGTGATCGTGGCCGGCTGGACACCCAGCCGTCTGGCCAGCTCCGTGTGGGTCAGTCCATCCTTTTCCCACAGTGCCCGCAACACCGCCGGCTGCCCGCGGTAAAGGCCCAACCCTTTCAGCCTGCTGTGTACGTGAGCATGCTTCAAACGGCAGACCTCCGCAAACAGCCTGTCCAGGGGTTCCGGCTCCGGGGATCGGCTCATTTTGACCGTTCCTCAATTTATTTAGCCAGCAAAATATTGGACGGCTAAATTATACGCTCCTTTCGGTCTCTGTCAAGAGCCCCAGCCTTTCGGCCAGCTCCTGAAAGACCGCCTCGTCGGGGCGGAAGGGGATGCCTGTGAAGACCGACCAGGTTTCCCGGTGGGTCACCGCATCGCCTGGGGCCAGCCGGGTGCGGGGTCCCAGCGTCTCCAGTTCCAGGAAGCGGGGGTCGCAGTAGCACTCGCTGGAGGCCCCCCGGTCGAAGTAGGGCATGTCGGGCCGGTAGGGGGCTTGTTTGACAAACAGCACATCCCCCAGGGCGTAGGCGAGCCATCCGACGGGGTTGGGAAAGCCAAGCTTGAGGGCTCCGCTCTCCATCGCGGCCCGGACAAAGATGTACCGGTCTCCCCACTCGATGTAAGGGGAATGAATTGAGGTATAGGGCCACAGCACGATATGGCGGTTGGGCAGCACGCCGTACCTGTCGGCTGGGCCGGTGGGCTGGGGGAGGATGGCGACCCCTCCAGGCCTGACCTGGGTGATGGCCCACGCCGCCAGCTCGACCGGTTCCTCTCCCAGATTGCGCAGCGTGTGATCCACCGCAATAAGCGGCCACTGCTCGTCCAGGACAAGTGTGAGCGACTTCTGGATGCCGGTCTCCGGTTCAATGGACTGGGTGATGGTTAGCCCTCCCTCCGTCTCCGTGATGAGGACGGGAGCGTCGTCGGGGAGGTAGGTCCGTGGGGGCTCTTCGGGGGCGTGCCACAGCCGGTGACCCCCGTAGAAAGTAAAGCGTTTCCCATCGGCAAGGGGGATCCCCTCATCGGGGGGGAGCAGGGCGAAGAGATTGTCACGGCCCTGGGGGGCCAGCCCGAGGACGCGCGGCCCCACCGTTCGGGCGACCCACACGCACAGGCAGTCGTTTTCCAGCTTTATGCACTTGTAACCTGCCAGAAGAGCCTCCGTCTTTTTCATCGTCTCTGCTCCCTCCTGATGAACTGGACTCACCCAGAGCGTCCGACCCTCCGCTCGGCGCGCTGCCGGTAGGCTATACACACTTCGGCCTTTTTGTCAAATCTTCCCCTCTTGTAGCTGCTCACCGCAGAGCTTCGAAAGCCTTCTATTTCAGTTTGGGGGCGGGATGTCCCTGGCCCGGGCCGGACCTGGGGAAACACGAATGGCGCGAATGGAAACGAATGCTGCGAATGGAGCAGGTGTCCCTCCTGTTCGCGGTATTCGGGCCATTCGTGGGATTTGCGATCCACCGGCGAGCGAGAGGACCACTCGCCCCGAAATTGAAATACGCCCGCCCGGCATCCTTTCTTGCTCAAAAGGTCGCCGGGTAGTATACTAAATAAATCCATTTGAACCGGCCCGGTTGGACGGTTCTAAATAGATTCAGGAGGATAGCAATGGATCGAAGGCTGTGGATTGTAGCGGTGATCTTGCTGCTGACGGCGTCGCTGGCCTGTTCGTTAGTTGGCAGGGGGGCAACTGAGCAGCCGGGTGCAGGAGGTGAGGCGGCCACGCCCGCCGGGACTGAGGTGCAGGAGCCAGCGGAGGAGACGGGCGGGGAAACGGCCCCGCCGCCCGAAGTCTCCTCAAACGCACTCGCCGGTCTCAATAGCTACCGGGCCCGCATAGCTTACAGGTGGGCAACCGACTCCGGGACTGTAGAGAGCATGGTCGTCGAGATGGACGAAACTCGCGAACCCCCGGCGAGACGGTACCGGGTCTCCTCTGAGGATGAAGCCGAGGCTGTGGAGTACGTCCAGATCGGGAATACCGCCTGGTACTGCTTCGGAGGGACATGTGGACAGACCGAGCAGGATCCCGAGGAGGCGATCGAACAGTTTGGGGCCGATCTGAAGTTCGACCCTGCCGGGTTCTTGAGCGGGGACTACCGGTACGCTGGCCGGGAAACGGTGAACGGGATCGCGTGCCGGCACTATGAACTGCTCCTCTCGCCTGCAGAGGTGGCGGCGATCACCGCCAGCGAAGACGTCACCGACGTAGAGGCTGAGGCCTGGATCGCCGATGAGAGCGGTCTTCCCTCGTTCGTCGTGCGGTTCATCCTGACCTGGAGGGGAACGACTAACGGTCAACCGGGCGAGGGACAATACCAGTACGACATCTACGAGGTCAATTCTGCTTTCACTATCGAGCCCCCCGAAGGTGCTCCAACCGGGCTTCCTGAAGACATCCCGCTGTACCCGAATGCCTCTGGTGTTTCTTTAATGCAAGGGATGGCCTCCTTCACGACTTCCGACGCCGTCGAGGCTGTGGGCCAGTTCTACAAGGACCAGCTACCCGGCATGGGCTGGACGTTGCAGGAGGAGACCGCGATCTCCGGGACGATCATGCAGACCTGGGTAAAGGGCGATCGCAGCCTGAGCGTGATGGTCAGTTCCAGCGACAGCACCACACAGGTCGTGCTGATGGAGCAGTAGAGGGACTCGGAAAGCAACAGGGACCCCGGTTATGTAACTGGGATCCTGCTATGTCATGGCACCTGTGGGCATAATGTGCGGGGGACGATCATGGACGGGGAAAACCCCTTGCGGTTATAAAGAAGGTATGATAACATGAATAGGCAACCCTGGGGCGTGGCCAAGTGGTAAGGCAACGGACTTTGGATCCGTGATTCGCAGGTTCGAATCCTGCCGCCCCAGCCTTGGGAATACCGGTTTGGTGGAAGAGGAAGGGTGCCGTCTGTGATGGATTGGCTTGAAGAATGGGCGGGGGCGGGCCGTATGGCTTGCCCTCGCCCATTTTACCTTCCATCACAGAGACCGAGGAAAACAGTCCGATGCCCCGAAGAGCCCGAGAAAGCACCTGGTTGGTCATCTCCCGGTGTCTGGCTATCATCCGGCGGGTTCAGCGCGGGCCCGCCACCTGGAAGGAACTGGTGGAGGCCGTCCGCCGGGAGGTCGGAGAGGAGGCCTACGGCGACGCGGAAGGGAAACCCCTCCACCGGCGGCTGGAAAACGACCTGGCCCGGATCCGGCAGTGGCTGGGGGTAGAACTCCGGTACTCCCGACAGGAAAAGGGGTACATTATCTATTCCCTCTGGACTCCCCTCCTGGACCTCCCCGAGGAAGACCTCCGGACCATGGCCTGGCTGGGCCGAATATTTGACGAGGAGTCCCCTTACCACGACGAGGTCAACGCATTCCTGGACCGCATCGTCTTTTACCTGGGCCATCGGCGGGCGCCGGCCGTCCGCCGGTATCGGGAGGGGCTGGAGCTGGATCTGCGTCAGCGGGATGGGGACGAGATTTCGCCGGATGTCGTGCTCCGGCTGGAGCGGGCGGTGGCGGAGAAGCGGTGGGTAGAGTTTGACTACCTCTCGCCCCAGTATGAAGACGGCAATCCCCGTCGGCACCGTGTGGCCCCAGTACGGGTCTACTTTGACCCGGGCCGGGGCCACTATTATCTCTATGGCTGGTGTCAGAGCATTGCCGGACCCGAGGGCATCGCTGATTGCCAGGAGCACCTCTACTATCGCGTTGGCCGGATCCAGCGCCTGCGCATTTTGCCGGATGTTGTCCCCCCTGTGCTCCCTCGGGGCCGGGTGTATGAAGTGGTCTACGAACTGGCCCCAGAGATCGCCCGTATGGGGGTCACCCGCCACCCGGAAATCACGGTGCACGAGGTTGAGCATCGGGAAGACGGGAGTGCGGTCGTGCGGGGCGAAACCCACAATCTCTTCTGGGCCGT
>JBDOIF010000015.1:0-1302 GCA_041082215.1 Anaerolineae bacterium
CGGGCACAAGGCCAAAGTTGAGGGGAGGGGGTAGCGGCGAAGCCGCTGGGGGAGGGGTGAGGAAATATCACAAACGCCCATGTCCGAACTCACGTCCGAACTTCAGTAACACGATTTGACAATTACCGGAAAAGGGCTATCATAAAAATATCCCCCCTGCCGCGCAACCGGTCTCTCCCCCTGACCGGTGGAATTACAGGTTCTGTCCCGTCAGCCAGAAAGGAGGTCTATCATGCCCGCGTATAACTTCCAACTGCTGCTGAAACACATCCTCAACTACGGCGTCGCCTGGGCCCCCGATCAGGAAATCGTCTACCGCGACCTGGTCCGCTACTCCTACACGACCATGTACGGACGGGTGCTCAAACTGGCCGGCGCCCTCCAGGCCCTGGGCGTCAAGCCCGGCACCCGGGTGGGCGTCATTGAGTGGGATAGCCACCGCTACCTGGAAATGTACTTCGCCATCCCCGGCATCGGCGCTGTCCTCCACACCATCAACCCCCGCCTGGCCCCTGAGGACATCGCCTACACCATGGCCCACGCTGAGGACGAGGTCCTCATCTTCCACGAGGACTTCTACCCCCTGGTGGAGCGTCTCCGCCCCCGCATCCCCTCCATCCGCAAGACCATTCTGCTCACCGACCGGAAGGAGAAACCGGACATCAAGGTGGACGCGGAGTACGAGGAGTTGCTCTCGGCGGCCATCCCGCTGGATGAACTGCCCGACATGGACGAGAACACGCTGGCGACGATGGCCTACACCACCGGCACGACCGGCTTGCCGAAGGGCGTCTACTTCACTCAGCGACAACTGGTCCTGCATACCTTCGCCGTCGGCCTGGCGGTGGCGGCCTTCGGCAACTTCGGCGGCGTGAGCAAGAACGACGTCTACATGCCCCTCACGCCGATGTTCCACGTCCATGCCTGGGGCATCCCCTACATGTCCACCCTCTTCGGCGTCAAGCAGGTCTACCCGGGCCGGTACGAGCCGGAGATGCTGATGCGGCTCCTGCTCACCGAGAAGGTCACCTTCAGCCACTGCGTCCCCACCATCCTCCAGATGATTGTCACCTCTCCGGCGGTGCGCGGGCTGGACCTGAGCAACTGGAAGGTGGTCATCGGCGGGGCGCGGCTGCCGAAGGGCCTGGCGCTGGAGGCAACCAAACTGGGCATCAAGGTCTACGCCGGGTACGGCCTCTCCGAGACCTGCCCCGTCCTCACCCTGGCCCACCTGAAGCCGCCCATGCAGGCCTGGAGCCCGGAGCAGCAACTGGACCGGCAGATTATGACCGGCTTCGTCGC